>DATDAW010000070.1:0-4568 GCA_036525185.1 Chthoniobacterales bacterium | reverse complement strand
CTGGCTACCGAGGCCGACATCCACGAGGCATTGGCAACGCGCCGGCACAAACGGCGCCAAGATCAACACCACGCGCGACGGCGCGCTGCTCAAAAACGTCCCCCATTTTTTGCTTTGGATGATTTACCGAAGTAGAATTAGAGGATTTGCTTGGCGGCGCTCAGCGGTCAATCGCGGCATCGAGTGCCTGCGACAAAGGAGCGCCCTTAATGTCGATCGTGACAAAGGCCTGGTCGATTTCGCGCAGGTCTTCGGCAGTCAGTCGGACGTCGACGGCCGGCAGGTTGTCATCGAGGTGTTCCATTTTCGTGCCGCCCGGAATCGGCACGATCCACGGCTTCTGCGCCAGCAGCCAGGCCAGCGCGATTTGCGCCGGCGTGATCTTCTTTCGAGCCGCCAGATCCTTCAAGAAGTCGACCACCTTGAAGTTGGTCTCCAGCGCCTCGGGCGTGAAGCGGGGAAAATCTTTCCGCAGGTCGTTCGCGTCGTCGAACTTCATGTCCTTGGTGATCTTGCCGGTGAGGAAACCCTGTCCCAGCGGTCCCCAAGCGACGAGGCCAATGCCGAGCTCTTCGCACAGCGAAAACTTCGTCGTTTCGGGCTCGCGCATCCAAAGGGAATAGTGGTCCTGGATGGCGGTCACCGGCTGCACCGCATGGGCCTTGCGGATGTTCTGCGCGCTCGCCTCCGAAAGCCCGAAATGCCTGACCGTGCCGTCCGCAATGAGCTGCTTGACCGCCCCCGCGACGTCTTCCATCGGCACGGCCGGATCGACGCGATGCTGATAGAGCAGGTCGATATGGTCCGTCCGCAGGCGCTTCAGCGAAGCCTCGACCACCTTACGGATATGCTCGGGCCGGCTATCGAGCCCGACAAGCTGGCCCTGCTCGTCGATTTTGAAGCCGAACTTCGTGCAGACAAGAACCTGGTCGCGAACCGGCTCCAGCGCCTCGCCGACCAACTCCTCGTTAATGAACGGACCGTAGCCCTCCGCGGTGTCAAAAAGGATGACGCCACGATCGACGGCGGAGCGGATCACGGCGATCGCCTCCTTTTTGTCAGCGGCGGGGCCGAGACCGAAGCTCAGGCCCATGCAGCCCAAGCCGATCGCCGAGACTTCCAGATTACTGTTTCCAAGTTTGCGCTTTTGCATTGTCTGATGTCGTTGTCGTGGCCTGAACTATTCGGGCGTGACAGAGCATCGGATATATAGCTCGGCGCTTCTCTCGCGATCGTGCGCCGCCTGTTGCGTTCTTGCGGGAAAAGAGGGCGCCTCCTTTACAAGGCGCTGCGGAAATGTGCGACCGAAGCACTAAGCCGTATCCATGTAGTTGCTCACAACGCATCTGCTGGATCTTTTTTCGAAGTGCTTCGTTACTCGGCACTTCCGTATCTCCGTCCCGATATGCGCGCGCCTCGTGCCTCTCACTTCGAAAAAATCTGCTGCGCAGCTGCATCGCGACCAACTGCATGGTTACGGCTAAGATCACCTCCTGCTTGTCAGGATGATGAAAATGACATGGCTACCGTGTTTGAATCGTTGAAAGATCCGTCTCCAGTCCTTCCGCCTCTGCTCGGAGCGTGATGGCCCCAACGCCGCCTGTGGGACGAAGGATCACCAGGCAACGACCTTGAAAAGTTTTGCGCAAGGGCGCTTTGAAACTTGCCGGATCGTTCGGAGTGCCGGTGGCTTGGGCGGCGAGTTCTCCAACTCCGCTGACGGAGAAGCGCACGGGAACTTCCGCATCGGGCACGCGTTGGCCGTTCGCGTCAACCACCTCGACGGTCACGAAGGATAGGTCGTTGCGATCGGCGCGAATACTCGTTCGGTCGGCGGTAAGTTTTAATTTCTTCGGCGCGCCGCTGGTCTTGAGCGTTGTCTGCGCGACAACTTTTCCGTTGTTCAAACCCAGTGCGCGCAGTTCGCCCGGAGCATAGGGCACTTCAAATTTGGCAGTCAGCTTGGTCGCGGCAGAAATCGGTTTTTCGCCGATTACTTTGCCGTTGAGTTCCAGCCGGACTTTCTCGCAGCGCGAATAGGTCGAGACTTGCAACGGCTTGTTTTCATGGCCGCGCCAGTTCCAACTTTGCGATTCATTCGGCCAGCCCCACCTACTGACGTGTTCGGCAAGCCCCGTCGGAATCGGTGCGTGCACGGCCATTTCAATCTGGCTGCGTCTCCAGACGACATCGCGGTAGAGTGACTGCGGCTTTTTAAAGCCACACACGTCCAGATCGCCGCACCAAGCATTGAACCACGGCCAAGACATGAAAAGGCTGTCTTTTTCATTGCTCAGGACGCTGTGGCCGATGCCGGATTCGCCGAAATAGTCCATCGCCGTCCAGACGAAATCGCCGATGACGTAGGGATACTTTTCCACGAGCGACCAGTAGTCGAAGAAGTCCTTCGGGTAGGATTCACTTCCAAACATGACGCGTTGCGGATGCCGCGCGTGATCGGACTCATATTTGTCCGGCAGGTAATTGTAGCCAGCAACATCGAGATGCGGAAATGCAGGGTCGGAGAGTTTGTCCCAGTTCCGAATGCCATCGCCCCAATCCGCGCAAATCCCGGCGGTGACGGGACGAGTGGAATCATGCGATAGAACAGCCTCGCGCAAAGACTTGGCCGTCGCTTCGGCGCGGAATCGTTCCGGGATCTCGTTTCCGATGGACCACATGATGACCGACGGATGGTTGCGATCCCGCCTCACCATCGAAGCGATGTCACGCGCATACCAGTCTTTGAAATAAAGGTGATAGTCCTGTTCGTTATCGAGCTTCCGTTCGTTCCACTGGTCAAATGCCTCATCAATCACCAGCATTCCAAGCCGATCACAAGCAACGAGAAGCGCAGGCGAGGGCGGATTGTGGCTAGAGCGAATGGCGTTGAAGCCGTTCGCCTTCATCAACTCCACGCGGCGCTCTTCCGCGCGATCAATCGCCGCAGCTCCGAGCGGGCCGTTATCGTGATGGATGCAACCGCCTCTGAGCTTGAGCATTTCTCCGTTGAGTCGGAAGCCGCGCTCGACATCCACTTCGATTTTCCGAATGCCGAAATGTGTGGAAACCACATCGGCAGTTTTCCCGGCGACGACAACTTCGACTTCCGCAGAATACAGATTCGGCGAATCGGGCGACCACAGCTTTGGCGAGGGCACTTCGATGCTCTGCTCGATCGAACGTGTTTCGTTGGACGGCAAATGCAGGTTGCCTTCGGCGGTATTGATGACTTCGCCGGTAGCGTTGAGCGCGCGGGCGCGGACGAGCACGTCCGTCTCCGAATTGCTGGCATTGCAGACTTCGGTGGCGATTTTCACGAGCGCCTTCTCTTTTGAAACTTCCGGCGTCGTGACAAACAGGCCCCATGTCGGCACATGAATCGGCCCGGTGATCGTCAGCCACGTGTGGCGATAAATGCCCGAGCCGGAATACCAACGGCTGTTTTTTCCTTCGTTGCGAACGCGCACGGCCAGCACGTTTTCCTGCCCGGGCGGTTTCAAGTAAGGCGTCAGGACGAGCTCAAAGCTCGTGTAGCCGTTAGGATGATTGCCGAGCAGATGGCCATTGATCCAGACATCGGCGTTCATGTAAACGCCGTCGAAACGCACGGCTACCCGCTTGTCGGTTTCGTTCACCGTGAAGTGCTTGCGATACCAGCCAATGCCACCGACCACATAGCCTGTCTTGTCGCCGCCCTCGCTCTCTCCCGGATCGAAGGGGCCGATGCGGACGAGTTTAGTTCCCTCGGCATAGATGCCGCCGTTGCTGGCGCCGTCGAAAACACGGACGGCAAGAATGTCGGAGCCGTCGCCGCGCACCAGCGATGCCGGAACGCGATAGCGCCGCTCAATCTCGTCCGCCCGCCGGTGGTTCGGGGGAAACGATCCCGTGCCGCCGATGCGTTCGCCGTTTAGCCAGGCTTCATCCACATCATCAATGCGGCCCAGGAGGAGATCGAAATCCCGGTCTTTGCAATCCGCAGGGATGTCGATGCGACGGCGAAACCAGCCGTAAACATGGTCGTTGGTATAACGGGAATGATGTTCCCAAATGTCCGGCAGCGTCACCTTTTGCCAATTCCTGTCGTCCAATCCGGGCGCTTTCCAACCCGGGTTGTCTCCCGGCTTGAAACGCCACTCACCGGCAACTGCCGGGAGTTCAGGAACAGCATCTGTCTTGGGAGGCAAATCTTCGATGCTCCAATCGTGCGGCACATCGAGCTTGCGCCAATTGGAATCATCGAAAGCAGGATTCTCCGCGCCCGGTGCATCGGCCCGCAGAAATCGCCAATCGGAATCGAACGACTGGTCACGCAGGTTCCCGGCGAAAAGGGAAATGCTAGTTTGCACCACAAAACCCAACACCAGCAGGGTCATTTTCATCAACCAAGCAAAACCCATCTACGAATTCGGGCGCAATACCCATGTGGACTTGCCCCGAAAAAGTGGAGAGGGAGAACGCAGAGTGTTTGTTAGTTTAGGTTGGTTTTTTGGTTTTGGAAGAAAAGGTTTAGGAAAGCTTTTGGGGAGAGATGGCCCAGGGAACTATGGCGGCGGGAGCGGTTG
>DATDAW010000069.1:0-34087 GCA_036525185.1 Chthoniobacterales bacterium | reverse complement strand
GACTGATCGAAGAATTTGCCAAGCCGCAGCGACATTTCCGGCGTGATGCTGCGCCGTCCGAGAACGATCTCATTGATCGTTCGTGGACTCACTCCGATAGCCCTGGCCAAGGCATTTTGGGAAATACTCATTGGCTTCAGGTAATCTTCGAGGAGGATCTCTCCGGGCGTCACTGATGGATTCACGGATATATCCTGATGCGTTATAGGATATGCGTCAATGGTAATCAACAATTCCGACACTTTCCGGACCGTTATCGGTCCACCGAAAGACAATTCGCCATTGGTCATTAATTCGGATGGAATGCCAACCCTCGCGATCACCTTTCAGTGCCTCGAGCCTGTTACCAGGCGGGACGGCAAGGTCCAAGAGCCTGTTTGCAGCGTTCACGGCTGTCAGTTTTCTTGTTGCCACTCTGGCGATTGCCGCAAACCGCTTGTTGCTCTCCTTCACAAAGAGTTCTTCCGTATCTTTGTCCGCGAAGGAAACAATCATCGGCCTCCTCTAAAAAATAGACGATTCACGAGAAAACCGTCGAGCCTATTCAAATGGCTACCATGAGATGCACGCACCATCCTTGCTTCGCAGTCCCGGGCTTTTTGTTTCCTTGATTCCGTGCTTTCCCAGTGGTTTGCTTCGGCGAAATGATTGAGTTGATGCAGAAGGGCGGGCCGTTGATGTGGGTGATTTTGTTTTGCAGCGTGGTAGGCGTGGGCCTATTTCTCGAACGTCTGCTGTTCTTGCACCGGGCTTCCATCGATGTGGCCGAGTTCCTTCGTGGGCTGGCGAATCTCATCCGCCGCAAGAATTTCGCCGAAGCCCGCCATGAGTGCGCCGTAATGCCCGTCCCAGTGGGTCGCGTCCTGCATTCCGCCATCCTCCGCCACGATGCTTCCCGCGCCGATTTGAAAGACATCGTGCAGGAGGCCGGGCAGCTGGAAGTTCCTGCGCTCGAGCGGAATCTCGCGGCCCTCTCGACCATCGCTCTTGTCACGCCCCTCATCGGACTGTTGGGAACAATGACCGGGCTCATCCAGGCATTCGTCACCATCTCCGCCAACGGCGGCTATGCCTCAGCCGCGGACATCTCCGGCGCGATTTACCAAAGCCTGCTCACGACAGCCACCGGTCTGAGCGTGGCCATCCCCGCGTTTGTGGGACACCAATTTCTGTCCGGTAAAGTCAACCGCATCCTGCACGACATCGAACGCGCGGGTATCGAAATCGTCAACCTGCTCACCGACGAGGCCGGAGCGAGTCAGGATATTATTCGTTTCGACACGGCTCAGCAGAGGAGTCTTAAGTCCTAAGAAATCGACCTTCCTCCGCGCACATCGTGACCAACTCTGCCGGTACTTCTTAAAACTTACAAACTTAAGACTTAAGACTTTCTGGCATGCGCCTGACCCGTTCTCCGAGCCTTTCACCTTTTCTATTTCAGATCGTTCCACTGCTGAACGTCCTGTTCGCGCTCCTCGTGTTTTTTATTCTCGGGTCCACATTTGTCCTGCAACCAGGCATTGCCATCAACCCGCCGACATCGCAGTTTGCCATGGAACCCGCGCGCAACCCGGTCATCATCAGCGTTCTTGCCGGCACACCGCCGCAGCTCTTTCTTCGGGATCAGATCGTTTCGCAGGATCAACTCACTAACTCCCTTGCCGACCCCGCCATGAGTGGCCGCACGATCATTGTCAAAGCGGATCGCGCGGTGCCTTATGATGTGGTGATGCGCATTTCCAACGACGTGCTCAGCCACGGTCTCCCGGTTATCCTGGCGACGGAGCCGGCAGTTGCGAAATGAACGCTTCGCCTGAACTCCAAGACCCTGCCTCTCCTCGCCTGATTTTCGCAACATCGCCGCGCAATCAACACGAGTGGCTGCTGCCCGTGATGCTTCTGTTCTCAATCCTCTTCCACGCCTTCACATTCTACCTGGTCCAGGCCAATTATCCCGTATCTTCGAAAACTCCTCCGCCGTCCGCGAGGCTCACCATCCTCAATCCCGCTGATCCCCACTCCCAAGCCTTGACGCGTTGGATCGAACGACGGGATCCCGCCGCCATTGTCCGCGATTCCAATCCGATCGAACCGCCAGAATCCTTGACAAACGTCCCGTATCAGGCCGCCTATGAGCAACTACGCCCCCAGCTCCATCAGCTCATGGAAGAGTCAGGCCCTCAACGACTTGCAACGGTTTCGCCCCCGGGAGTTGTCCGATCATACAGCCGAAAATCGTCGCCAGAATTCCGGTCGACACCCGACACTCGCTCCGAATTCCGATTCATCGACGGTTTGGCGCTGGCTCCCGGTTCGCAAGACTCCTTTGACCCACCCAAAGCCGGGACTACGACCCCAGGCCCTGCTGTGTTTTTAATCGCAGTGGACGCGAACGGTCAGCTTCAGCACGCATTTCTCCAGCATTCCTCCGGCAGCGAAGCTCTGGACCGATATGCGAGCCAATGGCTCCGCCGAGCCCGTTTTTCAGCATCCACCCACGCCGAAAAATGGGGGCACGTCGCGATCTTGTGGGGTAGCGAAGTATTTCCGTGAAAGCTTGAAATCCTGAAACGCTTCAGGTTCCAAATCCTTAATTTCCAATGCTCCGTATCTCCCTCCCGCTTCTTATCGAAACGTATGTGCTGATCCTCTTGATCGGCATCGGCACCCTTTGGCTGCTCGCCGGTTGGACCCGCAAAAGAAGGGAAAGGCAAGTCTTGCGTTACCGGCTTCAATGTATAATTTGCGCATTCCCTTTTGAAGACAAGAGCGATGACCCCCTTCCGCGTTGTCCGAAATGCGGGAGCCTGAATGACAGGCCTGGTTGCGGCAAAATCCTGCGCCGTAAACAGGCCGAAATCGCGCTATAAACCCTTCGGCGTGTGTCGTTTCCGGATCAACTGACCCCAACATTTACAATCAACCTTCTTTTCATTTATGGGCATGTGGATTGGTCGCAATCGCAAAGCACGCGTCACTTATGGTTTCGATGAAATCGCGCTCGTCCCGGGCGCCATAACAATCAACCCCAACGAAGTCGACATCAGTTTTCACATTCCGCGGCGCGACGCGGAGCCGTTGAAACTGGAAATCCCGATCCTCGCCAGCGCGATGGACGGCGTTGTGGACGTCAAGTTCGCGATCGCCATGGGGAAACTCGGCGGCCTCGCTGTCCTCAACCTCGAAGGTCTGCAGACGCGCTATGAGAATCCCTCCGAAGTGCTTCAGCAAGTCGTTGAAGCGCAGAAGGAAACGGTCACCGGCCTCTTGCAAAAGCTTTATCTGGAGCCGGTCCGAGAAGACTTAATCGCGAAGCGCGTTCAGGAAATCAAAGCCGGCGGCGTGTTGGCTGCCGTGAGTTCGATTCCCCAGAAAGCCGACCGCTTTGCGGCAGTCGCGCAGGAGGCGGGTGCGGATGTTTTTATCGTTCAAAGCACGGTATCCACGGTGCGGCACATTTCCACCGAGTACAAGTCGTTGGATTTGGCCAAGTTCTGCGCTGATCTGAATATTCCCGTCATCGTTGGCAACACTGTCGGTTTTGGTGTGACGGTCGAAATCATGGAATGCGGCGTCGCCGGCGTCCTAGTCGGTGTAGGCCCCGGTGCGGCGTGCACGTCCCGCGGCGTGCTCGGTCTCGGTGTGCCGCAAGTGACGGCAACGGTCGACTGTGCTGCGGCGCGCGATCATTATTACAAGCGCTCAGGGCGTTTCGTCCCCATCATCACCGACGGCGGCATGAGCAAAGGCGGCGATGTTTGCAAAGCGCTCGCGAGCGGCTCGGACGCCGTCATGGTTGGCAGCGCCTTCGCCAAAGCGACGGAAGCGCCTGGCAAAGGTAACCATTGGGGCATGGCCACCCCGCACGCCAACCTCCCGCGGGGCACCCGCATCAAGGTCGGCACGACGGGTCCGCTGAAACAAATTCTTTTCGGTCCGGCCGAAGTTGATGATGGTTCCCAGAACCTCGTGGGTGCGATCACGACCTGCATGGGGAATGTGGGGGCCGCAACCATCCGTGAGTTTCAGGAAACTGAAATTATCATCGCTCCGTCGATTAAGACCGAAGGAAAATTATTCCAAACGGTGCAAAATGTAGGAATGGGCACACGATAAGCCGCTGTCTTTATCGAAATTCGTTCACCTATGAATTCACGCAGAGTCGTCATCACCGGAATCGGCCTCGTTACCCCAGTAGGCAATGACCTGGAAACATTTTGGAGCAATCTGACGAACGGCGTCAGCGGCATTGGGCCTATAACGTTTTTTGACACAACGGGTTACGACTGCAGGATCGCGGGGGAGGTCAAGAACTTCGAGCCTGCGACTTACTTCAAGAACCCGAAGGATGCCCGGCGCGCAGATCGCTATACACAGCTCGCGATGGCTGCCAGCAAATTCGCCGTTGTGGATAGCGGAATAGATTTTGAAAAGACTGACAACACGCGCATCGGTGTGATGCTTGGCAGTGGCATCGGCGGCCTCGGCACATTGGAAGGTCACCACACGAGCCTGATCCTCAAAGGACCAAGTCGTGTCGGGCCGTTCATGATCCCGATGATGATCTCGAACATGGCGAGCGGCGTCGTTTCGATGGAGTTCAATCTCCAGGGACCAAACATGTCTGTCGTAAGTGCTTGCGCCACTGCAAATAATGCGATTGGCGAAGCATGGCGTATCATCAAATTCGGCGACGCAGACGCATTTATCGCCGGTGGCAGCGAAGCAGCGGTTGTCCCGCTGGGCATCGCTGGTTTCGCCTCGATGAAAGCCATGAGCACGCGAAACGATGAACCCGCACGCGCGAGCCGGCCGTTTGACCGGGACCGTGATGGATTTGTGCTCAGCGAAGGTGCAGGTGTCGTTATTTTGGAGGAGCTCGAGCACGCAAAGGCGCGCGGCGCACGGATTTATTGCGAACTCGCCGGATACGGTGTGACGGCGGATGCGTATCATATGAGCAGCCCGCGTCCGGACGGATCAGCGGTCGCGCGTTGCATGCGCAATGCCCTCCAACACGCGGGTCTGAAACCGGAGGAAGTCGACTACGTCAATGCGCATGCCACGAGCACGGGCTTGGGCGATATCGCTGAAACCAACGCGATCAAGCTTGTCTTTGGTGAACACGCCACGAGCGGCAAGCTGGCGGTCAGCAGCACAAAATCAATGACCGGCCATACGCTTGGAGCCGCTGGAGCCGTCGAACTTGCTGCCTGCATTCTGGCAATTCGCGACGGCATAATGCCTCCGACCATCAACCTGGAGAATCCCGATCCCGAATGTGACCTGAACTATGTCCCAAACGTGGCGGTCGAAGCACCCGTAAAAGTTGCGCTGAATAATTCGTTCGGCTTCGGCGGCCACAATGCGACGATTGCCGTCAGGGCAATCTAACAGCCGCAAGAACAGAAGCGGGAGGCGTTCCGCTGGAGCAGGATGTGTCGCACGGAGACACGGAGAGTGAACCAAACTGCTTTCTCCGTGTGACATTGCGTTCCGAGTTCTCCGTGACCTGCGCGCTCTTTGTTGTTAATCCTTCTGCATGCCCGAGATTCTTCGCACTACGACTTTCGCCGACACCGCAGCGCAGTTCATCCTCAATGCCGCGGATAAAGCCATCGACGATCATGGTTCCTTTCACCTTGCATTGAGCGGCGGGAGCACGCCAAAAGCCGTTTACCAGAAACTTGCCGCGCTGAAACCGGACACCTCGAAATGGGTGATCACATTTGGCGATGAGCGCACCGTGCCGCCCGACAACGCCCAATCAAATTTCAAAATGGCGACGGACGCGTGGCTTTCTCAAAGCAGTGCAAAGGTCCTCCGCATCAAGGGTGAAATCGATCCCGCGAAGGCGGCGGAGGATTACGAGGCGCAACTCGACGCCATTTCGCCCAATTTCCAGCACGATTTGATTCTGCTTGGCATGGGCGATGATGGTCATACAGCGTCGTTATTTCCCGGCACGGAAGCACTTGCGGAAAAAAAACGCCGCGTCGTAGCCAACTTTGTGCCGAAATTCGACACATGGCGGATTACGTTCACCTATCCCTTCATTAACGCGGCAAAGGCCGTCGCATTTCTGGTGAACGATCCAACCAAGCAGCCCCTCATTGACTCCATCCTGGCCGGTGGAACGGATTACCCGTCGGAGCAAATCAACCCGGCGAATGGCACGCTTACGTGGGTGATTGGCACATAGGCCCATTACCTCGGCGAAACCTCAATGCGGGACCGGACCCGCCTGATTTAGAGAAAAAACGAGCGGCAGATGGGTCTTTTTCAGTCGTCACAGCACTTGGCGAGGCTCTGCATGCGCCAATTTGTCGCCATCCAACCTTCCCACTGCCTCGGAGACACCAACCTGCCCGCACCACGCGACTTCCTCGGTGCGGCCGATTTCCTGCAAGCGCTTGCCGTTCCTCGATGCAGCAATCGCGGCCGCTGGGTCATGTTCCGCAGTTCGCCACGCCTGGAGAAGCAGCTGCCCGGCGTCAGCGAGCTTTTTCACCTGAGGCAATCGCGCGATAAGCGCCCCGCCCCCTATGGCGTCTTCGAGCGCAAAATGCAATCCGGTGCCCGCGCACACTATGCGGACGCGTTCGGGATGGATCCGTGTCAGATAGGCGGCAACGGCATCGATATTGAGCAGCGCCGCCGCCAGGACTTCCCGTGCACCCGTGCATGCCCGCAGAGCGACGGTCCCATTCGTCGTGGTTGTAATAATCTCTTTTCCAGCAAGTTGCAGATGTTCCAACGGCGAATTGCCGACGTCGAATCCGTCAATTTTCTCGCCGCGACGCTCTCCTCCAAGCAACGCGCCGGGATGTTTCTCGCGCAGTTCCAGCGCCTCTTCGATCGACACCGCCGGATAAATGGCCCTCACCCCGTGCTCCAGCGCCGTCGTCATTGTCGACGTCGCCCGAAGCACATCGAAAACGACACAAACGGTTTGGGACAGGTCCAACTCAGGCAGGAGACGGATCTCAGCAGGATTCAGTGTGACATCGATTCTCATCGCGCCTCTTTCTGCGCGTTTTTCGGGCGTGATGAAACAAATATTGCTGTGCGTATCCCGCAAACGGCCCGAAATATTCGGCCGCAAACTCGCGGAGTCGGCGGGCGGTAACGTTGCGTTTTCGATTGAAGTACAGTTCGCGAAGCACGCGCTCGATCCAAACATCGATCGGGAAAGCCTCAAGGCGCTCGTATGCGAACAACAGCGCGCAGTTGGCAACTTTCTCGCCGACACCCGGTAGTCGGCACAGCTCGACGCGGGCTTCCCTCGTCGGCAAAGATCGGATGCTTCCGAGATCGACCGTTCCGTCGGCGATCATTCGCGCGGCCAGTGCCAGATTTTTTGCCCGGAAACCGAGTTTAGCAGTCCGCAACTCCGCTTCTCCTGCCGAGGCGAGCTGCTCCGGCGTCGGATAAGTATGCAACGACGGTGCGATTTGCTCGCCGTAACGCTCCCGAAGCGTCAACGAAATCTGCCGGATGTGCGGCACCTGCTTCATGGCAGAGGTAATAAACGTGGCGACGCATTCCCAAGGCTCCTGCCGAATGATCCTCATGCCTCGGCAAAAATCCCTGGCTGCGTCCATCGCCGCGTCACGTGGAAAACTGGCGACGATTTCTTGCAGAGGATGATCGAGTCCGAAATAACGATAAACCAGGTCCTCATGTCCTGGTGAGACGCGCAATGTCTCTCCAACTTGCTCAACACGAACGACTTCATTTCCAATGACGCCCCTCCAACCAGCATCGTCCCCGCGCCAATGAAATACCTGGCCGGACTCCAATGTCTGCCGCAAATCAAAGTCGGGAGCGGACAAGGACGTCATTCAAACCACCGCCAAATCCGGCTGCAACGCATGATGTTTTTGGTACGTCGGATGCCGCTGGATTTCTTCGAAGAGCTCCACAAAAGCGGCTTTCAGCGCTTCTTCCGTCGCATCACGGCCCCGGAATTTTCCAAGTGACTCATCCAAAACAACCGGATGCCCATAGTTGACCGCAATAAATGTCCTTTTCAAAGGCAACCACGCTGTAAACCTGGCGAATTGTCCGGCTCCGATCACTACGACCGGAATCACGGGAGCGCGCCCCAGCTGCGCCAGGCCAGCAATCCCGGACGCCAGATTTCCGCCAAACAACACGGAATCTTCGACCGTGCGCATCTGCGCTTCGGGAAACAAACCGACCATTCGCCCCGCCCGCAAACGCCGTACGATCTCCCGCGTCGTGTGCAGATCCTTTCGACTCCGGTCCAACGCCAGACAATTCATGCCCCCCATAAACCAGCGCTGCGCCGGCGTTCGGAAAAGCTGGGAAATGCTGACCCAATCGATCAACCGAGTCGTAGAGGCAATGAGCACGCTGGAGTCGAAAACGCTCAAGTGATTCGCCGCCAGCAGGCAGCCGCCCTTGATGCGCGACCGTTCTTCGTGCAAAATCAGCTCGTCCGTGGCGGCAAAAAGCAACCGCCGGCCGGCGCGAACACAGCGGTAAAAGCGATCACTCATTCAGCGGACAACAAAGTGCTGCCGGCTTTCGTTTTCAACTCCCACCCTCGTCAACGCCGATGGCGTACGGCAGTTCGAAGCGATCCAGGCTCTCGATAATTTGATCCGCGAGCGACAGATCGTGGTATTTCGTTAACGCATTGGGCACGGCTATCACCGTGAGGCCTGCCGCTTTTGCGGCGCGCACTCCCGGTTGCGAGTCTTCAAATGCCAGAGTTTCGTGCGTCTCGGCGTTCAAATCTTCGATAACCCGCAAGTAGATCTCCGGGTGTGGCTTCGGCCATTTGACCGACTCAATGGTGCGAACAGTCTCGACCAGATGCCTGATCCCAAGCCGCTCGAGCCCGACCTCCACCCACGCTGCTGCTGAATTGCTCGCTACGCCGATCCGATACCCGGCCTCCTGACCTCGCAGCAGCATCCCCAGCACTCCGGGCAACAATGGCTGATGCATCAACCGCTCAGTGATTTTCTGGCGACGCGCCTTGTCGATCATCTCCCAATCGAACTTGCGGCCGGTAGCTTTTTCCAAATGAGCCTTGGGATCGAACGCGTTGACCGATCCGACTGCGGCGGTCCATTCCTCAGGGGTCAGATCCGTTCCGGCGAGTTGGTAGATTTCCCTCCACGACTCGAACTCTGGCCATTCGGAATCTACGATCAGGCCGTCGTAATCAAAAATAAGCGCTTTCACATCCCGCAGTTAGCGCGCTCCAGCTCGTGTGCAACCACCGATTTAGTGAAAATTCTCGGCGATAGGCGACACGTCTGCTGCGTCCAGCGGGACAGACACATGCCTGGTCGAGTTTCACCCACCGACAGCTTGATACTTCCGGATGCCCCGGGACCACATGAAAAGGGCAATTCCGTAGAGGATGGCCGTCCATGCCGCCTGAAGGATAAAACCCCGGACAAGCTCCTCTCCACGAATGTTTTCCATGAAAACTGCTACCGGAAAATACAGCTCATATTTGAAGGGCAGGTATTCCAGCACGCGCTGGAACCAGACCGGCATGATGTCCAAAGGAAAGACATGGCCGCTGAGAAAGTACTCAAACGAATAGAGAATGAACACGATGGTCGATATCTCCAGGATCCAAAACGCCAGCATCGCGAGCGAGTAGGCTATGAAAAATTGCAGGGCCCCGGCCATAGCGAGCGACAACACGGCAAGCGGCCACGTAATCCAGTTCTGCGGTAATGAAATGTGATCGCGCAGAAACACAAAAACGATCAAAACGACCGGTAGCGTAACAACAGAATACAGGATTCGGTAGCTCGCAAATAGGCTGAACCGGTAGGCGAGATAATTCATTGGCTTGGTGAGGAAGGAGTTGATCTGTCCGTCGCGTATATCGGCGGCGATCTGCCATTCGTCCTCGGTCGGCGCGACGAGATTGTCGACGAAGACGACGAGAAGAAAGTAGAGGATCATCGACGAATGATCGTAGCCGGCGATATCCTTACCCCGTTCGTCAAACACCGCTCCCCAGATGTAAAGTGTTCCGGCCAGGGGAATTAGGGCGAAAAGCGACCTAAGGAGGAAGTTCCAACGATAGACAAAGGTATTCTGGAGACCGATGTCGAAGACTTTAAAGTATTTGGAAAACATGGAAGCCGGCTAGCCGTGGGGGCGAAGAGATTGATTCTTGCCGCAGTCTGCAAACGATGCGATAAGGCGCGCTCTTCTTGTCCTAATCATGCTTGGTATTCTCTATTTCCTCTCCAGTTTCGATTTTACATTTGGCGGGGTCCGCATTCATCCGTGGAAAATCATTGGTTGGAGCGGCAGTGTGGTGTTTGGATTGCGCTTTTTTTTACAGTGGATCGCCTCGGAGCGCGCCAAAAAGAGCATCATTCCCGTAGGTTTCTGGGAGTGCAGCACACTCGGGAGCCTGCTGACGTTGTCCTATTTCGCATTTTATCAAAAGGACTCGGTTGGCGTCATAATGACTTGTATGCCGCTGCCGATCTACTTGCGAAACCTCTATTTCATGTGGACGCACCACGAGGCAAAACACCCCGGAAACGAACCACGAGCCGAAGAGTGAGTGAATGTTGAACTGGTCAACGGTTTCGCCGATGAGCTGATCAAGGCCGTAACCATCGGCTTCTGCGTGGCGGCGCCTGTCGGGCCATGCGGGGTGTTGTGCATCAGTCGGTCGCTTAAATACGGTTTCGGCTCGGGTGTGGCAACGGGTCTCGGCGTCACGGTGGCGGATGCGCTTTTCGCTGCCATAGGTGCGTTCGGCGTCTCGGCGATGATCCATCTGCTGGACGATTGGAAAGGCCCATTGCGAATCGTCGGGGTGATATTCTTGATTTTTCTCGGGATGCGGATTGCGCTTTCGAAGCCGGATCTGTCCGGAACCAACGGGCTGGTCAAAACCGAACTTCACAGCGCCTTCGTGTCGGCATTTCTTCTGACGCTGGCGAATCCGATCACGATTTTTGCGTTTATCGGGATTTTTGCCGGTCTGGGCATCACCAAGACCTCGGGCCCCGGCGGAATATGGCATCCCATAGCACTGGTGGGGGGTATCGGGCTGGGATCGTTCGCATGGTGGATTTTTCTCTCGTGGCTGTCGAGACACCTGGGCAAACGGCTGAATCCGGCCTGGCTGGCGCGCGCAACAGCACTGCTCGGCTGGGTGTTGGCGGCACTCGGCATTCTCGGATTGTGGACGCTGGCGAACGACTATTTCTCCTGGTTTCCACACCGTTGACGAACGACGTTTGGAAATGAAAACGGCGCTTCCGTGTTTCACCGAAATAGCGAGCCCAATCGGCAAATTGATGCTGCTGGCAGGCGAACGCGGTCTGACCGGTATATGGATGGAGAAACATCCGTCCGATCCACGGCCAAATGCCGGCTGGTTACGCGATGATGAGAACCCGTTCCTCGTCGCAGCCTCCGCCCAATTGGCAGAATATTTTGTCGGAAAACGACAGAACTTCGATCTTGAAATCGATCAGGAGGGTACACCCTTCCAACTGCGCGCCTGGCAGGTCTTGCGGGAAATCCCTTATGGCGAAACGATCAGCTATGGCGAGCAGGCGCGCCGCATCGGCATTCCGGGCGCCAGCCGTGCGGTCGGTTTGGCGAATAACCGGAACCCGCTACCGATCGTCATTCCGTGCCATCGGGTCGTCGGAACGAAAGGCGCCCTGATCGGTTTCGGGGGCGGGTTGGATCGGAAACGCTTTTTGCTTAATCTCGAACAACGCCATACGCCGTTTTCACTCATTTAGTTTCAAGGACTCAGAAATCCGTTGTGAAGTTCAAGTAACGCTTTTTTTCACGTCGTCTGAACCCTGAACCCTGAAAACTATTCATTCTTCAAATACGCCTCCCATTCAGCTGGCAACGGAGCGTTTTCAACCTCACTCGCTATGCGCCCTTCGAATTGTGGATGAAAAGAGGTGCTCGTGCCGTAGACCATGATCAAATCCTCCGATCCCTCCACGCGAAGTGCGTGTGCAACGCCGGCCGGAATGATAATTCCCGCGTTGTTCGGTCCCCGGTGATTGTCGCCTTCGATGATGAAGCGCATCATTTTTCGCGGCAATCCCACGCGCTCGTCCACAAGCAGCATCTCGACATTTCCCTGCACGAAAAACATGGCATCCCATTGCTCGCGGTCATAGGGACGCAGCTTGTAATTTTCCGGTTCATCTACAAACAGCCGCTTGAACCACGCCGCTGGGTCCTCCACGCTTTCCAGATAAGGCGGGTGAATATGAAACCCTTTCGCTGAGTTCGCATACATGCACGCCGTTGCCCATTGTGCGGGCCAGAGACCTATCCGGCCAAAAACCCCTTCAGCGCGACGTCCGAACTCCCCGAAAAATCCACGGTGACGCTGTGGAAAGACCTTCCGCGGTATGATTTCCACGCCGGGAATCCACACCTCCGCCGCTTCGCCGTGATGATAGTCAAGGGTTGCCAGTGCGCCAATTTCGATGCCGCTCGTTCCGAGCTGTTCGAGCAGGCGTTGCGGCGCGTAGCTTTTGGTGGCCAGACGTTTTTGCGCGCCAGTATCCAGGCCGCGCCAAAGGGGATCACTCATGCCGCGACTAAATCCGTGCGGAAAATATCAGGCAAGATTTAAGTCGCAAAGTAGATGCGATCCGAATTCGGATCTGCAACAATGAGCCGGATGTTTGAATCACCCCAGGTTTTTGCGATCGCCGATCGCGATGAGCTTTTTGAACGATGGGAGACAGAGGCTGCCCGGTTTCAGCGCTACTACCGGCATCTCACGCCCAAACAACGCGCGGCGCCAGTGATCGCCAGTCCCTGTGGACATTCGCATGGCGAACACGTGCCGTGCATGATCGTCTGGATCGAGGCCGCCCTGCAGTTTTTTGAGGCGCGGTTGGATGGAAATAACGTCCCGTTTCGCGAAGGGTCACAGGGCGTAAGCATGCTCGATTTTACGAACCAATCGATCGAAAACCTGGCTGATCTGAGCTGGGATAATCTGTGGAATCGTCTCGAAACAAGCGACATGCAACTGAGGGATGTCGTGGAACAATTACCGGATTCCGAAATCTTTACCAACCGCGACCGAATTTGGGAGCATCTCGTTTGGAGCGCCTTCGGCCATTACGGCGAACATTCGGACGAATGGGAATGGGAACAGGCGGGAAAACCCGGCTATCCGCCAGATCACGAATATACGAGCCCTCTTTTGGAGAGAGATTCTGCGAAAGGATGATTCCAACGCTCCGCACTTCACGGCTCGTGCTCAGTCCGTTCACTTTGGACGATGCCCTCGAGGTTCAACGCCTGGCAGGTGACGCAAAAATCGCTGCGACAACTGTTAATATCCCCCATCCCTACCCGGACGGCGCTGCAGAGCGTTGGATCGCCCGCCATCAGACCGAATTCTTCGAAGGTCGCAGCGTCGTTTTTGCCATTCGCGAACCGCGAAGTGGCGCAGTCATGGGTGCGATTGGCCTCGTCATCGACGACGAAAATCGCTGCGCTGAACTCGGTTACTGGATTGGCGTGCCTTTTTGGGGACGGGGAATCTGTACCGAGGCCGCACGGCGCGTCCTGGAATACGCATTCACCGAGCTCGGCCTGCATCGTGTCCATGCCCATTATCTCTCGTTCAATGTCGCCTCCGGGCGCGTGATGCAAAAAATCGGTATGAAACGCGAAGGTGTTCTCCGCCAGCACCATTTGAAAGACGACGTCTTTCACGACGCTGTGATCTATTCGATCCTCAAGGATGAATTTTGAATGGCGTGACATTCCCTCCGCGTTGGCTCAACGTGCTTACGCAACCATGAGCCAAAGCACCTACCTTTCCACCGCCATCGCCGCAGCGCGCGAAGCGGGAAATTTGCAACGGACCCACTTCGGTGGCGAACTGGGCGTCAATTCTTTCGAAAAACATGACATCAAGCTCGTTCTCGATGTCGAGAGCCAGGAACTCATCACCAAACACCTCCTGGCTGCATTCCCGGATCATGCGCTTTACGGCGAGGAAGGTATTGCCGGAAATCAATCCAGCGAATTCCAGTGGATCGTCGATCCCATCGACGGCACGGTCAATTATTTCTATGGCATCCCGCACTTCTGCATCTCCATCGCGTTGCGGCAGGGCAAGGATATTCTCGCGGGCGTGATTTACGACCCCATGCGCGAAGAGATGTGGACTGTCGAGCGCGGCGGCCAACCACAGCTCAATGGCCAACCCATCCGCGTTAGCCCGCGCAGCCAACTTTCGGATGCCATTCTCTCCGTGGGCCTTTCGAAGACCCGCGCCAGCATCGACGCCGGGATGCCGCTTCTTGAGACGATGGTTCGGCGCGCGAGAAAATGTCGGTTGATGGGCAGCGCCGCACTCGACATGGCCTACATTGCCTGCGGACGCCTTGATGCCTACATCGAACAAGCCATCAGCCTTTGGGATGTCGCCGCCGGTATTCTGCTCATCGAATCCGCCGGCGGTAAAGTCGTGATGACTCCGCATCCCGAGGTTCCGGACAAGTTCTCCATTGTCGCTTCGAACGGTTTGCTGGATTTGAATGTGTAATTTCACCGCCGTTCGTGATGAGCCGGTCCGTTCAACTGACGCACCCGAAATTGCTGCAATTTACAATCATTACATTGCCCACATCGTCGTCCCCTGCCCCCTAATTGTTACCCATGCAAACTGTCGGTATCGGATATGACGTTCATCGCCTCGTTGAAGGGCGTAGACTAGTTCTGGGCGGAGTTGAGATTCCCTATTCTCTCGGACTCGATGGCCATTCGGACGCGGATGTTCTCTGCCATGCGATTGCCGACGCCTTGCTCGGCGCTGCCGGACAACGCGACATTGGGCATCATTTTCCGAACACCGATGAACGCATTCGTGGAATCAGCAGCCTCGATATTTTGAGCCGAGTCCACATCATTCTCGCCGTCGAACACCGGCGGATCGTCAACATCGACGCAACCGTCATCGCTGAAGCGCCGAGAATCGCGCCGCATCTGGACGCGATGCGAGCGAATATTTCCGCCGCTTTAAAACTTCCGCCCGACCGCATCGGCATCAAGGCAACCACCAACGAAGCCCTCGGTTTCCTCGGCCGGAAGGAAGGCATCGCCGCCATGGCCGTTGCGTCCGTTGAAACCGTTCCCGAAATCCCGGAGCCAAAAGCCATCGTGTAACCAACTAAAACGTAATCCTGCGCTAACTCCCAAGAGTGATCTTTTGAGGCAGAGCCGGAGATAGGATTGCTGAAGGATTACGATTGTGAGTAGCAGTAAGAGTAAGATTTGAATGCGCGCTTGCCAGCGGACTGATTTCACGCAGGATGCCTGTCCACGCCAGTTCCGATGCCGCTTCGCTTTACCAACACCCTGTCGCGCGAGAAAGAGAGTTTTGTTCCCATCGATCCAGCCGGAAAACGTGTCCGGATGTATACGTGTGGGCCGACCGTTTATTCCTATGCCCACATCGGCAATTTTCGCGCCTACGTTTTTGAGGATCTGCTGCAGCGCCACCTCGAAAACCGCGGGCTCGACGTTCTGCGTGTGATGAATCTTACGGATGTGGACGACAAAACCATCCGCAACTCGCGTCAGGCCGGGAAACCGCTCGCCGATTTCACCGCCATCTATAAAGAGGCATTTTTCGACGACCTAAGGACGCTCAACATCAAGCCTGCCGCCCATTTCCCTGCTGCTACCGATCCCCAATACATAGCTCGGATGATTGACATGATTGCGCAGCTGGTTCGGGCCGACATCGCCTATCAGGCCGACGACAAATCGATTTATTTTCGCCTGAGCCGTTTTCCGGACTACGGCAAGCTCGCGCACCTCAATCTCGACGAGCTCCGTCCGGGCGCCCGTGTGAGCAGCGACGAATACGACAAAGAAAACGTCGGCGATTTCGCCCTGTGGAAAGCTTGGGATGCCGACGATGGCGATGTGCGCTGGCCCAGCCCTTGGGGTGAGGGTCGCCCTGGGTGGCATATCGAATGCAGCGCCATGGCCACTGCTCTCCTTGGACCCGAGCTGGATATCCATTGCGGCGGCGTGGACAATATTTTCCCGCATCACGAAGCCGAGATCGCTCAGAGCGAAAGCTGCACGGGAAAAAAATTCGTGCGCTACTGGCTGCACTGCGCGCATTTGATGGTCGAGGGGCAGAAAATGTCCAAATCGCTGGGGAACTTTTACACGCTGCGAGACATTCAGGAAAAAGGCTGGAGCGGACGGGAGATCCGATACGCCCTAATCAGCGTCAATTACCGACTACCTCTTAATTTCACGTTCGACGGTCTCTTGGCAGCACGGAAATCGCTCGCCCGCATAGACGAATGGGTCGCACGTTTGGAAATGCTGGCTTCTGGTCCAGCTGAGGAACACGAGCTGGTCACCCGCATCGGCTTCGATGATGCACTCGACGACGACCTAAACATCTCTGGAGCATTGGGGCATTTGTTCGATATCATCCGCGAATCCAATGCGCTGATTGACGCTGAAAAGCTTTCACCCGGAGCCGCTTACGCGCTGCTGCAGCGCTGGCAACGGATCGAATCCGTCCTCGGCACGGGAAAACCGGTAACCGACATCCCGCAGGAAATCACCGCGATTCTAGCCGAACGCAATGCCGCACGTGCCGCCAAAAACTGGGTCGAAAGCGATCGGCTTCGCGGCATCCTGACCGCCAAAGGCTGGGCCGCGAAGGATACCAAAGACGGCACGACGCTGATGAAAATCCCCGGAGAGGCGATTTCCTAAGCTTATTTTCAAACAAGGTATTTGGGAAAACGCTTTTCCTTCAGCTAAATCCGTTCCATGACCTTTCCTCCAACCGATTTTCTCGACCTCACGCAAACAGCGCATGTCGAGCTGTTTACAGATATCGCGAATGTTTGGGAGGCTCTCCCCAAGATCGCCCCGTATCTGGTCAAAAACCTGCGGCCGGCAAACCACGGCACTCTCGTCGGTAGTCCATACATCGGCGAAAATGTCTTCATCGGGCGCGGCACGAAAATCGAACATGGCGCCACCATCAAAGGTCCGGCATGGATCGGCGAAAACTGCGAGATTCGCAGCGGCGCTTACATCCGCGAGAATGTGATAGCCGGTGATAACTGCGTCCTCGGAAATTCTTGCGAATTCAAGAACAGCGTCCTTTTCAACGGCGTGCAGGTCCCTCACTTCAACTACGTGGGCGACTCCATCCTCGGCCACAAAACGCACCTTGGCGCCGGGGTCATTTTATCCAACGTTCGTCTCGACCAGAAAAATATCGCGATTTCGACCGGACAAGAACGAATCGATACGGGCCTGCGCAAGTTTGGCGCCATTCTTGGCGACCACGCGGAAGCCGGTTGTAATGCCGTCCTAAACCCCGGATCGCTCCTCGGCCGGAACAGCCTCGTTTACCCCGGCGCCCAGTGGCGCGGATTTCTGCCTGCGAACCGCATCGCGAAAATCGAACAAGTGATCGAGGTCGTCGAAAGAAAATGAAAGCCTCCATCCGCGTCCCCGGCACAACGGCAAACCTTGGGCCGGGCTTCGATTGCCTGGGGGTCGCGCTGTCGATTTACAACGTGGTCACGGTCGAGCGATCCGATCTGCCCGTTGAATTGGATCCAATGCCAACTGAAGTCGGCGTCGCTTTTTTTTCAAAATCAGGGGTTGATCCATTCCCCTTCACCTGGAAAATCGAGGGTGACGTTCCGCGTTCTCGAGGACTCGGGAGCAGTGTCACCGTGCGCCTGGGACTTCTGCACGGTCTAAACGAAATCTCCGGCAAACGATTATCGGCAAACGACTTGTTCCTGCTCTGTGCCAAGCTTGAGGGACATCCCGACAACGCTGCTCCCGCCGCTTTTGGCGGGTTCACTGTTGCTCGACCGAACGGCGCTGTGAACCGGTTTGAAGTCGACGAAACGCTCGAGTTCGTCCTCCTCATCCCCGATTTCGAAGTTCGCACGGCTGACGCCCGAAAGGTGATGCCGGTTCACTTGCCGCTGGCCGATGCGGTGACGGCGATTGGCAACGCAGCAGCAATCACCGCGGCGTTTGCGGCGAAAGATTACGCGGCGTTGTGGGGCGCTTTCCGCGACACAACCCATCAACCCTATCGGGAACCGCTCATTCCATTTCTTTCACGCGTCATTGCCGCAGCCGAAGATGCCGGCGCGCTGGGAGGTTTCTTAAGCGGCTCGGGATCGACGATTGCTGCGGTCACATTGCGCGATGCGGATGCCGTCGCCGCCGCCATGGCAAATGCTGCCGGCCTGGACATTTCCCGCACCCGCGTTCTCATCGCAGACAATCGGGGCGTGCAAAACGTCGAAAACGCGCCAACTTGATCGCCCTATGCGGCGCAGGTTGGAAGAACTCGAAGAGTTTGCGATCGAGGTGATCATGGACCGGGCCCGCGGTTTTCGCGCGGCAACGCTCCGATTTGTCCTGCATCAGCTTTCGCACCTCTATCAATGGATTGTGCAGGCGCGGCTGCACCTCTACAGCAATCGTTACCTCCGCGAGCATCACCTCGGCTGCCTCGTCATCAGCATCGGAAATCTAACGGTGGGCGGCACGGGCAAAACACCTGTCGTGGAAAAATTTGCACGCGCGTTGCAGGCCGGCGGACGCCGTGTCGCCATCCTGAGTCGCGGCTACAAGAGCAAACCGCCGCCCGATACCCGCACCTGGAAAGACCGGCTCCTTCTCAAAAAGCCCGACCGCAAACCCCGTGTCGTTTCCGACGGAACGAACGTCCTTATCGATTCCGAACACGCAGGGGATGAGCCGTTTATGCTGGCAAAGAATCTGCGGGATGTGCTCGTTATCGTGGACAAAAACCGGGTTAAAAGCGGTATGCACGCCATCGAAAAATATGGCGTGGACACTCTCCTCCTCGATGACGGCCTCCAATATGTTCCACTGAAACACCGGCTCGACATCGTTCTGGTCGATTGCCAGGCGCCTTTCGGCAACGAATACCTGCTCCCGCGCGGCACTCTTCGCGAACCACCCAAAAATCTGCGGCGCGCCACTTACATTTTTCTGACGAAAAGCGACGGAACCGGCAACGAGGCGTTGATTGAGCGTATTCGCAAATACAATCGCCGGGCCGAAATCATCGAATGCCGGCACCGGGCGCTTCACCTCGAGAATTTGCGTACCGGTGAGCATATTCCGCTCGCATTTCTCCAGGGGAAATACGTTGCCGCCATCAGTGCCATCGCGTCTCCGGAGAGCTTCGAAAACGGCCTGAGAAAACTCGGCGCCACCGTCGAGGTGACGCGACGGTTCGCGGATCACCACCGTTTTACCGCCAAAGAGCTGGAGAGCTTCATCGCCCGATGCAAACGCCGTGACGTCCACGCCATCGTTACAACGGAAAAGGACGCGGTTCGTTTCCCATCGGTGGAGACGGCAGAGATCCCCGTCTTTTTTCTCCGGGTCGAAATCGAAATTCTGAGCGGGCAGGAAACGTGGGAACATTGCGTCGCCCGCATTTGCGAGCCCGTATCCATCAAACCCAGCGAGATGCTGCTATAGTCCACCAGACATGGCAGACGAACTTTCGCTCCGAGACAAGTTGTTGAAGCTCCTCGCTTCCCCGAAGTACCAGCCTCTCGACAAGACCGATCTCGCCCATGCGCTCGACCTTCCGCAGGATCAACGCTCCGCCCTCCGAAATTTGCTCCGCGACCTCGAGACAGAAGGTGTCATCACACGACTTCGGAAAAACCGGTTCGTCCTGCCGAGGCAGGCGGATTTGATCACCGGAACGATCCAAATCAATCCACGCGGATTCGGCTTCATCGCGAACGAGGAAAATCCCAACGGTCCAGCACTTTTTGTTGCTGCCGATAACACGAGCACGGCCATGCACGGCGACACCGTCGTCGCGCGACTCGAGCGGGACGTACGTGGAAATAAAGCGGAACCGACCGTCGAAGGGCATGTCATCCGCATTCTAAAACGCGCGAACGACACCATCGTCGGCACGCTGCAACGCACAAAGAATTTTTTCCATGTTGTACCCGACGACCCGAGGCTGGTTCACGACATTTACGTGCCACAACCGCGCAAGGGCACACCATTGAAGGCGGAGATCGGCTATAAAGTCGTCGTCGCGTTGGAGGAATGGACTTCCCGCCACGTCAATCCCGAGGGAAAGATCGTTGAAATTCTCGGGCCGGCCACAGCACCAGGCGTGGATATGTTGTCGGTGATCCGTAAATACCACCTTCCTACGGATTTTCCGGCCAGCGTCCTCGACGAAGCTTCCAGCTTTCCGGCGGAGGTCCTGCCCAAAGACATCGCAGGGCGCGAAGACCTGCGAGAAGCCCGCATTTTTACGATCGACCCGGACGACGCTCGCGATTTTGACGACGCTATCCACGTCGTCCGGCAAGGCACAGGTTGGCGGCTCGGCGTGCATATAGCGGATGTTTCGCATTATGTGCGAACCGGCACAGCACTCGATCGCGAAGCCCGCGAGCGTGGAAACAGCGTTTACCTGCCCGATCGCGTCCTGCCGATGCTGCCCGAACGTCTGAGCAATGGTTTGTGCAGCCTCCGCCCGGATGAAGACCGTCTTACGTTCACCGTCTGGATGACCTTTGACGCGAAAGGAAAAATGAAACGCGCCACATTCAGCCGGAGCGTCATCCGAAGCATCAAACGCCTCACGTACCAGGAAGCCTTCGCCGTGCTCAATCGCCGCGCCCGATCCCCCGTCGCGGAAGACCTCCACACCGGTTGGGAACTCGCATCGTTACTGCGTAAAAATCGTTTTCGCCATGGCTCGCTCGACCTCGATTTTCCGGAAATCAAAGTCCGTGTAGACCAGCACGGCCGCGCCATCGCACTGGAACGAGTCGAGCACGATATTTCACATCAGTTGATTGAAGAATTCATGCTGGCCGCAAACGAAGCCGTCGCCGCTGAAGTCAAAAAACGTTCCACCCCCGCCGTCTATCGCATTCACGAAAAGCCCGACCCGGAAAAACTCGCCGAATTTCACGAAACGCTAACCCTCGCCGGATACCGCGCCGGCGATCTCACGCAACGCACCGAAGTGCAGAAATTTCTAAAGCACATCCGGGGAAAACCCGACGAGCCTGCGATGAAAACCGCCTTCCTGCGCAGCCTCAAACGCGCCACTTACGACACTCGCGCACTCGGCCACTACGGTCTGGCAAAAGCGAACTACACGCATTTCACCAGCCCCATCCGTCGCTACGCCGATTTGGTCGTCCACCGCGTCCTTGCCGCGATGATCGCATCCCCGTCCACCTCGAAGGCAAGAACGCCCCAACTTCGCGACCTGGCAGCCACCGCTAATCACATTTCAATCACCGAACGCAACGCCGCTGATGCCGAACGCGAAGCCGTAAAACTTAAGAAGCTCGAGTATTTTTCCCGACAGCTGGAAACGAGAAAACCCGCCTCGTTCGACGGGTTCATTTCCGACATCAAAAACTTCGCGCTCATCGTTGAATTACCCGCGTTTGCCCTTACCGGCATGGTCCACGTATCGGAGTTGGACGACGACTTTTACCTCTTCGATCCGGTTCGGCGGCGATTCACCGGACGCCGCACCAAACGCGCGTTCGAGATCGGCATGAACGTGAGACTGAAAGTCAGCCGCGTGGACACTTTCAAGCAGCAAATCGATTTCCGAATTGCGTGAAGTTGTGTATTGATGACGTGTTAGTCGCCGGGTCCAAAAAAGCGTTTTACGACAGTCTGAACCTGTGCGACCAGTGTCACCCCCAGGAACTATACGGGAGCGGAACAACCACACAGGGCCCCAACAATGGACAACGTCATTGCCTCACGCGAATTGCAGGTCGAGCGAAAACACTTTTTCGTCGAATTTCGGGAAAACGAGCGCGGAAAATTCTTACGCATCACTGAAGAAGCACACGGTCGGCGTAACACAATCATCGTTCCCAGCACGGGCCTGAGCGAATTTACAGCTACGATTAGGGACGTACTCTCTTCCTCGACTCCGGCAAGAGCGGCTTGACGGAAGAGGCCCCGGAAGGAGTCCGGAGGAAAGCGAAGGTTGCTCCTTCGCCCCTGTCGCTGCTGTTTGCATCCTTTCGCGTAGTGTTTCGGAGACCAGCGACTCCGTTGACACCCCTCCGCGTTCAGCTAGCTTGGATTTCCCTCGCAATCCCCACCCATCTTGCCCGTTCGTTATTCATTCGCAGAACCACCCCACAACAATGCACGCACGTACTCCCGCCAGAAGTAAATTCGTCAAAGTTAAGAAGGATCTCAAACCCGCCCTGAGAGCCTCGAGACCGACTCCACGACCTGCCGTCAAAGCGGCGCCCGCGAAAGCGACGGCCAGGAAAAACCGTTACGTCTATTTCTTCGGCGGCGGAAAAGCGGACGGCGACGGTTCGATGAAACCGCTCCTCGGCGGCAAAGGCGCAAATCTTGCAGAGATGACCCGCATCGGACTGCCGGTCCCTCCCGGATTCACAATTACGACGGAAGTTTGCACCTACTACTATCAGAATAGACGAACCTATCCTGTCGAGCTTCAGGCCCAAATTGAAAAGGGCATCGCAGGAATGGAAAAACTCATGGGATGCAAATTCGGCGACGCCACAAAATTTCCACTCCTAGTCGCCGTCCGTTCCGGCGCTCGCGACTCGATGCCGGGAATGATGGACACGATTCTTAATCTGGGTCTAAACGATGAAAGCGTTCTCTCCGTCGCGGCGGTGACGAAAAACGAACGCTTCGCGTGGGATTGCTATCGTCGATTTATCCAGATGTACGGCGACGTCGTCCTGGGCGTCCAGAAAGCCGAAGGTGAAGACCACGAACCGTTCGAAGTCGTCATTCATGGCTACAAGCACGAGAAATACGGCGACGACATTGAAGATTCGAAACTCACCGCAGAAGATCAGCAGGAAATCGTGAGGCGGTTCAAAGCCCTCGTAAAAGAGCGCACCGGCAAGAGTTTTCCAACAAATCCCTGGGACCAACTCAAAGGCGCGATCGGCGCCGTATTTGGCTCCTGGATGAACGACCGCGCCATCGTTTACCGCCGGAAATACGGCATCCCGACCGACTGGGGCACAGCCGTCAATGTCCAGGCGATGGTATTCGGCAACACGGGCGACAGCTCAGGAAGCGGGGTCGCATTCACCCGTAATCCTGCGAATGGGGCCAAGGAGTTCTATGGCGAATTCTTGATCAACGCCCAAGGCGAAGACGTCGTCGCAGGCGTGCGAACACCTGAGCCCGTGGTTCAGCTCAAACGACACCTGCCCAAAACCTATCACGAACTCGAAAAGGTTCGGGGGACGCTCGAAAAGCACTTCAAAGACGTGCAGGACTTCGAGTTTACGATTCAGGACGGTAAATTGTTCATGCTTCAGACCCGCAACGGCAAACGCACCGCAGCCGCTGCACTGAAGTTCTCGATGGACATGGTCAAAGAAAAGCTCATCGACTGGAAGACGGCCATCTTACGCAATCCGGCTGGCCAGCTGGATCAACTTCTCGCTCCGATTTTCGATCCCGCTGAGATCGCCCGCGCCACGCCACTCGCCAAGGGCCTCCCGGCCGGACCCGGCGCTGCCAGCGGAAAAATCTACCTCAACGCTGAGCGCGCTGCACAGGCCGCCAGCAAAGGCGAAAAAGTTCTCCTCGTCCGCAACGAAACTTCGCCCGAAGATCTCCGCGGCATGATCGCCGCCGAGGGAATCCTCACCGCGAAAGGCGGAGTCTCATCACACGCAGCACTCGTCGCGCGGCAGATGGGCAAGGTCTGCATTTGCGGCGCCAGTGCCCTGAAGATCGATTATGCAGCAAAAACCGTCACTGTCGCGGAGCAGGTCTTCAATGAAGGCGACTGGTTATCCATCGATGGCACGTCCGGCACCGTTTATGGGGGACAATTCGCCACCGTCCCCAGCGAAATCATCACCGGCCAGCTCTTCGGGGATAAGGCCGCGCAGAGAACGGAGAAGTTTAAGAACTTCCAGCAACTGATGAAGTGGTGCTCGCAGGCCACGCGGTTGGAGGTCCGCACCAACGCTGACAATCCCGAGCAGGTGGGCAATGCCATCGCATTCGGCGCCACCGGAGTCGGTCTGACACGCACGGAGCACATGTTCTTCGAAGGCGATCGGATCGACGCCATGCGCGAGATGATTCTGGCGGAAAAAACGGATGATCGAAAAACCGCACTGGCAAAGCTGTTACCCTATCAACGCGAAGACTTCACGGGGATTTTCCGGGCTCTCAAAGGCCACCCCGCGACGATCCGTTTACTCGATCCGCCCCTCCACGAATTCCTCCCGCACGACCACGCGTCGCAGCACGCCCTTTCGCAAAAAATCGGTATTTCGCCCGAAAAAATTGCCCAACGCGTCAAGGAATTGCACGAGTTCAACCCCATGCTCGGTCATCGCGGCTGCCGCCTCGGCATCGCCTATCCCGAGATTACGGAAATGCAGGTGCGCGCCATCTTCGAAGCCGCCGCAGCTGTCACCAAAGCAAAGATCAAGGTAAAACCCGAGATCATGATCCCGCTCGTTGGCTTCAAGAAGGAACTCGATCTCCAGGTCGAAATCGTCCATCGCGTCGCGAAGGAAGTGCAGGCGGAGAAGAAAGTGAAAATCAGTTATCTGGTCGGCACCATGATCGAAGTGCCCCGGGGCGCGTTGACTGCCGACGAGATCGCCCAAACCGCGCAGTTTTTCAGTTTCGGCACGAACGACCTCACGCAAACCGCGCTCGGTATCAGCCGCGACGACATGGGAGCATTCCTCAAAGCCTACACGGAGAACGAAATCTTCAAACACAATCCGTTCGCCACTCTCGACCAGATCGGCGTAGGCCAATTGATTCAGACCGCCATCGAAAAAGGCCGTCAAACCAGGCCAGGCATCGAACTCGGGATCTGCGGTGAACACGGAGGCGACCCTGAGAGCGTCAAATTCTGCCACAAAGTCGGCCTCGATTACGTGAGCTGCAGCCCCTACCGGGTTCCAGTCGCACGACTCGCCGCAGCTCAAGCAGCCCTCGAGAAATAACTCACGGCATCCAGGAAATTCTGTGATGGCGGTTTCATCGAAACCGCCCTACCGGTCCAAAAAGCGTAGGATCGGGCAAGCCCCACGTTTTCCATTTGGCCTCGTATTCGGACCGCGGAAGCAGCGCGTAAAGAGGACTTTCGTCCGCGCGCAGCCATCGGATCAGGCTCACGAGATCGGCCTCGGCCATCGTCGTACATCCCGAGGACGGGCGTTGTACCCCTCGCCGGATGTGGAAAAAGATGGCGCTGCCAGCGCCGGGGACGGGTGGATCGGCGTTGTGACGAATTTCGACCAGCCAGCGGTAGGCAAAGTCGTCGTGTCTCATTTTCTGCTTGTCGAACCAGGGTGGCACGTCACTGGGATCGACCGTGACAAGCCGGTTATAGTACGGATTGTTCGGGTCGTCAGGCCACGCGTCGTATCTGCCAACCGTGTGGAACGGGAAATCGGCCCCTTTTGGCAAAGTGGAGTCGTACGTGTAAATCCTCCCAATCCTAAAGACCCCGGCAGGTGCTCGTCCGTCACGTTCCTGCTTTCGGAGACCTGGTTCGTTTTGACCGACAACGCCGCTGCCCCACGCGAGGCCACGTTTACCGTAGAGAACCGGAAAGACCGGCGACACGGCGCGCCAAACGCGTCCGTCGCGTTCGAACATTTGCAAATGCCCCTTCGAACTGTTCCAATCCGGGGCAATACTGACGATGAGTTGTCTCGCACCGTCGGCAGGCGAAGCGTCGATGGAAATTTGAAATGCCAGGCTGACAACGAACAGGATTAGGGAAAATTTACGTCGCATAAACAACTGCAAGATTTGAACATTAAACCCTTGTTCCGCAAACCCGACAGCGCGCTCATTATCGCTGGCCATGGCTCGACATTGAACCCCGATTCGAGCGATCCCACGTATTTACACGCCCGGACATTGCGGGACCGCGAAGTTTTTGGCGAGGTAGCGGTATGTTTTTGGAAGGAAGAACCAAGTTTCCGCCAGGTCTTCCGGATGGTTGAAGCGGCTGAGATTTACGTCGTGCCAAATTTCATCAGCGAAGGGTATTTCACACGGACGGTTCTACCTCGGGAGCTGGAGTTGGACGGAGCGGTGACCCTTCGCGAAGGCAGAACGATCAAATATTGCGATCCGGTCGGGAGTCACCCGAACATGACAGGCCTGATTTTGCAGCGAGCTGGAGAGGTTGCGCCAGATTTACGCCCTGAGGATGTGAGTCTCGTGATCGTGGGTCACGGGACTGGTTTGAACGAAAATTCCGCGCGTGCGGTGCGTGCACAAGTCGAGCGTATTCAGGAACTGCGAAGATTCGGCGAAGTCGTGGACGCTTTTATGGAAGAAGCGCCCAACGTCGCGGACTGGGACAAGATCACGACCCGGAAAGACGTCGTCATCGTCCCCTTTTTTATATCGGATGGCCTGCACAGCTACGAAGACATTCCCGTGCTGCTCGGAATTGAGTCCGCCCCGACCGGTGCAGCGAGCCGGCAGGACGTTTTCCGGCGAAATCCTTATCGCGTGCGAGGCCGCCAATTGTACTATGGAAGCGCGATCGGCACCTCGCCACTGCTCGCAGATGTCATTCTTGATCAGGTCATTGCGTTTGACACGCGTTGGGGAGACCCGGCTACCGGACGTTCTTCCCCTGCTCTCGCCGAGGTTTAAGCAAGTATGGAATACGGCATCAGCGGGAAACTTCAGACTCTGCTGGAGGCGGACTCGTATCTTTTTTTTGGCGAAATCCGCATCCAACGCATGGTCGACGGCGCCTACGAGGTAACACATTATCTCGATGCGGGTCGCAGCGATCTCACCGTTTACACGGACGCGGATTCAGCCCGGGAAATCGCCAAGTACGACGCCTCAGGAAACTACCGGCCTCTCAAATCGGCGCCCAATTTGCAGCGCGGCTGGAAGTTGGTCCTTCCGGATACCGGCTCGCTAAGGCAGGCGCTCGATTATTTTTATCCCGCAATGCTCGGAACATGGCTCGGCAACCCTCGTCCCGTGAATTTGCGCGAGACCCTGAACCGCCAGACCGGCATGTATCGGATTACCGCAAAACTCACTGACCCGCAGGCAGATACGCTCGTCGGTGAAGTGTGTGAGCCGAAAACGAAATGCTTGAAAACCATCCTCTGGCGAATTAGCGAGGGCACATCCATTACGACGCTGCCGGCGGAGAAATTCGATCTCCGCTCCGACTTGCTCAGGCGCAGTGGAAAATGCATTACGCTCCCCTGCGAGGAAGCCTGCAACATTCTCGTAGCAGCTGCGCGTGAAGTCGTTAAAGCGTCGTCGGAATGATTCTCTACCGAGCGCGCCATCTGGTGAGCATGGACGGTCCGCCGGTCGAAAATGGCGGCATTCTCGTTTCGCTTGGCAAGATCGCGGCAGTGGGACGATTCGACGACATCCGGGCACTTGTCACCCAGCGAGAGAGTCAAATCGTCGATTTAGGCGAGCGCATCCTCCTCCCAGGGCTCATTAACGCTCATTGTCATCTCGAGCTGACGCCCATGCTCTATACGGTCCTGACGGAAACGTCTTTCGCAAAATGGATACAGCGCATTAACGCCGCCAAACGCCATTTTTCCGACGATGATTATCTCGCCGGGATCGAAAAAGGCGCGACCCAGCTGGCCCAAAGCGGTACCACCACCGTTCTCAATATCGAGTCCTATCCCGAATTGCTAAACCGGCTGCCGGTTTTGCCCACCCGGGTCTGGTGGTTTTACGAAATGCTCGATGTGCGTCTGCGCATCCACGACGACTCATCGATGCGGGGAGCGATGAGCATCTTTCACTCCCCAGAAAACAGCGGCATGAGGCACTTCGGTCTCAGCCCGCACGCCCCTTACACCGCGTCGCCGGCCCTTTTTCGTTTGGCCCTTGAAGCCGCGCGCTCGGATGGACTGCCCTTCACCACTCACGTCGCAGAGTCGCAAGAGGAGATGCAGATGTTCCGTGACGCTTCAGGACCGCTGTTCGACTTCCTCGCGAGCCTGGGCCGTCCCATGGAGGACTGCGGTGGCACAACCCCATTTCGCACCCTCGTTGAAAAGGGGATGATTGATCCCTTCAGCATTCTCGTGCATCTCAACGAGCTCGATGCCTCCGATTTTTCCCTCATTCCCCGATTCACCGCGGGGCATGCTTTACAGGTGGTCCACTGTCCGAAAAGCCACGCTTTCTTTCATCACTCGCCATTTCCCTTCGAACGCCTTCGCGACTTGGGCGCCAGGATCAGTCTTGGCACGGACAGCCTAGCCAGCAATTCCACGCTGGACATGTTCTCAGAAATGCGCACGTTTGCGAAAATTTACCCTACAGTGTCCCCAGTCGAAATTCTGCGAATGGTCACCCTCAATCCGGCGCGTTCGATCAATCTTGAGAAGACTCTCGGTAGCCTTCGCATCGGCGCGTGGGCTGACGCCATCGCGATTCCGGCACCAAAAAATGGCCGTGACATTTTTGCGTCCATCCTGCATCACGGTGAAAACTCCCACCCAGCCGTTGATTGGATGCTCGTCAACGGGACGGAGGTCTCGCTTTGAATAAGACTCTGGCATCACTTTTCCTGGTTTCCCTATCTCTCCCGATAGCGGTTTTCGGCCAGTCGTCTGGAAGCCAGGCCGCCGCGGCAATTGCCACCACCGGCCGCACGTCCGCCGCGTTGCCCAAGATTGTCCCGACACCCTCGCCTGAATCCGCTGCAACACCCATGCCGGAAAGCATTGGAAAACCACTCCAAGTCTATGCCGACGGCGCAGCCGTTCTTGACAATTTCACAGGCGAATTTCTTTGGCAGAAAAATCCTGACCAGCCGTTCTTTCCGGCAAGCGCCACAAAAATCCTCACGGCGCTCCTCGTCATCGAAGCAGGCAACCTCGACGAACCCGTCCTCGTGGACATCGCCGATACCAAGGTGGAACCCAGCTCGCTCAACTTGAAACCAGGCGAATATTACACCCGCCGCCAGCTTCTTTATGGGCTGCTGCTAAAGAGTGCCAACGACGTCGCAATGTGCCTCGCCCGGGATAACGCCGGCAGCGTCGAGGCGTTTGGTATGAAAATGACCGCCCGGGCCACAGAACTCGGCGCCACGTGCAGCAATTTCCGCAATCCACACGGGCTCCACGACAAATACCACTACACCACAGCTCACGACCTCGCCCTCATCGGCCGTGCCGCGATGCAACAGCCGTTTTTCCGGCAAATCGTGAGTACCGTTAATTTCGATTGGGGTTCGCCGACAGGCCTGATTTCGCTGCGGAATCACAATCGCTTGCTCGTACGTTATCCCGGATGCATCGGGGTCAAAACCGGATACACGGGCCCCGCGCAACAGGTGCTGGTCAGTTGCGCGCTGCGCAACGGTCGCGAATTCCTAGCGGTAGTCTTACACACGAACAAACCGGGCATCTGGGAAGACAGCGCAAAACTGCTCGACCTTGGCTTTAGCGAGAATCGTTTTTGATAATCCTCCGAGATTTTTGTTGCTAATTGGTAATAATTCAATAGCTTGCGACGCATTTATGGCAAGAATCATGATCGTGGATGACGAGCCTTCGATGGTGGAGGTCATCGCTACGCTTTGCCGTGAGAAAGGGCACCAGGCCCTTCCCTTCAGTTCCTCGGTTGTCGCTGCCAGCCAGCTCGAAATCGTTTCCCCGCACCTCGTGATTGTTGACATCAAAATGGAGGAAGTCTCCGGGTTTGACATTCTCAAGGAGTGCAAGGAGAAACTTCCCAACACGGTAGTGATCATGATTACCGGGTATGGCTCCGTCGAGACCGCTGTCGATGCAATGAAACTCGGCGCGTACGACTATATTACCAAGCCTTTCAAGATCGATGAATTGCAAATCACGGTCCAGCGGGCGCTCGATTTTCAAGCGGCGATCCGCGAAAACGTCTATCTGAAGCGCGAGCTGAAGGAGAAATACAAATTCGAGAACATCATCGGCTCAAGCAGTTCGATGATCCAGATCTACAACCTGATCGCCAAGGTCGCGAACACGGACAGCACTATCTTGATACAGGGCGAGAGCGGCACAGGGAAAGAGCTCGTAGCCAGGGCCTTGCACTTTAACAGTAACCGACAGCATCACCCATTTGTAGCAATCAATTGTTCGACGCTGCCCGAGAACCTGCTCGAATCAGAGCTTTTCGGCCACAAAAAGGGGGCGTTTACGGGCGCCGTCCACGATAAGCTCGGCCTTTTCGAAGAAGCAAATCAAGGGACAATTTTCCTCGACGAAATCAATTCCATGGCGTTGCCGCTTCAGACCAAGTTGCTGCGCGTTTTGCAGGAACGCCACATCCGGCGCGTCGGCGACACAAAGACCACCCCGGTGAATGTGCGCGTGCTGGCAGCATCCAACGAGCCGCTCCGGGCAAAGATCAAAAGCGGCGGGTTTCGTGAGGATTTGTACTACCGGCTCGCCGTGATTCCCTTCGAACTGCCGCCGTTGCGCGATCGTCTCGAAGATATCCCGCTGCTAGTGAACCACTTCCTAGCCAAAAATGCCGCGCAAACCACATTCGAGCCCAAGCAGGTCGATCCGAAAGCGATGGAAATGCTTGGCCGCTACAGCTGGCCCGGCAATGTCCGCGAGCTGGAAAACGCCATTGAACGCGCCTGCGCGCTCTGCGAGAACGGTATCATCAAACCCGACGACCTTCCTCCGCACGTCCTGACGAATTTCGACACCACCGTCGACGGACCTAATCTCGACTGGCGCCTGGGCCAAAAGCTCGACGATTTCGTCCGTAACATGGAACGCCGCTACATTGAACAGACGCTGGCATTTAACAACGATTCCCGGGAAAAAACGGCCGGAACACTCGGAATCAGTATCGCGACATTGTATCGAAAACTCGACCTGAAACGAAATCAGCGTAGTAGCAGCGAGGATTGAGGATTACTAGCCGAACGTTTACTCTATCATTCCCCTGTCCTTCTTTTTATAAGCCCATTCAGATCTTCGTTCGGCTAGAATGGAGGATGAGGGGCGCATAGCAGACGCTCATTGGTTGTTGAATCGCAAGATCATATTATCGCTTTTTGCACACCGCCCCCAATTACCTCCAAGGATGTCATGAGGGAGTCGAATCGGGGCTCATATCGTCAGCGAACGCGGAACGTCAGATACGACCTGGTTCGGATCCCTTGTTTTCATGAACCCGCTACGCTGCGAGAAGCGTGCTTCCGAATCCGTCGGGAAGGGCCGACTATATCGTAGAGGTATCGCGGGAACGTGAGGCGTGGGAGCAAAGCCGGATGGCTCATCTGTGCGAAAATCGCATCGGTGCTCCGGTCGCCTGCGGCCTTTATGCGTGCAGTCCAAAAGGACGGGGTTACGCCGCCGAATTCAGCTTCCTGCGCATCGATGCAGGACGCGTCGCCTGAACCGTGCGACCGAGGGTGCCATGTGGGGCATCGGCTTTAGATCAGCAGACAGACAGAAGGATTGTCCAACGCATTTTCACCGGTTGCCCCTTCATGCGCATCCTTGAAAACCCATCCAAGCGCCAAACCACGCTTGGGCAGAGCTGAGGGGGGAACGCCTCGCGAAGCTTCAGGAACACGTCAAACCAATCAGCATGCAACTGCTTCCCGATTAACTACTTACGAAACGTAATTCAAGAGGATTCCAGATCGAAGACGGCGTGGAAGCATTTTGCTCCAGGCTCGCTGATGAGGAAGGGTGCGGGTCGGATTGCGCGCCATCGAGGCTCACCCCAGCACCATCAGGCCCGCGCTGAGCTATTCGTAAGCAAATTTTTAATGGAATTACTCTGGCCTCCTGCTAAAGGGTGGGTAGGAAAAATGACCCTGACACTTGCCATCGTCATCTCTAGCCACCTTGCGAACTTCCGACGAGCCGAATTTGGTGATCGCGCTTCAACGCGTCCTCCGGCTCGCGGAATGGGTCCATGCCGTGGCACTTTTTCTTATCGCGTCGTGCAATCTGCGGAATTATTCGCAGAAACTCTGGCGCTGCCCCCGCACCTGGCTGCAACGAAACGGCGCGCGATTGCCCGCGCTCGTGAGCCAATTTTATCGGTGCGCCGGGATTTAGAATACCCAGACCATCATCCGTAATTCGGTCGAAACCGCAAGTTTTGCGGACATTGTCGCCGAAAAACTCTCCCGACTAAACCAAGACTCCGCCAACGCGGCGGGTCTCGGCCAGGCCCCAAAGGAGCGCGATTGGCAGCGCTCCTGACTCGCGAACCTCACGTTTTCGAGCCACTCCAATTCCATAGCCATGTCGCGACAGCGACTTTCTGCATAAATATGAACAACCCCGACCGATTCAGCGTGCTCCTTGTCGTCGAACCCGGCATCGACGGTGTCTTCCGATACGTCGAGAGCCTTGCGCGATTTCTCATCCGACAACCCCAGGTGGAATTGCATTTCGCCTATTCGAGCAAACGCGGATCCGCCCCGTTGGATCAACTGGTCGGCGAATTACAAGAGCAGGGTGCGAAAGTCCTCGATCTGCGTGTCAGCAATTCACCCGGTCCCGCCGATATCAGCGCCTTGTTGCGGCTCTGGCGATTTACCAAAATGGTCAAACCGGATGTCATCCACGCGCACAGTTCAAAAGCAGGTGTACTCGCCCGAGCCCTCGCATTTGCCGGAGTTCGCGCGCGGTATTTTTACACACCAAACGCTTATTTTCAAATGTATGGCCCGGAAAGTCCCCAACGCTGGCTTTTCCACGCTATCGAACGCGTTCTCGGTCAGGTGGGTGCAACGATCAACGTTTCAGCCAGTGAAGCCGCCTTCGCCCGGGAACAGCTGCGCCTTCCGCAGGACAGACAGGTAATCGTCGCGCAGGGCGTCAATGGCAAACGTTTTTGCCCCGCAAGGGATTCGGCCGAAAAACGACACCTGCGCGCCCGGTTCGATCTCCCCAAAGACGCTCTTTTGCTCGGCACCGTCGCGCGATTCAGTCGCCAGAAAGATCCGCTTACTCTGTATCGCGCACTCGCCATTGCGATGGAAAAATTACCCCACCTTCACTTCGCACACTTGGGACGGGGCGAACTCGTACCCGAAGTCGAGGCATTCACTCAGACCTGGCCTGCCTCGCTCCGCGACCGGCTCCATCGCCATCCATCACACAAGCAACCGGAGGAATTCTATCGTGTGCTCGACGGCTTGACTCTCGCCTCTCTCTACGAAGGTTTCGCTCTCGCCGGCTTGGAAGCCGCGACGACCAATCTGCCAGTCATTCTTAGCGAGTGCCCGGGCAATATCGATCTCAACAACCGCGGTCTTGACCGCCTTTACTGGGTCAAACCGGAAAATCCCACCGAGCTCGCTGACGCCATCGTCCAGTGGGCGAACGACACTGCCACCGCATCCTGCAATCACCGTCAAGTCGCTCTGCGGGAATTCTCTGACCAGGCCCTTTTCAACAAAATGTTGGATTTATATCAATCGGCGCCCCGCCAGAATACCTAACCCACAAATCCAAAGTATGGTGACTCCCTAACAGTCCCGCACTAGCAGAACGACATGCTGACCTAGCCCGTTCTACGCCGGCGCCAGTCCGTCGGCTCCGGATCACGCCCGACAACGGACAATGCTTTGTCGCCCTTCGTCTTATCCTCTAAAGCGAATACTGCTCGGAGCATGGAATCCACATTTCCGTTTCGCTCGCGGGACCGTGACGGCGGACAACACTCAAGGTGACCTGAAGCTCCTGCAATGCCGGTCGAGTTTGTTCCGCTCAGGGCGGCGCCCCATGCTGAGTTCTTCGCGGAGTTGCGTTGTCGTCATCGGGTCAAGGCGGAGCACTGAGTAAATTTTCTGCGCAAGAGGACTGCATTGATCGAGCGGTTTGGACTTGCCCCGAAAAAGTGGAGAGGGAGAACGCAGAGTGTTTGTTAGTTTAGGTTGGTTTTTTGGTTTTGGAAGAAAAGGTTTAGGAAAGCTTTTGGGGAGAGATGGCCCAGGGAACTATGGCGGCGGGAGCGGTTG
>DATDAW010000068.1:0-46713 GCA_036525185.1 Chthoniobacterales bacterium | reverse complement strand
GAAATGTTCGCAGTCCTTACAGACCCAGCGATTTACGAATACGAGAACGAACCACCACCGTCACTCGAGTGGCTTCGCGCCCGGTTCGCGAAGCTCGAATCGAGGACCTCCCCGGACGGTCGGGAACAATGGCTCAACTGGGTCATCCGCCTTCCCACGTCCGAACTCGTCGGGTATGTTCAGGCAACGGTACATCCCCATGGCCGAGCAGCGATCGCGTACGAGCTTTCCAGCGCCTACTGGGGCCGCGGTCTCGCACGTCAAGCCGTCCAAGCCATGATCGCGGAGCTCATCGAACACTATGAAATACGCAGCCTGTCCGCCGTACTAAAGCGTGAGAATCATCGCTCGATGCGCCTGCTTGAGCGCCTGGGATTCTCACTCGCCTCGCCAGGCCGGCACGTAAAGTGCCAAATTGAGGTTGGCGAGCTACTGATGCATCGTGAAATCCAGCGCACATGACGAAAACACGCTCTAACTCTTCCATCCAGCAGCCCACAATCCTTACCTCGATCGCGGTGCCCTTATGCCAAATGTTGCAACATCAATCCCTCACCGCGCTTTTCGCGTATGCCAAGGAATTGGTCGGCTAAGGCGCCGTCCGGGCAAGGCAAGCCGCCTGGCGCAGCTGTGCCCATCAAAGCTCTGTAGCTGGATCGTACACCACCACACTCTCCTGCTCATTGGGATCATTCCGCGCAACGATGGCCTTCGCCGGTTCGGTGCTACTCAAATTCACCGGTTGATGGGCTACATCCGCGGGGATGAAAATGAAATCACCCGCTTCATGAATGACCGAGTGGCGTAATCCCGGCCCATAGCGGGTTTCAACGCGCCCTTGCAAGAGGTAGATAGCGGTTTCATAACCTCGATGCATGTGCGGTTCCGCTGCGCCACCTGGCGGAATGACTACCAGGCTCATGGACAAATGTTGGGAGCCCGCCGTCGCGTTACAGATCCCGACGAAATTGGGCAACCGCTGGCGGGTCATGATGGTGGCTGTTGGACGGACGGTGACAATCTCGGCGGCGTTGGAAGTAGACATGATCCCTCCTGGTTTGATCACTTACCCTGCATCTCGCGTGGGATGCAGATTTTTCAACTTACAAATGAGGAAGGTCTGGTCAAGGTTACCTTCGCCGGGATCCACATCCGCGAGCCGGAGTTTTCTCATCCGAGGCCGGGTGACCGTGTTTTTATTTGTTTTCGGAGCAGTGACGTCGCCGTTAAACCGAATGGACTCGATTTGCCGTTCGAAAGCAGCGGATCAGGCCGCGTTTAACTCGATCGTACCTCGGCTTGGTCACGGCGTAAGCGAGATGTCATCCACGTAGAATATGGGCAACAACGTGTCGGTCTCGTTCTTAATGTAGAATCCGATGATCTTACTGGTGCTGCCGATCCCCAGTGTGGCCAGCGGAATAGAAACCTGCTTCCAGGAGAGAAGATCAGCGGGAAGCATCGCAGCCGTCAATATCACTGGTGTTTGCGGCACGCCGCTTTCGGTCCCGTTGTCGAGCACCGCTTGTACTTGCAAACTTCCCGACGGCGGAGCCGATGTCCCCAGATGGATCCAAAAACTAAAGTTCTTATACGAGGATACATTAATAGGAGAGTGATAAAGATAAAGCGCCTCCCAGGCCCCTGCGGTCACACTAAATGACTTGGAACCACTATGAACAGGGTTCGTGTTGGAGGAATTAACCGTCGCCCAACTGTAATCCAGCCAGCCGTTCGCAACTGCGTCATTGTAGAGCACCAAACTGCTTGGGACGGTCGGCGTGACCTGAAGGTTCACCGCGGAAGTCGCCACGCGGTTCACAGTAATCCAGAGTCTTTGGTTCGTGGCGTCGAGCGTCGCGAAATAATCGATATTAGCTCTCGTCAGTCCGTTGCCAACGGAGATGCTGGCAGGCACCTGGCCCAGACTGTAGCCGTTGATCACAAAGACGGGATGGTCGAGCGGCTTGCCGGACACTGGAGTGAGCGTGGCATTCACGGCATTTCCGGAAGCGATAACTTCCCAGGTCGAGAAGACGGGATTGTATCCGGCCGGTCTGTAATTAACCATCACGGAGGAGGCGTTCCCTACCCCAGAGGGACCGCTGGTCTTGATCGTCCCGACGGAAGTCGTAAGCCTTGCCAAAGCGGCATTTTCCATCTGTTTCACCGCCTGGCCAACAGTACCCGCACTGTAGCCTCCCGAATGAGTCCCAAGAACGACAAAAACAGAATAGGCCATCAGCATCCCGTCGGCGCGAGTTCCGTTGTAAGCGCCGTTCACGCTGGTGGCGTGCTGCGAATAGTGGCGTTTGTTCAGAGTGGTATCTCCATAGTTATCGAAGCCGCCGGGCAATCCCCAGTTGGTGCCCCACGTGAGGCGCTTGCTCCCGCTGGGCCCCTGCGCAGGCAACACGTAGTTGAGGATTTGATAGGCCCAGTTCTCATCATTGATCATAGGACCATTTAATTGTTGTGTGCCTCGCACATCCACAACCGGGTAGGTGCGCGGATCGCTGCCCTGGTCTTTGACAGTGATCGGAAGCGTCGCTACATGCCCCATCTCGGCGTCCACCTGGGCGGGATCGGTCCATTGCATTGCATACGGGATGGTGTTGGGCTCGGTGTAACGCCAACCGGAAGCTCTCGTCACTTGCTCGGGGTTAGCTGCGAGCGTGACAAATTTGAACGTATCGCCAAATGAGGCTCCGCCGACGGTCGCGTTGACGCCGCCATCATAGGCCACATCACCGTACGGCGAGCGGGAGTCGGCGCCCAAATTGGCAGATGTGGACCTCGCATCCTGGCTGATCGAAAAAATCGGATGCGAGCGTCCATCCGCAAAGAACCAGTGAACGGTGGTCGGAATGGACTGGTTCCCGATTTTGTATCCCGGCATGTCGTAAGAAAGGATGGCGTGATGGCTTCCTGCGAGAAGAACCGTGGTGGAACCCGGAGTGCGATGGGAAGAACTGTCGCCGCCATACGCTGTATGGTTCTGGACGTAGCCGTTGCCTTGATGGCCGTTGGCGCCCGTCCCGCGACAGACTCTGTCTACTCCGTTCACCTGGTACGTGAACTGCCGGAGATAGCCGGCGCCTGCAACGCGTTGATCCACCATGATGGCCGTTCGAATTTTTCCGGCAGCATCTGTCCAACGAACCGACCGCGCCGGAAGCCCATTGTCGGAAGTGACGGCAACGATGTCGAGAGCAGCGACAGTGCCGCCGAAGTCCGTGAATGCAACCGTCAGAATCGCAATCGCGCAGAAAGGAATCCGAACACAGCGAAAAGAAAGGAGCGAAGGTCTCTGGATTCTCATGGAAAGATCGATGCAGAAATAGCGTGGATTGCCCCCAAAAGAGAAGGCTGCGGACCGCCTGTTAGGATAGCTCCCATTTCAGAATTTGGAAGAAATGGTTTAGGCCTTGCTCGAAAACTGAAGCTGGCGACTACCTAAAACAGGCCTTTCCGAATATTCGAATCGGAACGAGCTCTTGTCACGCAGGCTTTCCAGCCGTGCGTCGCAGACATTCATGTCAGCAGTATCCCGGAATTTCAGCGACCGTCTGATGCAGTGTAACGGGACGAATGCAAGGCTGTTATCGACAGCCATGAGTTAGTATTTTTGTAAGTCCATCTGAAAAATATAGCGGTTTTTTTGTCGCGACTGCACCGCCGGATCAGGTCGTACGGGATCCCAGAGAACCACGGCTCGATCACGATGGTAAAAGCTTCCTTGATGCTGATGGAAGAGCGGCTGGGAATTCGTAACCGCTGTCGGCGAAAACCGTGTTCTGGGACGGCGGCGGAGCACAGCCGCCTCCTGGCTCAGTGAACGGTCACCAAAACCAACGGCGACTCACGCCGTTTCGGACTCCGGGTCGAGGGCCATTTGGATTGCCCGCAGCAGGCTCTCCCAACGGTAGTAGCAGCCCAGCGCGCCAAGCTCGAGTGCCTGCCGTTTACGTTTCTGGAAAACGTTGTGCTCCGCGAAAACGATCAACGGTACGCTAATGCCACGAGCCCGCATCTCGCGGAGCAGCGTGACCGCCAGAGGCTCCGTACTCTCCTTTCCAAATTCATCCCCCCAGAAGCAGACGGCAAGATCATATCCGCTCTGGTCTTCGGCGGCGGCGAAATGCTCGAGGGCCTCCTCGGCCGAACGCACTGGGTCTAGCACCTCATGTCCCGAACTCATCTCGAAATATTGATGCGTCCACTGGAAATTCATTTCCCAGCGCGGGTCCACCCACAACAGCCGTTTATTAGCGAGTCGTGAACGATAGCGCATCACTGGACTCGTCAATTGGTTGATAGCCTCCAGAATACGATCGAACCCTGAGTAGTCCTTTCCCCGGCGGGTATCGTAGGTTAGAATCTCGATGCCTTCATGTTTGCGGTAATGGGCCTGAGTGAGCGGGGAGACATCGTTGATCACGGCATACGCCACCGGTTCGCTACCCTCTCTCTGATCGAGCCGTGTCAAAAGCTCCGAGCGCAACTCGTTGAGATAAGCGTCCGTAAAGGAGAAGCCAAGATACAGCACCGTGTGGCTGACCAGGTACGCGCGCAGGAAGCTCAGATAGTTCGGGTTCTCGTAAAGCAGTCGGCGGTAGTCTCTGCGGCTCAGAACAATTGTCTGTGGTTTTTCGAGATCGCCGTGCAGCTTCAACAGCGGACGCTGTTTTCTGTCTTTGGCGGACACGTATAACGTTCCGATCCACGGTGTGTGCACCGAGCGCAGGAGTTGTCGATACGTGCAAGGCTCCGGAATCTCGCCCTTCAACATTCGGTCATAGTTCGTCGTGAGAACCGCCCGAAAGGGGATTTCTTTCAGCAACTGCCTCCGGCGTTCCATGATTGGACTCGGAACCACGTAACTGCACTTTGCCTGCAAATGCTCGACTATGGCGTCACGCCCGATCACGTCCTCGATCGCCTGCGCCACCTCATCAAAAGCGTGGCTTGTTTTGTCCTTCAGACGCTTCTCAATCTCCCGCCGTATATTTTCCACCTCCGGGCGCGCCGCCAGCTGCCGGAGCAGCGTTTCCCATGTAGGAAATCCGGCGGCACCCGAAAAGCCAGACCCAACGAACGCCACACAACGCCCGGCTCGAATGGCATCTACAAGGCCCACGGGAATGGTTGCCTCCGACGAAGTTTTTGCGGCCTTCATGGCAAACCTTCTCTCCATGCAGTCCTATATCAGAGAAAACCAGAGGTCAACCAAAATATACTAACCTCGCGTAAAGCCTGGGCTGTAGTATTCCGTTGAATCTACCCTGAAATAAACACCCATTGTTTTGGCCAAAACCAGATTAGCGCCAGTCCTCCCAGCAAGGCCGCGCCGAAAAAGGGCGCCAGGCGCATACCGAATCGCCACCCACCAAGAAACGTCGCAGTGACTCCTTTGAAAACAAAGTTGGAGAGGGACGCGGCGAGGATCAACCGCCACGCATTGTCCGATTCGAGATGGCGGTTTTCGACCATGCGTGCCACTGATAATGTAATCGCATCCATGTCTGTGAGACCAGAGATAATGGCCACACCGTACAACGCCGCCGGGTCGAAGTATTGCTTCACCGCAGCAACTACGAAGGTAACGGCTGCATAAAGGATGCCGAATACCAGCGCGCTCTTGAGTTCAGCCGGGTTGGCGGGGGGCGGCATTTCTTCGCGGTCCCCGCGGAAGAACAGAAAGGCTGCTACTGCAATGACCGCCGAACCAATCGACGCGACCACCAGCGGCGGAAGAAGCGCACCCAGGTTGGACGGCGCAAAAAGGGAAACTTCGATGATCACACGAAAATAGGAAATGGCAGAGGCGATCATGATGACGGCCACGGCCAGCATATGTGCCGCAGGAGCCTCTTTTGCGCGCCGCGCGTACGAAACCGTCGTTGCCGTGCTGGAAATCAAGCCGCCTAGAGTCCCACCCAGTGCGACGCTCGCCGTCGAACCGACCATTTTGTAAATGATATAACCCGTGAGATTCAGGCCCACGATCAGCACGACCATTCGCCAGATGTCGAATGGGTTGAGAACGTTGAAAGGGCCAAACGCGCGGTTCGGAAGCAGCGGGAGAATGATCAATGAAATGACCACCAACTGCATGATGCCCGCCATGTCCTTGGGTCCCATTTTTCGGACAAATATGTGCATCGGTTCCTTCAAGTGCAGGAGAATCACAATCAACCCGGTAGCGACTGCGGCCAGAGCGCGGTCGCCCGAAGGGAGGTAGGCGCCGATGGCAAAAGTGAGCAGAGCCGCAATCTCCGTAGTTTGGCCGTGCTCGCTTTCCTCCCGCTGCTCGGCCAGCCAATTGGCGATGACCAGTGTGCCAAAAATGGCAATGATCCCAGCGACGATGGGCCACGGGCCATAGGCTTGACCGAGCATTCCGCAAAAAGTGCCGAACAGGCTGATGAGCGGAAACGTCCGAATGCCGCCGAAACGTGCTTCGCTGCTTTCCCTCTGGAGTCCTATGAGAAGGCCCAGTCCCAGTGAAATGCCCAGTGTGATGAATGGTTCCACTCGACTTGTAAATCGGTTGGGAGAGGACGATTGCGCGCCTTTTTCTCGGCACACGAGGTTCACTCATGCCCGTGGGTTAAGTCCAGGGCGTACGGCGTCTCGTGTAATTACCGCACCCTGGCGTGACAGGGCTCAGTCCGGCGCCACCAGCTCTATGGAAGTTTCCCACATAGGCCGCGATGAACACCCGCGGCAAAAAGTCCCTCGCCAGCGTCAATGTTTAAACACTGGCTAAGCGATTCTTCCAAAATCAAAATAATCCCCACTAACAGTCCCTCCGCGCGCCCGCCAGGACAAGACCCTGTTAGACTACTTTCTTACTCCAGCAGCGAAGCCTTTTGTAAAAATGTGCGATCTCCTACGGCGACAGCCGGTCCAACTGCCAGGAACCGGACTCTGTTAGGACGTATTGAAAACGATCGTGGAGCCGGTTGGGACGACCCTGCCAGAATTCGAGGCGAACCGGCGCAACCCGGTATCCTCCCCAGAAATCCGGCAAAGGCACTTTTCCTTGGGCGAATTTGCCTAGCATTTCCTTGAGTTTCGTTTCCAGAATGGCCCGGGAGGAAATGATTTTGCTTTGATGGGAAACCCAGGCGCCAAGCCTGCTTCCGAACGGACGACTGACAAAATACGCCACGGACTCGGCGGTCGAAATTTTTTCGGCGGAGCCGCAAACACAGACCTGCCGCTCCAGGCCCAACCACGGAAACAGCAATGCAGCGTGAGGATTCTCGGCCAGTTCCTGCGCTTTGCGGCTCCCGTAATTTGTAAAAAAGACAAACCCGCGCTCGTCGTACGCCTTCAGCAACACGGTGCGGGAACTAACCCATCCGTCCCGTGACGCTGTGGAAAGGGTCATTGCGTTTGGTTCGATCAAGTTTGCGGCCAGGGCCTGCTCAAACCATTTTCGAAACTGAACGATGGGATTTGCATCGAGCTCCGAGCGTCGGATGCCCTTTTGGCTGTATTCACGGCGAAGTTCTGCAGGATCGATCATACGGATATCATGCGCAGATTTTCAGAACACAGTCGTCGGTTTCTGCCGGCCTGCTTCGCGGCTCCATACTCATGCATGTTCCCAATTGTCAAACCTCTTGCGTCGCTCCTGCCTGTAATTGGTAATCTCAAGGCGAATGCCATCAGGGTCGGAAAAGAAAATCGCGTAATAATCAGGAGCGTACTCCGGGGTAAAGCTGAGGAGATAAGCAGATGCCCCCTTCCTCCGCGAAACGCGTGGCGACGGCATCTGCGGAGGCGAAATCCTCGACTTGGAAGCAAAGGTGATGGAGACCGGGAGCCAAGGCGTCGTATACAGGGTAACCGCTGCGACTAATTTGGTAGTGCGCGCTGGCTCAGCGCGCCGCGGAGCCAAGGCGTCGTATACAAGGTAACCGCTGCGACCGGCCGGAGAACAAGCCAAAGTGACGATTGTAGTATTCAATATGATCGTCTCCTTCATTCATGAACGTGCTCTTGCGGAAACCCAGAATACGCATGACACAGTCGTAAAACTCCTCTGAATGAGTGAGGTCTGAGACGGTATGCAAATGTGGTTGATGCCGATAGTCTCGATGTTCATGGTAGGGTCAGCCGCCGTGTTGTCCGGCAGCCAGATAACCCTAATCAGTCGAGCTGCCGGAAATTCGAGAGAATTATGATCCGCGGCGATGCAGCACTGTGACAACGAGTATTTTATTTTCAACGTCCGCCGCCCCGACCGGATCCTGTTTTCCAGACGGCAGTCAAAAGTATTGGCAGTGGTCGGCGTGGGCCGCGATTTCGCGCAGGAAGTCGCCGGGGTCGATAATGCCGTCAGCTTCTGGGATCAAACGATCCTTGCTGACGTCGAAGGTCATGGCGGCGAGGCGACAGCCGTGCAGGCGGACATTTCCCGTGGATTTCAAGAGCTTGAGGAAGTCGTGGATCTCGAGGGGGTCGCCGTCGCGCTGCAGCCGTTCGCGCAGCCATGCTTCGCGGTGAGCATAACGCGGGTCGATTTTGATTTCCTGCACGCCATCGCGGGAGAGCACGCGGACGGCCCAGAGGACGAATAGGATGTCGACCTGGACGCCTTTGCGGCCCATTTCCCACGCGAAGGTGAGAGGCGTGAGCAGGCGGTCGAAGGCATCATCACGAATGACGATGGCGAGGCGTTTGAGTTCAGTGGTTGGTGCAGCTGGGGAATCAGCAGTCGTGGTTCCCGTGCGTGTGAGTTCAATCGTGTTCATTGCTTTTTCAGATGAGCAGGGCGGTTCGATTTTTTCGTGAATGACGAGTGTGGTTTCGCGGCCGTCATCGGTGACGAATGGGCGGTCGGCGTGGTGCGGTAGCAGGGACGGTTTCATGGAATGATTGGCTTTCATCCCATTAGGCGTGAGGACCCGCCTCACATCGTGAGGCCGTGAAAGCTGCAAAGCTTACACAGACCAGCGGGCCGGGTGCTTGGACGTGAAACCGATAATCGCTTCGATGTAGGCATCCGGATGCGTTGCGTGAGGGATATGCCCGGCGCCCGCCAATGTGATGATCTCCGCATGCGGAAGCGCCTCTGCGAGCCTGGCAACTACCGGCGCAAAAGTCGGCGGACTTTGATCGCCAAGCGTGAACAGGGTCGGCTTCGCGAATCCTCTGATCCATTCGAGATCGAAGGCAAGCTGCTGCGGGTCGTTCGCCTCGTCGAGGAAGGTGGGCGCGTTCTCGATAACTGTTTGCTGGATCTCGGGCGGCATCTGAGCCCAGGTGCCGGGTCCGAGTGCCACGGTCTCGACGAACTGTTCGGCGGCGCCGGCGTGGTCTCCGGAGGCGATCTGCTCAACTATGGCGCCGATTTTCCGGTTCACATCCCTTAGCATCGGCGCGACGTCGGGATCGTCTGCAAGCAGCGAGAATAGCGGCGGCTCGTGCGCGATGAGACCTCGGAAGAGTTCGGGATGCTCGCCAGCCAGCCGGAGCGCAATTGAGGCGCCGAACGAGTTCCCGGCCACCCACGCCGGCGCGAGCCCCAGATGCTCGATCAGAGCTGCGAGGTCAGCGACATCCTCGCTTGCGCTCCCCTGTCCACCGGGGCGCTCGCTCTGGCTGTGCCCGCGACGATCATAGGTGAGCACCCGAAACGATTCGGCCAAGGCCGGAGCGACCAAGTCCCAGTCGTGGTGGGAATCCCATGACCCATGCACCAGGACGAGGGGAATTCCCCGTCCGCCCTGCAGCTCGTAGTACAGCCGAACGCCGTTCACTTTCATTGTTGCCATATTCACAGTTCTCCTCGGAATTAGGGTCGTTCCGTCACGCCTCAAAAAGACGCTACGGTCAAAATGAATAGTTAAAAGGCTGTTTTTGGTGCTTTATGGCGAGGGGGATAAATTTTCGCGCTCTTGAAAAACCTAGTTGAGGTAAAACGCTCGTGAGCTAACCGTGCCGTCCAAGAGGAGGCTAACGGTTTCCGGCGGCGGGCCCGGCGTGGCAAAGGGTAGCCGATCCATTTCCACAAATAGGCGATCATCCACGTAGACAGGATGTCCGTCTAAGAGCCGAAACGAGCAAAAGCGTGGGTAGCGGCAGCCCCGTCCGCAAAATCGAAGAAACCTCAGATGCTCGCGGCTTAGGCACTCGCCATGACGATTGGGCGCACGGATCGCCCAGGCGTCAAGCAACTTTTGGACGACACCTTTTGGGTTGAATCGTCTGACGGGCGCTTCCAAAACCCCGGCGCGGCCTTCCTGGGTGGTATCCGCTGGACGGAGCGCTACTCCGGCAGCGAACACCAACCCGAAATACCCGAAAGCGGGCGACAAGATCCCCTGTTCGTCTGTTTACAAGCGGCGAATCTTTCTCGTCAGGCCAAATCTGCAAGACCTCTTGGTTCGAACATTCAAAGTGGATCGCGATCTCCGGGGGACGATGGCAAACCAGTCACTCCACAGACGCGCACTACCCAGAGACTTGCCATTACTCGAAAGGGCAACTCATCGCGTCGGGGACTCGTTCCGTCCGTGCCAGTCAGGTCCGGATTCGCCTATAATATTACGGCGCCAAATCAATCGGCCGGAGATATGGCCTATTGGGCTTAGTTCGGCGATCCTCGCGAACGAACACAACTTTAAATGTTTACGCCTGATCAAAGCTTTCCTTGATCACTCCGGCCAGGTCGGTGAGCAGCCGATCTCCCTGACCGATGTAGGACGACCCGTGCATGACGGCCAGAGTCTCGGGCTTGAGGTCGGCCAGCGAGCGCAGGACGCCCTCGGTCTGGCGCGTGTAAGGCATGTAGCCGGCCAACGGTCCTTGCTGCAATTGTTGCATCGCTTTCCGCGTTGGCTCGATCAGGTCAGACGTGGTGACCGGTTCCACATTGCCGAAATGATGAAACAGGTCGGAACAGAATAACGTTTTGCGGGTCTCCTCGAACAGCACACCGGCGTCCCACCCGTGCGGAATGTGCGGCGACCGATAGAACCGGTAGCGATACTGGCCCGTGGTCAAGACATCCTCGGGCGTCATGCCGCGCGCGGGGCGGATGGAGAAATCGTCCACACTTACGAGCTTGCCGACGAGCGTGCAGACGGGTTGGGCTTGGGGTGCGAGTTGCAGCCAGTCGTTGAGTGCGCCGCATTCGTCGGATTCAAAGTGACTCCAGGCGATGTGCCGGAGTGTGGCGGGATCAATCAGCTTGGAGACGGCGTCGCGCAAGGCAGGAAACATCGCCTTCAACCCCGCGTGAAAGAGCAGCGGCTCCACGTCGCGCACGAGGAAATGATTGAACTGCATGTCAAAGTCCGGAACGTAAACGGAGATCCGGAAAACGTCTGGAGCGATTTCGTTGATGGGGGCCATGGATCAGAAGCTAACAAGCCTGAGTGATTTGAAAACTGCGCAGTTAGGATCGTCCGAGTTGGCCTAACGCTACGCAGACAAACTAAATTCTAATATATCGGAATTCGTCAAGAAAATTTCTCTGTTTAACGGGATAGACGGAATGTCAGCGTATGAGCTGGACACCGCGAAGCCATTCGGAGCAGGGCGACCCGAAGCGAAGGGCCATTTCCCAGACGCATGTGACGCAGAACGGGGAGGCTGGTGAGATTACGAATTCTTAATTCCTAATTTGTAATTTGACTGAGCAAGCTGCCGCCCTTGATTGTTTCGTCCCGGGAAAAGCGCAGATTTGATAGAAGCGTGCGAAATGCTGTCACACAGACGTAAGGTCCATCATGGCCAGGCTCAAAAGTCGCGATGATTTTGCCATGTGATCATTATGCTGACGACGAGCGCGGATCAATAGGTCTTGGCAGGGGAAATTGCGGCCAATTCGTTTGGCGAAAACAGGATTCGGTTCCTCTTCGTTTTCGATGACACCGCCAACGAAGTAGGGCAGGCCGCAGTTGGCAAAGGAAATGTAGGGTCCGCGATCGAAGATCACGATTTCGGCGGTTTCGTCGAGCCGCCGCCGCCGGTCAATCACAGGGAAAGACCAATGATGCAGCCATAGAGGAGGGCCATTTAGCTGACAGAAAGGTTTTGGCCACGCCAGATCGCAGCCCCAAGGTTATCGGCTATCACGGTTTCATCCGTATCACCTAACATGAGCGGTTTTTCACGCGTCGAGATGCCTCAATGGGCGACTCCTTCGGTCTGGGCGATGCGTTCGCATTCCGCGCAAACGCCATCGATATGGACGGCATCGAAACCGGCGGAACGCAGGAACGAAGCGGCTAGAGACGCCCGTCTGCCTGTGCCGCAATGGATGAAAAGCCGCCGGTTTTTCGGCAGTTCGTCGAGGCGGATCTTCAGTCGTGTGTAGGGAAATGAGCGTGCCCCGTCGAGATGGCCCTGCCGGAATTCCGCCGTGGTCCGGACGTCAATGATTTCACCCTCACGAAGTGCCTCCGTGGGGTGGAAATCGGAAAAGTCGATTCGTTCTTCGCGCTGAACCAGCAACCCGGCGGCGCGGGCTTCCTTGACGGTGATCCAGCCCAAAACATCATCGAAGCCGATACGATAGAGTTGCCGTGCGGCGAGATCAGCATCTTCCACGGCCTCCAGCACGAGCAAAATCGGATCGTCCTCCGCGAGATACGATCCGGCCGAAGTCGAGAAAAACGGAGAATGCAGCGGCGCATGAATCGCCCCCGCGACGTGTGCCGAGTCGAAGGTTTTCCGGTCCCTTCTCGCATCGAGAATTCGGATACTCGCGTGGCGGGCCGCCCGGGCCAAATCCAATGGGTCAAGATGGGGCGGTTTTGGCGCACCGCCTGTGATCGCAGGGCCATCGCGGTTGACCCGTTTCATCGTCGCAAAATAGAGCGGCGGTTCGGGTTGCCCGGAGAGAATGTCCTTCACGAACGCCTCGCCGTCGCGAAGGGCCAGGTTGAGTGCGGTGTTGAACCGGCGTTCGTAGCCCAGTGTGCTCGTCGGAACGGCGCCGAGGGATTTGCCACAAGCGCTCCCCGCTCCATGAGCCGGTAAAATCTGCAGATAATCCGCAAAAGGGGCGAGGCGTTGGCGCAGCGACTCCCGCAATTCCCGGGCGGAAGATTCCATGACGCCTTTGATGCCCGCGGCCGATTCCAACAGATCAGGGCGGCCGACGTCTCCCACAAACATGAAATCCCCGGTCGCCAGCGCGATGGGTTGGTCCGCGCCACCTCCGAGGTCCGTGATGAGGTAGCTCAGGTGCTCCGGTGTGTGTCCGGGTGTGTGCACTACCTCGACGCGGATGCGGCCGACCATGAATTGATCGCCGTGTTTAAGAAAGTGCGTGTTGGGTCGGTCGCCGGGCCATTGATACGTCCAGTCCGGCCCCCCTTCCGCCGAAAGATAAAGATGGATTTCGGAATCCTGCGCGAACTCGCGTCCGCCGCTTATGAAATCCGCATGAATATGGGTTTCCGCCACTGCCGTGATGCGGAGATCGTTTTCCGCGGCGACTTTCTGATAACGGTCGATATCGCGCTCCGGATCGATGATGAGCGCCTCGCCGGACCGTTGGCAACCGATGAGATAGGCGTATTGGGCCAGGTAGGGATCAAAGATTTGTCGAAGGAACATAGTGGGGGGTGGAGGTTTGATTTTTGCCGAAGAACGTCACGAGCCGGTGCGACTTGGGCTGCGGCTATTCCAAGGCATCCGGGCAATGAGCATGCCCATGCCGCAGGTGTCGGTGATACCCGCAAAAACGAGGCCTGCTCCCACGAAAGCCGACAGGGCGATCCAGGCTGGATTGACGAAATAACCCAGCGTAGAACCGACGAGCACGAGCGTACCCGCGGCAATCCGCACCTGGCGGTCGAGCGAAATCGTTTTGCGGCCATGGACGAGCGGCAGTCCGGCCGCTTCCCAAGCCTGGACGCCGCCTTCCAGAATGGACAGGGAGACGAGACCGGCGGCGCTCAATTTCTCTGCAGCCTGCCGGGCGCGAGTGCCGGAACGACAAATCAGGACACAGGTATTCTTCGTGGCCGCAAGTTTTTTGACTTCGGCGACATCCAGCTCGCTGAGTGGGCGCGAGACGGAGCCTTCAATGTGGGCGTCTTCGAATTCGGCTGGGGTACGGACGTCGAGGAGGAGCGCATCTGTGGTGTGAACCTGCGTGGGGGCCAATCGTTGGAGAGACGGATGCATGCTTGCAGTGAAGGTGATCATTTGATATTATATAACCATACTACCATACAGTAATATGCAAGGCAAAAGCAAATCTCCCATGTCGGATGCGCAGATCGAGGAAGCCGCACGACTGTTCGGAATTCTCGCCGAGTCATCCCGCCTGAGGCTGCTGCGGGCTCTGATGGAACAACCGTTGACCGTCTCGGAATTGATGGAGGCGACGGGGATGAAGCAGGGCAACGTCTCCAAACATCTGGGTGTGCTCCTGAATGCCCGGTTTGTGGCACGCGAAAGAGAGGGCAGTTTCGCCCGTTACGCCCTTGCCGACCAGAAGCTTCACCAACTCTGCGATTTGATGTGCGTGCGCATCGAGGAGGACGCCCGCCAGCGGGCTGCGGAGCTGGCACCGTAGCAGGATGCCACGCTATGCGATCAACTCGATTTTTTCCAAGTTCGGCCCGGGCAGATAATTCTTGCACTGTATTAAAGTCACGGACACTCCCCATTAAAAACTCTCGATGGCTTCCGCGGCCGCGATCCGTATCAAGCCAAGGGCAGGGTTTAATTCAGCTGCATGATTGTATGAAATCCATGAAAACGCTTCTAAGCCGTGTCTTGAATCTGCTGCTCTGGCTAACCTTCTGCGCAATGGCAGGAACCGGCCTGTTGCTTGCGTTTCGAATGCCGCCCGGCTCCCGAGGCGGCGCCGGACTGACTGCACTCGGCATGACACGTCACGAATGGGGTGACTGGCACACCTGGATCGGCTCGGCCTTTCTCGTGCTCCTTGTCGCCCACCTGGCGATGCATTGGCAATGGCTGTGGAAAATAGCTGCACAACGCAAAACGCGACCGCTCCTTATCGGCCTGGGCCTGGGACTCGCTCTCTTGATTTGGCTCACGTTGCAACCGGTCTCGTCTCGTCGATCGGAAGGGGTGCACGGGCCCAAACGCACGACCGAGTCCACGCGTTAAGGGATGTTCCCTAACTGGCGAATAGCGGCTCGTAAGGTTGTCTTCGGGGCCCGAGATTTTACCATGATTGTCGAGATTCGAGCGTCCAGGATCTTCACAATTCCAGGGAGGGGTCCACAATCCTTCGTCTTGTGGTTCGTTTTTGCGCGCTGAAAAAGCGGCCTCCTGGCACGTAACAAACTGACATCCCAACCCCTGAAATCATCCCCCACTCTGCTCAGCACCCCGGTCGCTCTCGGCTTCGCCGCGACAGTCGATGCCCCGATCGAAATTCAACCCATCGGTACCTACGCTCGATATTTCTCAGAGTTGCGCCTTACCTATGCGGCCCGGGTCGCCTGACCGTTTGCCCGGCAGGTGAAAATCGCAGCGTTACCGATCGCTTGCGTTTTCCCGCCTTGTTTGCCGCCCTTGTCTCGCCCATAAGTTCTCGCCTCAATGCCTCCTGCCGAAAACTCCGCCACGCTCTCAGGCCTTCACATTCTCATTGTCAGCCTTTCCTTGCTGGTCGTCATATACAGCGGCTGGTCCGGATGGCGGAATGGCGTCGTGCGGCAGGTCTGCCGGTTCGTAGCGTTGGGTGCCGCATATGTGGCGGCGGCCGTTGGCGGACAAGTCCTTGCGCCGATGCTACCGTTGAGTGATTGGCCGCCGATGGCGGTTCAGACCATTACGGCCGTGGGCGCAGGAGCGCTGGCTTTTCTGGCTGTAACCCTTCTCTCGAACGTCCTCTTCCGCAAAACGTCGGAGCAGGAATCAGGGGTAGTCCGGTTCCTTTTCGGCGCAGGCGGGGCGTTGCTGGGCTTGATCATTGGCGCCGTGTTTTTGCTGGTTCTACTGACGGGCGTCCGAATGATCGGCACCGTCGCCAGCGCACAGATTGCCGTTGCGGAAAAACGTCACGAAACATTTTCCCCAAAGCGACTTAGATATCTGACTGAAGTTGCCCGCGCCAAATGGATCGTCGAAAACGGGGCCGCAGGCCCACTCCTTCAATCGATCGATCCGATCCCAAACAGTGTGTATTCAACACTCGACAAAATAGCCCGCGTCACGGCGGATCCGGCAGCGATGCAGCGGCTCGTCGAATTTCCAGCCACCCGGCAATTGGCCAGGCATCCGAGCCTCGCAAACGTTGTCCGGGACCCGGCCATTCTCGAAGAGCTCGGGAAGCGGGATTTTTTGGCGCTTCTGAGAAACCCGAAAGTACTCGGCAGTCTGCTCGATAAAAGTTTGCGCCCCGCTTTGCAGAAGTTTGATCTCACAGGCGCGCTGGACTATGCATTGAATCCCCCGCCGAAACCGACTCCCAGTCCGATTCCGGTGGAACGCGACTAAACCATTTCAATCGTTCTCCCACGCTTAATCGCACTCATTCAGCCTCTTCCCTCCAGATTTCTTTCATCGAAGGTTTGGGATGCGCAGCTACGAGCAAAAAGGTGGAATGATTAAGATTGCGAGTAGGATTAAGAGTAAGATTTTTTTTGAGATTTCCAAATGACCAACGGATACATCGTCACCATCGGCCTCGAGGTTCACGTGCAGCTCAAGACGCGCAGCAAGATGTTTTGCGGCTGCCCTGTCGAATTCGGCGCGGAACCCAACACCCACACCTGTCCCGTCTGTCTCGGCCTGCCTGGAGCCTTGCCGGTGATGAATCTCGAAGCTCTCAAGCTCACCGCGCTCACCGGTCTCATGCTTGATTGCGACATTGCGCCTGTCTGCAAATTCGACCGGAAGCATTACTTCTACCCGGACATGCCGAAAAACTACCAGATTTCGCAGTACGACCTCCCCATCTGCGTCCATGGGGCCGTGCCGCTGCACGATCTGGCATATCCCAAGGACGCCCAGAAAACGATCAAGACACCGGACAAACGCGTCCGGCTCACCCGGATTCACCTTGAGGAAGACGTGGCTAAAAGCTTCCACTTCGACGCAATCACCGGCATCGATTTCAACCGCGCAGGGTCGCCGCTCATGGAGATCGTTTCCGAGCCGGACATTGAGTCGCCGGAAGAAGCATTTGCGTATCTGTCTTCGTTGAAACAGGTCCTCATCTACGGCGGCGTCAGCGATGCCGACATGGAAAAAGGCCAGCTCCGATGCGACGTGAATATCAGCGTTCGGCCTGCGACCCAAAAGGAATACAACGCCAAGATCGAGATCAAGAACCTCAACACCATCAGTGGTGTCCGGCGTGCCATCGCGTTTGAGATCGACCGCCAGATCGCAGCGATTGAAAGCGGCCAAAAATTGAAACAGGAAACCCGCCGTTGGGACGACCCGTCCGGCGAGACGTTCCTCATGCGCGTGAAGGAAGTCGCGGCCGACTACCGCTATTTTCCCGACCCGGACCTGTTGCCGGTCGCAACGGACGCCTTTTTGGCAGAAGTCCGCGCCAAAGTCCCTGAACTTCCGTCGCAGAAGCGTGAGCGCTACATCAAAGACTACGCCGTCAGCGCCTACGACGCTGCCGTCATCGCCAACGACCTCAATTTGTGTCATTTCTTCGAGGCCGCAGTAAAAGGCGCTCGGAAGCCGAAAGGTGTCGTCAACTGGATTCTCAATGATCTCCAAAGCGCGCTCAGTGCCGCGTCACTGACCATCGATCAATCGCCAGTTTCGCCCGAGAAACTCGACGAACTCGTCAATCTTGTCGAGGACGGCAAGATCAACGGCAAACAAGCCAAGGAAGTTTTTGCCGAGATGTTTGCCACCGACAAAACCGCGGCGGTTATCGTTGAGGAAAAAGGTCTTCAACAAGAAAGCGACTTGGGCGCCATCGAGGAATTGTGCCGACAGGCCATCGAAGCCAGTCCCAAAGCGGTCGCCGAATACAAAGCCGGAAAGCTTCCCGCCATCAACGCCATCAAGGGTCAGGTCATGAAGCTGTCCAAGGGCAAGGCGAATCCCGCCATTGTCGGCGATCTGCTCGCCAAGCTGCTCGCCTAGCGCACCTGATTTCCGAAGCCACTCCAGCTGTAACGCATCATTGATTTATTGCACCCAAATGCCGCGGTAGATAGGGCCGTCGGGACGCTGGTGACGATATCGCCTGGCAGGGACCGACGGCTGCGATGAATCGAGCGCGGCCAGCGTGTCATCGTCGAGGCGACCGGTCGGACGCAAGCGATTGTTATACTGGAAGTTAAGCAGCGCTTCTTCCGTCGCGGGACCGGGCAAGCCATCGGGAACCCCTTTGTAGTAACCGAGTTTACGCAGTCGGCTTTGCACACTCGCGAGGCGGACGGATTGCTCGCCGTAACCGGCGTCCTCCAGCTCCGTGCCCCAAAAAAAATCCTGCAAAGCCGAGGCGCCCCGTTTCCGGCGGATACCTGCGCCAGGACGATAAATGGGTTCCCCCGATTCGTTGCGAAAGGGTTGCAACTGCACCCCATCAGGCCCTTCCTCACCGAATAGCTCGTTCGGTTCTCGCAGCTCCGACTGATCGGCCGGCGAATCCAAATCCCGTTCCATCCGGGGCGGAGGCGCAGGTGTCGGGGTCGCGCGGGGCCGCGAGCCGGGCCCAAGAAAAGCTCCATCCGAGGGGGACGGAGGCGCCGACCTTTCTACAGTGTCAGGGTCACGATCTGCCGTCGCCGGACTGTGCTGCTCGGAATCGGGGCCAATTTTCAAAGCGGAAAGGGTGTCGGTATTGACGTCACCCGTCACTTCCAGTCCGTTTCGAATTTGAAAACGTCGCAAGGCAGACTTGGTTTCGCTCCCGTTCTGACCATCCACAGCGCCATAGTAAAATCCAGCTTCCTTGAGCGCCTGCTGAACTTGGCGCGTCTGCTCATCAGCATGGGCTTCCCCCGTTAAAACTGCAACGCACAGAACCGTGACCAGACTCGCAATGACTCGTTTCATGACACCAAATCTCAATAAAACAACAGACGATGCGCTCTGGCAGCAATTCAACTCGAATTCGATTCAGCGACCGCTCCTCCGCGTAAACGGTTTACTCCGAAGGCCCGGAAGCCAGCAGCTGCGGCGTTGGTTCCCAGCCCGCGCGATACTTCAAAATGCCGCGGTTAATCGCAGCAGCGATCGTCTCTCTGTACCCCTCCATTTTTAATCGACGAACGGTCGTTGGATTGCTCAAGAATCCCGCTTCGATGAGCAGCGCAGGCGAGGTCGTCTGCCGGATAACGTAGAAATTTCTGCGTTTTACACCTCGGTCCTTCGTTGCGGTCGCGGAAATCAGTTCAGTCTGAACCGCTTGAGCCAAAGCATCTTCGCGGAGATCGATTTTTGCCACCGACCTGATTGCTCGAGAAAAATCGGCTAACCCGCCGGGGCCCTCAGGCGATTTGATCTGCGCCCGATACGTCTCGATACCATCGGCAGAACGGACGCGCGTGTGATTGAAATGAATGCTCACAAAGATCGAACTCTTCGCGCGATTCGCGATTCGCGTTCGGTTGCCAAGTGAGACGAATCGATCGGAATCCCGAGTCAAAACAACCTCAATCCCTTGCGCGCGAAGTAGATCTGCAAGTCTTAACGCGATATCCAGAGCCACGTTCTTCTCGTCCAGGCCAAATCCTTCCGCCCCTGAATCCTGACCTCCGTGGCCGGGATCGATGACAACCGTCCGGAAGCTGCGTCCGGTAACTGAATCCTCCAAACGCAAACGCCACAACAAGCTTCCCCCGACCGCAGTGAGGAGGATGAATCCAATCACTCCAAGCCAGACACGCTTGTGGCATTCGCTTTTCAATCAGACCCGCGGTACCTGACGATTACAGCTTCCACATCGGAAGAGTCCAGAGGACGATAGGCATGATGTTCCGGCGCGCCACATTCGAGGACGGCAGCTTCGAGGACGTTCGTTTTCAACGCCTCCTTGAGCACATCCGCAATCGATTCGTCCGTGGGCTTTTCCCGATGATCCTGGCCACGCGTGTAAAACGTTCCGACGCCCCAGGCCTGCGAGGCCAAATCCAGCGCCGTGGACAATTTGGGGCTCGAGAGGTCCTTCGTCTTCAAGAAATCGTGCATTTCATTCATGGCACGTCGGGTACCTGCCAGAACGCCAAATGGCTCGCGCGCTACACCGACGCCACTCGTCTGCAGGCTGCCGTCAAAATCGAGGCGAACGAAAAGATCCAGCTCATGTTTCCGGCCCAGTTCAGCGAATAACAATCGCGCCAGAAACGGGGGGCCATACACCTGCTCAAACGCATTTTTGAGCATGGGCGAAAACGAATAGCTGGTGAGGCGCCGAAGCGAGACGTCCACTGGCGAACGGGTAAATCCCTCCGTGGAAGCGACTTCGATGGCTATCATTCGCAACCGCTCGATATCCCCGGGATGCCCAAGCGCGCCAAGAGCAATTCGGTCGTAAATCTCAAACACCTTCTGCCGTTCCGGGCCAACAGTGAGGAAAAGGACGCCACCATCATAGCTCAGCGCAACGATCGGACTCCCCGTGGCGAGCTGATTCTCCACGTATTCGCGGCGATTCGCCATCGCCTCGACGTACCGGTAGGGCTCGTCCGTCATGGCATTCCTTTCTCGTAAATGGAAGCCAGCGTCTTTTCAGAAATGGTTTCCACGCCCTTCTTGGTAATCGTCTTTATCACAGGATAAACATGGGCACGCCGATCCACGCCGCCAGTCGCCGTATCGCTCTCCGCGGCGGTCTCGAGGGCGCGCAACGCGAGCGAAACAGCGTCCTTTTCCGAACGCCCATCGAGCGGCTTCTTGCCCCAGTGATTTTCGTAGTGCAGGATCGCTCTAACGGCGGGTGAACCCGACCCGCTCGCGGCAAAATCCGTTACTTCGAATTGCGCACCCATCACGTCGTAGAAATACAATCTCCCGCCAGGCTCCAATTCATCGTAGGTCGCAAACAGCGGCACGACGACGCCGATTCCCTGCATCGCAAAGCCAAAGTTATCCCGAAGCAGCTTGGAAAGCGCTCGCACTTTGCCATCGACACTCATTTCCTGCATCTGCGTGCGTCGATAAAAATGGAAAGAATGCTCGAGCACACGCGCCATTTCCCAGGCAGTTGCGGGCACGCCGGCGATGGCCATAACCGAGTGGCGGTCAATCTCGAGGACCTTATCGGCGCGCTCGTAAACCACGACATTTCCAGCCGTCGCACGCCGATCCCCTGCGACCATGACGCCATCCTCGTATTTGAACGCGAGGATCGTCGTGGCCTGGGTTTGAACGATTTCCGAAGCGCCCGAACCGGTAAACTCAGGTTGATAAGCAACCCCGTTCCGGCTAAGCGCCTCGACGAAGTCCCCTGCGATGCGTGCACGTTCCGGCTCGCGTCCGGCCGAATTCATTAAATATCCGTTGGCCACGCGTGATTATTCTCCGGTCCTCTGACGGTAACGCTTAGACTGCTCAGGATCGACCTTGCGCATACGCTTAAGGAGTTCCTTGGTGTCGGGCTTGGGGACTTCCGGAGATTTGGGTCCGCCGGAATCGTCCCCCTGAGGATTCCATGGCACCGGACCGGACGGTTTTTGAATGCGCTCTGGCATGGGACTCAGAGTAATGCCCCGCGCGTAAAATGGCAACTCCGGCGCGAGGCGGGACGAAGGTTTCAGTTTTCAGCGGTCAGAACCGAGCAACGGGGGTTGGCTGATCGATCTTTTGTTGTCGCAAATCGGCATTTCAGAGTTCAATCGCAAGCGATGAAGCCGCGCCCTCGTTCCATTTCGCTGTCCGAAGCTCGTGCGATCGCATTGCGGGCACAAGGTCTGGCGGATGAACCGGCTCCATTTGGCAACGGGAAGGCTGCGGTGTTGGAAACCATCCGGCATCTGGGCTACGTGCAGGTCGATACCATCAGCGTCCTTCAAAGGGCACATCATCATGTGCTCTGGTCCCGCGTTCCCGATTACCGGCAGGAAATGCTGCACGAATTGCAGGATCCGGACCGGGCGGTCTTTGAGTATTGGAACCACGCGGCATCGTATCTGCCCATGAGCGACTTCCGGTTCTCATTACCCTTCATGCGGCAATGCCGGGGAAAAACATACTGGAAAGAGTGGCCGCAGGATCTCGTGAAGGCGATGCGGCGCGTTTTGAAGACGATCCGCGAGAACGGCCCCCTCATGTCGCGTGATGTGGAGACGAAAGGGCAAATCGAAGGTTGGTTCAATTCGAACCCGGACAAAATTGAACGGCGCGCCCTTTACCGGCTCTGGCTGCGCGGCGAGATCATGATCCGGAGCCGCCAGGGTTTTCAGAAGGTTTATGATTTGCCGGAGCGCGTTTTGCCGGAAGGAACGGACGTGACGCCGCCCGCGAAACGCGAAGCCGCCGAGTTTCACGCACGTCGCGCGTTGCGCGCACTCGGTATCGCCCGCGCGCAAGAGCTGCATTATTTGCGGGACGCCGAGCATGGAAGCGCCGTTCGCGCGGCGTTGCATAGTCTCGTCAAGCGCGGCGAAGCCGTGGAGTTGCGAGTTGCGGAATTTCCGGACACGCCGGTTTTCGCCCTGCGGGGTGCGCTGGAACTGGCGGCGCCGTTGAAACAAAAAGTCGTCCGTTTTCTATCGCCGTTCGACAATCTGGTGATCCAGCGCAAACGGCTCCAATGGTTGTTCGGATTCGATTACACGGTCGAAATTTACGTTCCGCAGGCGAAACGCAAATACGGCTACTTTGTTCTCCCCATCCTTTGGGGCGATCAGATCATCGGACGCATGGACGCAAAAGCCAACCGCGTTGACCGCCGTTTGCTGGTTCACCACTTTATTTTCGAGCCAGGCTTTGCGGATTTCGATGCCATTAATTCAGCTTTGCCGGACGCGCTGGCCGGATTTTCACGCTTTCAGGAGTGCAACCAATGGGATATCGCCAAAGTCACGCCTTCCGGATTCAAAGTTTGTCGCTAAAGTGAATAACCAGCCGATGACTGCGTCCAACTCACCGCTAGAAGATGGAACCATCGCAGAGAATGAAATCTCCGCCGTGGAAGACGCCGAACTTGTGCGCCGCTCACAAGGGGGCGACACGGGCGCTTTCAACGAATTGGTTACCCGCTATAGAGGCCGGATTTACGCCATGATCTATCACATGACACGCAACGAACAGGACGCCTGGGATTTGGCCCAGGACGCTTTCGTTCGCGCATGGAAATCGATCCACCGGTTTCGTGGCCAATCGTCGTTTTACACCTGGCTTTATCGCATCGTCACCAACACCACCATCGACGCGATTCGCAAAAAGAGCGGACACGCCGAGACGGAGTTCGACGATTCCATGGCCGGTCTCCAGGGCATCGATGTTCGCGCCCGCACGGTCCCAGGGGGCACACCTTCGCCCGACGAAAACATCCGGCAATCCGAAATCGGAGCGCGAATCAGCGCAGCGCTTGAAAAATTATCGCCCGAACATCGCGCCGTGATCGTCTTAAAAGAAATTGAGGGCCTTCAATACCACGAAATCGCGGAAGCCGTCGGCTGCGAGATCGGCACGGTGATGTCCCGTCTGTTCTATGCCCGCAAAAAGATGCAAGCGTTGCTGAAAGATCTATATGAGAACATTTGAGGAAAAAGCAGCTGCCTGGCTCGATGGCCAGCTTCCGGAAAAAGAACTTCCCGCTCTACAGCGTGAAGCCGAATCACGCGGCGAAACGCTAATGTCGCCCGAGGAAAATGCCCGACTCGGCTCCCTTCTCCGTAAATTCTCCACGGCCCCGGCCCTCACGAATGGCGATTTCTTCAATCACGGCATTCTCGAACGCATCGAGAAAGAGTCGCCTATTGCGCAGCCAGTGCAGGTTGCACCATCCAAAAGTTGGTTCCGCATTCCGCGTCTGGCATGGTTCGGGGGAGCGTCGCTGGCAACCGCCTTCATCCTTTTCCTCACCATCATTCCGAAAAAATCCGAAAGCCACAGCCCAGAAGCTTACCTCGCGCAGATCATTAGCGCCAGAGCCGCGGATCCCAATGTCTCAGCGACGGCATTTCACTCAGAAAAGAGCGACATGACCATTCTCTGGCTGGATGGCCTTGATTATGTCCCTCAACAATCGCCCTCTCCGGCGCAAACACAGCCTTTACAGCCGAAGGAACCCGCAAAAACTGATGCGCGCTAACCGCTGCATCCTTGCCCTGTTCCTCCTCGCAACCGCCATTTTTCTTTTACCCGCCTCGGCCAAAGCCGGTGAGAAAATGTGGGGTGCTCTCCTCGTTGCCACCAACGAAGAGACCGCGACGCGAATTCCAGCCCGGCTGGATGGCTTTTCCAAACGGCTCAGCTCCGTTTTCGGATATTCTCACTTCCGTTTGATCGGCGAAAGCACTCGCGAAGTGGGCAACGACATCGAAAGCTGGTTCATTCTCGGGGACGATTTCCAGGCCCGCAGCCTAATCGTTCCGCAGGAAAAAGATGCTTACCAGCTGGGATTGGAAATCTACTTTCACAAAAAAAAGATCGCCGAAAGCGTCGCAAAACTCGGCAAGGGCAGTCCGCTTTTCGTTCGCGGTCCACTCTATGGCCGTGGCCAGCTAATCCTAGTCGTCATGGTCCTGCCGTAATCGGCATCGGTCTATTTTCTAATAAGAACGGTTTGCCCGGCCCTTGCCGCTAGCAATATTCTAAAACTCCTCCACGTGTGGACGGCCTTCCAGCCACGCCGTCATGTTCAGGACCAGGTAATTCCAATTTTGGAAACCGCGATTGAGAATCGGCTCGCCGTTATCGGGCTGATAATATTCATGGAGGGCCCCGAAACGCCGTAAGTCACGGCCGAAAAGGGAAATCGTTTTTTCCGCGAGATCGCGACCATCCTCAAGGAGGTCGTATCGGAGGAACCCACGAAAAGTCAGGTAATTGGAAATCCCCCATACTGGCCCCAGCCAGGATGACGGATTGCCCGATGCGCGGAGGTTGTACATTTTTTCCATCCGCGAAAGAGTCCGGACGCCATAATTGGCTCCAAACGTTTCCGGGTTCCGATAATGCTCGGCAGCCACCCGCTCAGCCTGCGCCGGAGTCGCGATGCCGGCCCAGAGCGCCATAAAACCCGACCACACACCGATCCGCTGAATGAGACAAGGCCAATCCCGCGTCTGTCCACTATGGCCCTCCCAGGTACCACGGCGAACGGGATTCAGATTCAGGTCGACGCTGTAAAAAAATCCATCGCGCTCGTCCCAACAGAACGCTTGCACGGCTTCGCGTACGCTGGCGGCGTCTGCCTGGTAGTGCGCCGCGACAGCGTCGAGCCCCAGACGCTCCAGGACCCACGCCAGCGCAAGCAACTCGCGGTACATCAGGCAATTCAGAAAAATCGATCCACTGCTGCGAGCAGGTCGCCCAAAAGTGCAGGGGTCGTTATCGACACCGATCGCCCGATCATCCTGCCAGAAATACAGGCCGCATTCATGGCGATGATGGTTGCGATAATTATTAATAAAGCATTGCAACGGATACGCGTAGTCGCGCAGCCATTCCGCATCGCCGCATTCGCGCACGAGAAACGCCGCATGCTGTGCGAGGCACGGTTTGTGCATGTTCTGTCCGTAAATGTCCTTTGGCGCGACAAATCCGGAGCGTGGAATCTGAATAGGGACCCATCCATCGGGATCCGGGCGGCGTCGGGCAACTTCGAGAAAATTCAGCACACATCCTTTCTCAAAAGGCTCCGCCTCCACGATGCGCTCCGGTTCATTTGCATCCAGGAGAATTTGCCGCAACGCCACATTGCTCAGCCAGGAATCCCAATCCCATAAAACGTCCGCATATTGCTCGCTGCCAGGCGTGAGAAAGGGGTGGGGCAACGCGTTGCCGGCTGGCCGGAACATGCCGCGGTAGTCTGCGCAAAGGCGATCGCGAAGAAGGGTTGAATGATTGGGAGCATCTCCCGTGGTCAAGCTCGCATCCGCCGAGATGACGCCGGGCGGTTTGGATAAGGTTTTCATGAAAATAACAACCGCCGAACACCGCGCGATTAAGTATAAGAATAGACACTTATGGACGCTTGCCAATTCATTTTTAGCAAACGATATAAAGTGCTCCCCTCCCTTAACTCTCCACCCATGATTCGTCTCACTGTTGTCCTGCTCGCTGTCCTCTTTTGCAATTTACCCGCCGCTTACCCCGCGTCGCCCGGCAATATTTTTCTTACCACCGAAAAACCTACACTCACCGTCTCCAACCCGTTGGCCGACGCAATCGCGTGGACCATCACCGACTTCTGGGGCAAAAAAGTTGATTCCGGGACTGCCACCGTCGCAGAAGGCAAAGCAGTCATCGAGCCGAAAGTCAGCACACCGGGTTACTTTACTGCCGAGTGGGAAGTCCGCTCCGGCGAAACCCTGCTTTCACGGGGCGGCACGACGTTCGCCGTTCTAACGCCCTTCGACCTTTCCACAGTCAAAGACTCGCCGTTTGGGTTAATGACGCATTTTGCCCAAAACTGGGAAAGGGACCTGATTCCGCTCATTGGGCGGGGCGGCATCAAAAATATTCGCGATGAAATCTATTGGGCCAATGTGGAAACGACGAAAGGAACGTTTGCTTTCCCTGAGAGATTCGACGCCTACATGGCAGAGGTAAAGGCGAACAACCTTGAACCGCTCATCGTCCTGTCCTTCGGCAACCCGAATTACGATCATACGCCCAAGGCGCCGAGCTATGGCAATGCGCCATTCACGGATGAGGGCCGCGCAGGCTATGCCCGGTATTCCGCGGAACTACTGAAACACTACGGTGACCAGATCAAGGCGGTTGAAGTCTGGAACGAATACAACGGTACCTTCGGCAAAGGCCCCGCAGCAAAAGACAAGCCGCGTTACTATTTCGAAATGCTCAAGGTCGCCCACGAGGCGATCAAAAAAGTGCGTCCCGACGTGACAGTTGTGGGAATTTCTGCCGTCTCGACGCCGTTCCCATATTTCGAAGATCTCTTCAAACGCGGTGCTCTCCAATACATGGATGCTCTTTCGTTTCATCCCTACCGGACGCATGCCACGCCGGAAGGGCTCGAGCCACTGCTGGCCAAGCTCCAGAAGCTCATCAAAAAATATAACAACGGAAAGCCCATGCCGCTCTGGATCACGGAACTCGGCTGGTTTGTGAAAAAGAACGATGACAACAGCGGCGTCATCGTTACGGAGGCAGACCAGGCAAAATACCTTGTCCGTGCCATAACCTTGTGCGTGGCAGGCGGAGTGGAGAAGTACTATTGGTATCTCGCCCGGGATGACAAGCACTTCCCGGCGTCCGGTTTGTTACGCGCAACAACCGATCCTCTCGGACGTTATGCGCCAAAACCGGCTTTCGTCGCCTATGGGACGATGGCACGCGCACTCACGGGAGCCACTTTTCAGAAACGCGAACCGACGGTTGGCGAAGGAGTCTATTCGATACTCTTTCGCCGCGGTGAAGAGGAAGTGCGCGTGATGTGGTCATTGAAACCCCTCACCCTTCAAGCCAAAGCCCCCAAACCTCTTGCCATCACAGACCTCGTCGGCGGAACCCAAACCTTGGAGCCCAAAGACGGCGCCGTTACCATTTCTCTGACGGATACGCCTGTCTATGTCGTCGGCGCATTGACCGATCTTCCCGCTATGGAAAAACAAGCAGGGGTAACTGTCGCCAATTCCGACGAAGGTTTTTCCAGCGAGCAAGGCGCCGACGGCTGGAGCTATGGCACCTTTATCGCTCCACCCGGTGGACCGTACGATCCGAAAGCGTGGACTCCCTTGCCGCGATATAACGTTACCATCTGGGGTTACGAATGGATCGGCGACGCCCGGTACCCAACAATCTCGCCGACCAACGTGCATCCAGCGGTCACGAAGGATCAGAAACAGATCTGGGCGGTCCGCCGATGGAAGAGCAATGTCGAAGGCAAACTGCGAATCAAGGCTCACTTCGCGCGCGCAGCATCGGGCGACGGCACGACAGGTCGGATCTTTGTCGATGGCAAGGAAGTTTGGTCTCAGCAAATCGGCGGTGGCAAAGCCAACAACGTCGAATGCGATGTAACCGTGCCGATCAAGACGGGATCGCTGGTTGATATTTCGATCGATCCCGGCCCGGAGCTAAACATTAACAATGACGCAACGGCTACGGAAGTGGTGCTGATTCATCTCCCTGACGACAAGGAGTAGGCTGTCCTGCGTTCCCCCAGAAAATTTTGCCATAAACCACTTGCCGACGATTAAGTATAAGATTATAAAGATATCATCTTGGAGAGGATGCGGGGCGTGGCATACCGCAACCCATTAGAATGCCGGGCGGCTTTTCTCCCTCCGCCCGGCATTCTTCATTTAAAATGGATGCGGAGCCGTCGAGTTGTTTTGTCGTTTTTGTCGTTTTGCGGACGTCGCCCTGCTCGCCGGAGCCGCAGCCGAACCCCCGCCGTACTCGCTGCCGCCAGAGGATTAACACGCCGGCACTTTCTATTTGAACACATAGAGCTGTTGGCTTAGTAACCGTTTCCAGGCCATGCGGAGATCCCGGTGGACCAGGACAAACAAAAACCCTTCGTGTTCATGACCCTTTCCGACATTCTTTTCCTCGCCCAAACGGCCGCTCCAGGAGCAGGCGCCCCGGGGCAGCCGAGCCTCCTCAGCAGCATCGTTCCATTTGTTCTCATGGGCGTCATTTTCTACTTCCTGCTAATCCGCCCCCAGCAGAAACGCCAGAAGGAACACAAGGCTCTCATCACCTCGCTCAAAACCGGCGATAAAGTGATCACCAGCGGCGGCATTCACGGCATTGTCAGCAACGTTAAAGAGCGCACGTTCTATCTCAAAATCGCCGATAACGTCAAAATCGAAATCGACAAAGCCGCCATCGGCACTGTTGAAGCCCGCGGCGATTCCGCTCCGTCCACGACGCCTTCCACGTCGACCCCCGCTTCCTAGTTTCCCTCTCTCCTGCCGGCTCGCCGGCTGCATTTCTAAATGTCGTCTCCGATCCTTACCTTTGGCCTCGGGCTGGTTCTGCTAGCCCTTTTCGGGTTTTACCTGGCGTCTGATGATCCACGTCGAAAACGGGTCGCCGGACTCGTGCTCACGCTTTTCATTTGTGCATTCGCCATTGAGTCGTTCCTGCCGCTCTCGGCGAAAATCCGGCTCGGCCTGGATTTGAAAGGCGGCACATCGTTCCTGATGCGGCTCGTTTCGGAAAACGATGACAAGGGCGAAGCCAAAAAAATCACACCGGACATGCTCGACCAGGCCGTCGAGACTATCCGCAAACGTGTGGACCAGTTTGGCACCAGTGAGCCTGTCATCAGCCCACAGTACCCGGACCGAATTTTGGTTCAGATTCCCGGTCTGACGAGCGCAAACGTCGATGAGGCGCGGCAGCAGTTGCAAAAGGTCGCCAAGCTGGAGTTCAAACTCGTCCACCCGGAAAGTGAATCGCTCATTGCTCAAATCGAAGCGGGGACGGCAATCACGCCGCCGGGTTATCGTATTCAGACGGAAAAATCGGACAAACCAGGCACGCCAGGCATCAAGCTCCTGGTCAAGCAGAGGCCGGAGATGACTGGCGAAGGCATCAAGGCTGCTTATCCGCAATTTAACGGGATGGCCTATTCCGTTTCCATGGAGTTCACCAGGGAAGGCGCCAAGCAGTTTGCAAGAGTCACTGGCGAAAACGTCGGCAACCTGCTTGCCATTGTTCTCGACGGCGAAGTCCAGTCGGCCCCGCGAATCAATGGCCCCATCGATCAGGGTCGCGCGGAAATTACGGGGCACTTCACCGATGTCGAAGTGCGCACCCTGGCCAGCGTCCTTGAAAATCCGCTCCAGACGCCTGTCGCCATCGACGACACGCGCAGCGTTTCTGCAACCCTCGGTTCGGACTCCATTCGCTCTGGCATTCTGGCCGGACTCGTCGGGCTGCTCGTCGTTTCACTTGCCGTGCTGATTTATTACCGGACGGCAGGCGTTATTGCGCTCATCGGCCTGGTTGTAAACATGATCATCCTTTTCGGAGTGATGTCGCTGTTCAATTTCGTACTCACCCTCCCCGGTATCGCAGGCATCATTCTCACCGTCGGCATGGCCGTCGACGCCAACGTGCTGATCTACGAGCGTCTACGCGAAGAACTCGCCGCCGGAAAATCCTTTACCGCCGCCATCGACGCGGCGTTCGAAAAAGCGTTCAGCGCGATTTTCGACGCCAACGTTACCACGCTCATTACCGCTGCGATCCTGTTCTGGAAAGCCACGGGCCCTGTGAAAGGTTTCGCGGTTACACTGACCGTCGGCGTGATCGCTTCGGTCTTTGCCGCGCTCGTCGTCACCCGCGTCCTGTTTTCGTGGCTCACGCATCTGGGCTGGCTTAAGGAAGTCAGAATGGCAAACCTGCTGCACAAACCGAGTTTCGACTTTCTAGGCAAACGCAAAATCGCTGCCATGGTTTCGCTCACGCTCATCGTCGGCTCCATCGCGATTTTTGCGATCCGCGGTGAGAGAAATTTCGGCATCGACTTCCGCGGCGGCGATTTGCTGCGCCTATCGATGACGCAGCCCGTCTCCGAAAACGACGCCCGCGAAGCGCTGAAAATGGGCGACATCGTGGTCCAAAAAGAAACCTCCGGCGACAAGGATTTCCTGCAGATCCGCGGCCCATTTGATTCGAGCGCGAAGATTGCACAGACCCTGCAGGAGAAATTCCCGCAGGCCGGTCTCGTGAGTGTGCAGAATGATCGAGTCGGCGCCGTCGTAGGCAAACAGCTCGCCATCAATTCCGCCATCGCGCTCGGGCTCGGTATGCTCGGCATTTTGGTTTACGTGACGCTCCGGTTCGAGTTCTCTTTCGCGCTCGGCGCCCTCGTCGCGTTGATCCATGACGTCGTGATTACCGCCGGCGTTTTTTCCCTGGTCGGACGCGAATTTTCACTCGTTATGGTCGGCGCGATCCTGACCATCGCCGGCTATTCGATCAACGACACCATCGTTGTCTATGACCGCATTCGTGAAGGTCTGCGCAGCGGCCGCAAAGGGAGCGTCGAATCCATCATGAATGCCTCGATCAATGAGACGCTCAACCGAACGATCCTAACGGGCGGCGCGACATTGTTCTCCATGATCGGCCTGTATTTCTTGGGAGGCGAAGCCTTGAACGACTTCGCGTTCGCAATCCTCATCGGTATTTTGGTGGGAACATATTCCTCCGTTTACATCGCCTCCCCGGTTGTCCTCTGGTGGTCGAAGATCAAAGGCGAAGCCTTGGATCGCGAAATCAAGAAGTCGGACACGACACAGATCGCGGTCCAACACTAATTTCCGACAAACGGCCGCGCGGGTTGGTTTCTCGCGCGGAGGAGCGGAGAGCACGGAGGTGAAACGAAAGTTTCAGCCTTGCCCGTATCCTTTCGTATCTTTTCTCCGTGCCTCCGTGTAACATTTTCCCTTTCCCATCCTATCGGACCTGATTGCGTCCGGCGGATTTTGCGTTATTTTCCGCGTCCGCCATGTCCTCCGCCGCATCCACATTCGCTACGTCCAGCCGACCTGCCAAGGTCGGTATGATCTCCCTCGGGTGCGCCAAAAACCTCGTCGATGCAGAGATCATGCTCGGCGGCATTCTCGCGCAAGGGATGGAAGTAACCTCGGATGCCGATGAAGCGGACGTTCTCATTGTCAACACCTGTTCCTTCATCGACTCCGCCAAAGAGGAATCCATCGACGCCATTCTCGAAGCCCATCAGCAACGGGGACTTCGCAAAAAGCCGGGCCAAAAACTGATCGTCAGCGGCTGCATGGCTCAGCGTTTTTCCAAGGAACTCGTCCACGAGATGCCCGAGGTGGACGCCTTCATGGGCCTCGATCAGGTTGCGCAAGCCGGCGACATCGTCAAAGACGTTCTCGCCCGCACCCCGGCAAACACTTCACTTACGACCGAATCCTGGGAGCCGCTTAACCTCGTCACGCGCAAGCCGGTTTACATCCCCGATTACGACACGCCGCGGTTCCGTCTCACACCGGCACACTCGGCCTACGTCAAGATTGCCGAAGGCTGTAATCACCCTTGCAGCTTCTGCGTCATTCCCCAGATGCGCGGGCGTCATCGCAGCCGCACCATCGAATCCGTTGTTACCGAAATCCGCAATCTAGTCGCGGAAGGCGTCAAGGAATTCAACCTGATCAGCCAAGACACGACCTATTACGGCATGGATCTCTGGGAACAAAAAGCGGGTCCGACGCAACCCGTCGATTCCGGACGCGGGGTTACCCTGGTCAATCTCCTGGCCGAGATCGAAAAAATCGAAGGCGATTTTTGGGTGCGCCTGCTTTACACCCATCCGGCGCACTGGAGTGACGAACTCATTCACGCTATCGCTTCCAGCAAAAAGGTTGCCCGTTACATCGACATGCCATTGCAGCACATCCATGAGGACCTGCTGAAAACGATGCGACGCGAGACTTCCCGGGAGCATATCGAAAATCTCATTGCCCGAATCCGCGCAGGCATCCCCGGCATCGTCATCCGCACGACATTCATTGTCGGTTTTCCCGGAGAAACGGAGGAACATTTTTCGTCGCTGCTGGAATTCATCGAACGCACCCGTTTTGAACGTCTTGGCGTTTTCACTTATTCGCAGGAAGAAGGTTCCCGTGCGGCGAAGATGGAAAATCAAATCAAATCGGCAACGCGCCAGGCGCGTTACCGGAAAGCGATGAAGTTACAGCAACGCATCGCCCGCGAAATTTCGGAAAGCATGATCGGGCGGACCATCCGCGCTGTAGTCGATGAACCCCTCGTTGCCCGCAGCGAAGCTGACGCCCCGGACGTCGATGCCCGCATCCTGTTAACATCACCTGCGGAAGTCGGCGCGTTTGTGAACGTCAAGGTGACCGGCACGCAGGTTTACGACCTCGTCGGTGAAGTAGTGTGAAGGGCCGAAAGGTCCCGCTGTAACCCCGAGGCTGGGTGCATGTGCTACCCTCTCGACCCATCCTTTGTTGCCGCGCAGGGATCATTAGTCATTTGTGGGCGCGCAATCCAAAAACCTCCACCTCTACACCGTCACAATGGATCCGGTGATCCGGCGGTGCGATACGCGAACTTAACCCGGCGAGGCCTAGCAACTGCGTGCCGAATTCATGCACTTTCACCTCCCGCAAGGCATAGGGCCGGTGATGGACCCGCCCGGAAAATAGACGTCCGGCGCGCGCATGCCAGCTGTAGAGCAAATAACGTTCGACCAGGAAAAACTCCAGCGAACCCGGTTCGGCCAGGCGCGGCTCCGCGAACGGCTGCCAGACGAAGTGATCCGGTTCAAGACCGCTGCGCTGCGACCAGTAATCGACCGTCGCCGGCGTGACGCGCGCGCGCATACGGGCCCGGAAATAGGGCAGCTTGAAAAACAAGCGAGCCAGCACCACGGCGATGGGCTGGCTGGCGTCCAGAGAGAAAAACCAGACGCCGGGACATCCCTCCGCGTCGCAGACATAGGTGCGGATGTTTAGTTCCGGAAAATTTGATAGTCCCGGCACCGGCGGTAACCAGACTGGCCTCACGTCCTGCATAAAAAACGGAACCACGCCCACCCAGGCCGAGCCATCAAAAACATCCACCGTCAAAGAGGGGGGTAGCAGGGCCTGAATTTCCTCCGGCGAATAACGCCAGTGCAGAAACAGCAACGAGCGCCAGGTCTGGCGCATCACCGCCCGCTGCCCGGGACGTTCGCGGAGGGCAAGGCGTTGTTCAAGTGACGGAGGCATGCGTGACCGTTTCACACCGATCTTCCCGAGATAAAGCATTTTCACGGCGGATCGACGTTGAGCATTGCTCGTTCTCATCCTTCCCAAATTCCTCTTTGCTTTTCGTCCGGTTCCACATTTGCTCATCCACTTGTGAGACAGCCCGCCTCCCTTCAACCTTCCACCGCTGCCGCGCAGGCGCTGGGGTTTCTTGACGCCGTCACTGGCGCCATCGTGCCGCCAGTTCATCCTTCGACCACCTACGAACGCGATCCGGCGAATCAACTGATTTCCGGCCGGCTCTATTCGCGAGCGGACAATCCGAACTACGATCTCGTCGAATCGGTGCTGACACGACTCGAAAACGGTTCAGCCTCTGCCGTATTCAGCTCCGGAATGAGCGCCGCCACAGCCGTGTTTTTAGCGCTAAGACCAGGCGATCATGTACTCATTCCGGAGATCATTTATTGGGCGCTGCGCAACTGGCTCGTCGGCTGGGCGACGGATTGGGGGCTACGCATCGAGCAGATGGACATGACCGATCCCAACAGCGTTGCCGCGGCCGTGCGTCCGGGCGAAACCAAGCTGATCTGGATCGAGACGCCCGCCAATCCAACATTAGCGGTTACTGACATCGTCGTGCTCGCGGAAATCGCGCATCGGGCCGGCGCGCGGCTCGCAGTCGATTCCACTTTCGCCACGCCCGTACACACGCAGCCGCTCGCGCTTGGCGCGGACATTGTGATGCATTCGGCGACCAAATATCTCAATGGCCATTCCGACGTTGTAGCAGGAGCGCTTGTTACGCGCGTTTCCGACGACTTCTGGGAACGCATTAAAACGGTGCGCGTGCAAACCGGCGCAGTGCTCGGCCCATTCGAATCGTGGCTGCTGTTGAGGGGAATGCGGACGCTCTTCGTACGCGTGGCGGCCCAAAGCCGCAGTGCACAGAGAATTGCAGAACATTTCGATCGCCACTCAAAAATCGCGGAGGTGTTATATCCCGGTCTGCCATCTTTCGCCGGTCACGAGGTCGCCACGCGGCAAATGCGCTGTGGGTTCGGCGGAATGCTTTCGCTACGTGTAAAAGGCGGTGCTCCCGGCGCGCTGACATTTATTGGCAGGCTCCAGCTTTGGAAACGCGCCACATCACTCGGCGGCGTCGAAAGCCTCATCGAACACCGCGCCAGTATCGAAGGCCCGCAGAGTCCCGTCCCTCCCGATCTGCTGCGGATGTCCGTGGGAATCGAAGACACCACCGACCTGATCGCCGACCTGGAGCAGGCTCTGAGCTAGATAAGTCCTTTTCCAAGGAGCGGCGGTTTTCAACTGCCGGCAAAGGCACGACAGATAGTCGTCGCTCTCGCCTTCATACTTCTTTCTTTGCAAAGCCCATTCCCACCAATTCAGCTCACAGGGGCGCCTCTTGCACCTGACTCCAATCGAGCTGGCCTCGGTAGACGAGGCATTCCGGCCCCTCTTGATCCTTTTTTTGAATCTGAGCCTTGTCGATTGGAATCACCCACACCTTTCCGTTCATCACGCGGCTGACTTCAATTCTGGATTCATCCTCGTCATAGGGAAAGGGAAACAGCCCGCCGTGACCAATCGTGCAAAGCAAAGTTTTGAACATAGGGGATAAGGGGATGGATGAAAATGCCACTTAAAACGGAGTGTGCAAAACCTACTGCATCAACGTAAAAGATGGGTCTCCGACCGGATGAATGACGGCCATGTTCCTCGTGAAATACCCGACGTAAATAACTACGTGGATCACCGCCCTTCCCGGATCCATAGGATTCTGTCGTGCGCTCCAGCCTTTCTATATTCTGCCTCCCGAGCCGCATCTTTCCGACAATTGTTTCAGCCGTCGCAGATGCTCTTCGGGACTAGCCCGATCACCGTGATTGGGGACGATGCCATCGAGGTCCAGAGCGAGCGCCTTGGAAATGCTGTCCTGCATCAACTCCGGCGCGCTGTTGAAAATCGCTGGCGGAAAATGAGCGACGCCCCGATAGCTCGCAATCAAATCAGCGGAAAACAGCAAGTGCAGTTTTTCGCAGAAAAATCCCATGTGCCCGACTGTATGTCCCGGTAAATGAACGGCGCGCAATCCGTGCCACACATCCAGAAAATCTCCGTCGTCGAGCCAGCGATCCGGCACGAACGGCCTGAACCCGAGTAGCGGCCGCCCCACGCTTTCCAATACGCCCGTCACACGCGCCCAGCCGCGATACCGCGGCTTCCCGGTGTAATGCTGCGCATCCAGCCGTGGAGCTGCCACCCACGCACCGAACTGACGCGCGATCGTCGCCACATTCAGAATGTGATCCAAATGGCCATGTGTGACGATGATCCCACGGACAGGCTCACGATCCCATCGATGCCGTCGAAGAGCGCGCGTTAGCAACGGTCGTCCACCGACAAATCCCGCATCGAGCAGATATAGGCCGGAATCGTCCCGCAAGACATGGAAATTCAAAGCCGGCGCCCGGATTTGGAGCACGTCTTTGCGAAGTAAGACACTCACACAAAAACCTATAAACCCTGTTCGGGAAAAGCCTCTATCGATTTGATTTTTTGCCCTGTAGCGGCGGTCCTACAAAAGGCGCTCCCGCCAGGTGGTTTCGTCAAAGCCGGTCAGGCAAGCATTCTGACCGATGACGAAGGGGCGTCTGACCAGGTTTCCATTGGAGGTGAGTAGATCGAGCGCTTCCTTTTGGGACATGGCAGGAAGTTTGGCGCTGAGATTCAAGGCTTTGTAATCGCGGCCGGAAGTATTGAAGAGTTTGCGAACGTTGCCGTCGCTCGCTTTCAACATGGCTTCGAGTTCGGCAAAAGATGGCGGGGTTTCGCGGATTGGGACTTCCTCAAAAGCAACCTGGTTTTCCCGTAAGAACTTGACGGCTTTCCGGCACGTGTCGCACTTGGCATAGGTGTAGGCTTTCAACATGATTGCAGCTGAATTACTTCGTTAAACATCACTTATGCAGCAAGATACAAATGAACTGGGGCAACCGATCGGCTTTCCGTTACCCAACTGGAGCTCCCCGAAACGGCCTCAACGCGAAGTCGTTACAGGGCGTTTTTGCCGTCTGGAGCCGTTGAGCACGGATGTTCATGCAGCGGATTTGCATGTCGCCAACGTATTGGACGTCAATGGCGCAATGTGGACGTATTTGCCATATGGGCCATTCGAATCACTGGAAAGCTATTGCACCTGGACAACAGAAATGAGCCTTGCGAGCGATCCGTTGTTGTTTGCAATTGTCGATGTGGCGACGAACAAAGCGGCCGGGGTAGCGGCTTATCTGAGAATCGATCCGAAGAATGGCTCGATCGAAGTCGGACACCTTAATTTTTCGCCGCTCCTGAAACGAACTCCCGCGGCAACAGAGGCGATGTTTCTCATGATGGAATGGGCGTTTACACTCGGCTATCGGCGGTATGAATGGAAATGCAACGCCCTCAATGCGCCATCACGCGCGTCCGCGGAGCGGCTGGGTTTTACGTTTGAAGGCATCTTCCGGCAGGCGACCATTGTGAAGGGACGAAGCCGGGACACGGCGTGGTTTTCGGTTATCGATTCGGAATGGCCCGCCCTTCGGGAACGATTTCACAGCTGGCTGGCTCCCGAAAATTTTGATGAGAATGGAAGGCAGCGGACACGATTGCAGGAAATCGAGGTTCATTGCTGAACAGCAACGTCATTCATTAACTGATATGGATCCAGGGAACACGAAGCCACTAAGTTCCCGACAACGAGATGACAAGGCGAACATCCAGCAAATGGTGATTGCCACGACACGGACGGAGTCATAAGCTTGGCGCAAGTTTTTCTCCCTGATCTATGCCCCGTCGTGCGAGTTCTCCCCTGCATTTCGGTTGGTGGATTGCTGCCCTTCTCCTCGTTGGCGGCACCGCCGGCGGCGGGTACACATTGTTCCGGACGGTAAATGATCCCTTTCGGACGTCTGCCGTGCTCGATACTCAAATTTATCTCGAGAACGCCAATTCCCTCCGCGGGAATGTCTATCGTGTAAACGGCACGGTGCGGAATTTCATCAAGGGAACAAATACCGGGCGGCTGTTTTCCGTGGAGGTGGATGATATGGCAAAGAGCATTCTGCCCATCGTCGTCCCGGCGACATTGAATCAGATCAATATCCAGCGCGGACAACAGTTTGCGATCCGGTTTGAGGTGGATGAGAACGGGATCCTGCGTGTGCAGGAATTAAGGAAGATTTAGGAGCCGCGAATGGACACGGATAGCTATGGACTGAAAAAATTCGGGAAGCGGTTTTTGGTTCTATTCACGGCAGCAAGCCCATACCTGCTTTGGGCGCAGGCGCCTGAGACGGGTCCAGCGATAGCGCCCGCAGCGCCAGCAGCCGCGCCCTCAGCGAGCGGAGGAGGCGGAGCGGATAAACCCACCTCGACCAGTCCCGGTCTCGTGCCGTCGCTCGATCCGGCTTCGGGGATTGTTTCCTGGAATGGGCAGACGTGGAATATCAACGACAACCGGCTCTTCAACGCTCGGTTCGAGAAGTATTTGAATGCGCCCGAAGAGACGACCCAGGCGGATTTGGAATACCAGGGAATTTTGCGAACGATTTTGCACAAATTGTCCCCTACGCAGATTACCCCGGCGAATATGGATGAGGCGTTCCGGCTTTTGCCAAAGGCGGCCGCATTTGATTCGGACGCCCGGCTCTGCGACTCCATTGCGGACTCCGTTTATTCGGTGTGGATGGCGCGGAAGGAGTTGCAGCGGCTGGCAAAGGCAAATGACTCCCTTCGGGAAGAGCAAAAAGCAGCGGAATGGAATGCCGGCATGGCATCGGAACTGCCCACAACCGGAAGAAGCGCTCCTAAGAACGCGACGGCTGCCTCGGAATGGGCAAAGGACCGGGCGCTGAAACGCGACACGCGCATGGCGCCCTACACCACGCGCATTGCCGAAATCAGGGCCCTCATTGTTGCAAATCAAGCGAAGCGGGAGCTTTCCCAAGTGCAGACCAAGATCGAATTTCAGGCCCTGTGCGTGCAGCTTTTTTTTCAACGACGCTTCCAGCATGTGCTCATCGCGACCCGATTTTACCGAGGCGTTTTCGGCGATGGCGACACACTGCTTCGTGTCAGCGACGATGCCAGATCGCTCTTTGGCAAAACGACCGGCATGCCGCCCACCGTGAGTACGTTGGATACGATGGCCAATGAAGTCATTCGCGATTGCCGGGAAAGCGTTCAGGCCTACGAATTTTTGCTTGGAAAAGACGAACTTAAAAGTGCAACCGAGCGGCTCGCCGAAGGCTTTGCGCCCGGCGAATACATGCCCGAGTTCCGGACGTTACCGCGGGAGAAAAAACGGGCGGCGCTCAAGTTTACGCAGGCGTCAAACCAGCTGCTTTCGGCGTTGGACGTAAAAGACTACACACTGGCCGAAAAACTGGTTCACGAACTGGAACTTACGGCGCGGGATTTCGACAGCTCGAAACCAATGGCAGCGATTCAAACGGCGAAAACGGTTGCCGGCATGCACCTCGCGAAAGCCAAAAACGCTGCGGTTAGTGGCGATCGGGAGACGCTGGAGAGTGAGCTCAAGGAAGCCACTGCAATCTGGCCTCGAAACCCGGCACTGGCCGAGGTTTCAGGCGTCATATTCAAACAGGCAGACGTGCAGCTCGAAGCCCTGGATTTGCTCGACGAACTGCTGGGACGCAAGGAATACCGCCGGATTTACGACGACCGGGTGCGCTTCATTGCTGCGGCGGCGTTGTATCCGGAACGTCAGGAGCAATTGCAAAAGGTGCTGGATGCGATGACAACGATCGAGGGGACGATTGCGCGCGCACTGGAGATCGAAAAGCGAGGCGATGCCGCAGGCGCGTGGGAAACGGTGGAGCACGTTTATTTGCAATATCCCAACGACAACAAACTCAACGAGTTGCGCGCGAATCTTACGACGGAGGCATCGGAGTTTGTGAAAACGCTGCGAGCCGCGGAACGACTGGAGAAAGAAGAGCAACCCGGATCGAGCCTGGCGTGGTATTTGAAGGCCCAGAGCATGTATCCGGGCAGCGAGTTTGCGCAAAAAGGGATCGAACGGCAGGCGGATAAGATTCTCCCGTAGCGCGGGTGTCCCGCCTGTATCCGTTCCGCGTCCCGGGGAATGCTGTTTCAAATTGCGCTTGGCGACAGCCGTGCAACATCGTAGAGACGCTTCCCGGCGAGGACGCCGGAAAGAGCAGGCGAAACACCTGCGCTACCCTAATGCTCACCGTTTCCAAACTTTCCAAATCCTTCAGCGGAAGAACTCTCTTCCAGGACGCGTCACTCCAAATTAACTCCGGCGAACGCGTCGGCCTGGTCGGCCCGAATGGCGCGGGAAAATCGACCCTCATTTCGCTCATCCTGGGCGAGGCGAGTCCGGATGACGGAATGGTGACGCTCGACCGGCGAGCGACGGTCGGGTTTCTCCCGCAAGAAACGGCACCGACAGCTGACGAGACCGTCTTGGAAATCGCGCTTTCCCACCGGTCTGACATCGACGATTACGGAGCCGAGCCCAAAGCAAAGCGAATTCTGCACGGGTTGGCTTTCCGGGAGAGCGACTTTGAGCGGCCGGCCCGGCACCTGAGCGGTGGCTGGATCATGCGCGCGCACCTCGCGCGGTTGCTCGTGCAAGAGCCGGATTTGCTGATTCTTGATGAGCCGACGAACCACCTTGATCTCGAGACCCTCGTGTGGTTCCGCGATTATTTGAGCCGATACCCAGGCGCGATCCTCGTCATTTCCCACGACCGCGATTTCCTGGATCACCTGGTCAGGGCGATTGTGGAGATCAAACACAGCCGGCTTACGCGCTGGCGGGGAAATTACTCGAGTTACCTGGAGCAAAGCGCTGCACGGGACGAACAGCAGGCGGCAGCATACAAGAATCAACAGAAGGAAATCGATACGCTGCAGCGGTTTGCCGATCGGTTCCGGGCAAAGGCGAGCAAGGCTTCCCAGGCACAGAGCAAACTGAAGCAGATCGAGCGCATGGAAAAGATCGAGGCTCCCCTGGCCAATGGGAAGTCGATTGGCTTCCGGTTCCCCTCTCCGCCTCGCAGCGGGCAACGAGTGATGAGCCTCGACAACGTCAGGCACGCGTATGGCGATACCGTCGTATACAGCGATTTGAGCTACACGATCGAACGGGAACAACGGACGGTTTTTTGCGGACCGAACGGCGCGGGCAAATCGACGCTGCTCAAGCTGCTGGCAGGCGTTCTGCCGGTGCAATCCGGTGAACGGATCGCGGGCCACAACGTGAAGGCCGGTTATTATTCCCAGAATCGCATCGACATGCTGGACCCGCGACAGACCTGTCTTGAAAGCGTGCTCGACATGCCGAACCCCGTCTCCGAGGAAACGGCCCGGACGGTGCTGGGCAGTTTTTTGTTTCGCGGAGATGATGTTTTCAAGCCGGTGGCCGTGCTGAGTGGTGGAGAGAAAAGCCGGCTGGCCCTCGTTAAATTGCTGCTCGATCCGCCAAATTTGCTGCTAATGGACGAGCCAACAACCCACCTCGACATTGCTAGCATCGATGCCCTGATTGCCGCTCTCAAGCAATATGACGGGACACTGCTTTTCATCAGTCACGACGTGTATTTCATCCGGCAACTCGCCACGAGCGTGCTCCACGTGCATAGCGGACAAGTCCGGTTTTATCCCGGCGATTATCAGTATTACCTGGATAAATCGAATGCCACCTCCGAGCGCGCCGGGCTGACTTCGGGGCGACCGGCTGAGACCGCTGAGCCAGTGGTTTCGCAGCTGCCAAGCGACAAATCGATGCGCGCCGTCCGCGAAGAGCGCAAACGGCTGCAGATGGAGCGCCAGGCCGCCGCCGCAAGACGTCGCGAACTGGAAAAACAGGCCTCCGAAATCGAAGCCGAAATCGTGGCTTTGGAAAAACAGCAGACCGAACTCTCCGCCATCCTGGAACTGCCCGAAACCTACGCTGATCCCGGAAAAGCGATGCAAATTAACCGCGAGTTAATGGGAATCGCCGAAAGCCTGGAACGTGCCACCGCCGAATGGGAAAAGGCCGCAGCAGAAGCGGAAGAAGCTGGGAGAGCGACGGCCGGTCCATCTTTGGACTAACTTAGCGACGCCGGCACGATTTCGATTGAACTAACAATCGAAATCCTGCTTCACTCGCTCCGCACTAGTCTTCCATTCTTATGACAATCTGTAGGCTGTTTCTCCTCGCCGTCGTGCAGATGCTTTTCACCAGCTGCGGTGCAGGGATCAGAACAACCGCCGAGCAGATCACCGTTCGGACCACCCCCCCGGGAGCCAATGTCGTTCTCTCTACTGGCGAAAAAGGCGTCACTCCTTACTCAGTGTCAAAGGACCGGAATCAGAACTTTTCCGTCTACATATATAAAAAGGGATACAAGCCCACCGGGGTCGAATGGCTTGGCGGCGCAAAGAATGAGCTTTTTCCAGACCTTATTGAAGCCCGGCTTGCGCCCTTAAACAGTTCGGCTCATTCCATCGTCCTCGAGAATGGCGGCCATTTGCCTGAATACAGAACGTCATTCGCAACGAAACCCGAACCACCGGGCAGGTCTTCGCCTGAAGCATACGTCGCAGTCCCCAAAAGAACGCCTCGTTTGGGGCAATCCAGCAGTCCTTACCGCACCGATGCTAATGGCACTTTGTATTTGGATGGCCATTAACGGCTCCCTGAGGCTAAGTTAGCAAGTTTTACCTGCATTTCTCTGCGGCGGCGCGGCCGCTTTGGACTGCGGCGTCCGCGTTTCCCCTCGCGTCAAAGCCAAAGCGGCGCCGCAGCGCCGCACTCAAGCTCAAGAGCCTTCGGCCAAAGAAGACGGCTTCGCGATCTTCAAATGGGCATGGAAGCGAAGCACTTGTAACCGCCGGCCGTCCACGGCTTTCGTGCCCCCAACTGAGGCTTTTACGATATCGGAAATTGAGAAGATGAAGGAAGATCGTGCAAACCATCATCCTGCTCATCCTTTCCAACCATTCATCAGTCTGTCTATTTTGCCTTTAAGCTTTAATACCGATCACTCATGAAGATTGCCATTGTCGGTTCAGGTGCCATCGGCTGTTACTATGGGGCGCGGCTGCTCGTCTCCGGTGAGGACGTGCGTTTTCTCATGCGGAGCGATCTGGACACCGTCCGAAAAAACGGTTTACAGATCCGGAGTCCGGACGGAGATCTGAACCTCACGCAAGTCCCCGCCTACGGCTCGACGTCGGAAATCGGTCCCGTTGATCTCGTGCTGGTGACCCTCAAAACAACGAGCAACGACGCACTCAAAACGCTCATTCCTCCCCTGCTCGGCCCGAAAACGATATTGCTCACGCTGCAAAATGGCCTCGGCAATGAAGAGTTTCTGGCGCAGCATTTTGAGCGCGAACGCGTTACGGGCGGGCTCTGTTTCGTTTGCCTTACCCGGACTGCGCCCGGTTTTATCGAGCACTACGGACACGGCAGAATCGCCATCGGCGAAATGACCGGCCCGGCAAGCGACCGCGTGCGAGACATCGTTGCGCGTTTTTCCAAAGCCGGCATTGACTGCCATGCCGTGGACGATCTTCCCCTCGCCCGCTGGCGGAAATTGGTCTGGAACATCCCGTTCAACGGCCTCTCCATCGCCGCCGGCAAAGCGACGGTCGAAGATCTGCTCGTCGACAGCTATTTGCGTTTTGAAGTCAGCGAAACCATGCGGGAAGTCATTTCGCTCGCCAACGCGCTTGGCCATTCGCTCTCCGCTGAAAAAATCATCGAACCGGAAATCGCGCGGAGCGAAAATATGGGTCCGTATCGTCCGTCGAGTCTCATCGATTTCGAGCGCGGACTGCCCGTGGAAGTCGAGTCGATCTGGGGTGAGCCGGTCCGACTTGCCCGGAAAATCGGTCATCCCGTCCCCCGAATCGAATTGCTGTATGCGTTGCTCCGGAAACTGGCTGCGTGATGCAAAACGAGAGCGCACACCGCACAACGGCCGCGAGCGATTCAAAGGGACACATCAAAGGTCCCAGGCAGGCCGGGCGCTGACATTTAAGCCGCCGGTCTGCATTTTCTGCATCGTCTCGCCGAAAAACATGTAGGGGGTAACGGCTTGGGGTCGGGAAATCGCCTCCAAACGTGCGGCCGCTTCGGTCGGGAGCTCAAAATCGAGCGCCTGCAGATTTCCCTTGAGCTGGTCAAGCTTGGTGGCACCCAGCAAAGTCGCGCTAACGCCAGGACGTTTCGTAATCCAGTTGAGAGCGACCGTAGAAGCTGGCTTGCCGGTCTCCTGCGCGATCTGATTAAGTAACGCCACAATTTCCCAGTTACGCGGATTGCCGGCAATTCGGTCAAAGACGGGATTACCGGAGCCCTGAACGCTCTTCAAGCGGCCCTCGCTGAGATTGTCCTTTGTGTATTTGCCTGAAAGCAAGCCACTTGCCAGCGGGCTCCAGACGCAGAGGCCAATACCGAGGCGCTGGATCATTGGGATGTATTCGTTTTCGATCGAACGATCCGTCAGGTTGTATTCCATCTGAATCCCAGCCAGACGCTCCCAGCCGCGGACCTCGGCCAAAGTCTGGGCACGCGAGACCACCCACGCCGGGCAGTCACTCAAGCCAATGTATCGGATTTTACCACTCGCAACGACTGTGCTGAGTGTGGAGATCACTTCCTCAACCGGCGTAAGCGTGTCCCATGCGTGGACCCAATAGAGATCGATGTAATCTGTCTGCAGTCGCCTCAGCGAACCTTCGAGAGCGCGCAGGAGATTTTTCCGCCCGTTACCGCCTGCGTTCGGGTTTCCCGGAGCAGCACCGAACGAGTATTTGGTCGCGATTACGGTGAAATCGCGCAGGTTACGCTCCTTCACAAACTTTCCCACCAATTCTTCGCTCGTCCCGCCCGTGTAGACATCGGCCGTATCTACGAAATTCCCGCCGCTATCGATATACGTGTTGAAAATTTCGCGCGCCGTTTCTTCACTGGAACCCCAGCCCCAGTCGTTGCCGAAGGTCATCGTTCCGAGTGCCAACGGAGAAATCCGAAGACCCGTATTTCCCAATAGATGGTAGTTCAAGAGACTCATAACCGGAAACCATATAACCTTCCTCATTTCCGGCATGAGGCATTTTCTATTGATCCCGTTTGCCCTTCGCACCAAGCAGGACTAGAAAAGAAATCCGCCCTATGTCCGAAGCCATTACGTCAAACTCCCATCGCCAGCATTCCTCGATCGTTTTCGACGGCGACGAACGCGCCCCGTCGCGTGCCATGCTCTACGCCGTCGGGTTCAAGAAAGAAGACTTCCAGAAGTCCCAGGTCGGTATCGCCTCCACTTGGAGCATGGTAACGCCGTGCAATATGCACATCGACAAGCTGGCCATCGAAGCCGCGAAAGGCGTCGATGCGGCAGGCGGCAAGTCGGTTATTTTCAACACAATAACGATCTCCGACGGTATTTCGATGGGAACGGAAGGCATGAAATATTCGTTGGTCTCGCGCGAAGTCATCGCCGATTCCATTGAAACGGTTGCGGGTTGCGAAGGTTTTGATGGAATCGTCGCCATCGGCGGCTGCGACAAGAACATGCCCGGCTGCCTGATGGCGCTCGCCCGGTTGAATCGCCCATCTGTTTTCGTCTATGGCGGAACGATTTTGCCCGGCTGTCTCAACGGGCGTCTCCTCGACGTAGTGTCCGTTTTCGAAGCGGTTGGGGCCCATGCAAACAAAAAAATCAGCCGCGAAGAGTTCGAACAGGTCGAGGCTTGCGCGATTCCCGGAGCCGGATCCTGTGGCGGGATGTACACAGCCAACACCATGGCCTCCGGTATTGAAGCGCTCGGAATGAGCCTCCCGGATAGCTCGGCAATGGCTGCCATTTCTCCGGAGAAACTCGGCGATTGCGTCCGCGCCGGTGAAGCCGTCGTCAACCTCCTTCGTCGCGGGATTCGTCCGTCCGACATTCTCACGAAAGAAGCCTTTGAAAATGCCATGACGGTCGTCATCGCCCTGGGAGGCTCGACCAACGCCGTCATGCACCTGATGGCCATCGCTCATTCGGCCGGTATTCCACTAAAACTTGACGACTGGACGCGCATTGGTGCGCGGGTGCCCGTCGTGGCTGATTTAAAGCCCAGCGGGAAACACCTGATGTCCGAGCTCGTGACCATCGGCGGCATCACGCCATTGATGAAAACGCTTCTGGGCGAAGGACTTTTGCACGGAGACTGCCTCACTGTCACCGGCAAAACGCTTCGCGAAAATCTCGACCCCATCAAACCCTATCCGGCTGGACAAACCATCATCCGCCCGCTGAGCGATCCTGTGAAAAGGGACAGTCACCTTGTCATTTTATATGGAAATCTCGCTCCGCAGGGCGCTGTGGCGAAAATTTCCGGGAAGGAAGGTCTTTCGTTCACCGGAACAGCGCGGGTGTTTGACAGCGAAGAAACCGCCATGCACGCGATCCTGGACGGCACGGTCGTGAAGGGGGACGTCATCGTCATCCGGTACGAAGGCCCGAGAGGCGGTCCCGGGATGCGCGAAATGCTCGGACCAACATCCGCGGTCATGGGTCGCGGCCTTGGAAAAGATGTGGCCCTAATGACCGACGGCCGCTTTTCAGGCGGTAGTCACGGTTTCGTGGTTGGCCATGTCACTCCGGAAGCTTATCTCGGTGGCCCGATCGCGATCATTCAGAATGGCGACCCTATCACCATCGACGCCGAAAAGAAGACCATCGACCTGGGCATCCCGTCTGACGAACTCGAGGCCCGGCTCGCAGCCTGGAAACAACCCGCCCCACGTTACCAACGAGGCGTCCTGGCAAAATACGCCAGGGTCGTTTCCACGGCGTCGCTCGGCGCCGTAACCGATCTCCACGAGTAGACCGATTCTCTAAAG
>DATDAW010000067.1:0-40475 GCA_036525185.1 Chthoniobacterales bacterium | reverse complement strand
AACCCGAGGATCGGGTTGCGGCCTTTTGGAAACTAAAAAACAGGCGATTAACGCTTCGAGAACTGGAAGCGCTTGCGAGCACCGGGCTGACCGGACTTCTTGCGTTCCTTCATACGCGGATCACGGGTTAGAAGACCGTCGTCCTTTAAGGTGCCGCGAAGTGCCGGATCGAACTGGATCAGCGCCCGGGAAACAGCGAGTTTGACGGCGCCCGCCTGGCCGTTGACTCCACCACCGGAGGTGTTCACGCGAACGTCAAACTGGTTGATCGTCTTTGCCGTGTGGAAGGGATGCAAAATCGTGTTCTGCAGATTGAGTGTGGGAAAATAATCCTCGAAGCTCTTACCATTAACTTCAATTTTGCCGGTGCCCGGCGTGAGGCGGATGCGGGCGACTGCGGTCTTACGGCGTCCAGTGGCGATGAATTCCTGCGACATAAAGTATTTGTATTGAGTCAGTTAAATTCAGGAAACGGCAATTGGAGCCGGGTTTTGGGCAACGTGCGGATGCTCGCCGCCAGCGTAAACCTTGAGTTTCGTGTAAACCGAGCGGCCGAGGCGATTGTGAGGAAGCATACCGCGGACGGCGCGTTCGACCAGGAGTTCCGGGCGACGCTCACGACGGGCCTTAAAAGTCTCGGACTTATGGCCACCGACGAAGCCGGAGAAGCTCATATATTCCTTGGCCACTTCTTTTTTGCCAAGGACTTTTACCTGACCGGCATTGATCACGACGACAAAGTCGCCGGTATCAACGTGCGGGGTAAAAATGGCTTTGTGTTTGCCGCGAAGCAGCGTCGCAGCGCGTTCGGCCACGCGACCGAGCACTTGGTCCTTCGCGTCGATGACCCACCAGTTGCGGGTCACTTCGTTGGCCTTGGCAGAAAAAGTTGTCATAAAGTCCGTCTTTCGTGAGGGGCGGGAAAGTATTGAGGTTGGTAGGATGTGTCAACCGGTTATTGCCGGAAACTTTGGTCCGGCTTCCCAATTGTTCGATCTTGAGGGCTTTTTTTCCAAAAGCAGCCCAAAAAAGTACGAATATTTAAAAGCAATTCCCCAACTTTCTTGCCTCTTTGCCAAATAGTCGGCAACATCGCCGCCTAAACTGCATGGAACCCAGTCCGGCACAACTGGATGAACAAGGTCACGGCGAACGCGGCAAACGTTTCCAGGATGGTGGCCCGAGATTCAAGGCCACGCAATGGAGCGTTCTCGCATTGGCCGCTCAAAGCAATTCTCCAGGAGCCCTTCAGGCACTTGATGATCTCTGCCGCGCCTATTGGAAGCCGCTATGCAGATTCATTCAATCGCAGGGAACCTCCGAAGCCGATGCACAAGACCTCACCCAGGCCTTTCTTCTCAATTTCATCAACAGCAAATCGTTGATGCGTGCCGATCCGCTAAAGGGTCGATTCCGCAGTTTTCTTCTTAGCTCGCTGAAAAATTTTCTCCATGACGAATGGGACAAACGCACCGCGGCACGGCGCGGCGGCGGTCAGCTCCTCGTGTCGCTCGATATCAATCCCCCGCCCACCATCGATCCGGTCGGCCACACTGCGGGTGATGCATATTTTGATAAAGCCTGGGCCGTCACACTTCTCGACCGGGCCATCAAAGAGGTTCGCGCAAGCTGGGAGGAGCGTGGAAAACTGACCGTCTTCGAGGCATTGGAAAGCTATCTCGCTGGCACCGAAGAAACCGATGACTATGCGACCGCGGCCGAAAAACTCGGCATTTCCATCCCGGCAGTCACGACCCTGATCCATCGGCTCCGCAAGGAATATCGGGAAATTCTTCGGGGAGAAGTCGGCCGCACGGTAAGCGACCCCCACGCAATCAACGCCGAACTCCGGCATCTCTGCCTGGCGCTGACGACGTGAACGAAACGATTTTCACTCTCCAGCGCTCCTCGGTGTCCGAAACGAGATCAAGATTACAACCGGGAGTAAGAGCAAGATTGCTCGCACCATGACTTTCCCCTCCCGGAATTGCCGGATTTGTGGGGGAAAACTCATGGAAGGCTCTCGAGCAGCCGTCTGCCCGGCCTGCCTGTTGTCTGCAGCTATCACAGCCGATCCGGAAGACCCCGTCCCGCACGCATTCAAAAACTACGACATCCTAACGAATGACGATGGCAGTTTCCTCGAACTCGGCCGTGGAGCAATGGGCGTCACTTACAAAGCTCTCGACCAGAACCTGCACAGCCCCGTCGCTATCAAAGTCATCCATGCGCCCCTCCTGGATCATCCCGGCATCCGCGAACGTTTCGTTCGTGAAGCCAGGTCCGCCGCAAAGCTTCAGCATCCGAATGTAGCATCCGTCTTCCACCTGGAAACCGACGGTCCAACGGCTTTTTACGTGATGGAATACGTCGATGGCGAGACGCTTGACGGGGTGATTCGTCGCAAAGGCCGGCTCGCCTCGCAAGCCGCGCTTTCCATCGTCGCACAAATTACCCGCGCCCTCGCTGCCGCCGACAAACAACATCTCGTCCATCGCGACATCAAGCCCTCGAACATCATGATCAAAACCGATGAAGACGGCGGTTTTATGGTAAAGGTGATCGACTTTGGTTTGGCAAAGCTCCGCGACGCCAAGCTCGACCTCACCCATGGACAGTTTGTTGGCACTCCACAATTCGCAAGTCCCGAACAATTTACGGGCGAAGCCGTCGACATCCGTTCGGACATTTATGCCGTCGGCCTGACATTCTGGCACATGCTCACGGGCAACCCGCCGATCCAGGCAGCCGACCAAACTCTTGAAGCTACGGGCGGGCGCCCACAGCGACTGCCTTTAGACCAGCTCGCTTCGTTTCCGCGTCCCATCCAGCGGCTCCTCATGAAGATGCTCGCTCCCGACCCCGCATCCCGGCCACAGAATCCGCCCCAGCTGCTCCTCGAAATCAAGGAATGCCAGGAAACTCTTCCCAGCGATCCCAATACACCCTGGACGAGCACGGTTCGGGCAAGGCGAAGTTTGCGTTGGCAACTGTCCATCACAGCAGGGGTTCTCGCTGCCGCCGGTCTCGCTGCGTTCTTCGCTCTCCACCAGCCGGCATCCACATCAGCAGGGCCATCGCTCGTCGTGCTCCCCTTTGAAAACCTGAGCAGTGATCCCGATGATGCATGGTTTTCCAACGCTTTGACGGAAGAAATTACCACCAACCTCGCCCAAATTCCCGCCTTGAGAGTCGTCTCCCGCAGCTCAGCACAAAGCTACGCAGGCTCGAACAAACGTCCGCCCGAGATCGGTCGCGAATTGGGCGTAAGAACCGTTTTGGAAGGCAGCGCTTCGCGGCAGGGCAACTCTATACGCATCAGCACGCGCCTGATCGATGTGGCTACCGACCGTATCCTCGCGGCGATGACGTATGACCGGGAAATGAAAGACATTTTCGAGATGCAGGCCGATCTGGCCGCGAAAATCTCCGATGCCCTCCATACCACTTTGAATCCGGAACAAGTGGCTAGCATCGAACGCAAACCGACCGAAAGCCTGACGGCGTACGACTACTACTTACAGGGCAAAACCTTCTACAATCGGTTTCGGAACGAAGATAACGAACGCGCAATCACACTATTCAAGCAGGCCATTCAAATCGATCCCAACTACGCTCTCGCGTATGCGGGTCTGGCGACAGCCTACAACAATCGCGCGATTTGGTTCGGTGGCAACCCTGCTGGCCTCAACCAGGCTGAAACGGCAGCACGGCACGCGCTACACCTCGACCCTGATCTTCCCGCGGCGCACTCGGCACTTGGAGCCATTCACGCGCATAGGAGATTTTACAGGAAATCGATTGAAGAATTTAAACACGCAATCCTGCTCAATCCAAACCAGGCGGAAGCCATGCATAACATCGGCGTGGCCCTCCGGGAATCAGGTCGACTGGACGAAGCTCTCCCCTGGTTTAAAAAAGCGATCGCCCTTGATCCGCGCATTGCAGCCTGGCGAAAAAATTTGGGAGATCTATATCTCGCTCTTAATGAACCAAAAAAAGCCGAAGAATCCTACCGGCTTGCAAGCGATCTGCAGCCCGAACAAGTCGATGCGCAGCTAGGCCTATGCCGATTACACCTTTTGGATGGCCACCCGGAAGTTGCCAAAATGGAAATCGACAACCTCCAAAAGCTGCATCCCGACGCTCTTTATGTTCGCACTCTTGCCGCCAAGATTGCCCTGTTCACCGGCGATTACGAAAGTGCGAAGCAACTTTACTCGCAACTCGTTCTCTCCAATCGCGCAAGCTACGTTTTCTATTATGGCGCGATCCGCCATCTAACCGCGCTCGGTTTTATCGAACTTCGCGCTGGCAACGCCGACTCTTCGGAAGCCCTTTTGAGTGAAGCCACCCTGATGGATAACGCGGAAATAAAGCAATCTGCTGAATACGCCTCTCCAGTCTATGACCTCGCCGCGATCCAGGCGATTCGCGGGGACAAGGACGCGGCTTTTGCCATGCTGGATAAAGCAATCGCAACAGGATGGACGGACTACCGTTCACTCCGTATGGACCCGAGATTCGGAAGCCTCTCTGCGGATCCTCGCTTCAAAAAGACTATTTCCAACCTGGAAAACCAAATCGAGAGCATGAGGCGGAAAGCTTCGATCGAAACGACGGCGCAAGCCAACTAATCATTTCGAAAACGCTACCCGAATCGATGCGATTTGTTGCTCAATACGTTTCGGATCTAGCACCCTGTTTCCATCTTTCGATACAATCGACCCTTCAGAACCCACACGCGGGATGTCCAGCCGGTCCAGGGCCTCCACCTCGCCGCTGGAATGGTCGACCTGAATCCCATTCCACACGACCCCTTCGCATGCCCGCAGGATGTAATCACGACGTGCCGTTTCGTCGCTGAGCAACCAGGGCGAAAGGAGCTTTTTGCGGAGCTTCAAATAATCGTCCGTCGTTCGTAAAACCAGGCGTCTCGGTTGATTCGAGAAACGTTCGACCCATGATGCAATGTCGATACGGTTGTTCAAACATTCTGCCATCACGCGAAAACCTTCAGCAATTTCTTCAACGAAACGCTCGGGCCTTCCAGGCCGGGGACGGCCAAACGCTGGGATCGTGTATTCCGGCATTTGGGGCACCGGCAGCAATCCGGTCGCCAGCACGGAAGCGCCCAGTTTTCCCGGCGGATGCAGCAGGGTTTCAAGGTCAATGATGACTGGTTGCTCGCCAGCTGGAATGACGTTGTCGGTATGGCCATCCACCCCATCCAACACATGAAAAAGACACGCTAATGCCCCGGCTCGCAGGTAGTACCACCGCGTCTGGCGGCGGCTGAAACAAGGCTGCGCGCGGACGTATTCCATCCACCCATATTCGCCTCGATCGATCACATCCACCGTTCGCAGCAACCAGGGAAACCCTTTCGCGTTGATCTCGGCCAATAGCTGTTGAAACTCCCGCTCCATGCCAAGACCTCGCGGTTTATAGACGATTTTCCTTCCGTTTTCCGCCTGCGCCACGAGCACGCGCTGTCCGCCGTCATGCGGATCAGAGGTTTCGCTGCCAAACGATAGAACATTTCCCGGGTTGCCTAGCATTCCGCTGTCGGCCACCCAGCGAGCGGCAAAGGTCTGCGTAGAGACCATCCAATCATTGATGAGCTGTTCAACCAGGCGTCGTGCAACGGGGAAATGCTTCAAGACATCGTCAGCCGACGCCTTTTTGCCGGTTGGACGCTTTTTCGGAAGCAACCGCGCGACGGTCCGCTCCAATTGGCAGCACGGCTCGAAAATTTCCTCCAAATTCTGCGCAAGCCGTTGCCGAACCGTGGCCAGGGCCGCTGTTTCCACCACATCCGGCAAATCCGTCAGCTTTTTGCGCAAGTCGAGTGCGGCCAAATGAGCCACGCCGTCGGCCATTGCTCGTGCATCCAGAAAATTGCTCACTGCCCACGAGCTTACCGGAGCAAAGCAAGCCCACGCAACCGGAAGGAAAGCGCCTCTTCCAGACGGGTATACCGTATGTTCGAGCTCGAAATCTGCGCTGCGGCAGTCGACAGGCCGATGTCCCGCTTACGGCAGCACTTCCGTCCCGATGCCGCTGTTGGTGAAAATTTCCAGCAGCAACGCGTGCGGAATGCGGCCATCGATGAAATGGACTTTTCCCACGCCATCACCCAAGGCCTGAATTGCAGATTCGACTTTCGGAATCATTCCGCCTTCGATGATTTCGTCTGCAACCAGTTTTTCGACCATGGCACGGTTTACACTCGGGATCAGGGATTCGCGGTCGTTCACGTCACGCATGATGCCGGGGACGTCGCTGAGATAGATCATTTTCGACGCACCCAATGCTCCGGCGATTGAGCCCGCAGCGATATCCGCGTTGACGTTGAGCGTCACTCCGTCAACGTCACATGCAATTGGCGAAACGACGGGCACTTTTTCATCAGCCAGCACCTGCCTGATACCGTCGAGACGCAGGCTGACCACTTTGCCAACGAAGCCGAGGTCGACCATTTCGCTTTTTCCCGCACCATGCTGTGGGGGGAGCTTTTCGGCAACACAGACGTCACGCCCACTGAACCCGACGGCTTCCCCGCCGAATTCGTTGATAGTCTGGACGAGACCCGGGTTGATTTCGTGGTCAAGAACGTCTTCGACGATACGAATCGTAGCCTCATCGGTGACACGCAAGCCATTGACAAATCGCGTCTTAAGCCCGGCAGCGCGCATTCTGTTACTGATGGACTTTCCACCACCATGCACCAGCACAGGGTTGACCCCGACCGCCTCGAGAAACACCACGTCACGAAGCAAGCGGTCCACGAGATGGTCGTCTTCCATGGCGCTGCCGCCGTATTTGATGACAAAAGTCTGTCCGCGAAAACGCTGAATATAAGGCAGAGCTTCGATCAAAACTTCGGCGCGGACGTCATTTTTGATATTGGACATTTTATGATTGCTGATTGCGGATTGCAGAAAGCGGATTGGCGGCCCGGATCATTCATCCATGTTCCACATTCTGCAATCCGCAATCGGGTTCATTCCCCCTTGTTCAGCTCGACGTATTGAGCCGTCAAGTCTGTGGTATAGATGTTGTACTGCGCGGTGCCAAGATGAAGGTTAACAGTCACCTTAAACTTCCGCTTTTTCATTACGCTACGGAGGTTTTTCATCGGAGTCGCACTGGCCATGCCGTTTTGGACAGCACAGAGGCCATCGTAATAAATCTCTATCATTTCTTCGCGAACACGGGCCGTCGAGTAACCAATGGCGTCCATGATGCGGCCCCAATTCGGATCTTCACCGTGCCACGCGCACTTGACGAGCGTGGAATTTGCGATCGCCGTGGCAACTTTCCGGGCATCCTGGAAGGTGGCGGCTCCGTTGACCTGGACTTCGACAAATTTGCTTACGCCTTCGCCGTCTTCGACGATCATCCGAGCAAGATTTCGCGTGACGAAATTGAGAGCTTCCTGAAATTTGTTCGCTTCGGCTTCGTCTTCGATGGGGCCGATACCGGAGGCGCCATTGGCGAGCAAAATAACAGTGTCGTTGGTGCTCATGTCTCCGTCGACGGTGATGCGGTTAAAGCTCTGCTCAACGGCGATGGCGAGCGCACGCTGGAGTTCGCGGCGTTCAACGGCGAGATCAGTGGTCACAACTGCGAGCATGGTGGCCATGTTGGGATTGATCATCCCGGCACCCTTGGCAATGCCACCGACAGCGACTTTTTTCCCCCCGATCTCGACCTGCACCGCAATCTCCTTCGGAAACGTGTCTGAAGTCATAATGGCGCGTGCGACCTTCGTGCTGCCTTTCCGCGTGAGTCGGCCGGCGAAACCAGCCGCCGCCACTTCCATTTTCTCAATAGGCAAAGGGACCCCAATACGTCCTGTGGAACAGACCAGGAACTGACGATCCGTGAGGGCAAGCGTTTTCGCAATGGCACGGATTGTGCGTTTGGCATGCTGGATGCCGACGATGCCGTTGCAGGCGTTGGCATTTCCACTGTTAAGAATAACGCCGCGAATGTCGTTTTGGCGCAGGTTCGCCTGAGAGAGGCGCACGGGCGCGGCCTTGATTCGGTTGGTCGTGAACGTCGCGGCCGCAACGGCAGGGACATGCGACAAAACAACAGCAAAATCGGGGGTACCTGCCGTGTTCGCGGGTTTGATTCCGGCAAAGACGGATCCGGCGACGAACCCTTCTGCAAGAGTGACGCCGCCGGGAAGTTTCTGGAACGTGGTCGGAATGGTCATGAAATCGGACAGGAGGAACGAACGCGGCGCGGAACCTTTCCGGCAAACGGCTTACACATACAGATCTGCGTGCAGACTCGTCGAGAAACGTTGAACGAAAAAATCATAGGAGACCTGTTGTCTCGGGCAACCGGGCAAGGAGATTGAAGCATTGCACAGCCTGGCCCGCGGCGCCTTTGGTGAGGTTATCAATGGCGCTCAGCAGAATGAGGCGTCCCGTGCGCTGGTCGAACCGCCATCCGATATCAATGAAATTGGTACGGAAAACATACTTGGTGTCCGGAATGGAACTCGCACCGAGGAGACGGACAAAGGGTTCGGACGCGTAATCGTTCTCAAAAGCATCCGCAACCGCCTCCATTCCACCAACTTCCGAAAAATCGACGTGGATCGTGGTGATCATGCCCCGATTGAGCGGAATAAGATGCGGCACGAAATTAATGCGGATCGTGCCGCCAGCGGCAAGGGAAAGTTCCTGTTCGATTTCGGACAAATGGCGGTGGCCCGGAACCCCATACGCACGGGCGCTTTCGTTGCATTCGGCGAAAAGAAAGCCGACCTCAGCCTTGCGTCCGGCACCACTGACACCGCTGAGACTATTGGCGATGATGGTTTTCAAGTTAAGCAGCCGGCGTTTCAGCAAGGGGACCAGCGGCAGGGTAATACTTGTGGGGTAACAACCAGGGCACGCTACAAGCCGGGCTTTCGCGATCGCCTCGCGATGGATCTCCGGCATTCCGTACACCGCTTCCCCGAGCAATTCCGGCGCCGGATGTTTGCCGTGATAAAACTCTTCGAAAACCGCAGGGTCATGCAGCCGAAAATCCGCGCTCAAATCGAGAACGCGTAGTCCCTTTTTCAAAAGCGGACCGGCAAATTCCGCGGCAAGCCCATGTGGCAACGCCAGAAAGGCAAATTCGGCGCCGGACGCGGCGATCCCGTCGATGTCCGAGTCGGAAAATCGGATACCGCCGAGCATCGGATGCCCGCGAAACTGCTGCTGAATTTCGCTCAGAGGCTTCCCCGCATGCTGGCGTGACGTAATGCACACCACTTCGATGCCCGCATGTTGGCCGAGCAACCGGAGAAGCTCTTCGCCGGAATAACCGGATGCGCCGATGACGGCAACTTTTTTGGGATGTGAACGGGTCATGGAATGCGTCGATTCGGGGCGCAAAGTGTGCGCTGGATTTCGCCAATTCACAAGCCCGAGAGTTCTCAGCGGCTCAGGACTGTGCCTTCAAATTCCGTGCCAGTACTCTTGAACTCAAAGCCATGTGAGAACTCAAGCCGGCGCCCCACCGTCAGGTTCTCTATCCATCAATCCCTCGATGAGCAGTTTTTTCTCCAGGTACGTCAGTCGATGAAAGCGGCGGATTTCTTCGATGCGCCGGACGCCGTTCAACGAATCGAGATAAAGCGTGTAGCTTTCAGCAAGTTCGCTGGTTTCGAGATAGCGCCCACGAAGATTGGCATCGGAATATGCCTGGGGATCCTTCGCTGCGAACAAATGAAATCGCAGCCATCGCCGGTCCGTTTGTGAAACACGCTGGGTCCGCCGAAAAAACGCCACGAAAAGCAGCAAGACCAAATAGGTATCCACCGTTGCTTGCAGCTCCAGATTTCGTGCAAAATCCTCATCCCCAATTTTCCGGAAGCCGGCTTTGAACTGCAGTCCGGCATGCAGCGCATGATTGATTTCCTCCACAAACGCAATCAGCGAGCGAATATTCGCGTCATTGAGACCCGCGCGGGGATCGTGTTTTTCCAACTGCTCGATCAACCAATGCGAATAATAGATGCCGATGTATAGCTGGTTGTCAGACGTGCGCAGAAAGGTGCGGGCCAGCTCGCTCAACTCCCGCGCCGACGCACCCGCCAGTCGCGATAGCTGACCGCAGCGTTCCCGTCCGATAATGCAATCCTCGAGATTGACGCCCACCGCAGCATAAGTGCGTTCAAAAACCCGCTGGATCTCACGAAAGAGCGTAGTTTGTTCCATGGGCCCGATCATATGGAAAGCATCGGAATGTGCGGATCGTCACCGAGATGAATGAATTGGTCCACCATCCGGTTGAGTGCGAGTCGCACGTCGTGAAAACGATCGCCCAAGTCGTGAAAAACAGAGCTCAAGTCGCAGCGTTTCGCGACGTTGTGGTTAGCCGCCACTTTGTAACTTTGGCTGCCCACCTCCTCATAGAACGAAACGTCTGGAGCTCCGCGCAACTGCCTGCGTCGGACGTTTTCGTGCAGAATGCCCGAAATAAAGAGCGAATAATTTCCAAGATGCGCCCGAATAAGGAACGTTTGTTGATCGTTCGCCTGGCGCAACGCGAGCAGCAAATCGGTCAAATAAACCCGGCAACGTGCCCCATCAGGTCCAACGGGCGATTGCATCTGACGCGCACTCGAAAATGCCACGAGCAGCGACGCGACGTAATCACTCACCGCGCGATCATTAAGCGCTGTCTCTTTTAATACAGCGCGACTCAAAACATAAAAGTATAAGTGTGGCGAAATAGACAGATTTCTCGCCTCGGTGAGCACGGCATCGCGGAGCCGGTCATGATCAAGAATTACGTCACGCGTCTCGACATCGGATAAGAGATCAACGAGAGAGACTTCGTTGCCTGGGGAAGTGGAGAGGACACGGACGATAAACGAAAAATCCTCCACTGTGAACCGGGACCGACAATTAGCTTGAATCATCGGGACTTCTGAAACAGCACATTTCGTGCCCGTTGGCACTCATCTCCGCGGCTGCGGGGTGATCTCGTCCAACGGGCCGGAAATATGGGATACTTCAACAACCCGCAGCCGCGGGCTCAATTCCAGTCTAAACCGTCTCAGCGACTGGTTCTTCGACAACCGCAACCGGGCGAGGCGCCGGTGGAGGAATCGGCACGACTTTGGCCAATTCCGTGGGAACACCTTTATATTTTTTACCGGTTTTCTTAACCGCTCCTCGATTTACGAGGTTTTGAAGCTTTTCATAAGCGCGCAGACGGAGCATTTCTTCACCGCCGCTGGCCGCGTTGCGAGCGCGGAGATTTTCGTGAACCACATCAAAGAGTTGCTTAAATTCAAAGATAGTCTTCTGCGAGAGGGCGTTTACAAGTTCTTCAGTGACAAGATCGGGGAGCCGACGGGAAAATGCGCTTTTCTTTTGCATGGGTGTGGATTGAGACAATACCACACTTAAAATGTTCAGCCACCGGCTTTTTTCTGTGCCGATAGGATTATCGCTGTTTTGCAAGGAAAAATTCAACGATTCATCCGGCTTTGAATTGCCCAGAATGCAGCAAGTCCCTGCGGGAGCGTGAGAGATCCCGATGACTCCATCAAGACGCCGTCCCCAACTCGACGCAGGACAACGTCCATCGGCTGCAGGTTGCGCGTAACCACCTCGACATCGGGCAGTTGCGTCCAATCAAAAGACCGTCTCTGGTTGTTGGGCAGCATTCGCGACGTGAGCGCCAACACTGGGCGAAAAAGCTGGTACGTTCGGCCAGCCAGCAGCGCACTATCGACGTGAACGCTTACCAGATTTTCATCAGGTTTGGTTTTTGCTGAGCGAGTGGTCAAACTTTTCGTCGAGTTGTCGCCAGCCGCTCTTTCGCGCTCAATGAGGCCGAAATCGGCCACATTCGAGACAATACGCAGCCGATCCGGTTCGAGCATCATCGCCGGCGTGTAGAGAAGACTTTCGCCTGTTGGAACCAGAATAACTTCCTTATTTTGAACCACCTCGCGCCGAACGTCTGCGCTGGCTGCGATCTCGTCCCCCAGCCGACTAAAAATCTCTCGCGCTTTTCCCTCCTGGCGCACTCGACAAGTCAGCTCGAACACGGGCATCCCCGAACCCTTCGGCCACAAGACCGCCAGCCGCACTTCCGGACCGAACGCGGAAACCCATTGCTCACGCGTAATATGGGACTTCCAAAAATGACGTTCAATCTCCTCCACCATCGGGACTTTTCCCCATTGCAACACCGGCAATTCTCGTGCGGCGATCACGGCGTCGATGGACAGCCGAATGTCCAGCGCAGTACTGCGGAATCCGGGCGCGTCCGGCGACAAAACCGGCCAATCCTTTGCAAAATCACCCGGGATATACAACGCATCTCGGAAAATCTTGCTGTCTATTTTCGACGTAAGCACAGCCGTCCGAGGCAGATTTTTTGGGGTTTGCAGCAAACCTGCGAGCCATGTGCTGTCCGCACCGAATGCCGCCCATCGCTGCGGTTGCATCGTAAGCCGGGCATCCCATTCGGCTGGCAGAACGCTCACTGCCTCCCTAAAATCCTTCGCTGATGCCAGCGAATCTGGCGCGACACCCTCCGTCGTGAATCGATCGAGCCGGTCGAGAAATCCATCCAGCACGACAGGGGCCGTCGCAAAATAGCAGCGATTTTTGACAACAACGAGTTCGATCGCCAGTCTGCCAAAGGCGCCCCGTAATATTGCATGCCGCTTGTGCCGCCGAGCGGGTTGATCGTCGAAGTCGAAAGCGGCTCCGAGCATTTCGTGAAGTTTTTTTAAATGCCCGGGCAAAGCTGACGAACCAACGCCTGATTCAAAACCCCCGATCATTGCAATCCCCTCCCCGGCTGCCACTTGCGCGACGAATACATGCTCGACCCTGGCTTCCGATCCGAACGTCGACAGCGCTTTGAAGCTCGGCAAGGGATCTGCTTTTGCCCGTAAGGGCGCCACTATCCGGGCAATTTCCGGCTCTTTGAAAAAATGGAAGACCGCCGTCTGATTCAACCGCTTACCAAGCGACCGCACATCCCGTGCTTCGAGCAAGATCAGCGTGTCAGCCGGCAGGATCGTCGCCGCATTCAAGGGCCCCTTGTTTCGCCCCGACAGCCAAATCCACCCGGCAATGGCTATCGCCAAAACCAGTATCGCCAGTATCCCAAGGACCGAAATCTTACGTATCATCGCGGTCGGAATTAATCAGTTCTCACGCTTTGCGCAAAAAACACGGTGGAAACAACACTGCTCCTATCGGCAGATTTCGTCCGCCATCCGCGCCGCCTCTCGTTCCAGCAACCCGAACGGATAGCCGGGCGAGACACATTCAAGCAGATATTCCTCCAGGAACGGCCTAAATCCGCCAAGCCGTTCGTATTGCGCCGTGTGCGTCAGCTCGTGGACGATCAGTTTCCGGTATCCCCACCAATCGGACCGGATAAGAATTCCATAGCGAAAACTCATCCCGGCCGTGTAGCGCGGGATCAGGCCAAATCTTTCCCCGATTCTTCGTAGCCAAGGATGTAAGGGCAGCGGCGGTATTTTCTCTGCCGCCAGCAGCCTTACGCGCTCAGGATGTACAATACCGAGGTGCTTGGCATCCGCGAAAAGCGCAGGAGTCAGTGCAACGCCATTGCGAAGAATGATACGTTCCTGCATTTCAACCCAGACGCATGCCAGAGGCAAAATGATTTGAATCGTCGTCCGAACCAACACCGCTCATGGATTACTTTCAGCGAACAATAAATTGTTTCTTCGCCACTTCGCGGTTGTTAACGAATACCCGCATGTTCCATTTGCCAGGCACGATCTCGTAGCTTGCCTCTTTGACAAAATACCAGATGAACTGCTGCGTCGACGTCTCGCCCGGTTCAAGAGCAAATTCGTGCGCAAACTGCGTCGTTGGTTGTCCACCCGGTTCAGCAAAGGGCGGATGGTCTACCTGAAAACGGCAGACGGACGTGTTGCCTTTGCGCGGATTGGTCACCTGAACACGCACCCCAAAATACCTGCCTGGTTGAGCAGGAATGGTAAGAGTCGTCTGCAGGTGAGCGATGCCGGAAGCGGATACGACCTCGTCGCCCTTGGTGACGACCTTCGCGTCGTACAGCCCGTAATCGACGATCTCGGCTTTCGACCCCACCCCGACCCAGGCACACGACGCGACGAGAATAGTAAATGCGACGAGGAAAAGACGGGCAACAACTTTTGTTAAACGGAAAATACCAGACATGGAAGATGTTATAGCACATTCGCCGTTTTTGCGGTTTACGATTTTGACACCGTCTATCCGTTGGGTTGATTCTCGGCCCTCGACTCATTCCATGGCTTTCCTCAACGAAAATTATCTCAAATTAAAGGCCGGCTATCTTTTTCCCGAAATCGGGCGCCGGGTATCTGCTTTCAATGCAGCGAACCCGGAGGCGGCAAAACGACTCATCCGATGTGGCATCGGCGACGTAACGGAACCGCTTCCCCTAGCCGTGCGCAATGCGATGCATGCGGCGATCGATGAACTCGGGGTGCGCGAAACCTTTCGTGGATACGGGCCCGAACAAGGCTACGATTTTCTGCGTAACAGCATCGCGCAGAATGACTTTCGAGATAAGGGAATCGATGTGACCGATGACGAAATTTTTGTCAGCGATGGCTCGAAGTGCGATTGCGGCAACGTGCTCGACATTCTCGGAGATCAAAATGTGATCGCAATTACAGACCCTGTTTATCCGGTCTATGTGGACACAAATGTCATGGCCGGCCATACCGGGCAGGCAGACGACAGCGGTGCTTACGCCGGAATTCATTACCTGCCGTGCACAGCGGAAAATGGTTTTATCGCAGAACCGCCGAGCGAGCACGTCGATGTGATTTATCTTTGTTTTCCGAACAACCCAACCGGCGCCGTTGCGACGCGTGAACAACTACGAGCCTGGGTTGATTACGCCCTGAAAAACAAGGCCTTGCTCCTCTTCGACGCCGCGTACGAGGCCTACATTTCAGACCCCGCAATCCCGCATTCGATTTTCGAGATTCCCGGCGCTCGCGAATGCGCCATGGAATTTCGCAGCTTCTCGAAGAACGGGGGATTCACCGGTGTGCGGTGTGCGTTCACGGTTGTCCCGAAGTCTTTGCAAGCGAGCACCTTAACTGGCGAAACCAAGTCGCTTCACCCACTCTGGTCCCGGCGTTCAAGCACAAAGTTCAACGGTGTCAGTTATCCCGTTCAACGCGGCGCGGCGGCTTTATACACGCCTGAAGGAAAAGCGGAAGTTGCGGCCTTGATTGAGCATTACATGGGCAACGCTGCCATTCTTCGCCAGGCAGCGGCGGATGCCGGCCTGGCTGTTTTTGGCGGTGTTAACGCGCCTTATATCTGGGTCAAAACCCCGGAAGGCCTCGGCTCATGGGAGACCTTTGACTTGTTTTTGAATGAATTGAACGTCGTCATCACCCCGGGCGCCGGATTTGGCAGCAATGGTGAAGGTTGGTTCCGGATTAGCGCCTTTAACAGCCGCGCAAATGCTGTTGAAGTAGCCACCCGGATGAAACAACTCGCGCCGGCTGTTTCCATCGCATGACCCGGCGTTTGGGAATGCTGGCGGCAGCACTGCTGAGTGCCCTCAACACGGTTCAGGCCGCGTCCGGCGATGTGATCGGCCATACAACGATTCCCAACGACACTTCCTTTGGCAAAACGGTCGTCGGAGGTCTTTCCGGCATTTCCTACGACCCCGCCACGCGCACTTTTTGGACAATCTCTGACGACTCGGCTTATAAAGGCGGGCCGCCCAGAGCATATCAACTGGCAATTCAATTCGACGCGAGTGGCATTCAAAGCCTGAAAATTCTCAGCGTGCTGATCCTGCGCAACGCAAAGGGTCAACCGTTCCCAGCAGCCGATTGTGAAGGCATTTCTGCGACAGGCAACGGTGGAATCTGGGTGTCCAGCGAAGGCCGGGGCGGCGTGATGCCCTTTGTACAGCTTTTCGATCTCACCACCGGCAGAACGATCCGAAATCTGCCAATACCCAGCCTGTTGCTGCCAAAAGACGCGGCCGGAAAGGTTGTCCGGTTTGGTTCCTCGTTACAGGTGTCAGGCGCCCTCCCAAACAAGTCGTTGGAATCATGCGCCGTAAGTCCAAACTTACAAACGGTTTATATCGCAAACGAGACATCGCTCTTCCAGGAAAAGGCCCTGGGTGAAAACCAGGGCGGAGCAAGTCTTTTCAACCGGACACAAGTCCGCATCTCAGCGCTCAACGCAAAAACAGGCGAACTGCTGGGCCAAAAACTCTATCAGGCCGACGCCGGGTGCATGTTCGGCTCGATTGCAGACGTCGTCAGCGTCAATGATCAGGGGGGCCTGCTTGTGCTTGAGCGTCGCGTCATCTCGCTGTCCGACGGTCCCGGCTCGTGCAACATCCGAATTTACAAAGTCGATTTTGGAGAAAATCTTGCAACGGACTTACGCAATATTGCCAACGTGATGAACGCTCCGGGTGTAACTCCGCTTAAAAAAACACTCGTTTTCGACTCGAGTGATGCGGGCATTAGCAATCTCGACAATGTCGAAGGCATCTGCCTCGCCCCGTTACCCGACGGCGGCATCGCTTTGGTCGGTGTTAGCGACAACAATTTCAACAAAGCGCAGCAAACCCAGATCTGGGCGTTTCGATACTCGCAATAAACATGGCAAAAAGCTCCGGTTTTGCCCATTCCGCCTCTGTCTTTTAAATGACCTCCTCCGAAATTTTTGCCAGAGCCCGCCAAATTATTCCTGGCGGCGTCAATTCACCCGTTCGCGCCTTCCGCGGCGTAGGCGGTGAACCGTTTTTTGTCGAACGAGCAGCCGGTTCGCACATCTGGGATGTCGACGGTCGCGAATACATCGATTACGTCGGCACGTGGGGGCCGGCCATCTTGGGGCACGCGCCGAAATTGGTGCTGGATGCAATCTCCGACACTGCCAGCCGCGGAGTAAGCTTTGGCATTCCGAATCCGCTGGAAGTCGAAATGGCAGAGACAATCCTACGCTTCGTTCCCTCGATCGAAAAAGTGCGGATGGTCAATAGCGGCACCGAAGCGACCATGTCCGCCGTGCGCCTGGCGCGCGGCTTCACCGGACGCTCAAAGATCGTAAAATTCGAGGGCTGCTACCATGGGCACGTCGATTCACTGCTGGTCAAGGCGGGCTCGGGCGCGCTCACCAACGGCGCCCCAGACAGCGCCGGCGTCCCCGCGGAACTAGCCGCTCTGACGATCACATTGCCTTTCAATGACCCGGATGCGCTTCGTCGCATTTTTACTCGGAGCGGCAAAGAAATCGCCGCGATTATTGTCGAACCCATCCCCGCAAATGCCGGCTTATATTTGCCAAAACCCGGCTATCTCGAATTGCTACGAAAACTGTGCACCGAGTGGGACTCTCTTTTGATTTTTGATGAAGTAATGACCGGCTTCCGTGTGGCAAAAGGTGGTGCCCAGCAGATTTACGGAATCCGTCCCGACCTGACGACGCTCGGCAAAGTGATCGGTGGCGGCTTACCCGTTGGCGCTTTTGGCGGACGGGCCGACGTAATGGACCGGCTGTCACCCGACGGACCGGTCTATCAGGCTGGAACGCTGTCCGGAAACCCGCTTGCGATGGCCGCCGGCCTCGCACAACTCCGCGAACTGGAGCGTCGAGACGGCTGGTCGGAACTCGAAAAGATTGGCCAGCAATTTGAGCTAGGCGTCCGAGAAGCGCTCGGTAAGGCCGGCCTAAAATTTACCTTCCACCGAATTGGCTCGATGTTTTGCCTGTACTTCACGGATCGGCCTGTGCACAATCTTTCAGATGCACAACATGCTGACCGCGAACATTTTGCACGTTTTTTTCACGCGGCGCTCAAAGCCGGTGTATATTTCGCGCCGTCGCAATTCGAAGCGGGTTTTCTTTCCCTCGCACATACGCCTGAGGACATCGCCCGCACCAGGGAAGTGTTGGGTACCAGCCTCTAGATGCGACGCGTTGACCCCATTTATTCAGTCCTCGGTTGCCACCTGAACCCATCTATTTCCCAACGGCCGCTCCTTCTCGTCAACGCTAGATCGAGATCGAATATTCTTTCCTGGAAAACCGCCTCGGAATGATAGCCGGCATCGGCCTGAAATCGACCTGAGATCAGCCGAAGGTCGAAAAAACTTTGTTGCGGCGCGTCGAGTGGCGAAGCCGGCGTTCCCAATTGGGCTATCTGCTCCGTCGAATTGTTAAACTGCCACAAAGTCGCGCTGTTTTTGAGTTCCGGGGAAGCGTGGCCCCCCAAATAGTATGGATCTTTTTCCGCAAAAATTTTCTGAAATGCCTCCGCGGCAAAGGCAGCACTTTCGTTCTCCAGTCGGAACTTAGCAGCCTGCACAAGCACCAGACATCCCGCAGGCACGCACAGGCACATAAACAATACGGTCCCAATGATCACCATTTCCCGCGCGTTAACCGATTCCTTCTGCGACCTGGCGAACAAATGCACTGAACCCGAAAGCGTGAGCATCGCAGTAATCATCAGATAGATAAGTCCTACCAGGAGCAGCACCGCCCCGCCCGGCGTGCCGTAAAAGAAACCGATCCATCCCCAGACGAAGCCAAACAATCCCATAGCCAACGATACGGCCGCCAAAACCCAACGCGCCCAATGTTGTCCAACCCAACCCGCAAAAAAAAGGAACAAAAAAATACCTGTGACTACGGTCGTGGACAGTAGCCGGATAGGATCGCCTTCCACGAACCACGCAAGAATTTCGAGACATTTCCCCGCCAGAAAAAACGCAAAACACATCAGAAACATCAACCGTCCGCGGCTGATGGCTTTCGATGGCGACTCAGCGACACGCAACGCGCGCGAACTGGTTAGTCGGTCAGCCTCGCTCATCAAGGCGGCATATTAACCATGCCAAACACCAGGAGGACAACCAAAATACCGACGTTGCGCCGCGTTGAATCCCCTCGCTCCTTTAGGAAACTCCTGCTCGCCAAATGAACGGAGTTCAGCCACTCTCCGTCGCAATTTTATGAAAATCGGCGTCCCAAGTGAAATCAAGGAACAGGAACACCGCGTCGCTTTGCTTCCCGCAGGTGTTTGGCAACTCAAGAAGCTCGGGCACGAAGTCCTGGTCGAACATGGTGCAGGGGTTGGCAGCGGTTATTCGGACGAAGATTATGCCAAAGCCGGAGCGAAATTAGTCGATTCACACGAAGCCGTATTTCACGAAGCCGATCTCGTTGTGAAAGTGAAAGAACCGCTACCCAGCGAGTATCCGCTCTTCCGCAAAGGGCAGCTGCTTTTCACGTATTTGCACTTGGCAGCTGCGCCAAAATTGACCGACGCCCTGCTCTCCTCGGGTGTCACGGCGATCGCGTACGAAACGATCGAAGTAAACCGCCGCCTGCCGTTGCTCGAGCCGATGAGCGAAATCGCTGGTCGGATGTCCATCATCGTCGGTGGATACTTTCTTGCAAAGCATGCTGGCGGCAGCGGCGTGCTGTTGGGCGGAGTTCCGGGCGTGCTTCCCGGCAAAGTCGTCGTCCTCGGCGGTGGCACTTCCGGAGTCAACGCAGCACGCATGGCCACGGGGTTGGGTGCTGATGTGACGATTCTGGAAGTCGATGTCGAGCGGATGCGGTTTCTCGACATCACAATGAATGCCGTGCACACGTTTTACTCCAGCGAGGCGCATCTGTCGCAATTGCTTCCAAACGTTGATCTTCTGATTGGCGCGGTGCTTGTTCCGGGCGCGAAAGCCCCGAAATTAATCACGCGTGAAATGTTGAAATTGATGAAGCCCGGCAGCGTGCTCGTCGATATCGCCATCGACCAGGGCGGCTGCGCTGAAACCTCGCACCCCACGACGCATCATGACCCGGTCTACGAAGAGGAAGGCGTCGTACATTACTGCGTTGCGAATATGCCCGGTGCATACGCTCGCACGGCCACGCAAGCACTCACCAACGTGACGCAGCGCTACATCGAATTCCTGGCAGAATACGGCCTTAGCGAAGCCTGTAAGCGTCAGCCCGCTCTCATCGCGGGCATCAACGTGCAGGATGGAAAATTGACGAATCGGGCTGTAGCGAATGCCCTTGGGATCGAGTACTCGGCAGCGGTGGTCTGAAAAAAAACGAAGCCTTCAGAAGGTTTCAGCGGCCCGTTTTTTAGAAGACGACTCCCCAGTGGAGCCTGAAAACTGAAACCTGGAGTCTGAAACCTCGGTTCTCCCTTGACTGCGGGAAGCGCAGATCGAACGCTTCCCGACTCCGTTTGTCTCATCACTCACATCGTAAATATGCCCAGTGCCACTGACGAAATATCGCGCCAAGTCCAACAGCACAGCCAATGGATCTCTCCCCTTCAACGAGAACTCTCACGGGTAGTCATCGGTCAGAAGTATCTCGTTGACAGGCTTTTAATCGGCCTTCTCACCAACGGCCATGTCCTCCTCGAAGGCGTTCCCGGACTGGCAAAGACACTCACCGTCAAGACACTTGCCGGAACGATCAAGACCGGATTTCAGCGCCTTCAGTTCACACCCGATTTGTTGCCTGCCGATCTCATCGGGACGCTCATTTACAGCCCTCAGGACGGCAAATTCTCGACGAAACTCGGCCCAATTTTTTCCAATTTGATCCTTGCGGACGAAATCAACCGCGCCCCTGCGAAGGTTCAAAGCGCACTGCTCGAAGCCATGCAGGAACGCCAGGTCACCATAGGCGACACCACCTACAAATTGCCCGACCCGTTCCTTGTTCTGGCGACGCAGAATCCGCTCGAGCAGGAAGGAACGTATCAATTGCCCGAAGCGCAACTCGACCGCTTTATGCTGAAGCTGAACGTCGGTTACCCGACCAAGGCAGAGGAACGCAAAATCCTCGATTTGATGGGAACGTCGGCCCCCAAACTCGATGTCCAGGCCGTCATCGATCCGTCGGAGGTCATCAAATCCCGCGAAATTGTGAATGAAATCTATGTGGATGACCGCGTGAAGGATTATATCGTCGATGTCGTCTTTGCGACGCGACAACCCAACGGCTACAATCTGCCGCTCGACGGCATGATACGTTGGGGCGCCAGCCCTCGCGCGACCATTGCTCTTACCCTTGCCGCGAAAGCAAACGCTTTTCTGCACGGGCGCGGATTCGTGACTCCACAGGATGTGAAAAGCATCGGCACCGATGTCCTGCGTCACCGCGTCTCTATCAGCTACGAAGCTGAAGCTGAAGAACTTACGTCAGAGAACATCGTCCAGAAGATTTTTGATGGGCTTCCCGTCCCCTAAACCGGAAGCGTGAATAGTGATTCGTGAATTGTGACCATGCCTGTCCGCACAATCTTTCCGGGAATTGAACGTCTATCGAACTGGCATGGAATCCGCCGCGGGGGTTTTCGAGATAACTCGAGCCTTTCCTCGCGAAGAGATGTATTCACTTACGGATCAAAGCCACGGCAGCTCGCGTGCCATCACCGCCATGATAGCTGAAGCTTGGGCGCATCGCCCATGCAAAGCCTCCTTCATCAGCAAGATCGACGACGCCTTGCGTGAAGCGATGGAAACTCAATCGTGGGTCGATCATGCTTTAGCGTCCCGTTACATCAGCCACGCCATATTTGATGATCTCGACAAACGCTATCAATCCATTGGCGGAATTCTTTCACGCATGATCGATCGTGCCAGCCCCTTTTGTAAGTACCCGTCTGATACCGGCGACCGTTCCCTGCAGGAAGAGCCTGCGGCCGAATAATCCACTCACTGTTCACCAATCACCATTCACGCTTTGGAAGAAGCACGTTCCATCCTAAGAAAAATCCGGCGCCTGGAGCTTCGCACCCGCAGGCTGGTCGAGGCTGCGTTCGCGGGGCAATACCACTCCGTTTTCAAAGGACGTGGCATGAATTTTGATGAAGTCCGGCAATACCAGCCTGGCGACGAAATCCGGTCGATTGATTGGAACGTCACGGCGCGGACGGGCGAGGCTTACATCAAAAAATTCACGGAAGAACGCGAACTCATCGTAATGCTCGTGGTCGACGTATCGGCTTCCGGCGTGTTTGGAAGCGTTGCGTCTTCGAAGCGGGATCTTGCCGCCGAAGTGGCTTCTGTTCTGGCATTTAGCGCCATCCGAAACAACGACAAAGTCGGGCTTCTCCTCTTCACAGACGGCGTGGAACTGTTCATTCCACCAAAAAAGGGGCGGACGCATACGCTACGACTCATTCGGGAAATCCTGTACTACGAGCCGAAGAATCGAGGCACGCACCCGGCACCCGCGCTCGATTATTTGAACAAAGTGCTCTCACGGCGTGCTGTGGTTTTTCTTGTTTCAGATTTCCAGACCGAATTGTTCACTCGGGAATTAAGTGTCACGGGCCAGCGTCACGATCTGGTTGCGGTCACGGTGGTCGATCCGCGCGAAGAGGAATTGCCAAACGTCGGCCTCATCACCCTCGAAGATGCGGAGACGGGCGAACAGGTCGAAATCAACACCCGCGACCGTCGCGTGCGCGAGGCATTCCGGCAGCGTGCGCTCGATTTGCAGCGGCAATGGCGCGACCTTTTCCGGAGCAGGAACATCGACGTCATCCGACTTCGGACCAACGAAGATTATCTGCCCGCGATGCGGACATTCTTTAAGCAACGCGAACGAAGGGCGGGGATGCGATGAGAAGAGTGGCGGAATACCGATCGCGAATTGCCGATTGGCGGCTGGGGGCTGCGATGCTTTGGATCCTCGCATGCGGGGTCCAGGCGCAGACAGGCCCGGTGCAAATTCAAAGCACGCAGCCACCGGATCCCACGCCTACACCGATTCCCGAAATCAAGGATATCACTCCGCCGTTCTACATTCCGTTGCTGCCCACGTGGGCGTGGATCGTCATTACCATTGTCTCGACACTGCTGGTGGCATGGATCGTTTTCTGGTTCGTTCAGCGCGCCCGGCGCAAAGGCAAACCGCCCGTTCCGCCGAGGGAGGCGGCGCTGGCAGAACTTCAAACGTTGGAACCCAGCATCGAATCCGAAAATCCGCTCGAATTCACCGTGGAAACAGCCGGTGTTCTCCGGAAATACGTGGAGAACCAGTTTGGAATCCCAGCAACACAGCAGACTTCGCAGGAATTTTTGCAGTCGCTTCGGAATTCCGGTCGATTCAGCGGGGCAGATCGCGAATTGCTGAGAGCCTTTCTTGACAAGGCGGACTTAATTGAATTTGCGAGATACCAGGCAACCCATCTCGACAGTCGCGAGCTGTGGAATGAAGCGAAGGCTTTCGTCCAGGGTAGCGGTCAGGAAGTTCAGTCCCAGCCGCCGCCGCTTCCAGGAGGAGTGACGAGATGAACGCAGCAGAATTTGGGGAAAGTTTCACGTTCGCGCAGCCGCTTTTTCTTTTGCTGCTGCTGCTCATTCCCCTCATCGCGTTTTTGCGTGGCAAACGCGGGGGCACCGCGGCAGTTGTTTATTCGTCCACGTCACTTCTGCGATCGCTCGGAAAATTCCGTAAATCCCGGGCAGGCGCCATTCTGGCTACGTTGAGTTACGTCGGGCTCGCGTCCCTGATCGTGGGTCTCGCGCGTCCGCAATGGGGCACAGCCAAGGTCGAAACCCAGGCCAGCGGCATCGATATCATGATCGTTCTCGATGTTTCGCGATCGATGCTTGCCGAAGATTTCACCATTGGTGTCAAACGGGCCAACCGCCTTGAGGCGGTCAAACAGGTGACCGAAAAGTTCATCAACGGCCGGCCAAACGATCGCATCGGTTTGACCGCTTTTGCCGGTCGCCCCTATCTCGTGAGCCCACCGACGTTGGACCACGATTGGCTCATCCAGAATCTGGATCGAATCCGCATCGGACTTGTCGAAGACGGCACGGCGATTGGTTCGGCGATTGCGTCAGCAGCAAATCGGTTTACGAATAAAGACGCCAAGAGCAAACTGATGGTGTTGCTCACGGACGGCGATAACAACGCCGGGCGCGTCTCGCCGCCGACCGCGGCCGAGGCTGCTGCGGCGGTCGGAATCAAAATTTACACGATCGGCGCCGGGGCACGTGGCGCATCGCCATTTCCGCTGCGTGACGGATTCGGCAATGTTTTCTACCGGAACATCGAGATGAAATTCGACGAAGACGCCATGCGACGCATCGCGGAGCTCGGGAAAGGCGAATATTTTCGGGCAACCGACACAAAATCACTCCAGGACATTTTTTCGAAGATCGACAAAATGGAAACGACGACCATCGAGACAAAACAATATCGGAATTACCGTGATTTGTTTCCGTGGTTTTTGAGTGCCGGGTTTGGGTTGATCGCGATGAGCCTCGTCCTGGAGCAAACAATTTGGAGGAGAGCGCCGTGAATCTCCCGATCACTTTCGGTCAACCCTTGTGGTTTATCGCTTTGATTCTAATCCCACTGGCAATCGCTTTTTATGTCCTGGGCGAGTCAAGAGCGCGGAAAAGTCTCTCCCAGCTCGTCGCACCTGCTCTGAGCGCCCGGCTGACGCAAAATGTGGATCGCCCCAAACGAGCACTCCGCTTTGCTCTGGTTCTTCTGGGGCTGGCAGCCGTCATAACCGCCTTGGCCGAGCCACGTTATGGGTACGAATATCGAGAGATTAAACGCAAGGGCCGCGACATCGTCATTGCCCTCGACACTTCAAAGAGCATGCTCGCCGATGACGTTGTTCCCAGCCGGATCGGTAGCGCAAAGCTCGCTATTCAGGATCTTCTGCGTGAGCTCGAGGGTGAACGTGTTGCGCTTGTGGCATTTGCAGGAACCGCATTTTTGCAGGCTCCGCTCACGATCGATCAGGTCGCGCTCCAGGACACCCTGGAGACGATGGATACGACGATCATCCCGCGCGGCGGCACCGACATCGCTAGCGCCATCAATATTTCGATCCAGGCTTTCGGCAAAGCCGAAGGCACCCATCGCGCAATCATTCTTTTCACGGACGGCGAAGAACTCGAGGCCGATGGATTAAAAGCCGCCAAGGCAGCAAAAGAAGCCGGTATTCGGATTTTCACCGTCGGCGTCGGTTCGCCCGGTGGAGCGATGATTCCTCTCCAGGAGAACGGCACGAGCACTTTTCAACGTGACAACTCAGGCCAGTTCGTGAAAACGCGCCTCGACGAAAAACGCCTACGGGAGATTGCCGAGACGACCGACGGCTTTTATGTCCGCCTCCAAAACGGCTCGAACGCGATGGAAAAACTGATCCAGGATGGCATCAACCGCCTCGACGAGCAGGAAGGTGACGAGAAACTTTCGCGGCGACCGATTGAACGTTATCAATGGCCCCTTGGTCTAGGGCTTGTGCTCCTGATGCTCGCCGGAACCCTCAGTGATCGACGCCGTTTGCCTGTGCGCGCAGCAGCTGCCGCCGTCCTATTCCTGGCAGTCGTTCCGCAGGTTCGTGCAGAGGCGAGCGGACTAAAGCTCTACGAGCAAGGCAAATACAAAGAATCGCTCGACGCATTTCAGAAGAAACTCGCAAGTCATCCACGATCTCCGGCGTGGAACTTCAATGCCGGCACCGCAGCCTACAAATCGGAGAATTTCGACGCAGCACTCGACGCTTTCGGTAAAGCCGCCACATCGCGGGATCCGGCATTGCGAAGAAAGGCAGAATATAACGCCGCGAACACCCTTTTTCAGCGCGGTGCACGAAGCGAGGAGCGATCCAAAAAGATCGACGACTGGAAGTCCGCTCTATCGCATTACGACGAAGCCCTTAAGATCGACAAAGATGATGCCAACGCAAAATTCAACCGCGACCTTGTCGAAAAACTCCTGAAGGAAGAGGACGAAAAGAAAAAGGAACAGGAAAAGCGCGATCAGAAAGACAAACAAGACCAGCAGGATCAGCAGCAACAGCAATCACCTCAGCAACAGCAATCTGGCGGTCAGCAGAATAGAAATCAGCAGCAGCAACAGCAACAACAGCAAGGTCAGCAAGGAAATCAGCAGCAACAGCAGTCCGGGCCCGGCCAGCAGCAGAAGAATCAACAGCAGCGCGGCCAAAATCAGCAGCAACAGCAACCCAGTTCCGGCCAAAACCAGCAACAACGCGCCCAAGGCCAGAAGCCCACTCCGCAGCCGGAACAAGGTCCAGGCGAAAAGAAGCAGGGTGAATTGAACACTGCGAATAGCGGTCAAAAAGACGCACAGCAAAAAAAGACTGACCCGTCCGCCCAAGTTGCAGCCGACGAAGAAGTCCGAGAAGGCGACATGAGCCCCGAGCAGGCCCGCGCATTGTTACAAGCCATGCAGGGCGAAGAAGCGCGCGTGGATCTGCGCGAGAACATGGACGATTCACCGCCCGCAAAAGATTGGTGATGAAGAACGTGGAAATCAAACAACGTCATTTATCCGGATTTGCGGAACGCATGCCGTTCGCCTGGCGCGTTCCTGTTTTGTTGCTCGCGCTTCTACTTTTCATCACCTCACTTGCTCACGCTGCGGATATCACCGTCAACGCAGAGCTTTCGGCTGACTCCACCACCACCGATCAGCCCGTCCGACTCAGTGTCACAGTCGAAGGCGGGATGAACGCAACGATACCCGACGAGATCAACTCCGATGGCCTCACGATCCAGTATTCCGGGCAACAGCGCAGGATGGAGATCAACAACTTTCGTGGAACCGTCTCCGTCGTAACCACTTACACGGTCTCTGCTGACAGACCCGGCAAATACACCATCCAGCCCATCGAAATCCAGGCCGGGGGCAAAACTTTTAAAACCGAGCCCCTCCATCTCACCATTACCCAAGGTTCCGGCGGAGGGGGTTCCGGCAGGAACAGCGACGAAGGCGATCCAGGCTCGAACCAAAACAAGGTCTTTTCCGAGCTCATCATTCCGAAAGACACTGCATACGTCGGCGAGATAATCCCGGCGGAAATCCGCTACTATTTCGAGCGCGACATCCAATTTCAGGTCAACCCTCCGGGCCAGGTTCCGCAGATCGCTGGCGAAGGCTTTTCCAAACAGCGCTATCCCCAGCCGCGCCTCGAGCAAACCGAAATCAAGGGGCGCCCTTACCGCGTCCTCATTTACAAAACGGCGGTGGTCGCCGCGAAATCCGGTGATCTGACAGTTGGCCCGGCCGAACTGGATGTCGTCGTCAGTATTCCGCAAAACCGGCGGCGCCGTCCAAGTCTCAACGACCCGTTTGCAGACGACTTCTTCAGCAGTAACCCATTTTTCAGTCCCCCGATTCAGCGCGAAATGAATCTGCGCACCGAGCCGGTCACTCTCAAAATCAAGGCGCTGCCGCCTGGGAAACCGCCAGGATTCACGGGGGCCGTCGGACAATTCACGCTCCAAGCTTCGGCCAAGCCACTCAACATAAAATCAGGCGACCCGGTTACGTTAACCTCAGTCGTCTCCGGCCGTGGTAACTTCGACGTCGTCAGCGCGCCGACGCTGGTCGACACGAAGGATTGGAGGACTTATCCGCCAAGCGGACGCCTGAGTTCGAGCGATGAGATCGGCATCACAGGCGACAAAACCTTCGACATGGCGATTGTCCCTGAGGGTAAACCGACCCACATTCCGCCCGTTCATTTCAGCTATTTCGATCCGCAAACGGGTAAATATGTAACGCTTACGAGCGAGCCAATTTCCGTTCAGATCGAAAGCAGCGGCTCCCCAGCAGCCGTTCCGGATTCTTCACCACGAGCTCCCGCGACGCCAGTCATCGCGGCAACGCCAACGCCCGCGGCATCCCCGACTCCGGCGAATGACATTTTGCCGATCCGCACACAGTGGCGGAGTGCCGCACAAACGTTTGCGCCAGTGTGGCAACAACCTGTTTTCTGGATCGCCCAAGGAATTCCACTGCTCTTTCTGCTTCTCCTGGCAATGCCCAAGATACTCACAGCCACGCGCCCAGACGCCGCCACCCTCCGGCAGCGGAAGTGGAAATCTGAACATAGCAATCTCACGGCGAAACTGGCTTCCGATAAACCGGAAAACTTTTTCCCCGCGGCGGCGCGTTCCCTCGAGCTCCAAACTGCACTCAAACGCGGGACCGATTCAGCAACGCCCGACGAAGTCCTCCTTACTCTCGGCTTCGAGGGAGAGGAAGCCGAAACCGCGCGGGAAATCTTTCGGCGCCGTGACGAAATCGGCTATGGGGGCATTCGCGGTGGACGGGAGATCTCCAGCGAAATGCGCAAACGCTACGAATCGATCTTGAAATGAGAGCTTTCGTCAAATCGTGCCTCTCGAGGGTGGTGGCAACCGGTCTCGTCTGTCTTGCAACATCTCTCCAGGCCGCTCCGATTGATGACTTCGCCAAAGCGAACGCCGCGTTCGAAAGCGGACAATATCAGGACGCAATCCGCGACTACGAGGCCCTCGTTCGCCAGGGTGAAAACAGACCGGAACTTTTTTTTAACCTAGGCAATGCCTGGCAACGCGCCGGCAACCCTGCCAAAGCCGTCGTCAACTACGAAAGAGCCCTGCTCCTGCAGCCGGATTTCGACGAGGCCCGCGCCAACTTGCGTTTTGTTCAGGATCGCCTCCCTTCGCCGCCACCGCCGGCGCGTTGGTGGCATCAACTGCCCAAGTTTGGCGTCAATGTTTCTGTTATCGCCAGCATCGTATGCATCTGGCTTTTTCTTATTTTTCTCATCGCCCGCTGGATACGGTTGTTCCGAACGCAAAACCTGTGGACTTTTGCTGCCGTTCTCGCGGCGTTCGGCGCCATTTTAGCGGGAACAAGTTACTGGTTTCGCGATGCTCCATTGGCTTCTCCGGATCGCGGGATTGTCCTCGAAAACAGTCAGCTACGCTCCTCGTTCAGCAACAACAGCCCGGTCCTTTCGTCGGTTCCGCTGGGCAGCCCGCTCAAAATCGTTAGCGAAAATGCGGGCTGGGCCAACTGCATCCTGGCCGACGGCACTCAAGGCTGGATCCCAGCCAATCAAATCGAGCGAGTCATACCAAAAGTCTCTCGATTGTAACGCAACATTCGCGCCTGTTCGCGTCAGAATCCTAAGGTTCCCCATGATGCGCGGCATTCCCTTCATTGCTGTCTTCGCCTTATTCCTGACGTCGGTCTTTCCGGCAAGGGGTGCGAAAGATCAACACAACGAGTCGCGGATCGAAAGCCAGAAATCCGAGAAGAAAAAGCCGCCCGACTGGCTCTCTCGCGTTACCGGGCAGCCGCCAGGGAGTTTTCCCCCGTATCGTCCGGTCCATCTCAGCTACACCGCTGGGTGGGCAGGGATCACCGCCGGAAAAATCGAGGCAAGTTTTACTCGTGAAGGGCCGCAGGGCGATTCGTTTCACCTGCGATTCACAGGTGAAACCATTGGATTTGCCCGAAAGCTATTCCGGCTCGATTCCACCTATGAATCCGTCGTAGACGCCACAACGCTGCGTCCGACGAAAACTAGAATCTCTGAAACCTATTCCGACGAACAACGCGAAACCGTTCAGTCTTTCGCGCCCGATCAGGTCATACGAATCCGCAAGTCCGATCCGCCGCAAAAAAGCGACGGGAAACCACGCAAGGCAAAATTGCCGAATGTCTACGACATGCATAGCGCCTTGCTTTACATCCGCAGCCAGACGCTGAATCCCGGCGACAAATTCGCCTTTATCGTCTACGCCACGGATTCTCCGTACCTGGCCAGTGCAACGGTTGTGGGGCCAGCTACCGTCACCGTCGCCGCAGGAACTTTCCAGGCCATCAAGATTGACCTCACATTGGAATCCATCGACAAGAAATTGAAATTGAAGCCCTTCAGAAAGACCAGGAAAACGTCGGCATGGATTAGCAACGATGCCGACCGAATCTTGCTCAAAATCACCAGCGAGGTGTTCTTCGGCTCGACATTTGTAGAGTTACAGAAAGTGGATTTTTTCGACTGATCAAAAGAGATAGACAGATTCCCTCCGGCAACCTGCGGAGATTCTTTTGCGGCGGCCGTTTTTGGCCGGCAACGGCTGCTTTCTTTAAAACAACGTTGGAAGTTTCAGCGATGCATTATCAACGCTCTGGAGTTTCCAGTCCCACGGCAGCCAGCTTTGGCGGCGCCAATGAAAAACCCACGGCGAACTTAGTGAGTTCACTTCCCGGCAAATCATGTCCGCCGCGCCGAAACCATTACCAGATATCGTGAGGTTAGTCGTTATGACTGCCCTGGTTTCGTCCTGGAAATCCATCCGCTCCCCTTGTGGATGAAGCGTCAATACAAGAAACTGCTGTAGTACTTCCCGGAGATCACTGACCACTGTCTCTTGCAAGTGCCCGAACCGGTCCGAATAATCATCTGCCAGCAATGCGCGAACCCGCTTTACGTTCTTGTTCTCCACTGCTTCGACCAAATGTTGTTGATGCAGTGCTACCTGACGCGCCGGCTGCCAGTGTTGCCATAAGAAGGCAACCGCAAAAACCACCGCAAAAATAATAAGGCGTCTTGCCCACCGGGTAATCGACAGCGTAAAAAAAGCCATTGCCCTAAAATGGATAACATCATCTATCGCCCAAATGTAGCCGCGATTTTGCAGCGGGCAGATGGTCGCATCCTTGTCGGTGAACGCACCGACGTCGCCAACGCCTGGCAGTTTCCCCAGGGCGGCGTCGATAAAGGCGAGACGCTGCTTCAAGCGCTCCATCGGGAGTTGTGGGAGGAACTCGGCATCAAGCCGCGAACCTACACTGCTGCGGAACCGCGTGGACCCTACCGTTACCTGTTTACCAATGCCCGCCTGAAATGGGGCTGCCACGGCCAGGAACAGTATTATTTTCTCGTAACACCCCGTGACGACTGCGAGCCGACGGTAAATGTCAAGCACCCGGAATTTCGGGCCATAAAGTGGATCGATCCCGCGGAATTCCAAATGAGCTGGTTGCCAGAGATGAAGAAGCAGGTTTATCGGGACGTCTTCCGCGATTTTTTCGGGATCGCATTGTAGCGCAAACTTTTGCTTTCCTCCGCGCCGTTCGCGGATAGGCTCCGCGCCCATGGAGACTACCGTTATTCTTTTGAAACCGGATTGCGTCCTTGGCGGCCATTGTGGCGAAGTCCTCGGCCGATTCGAAAAAGCCGGGTTTCAGTTTTCCGGCGTGAAAATGTTGTCCCTCGCCGATTCAGTCTTGAAAGAGCATTACGCGCACATTGCAGACCGTCCCTTTTTCCCGGATCTGGTCAAATTCATGCAATCCAGCCCGGTGATCGCTGTGGCTGTGCAAGGTGAGAATGTCATCAGCCGCGTCCGCGAACTGCTCGGACCAACCGATTCGAGAAAAGCTGCCAAAGGCACCATTCGCGGTGACTTGGGTGTCGATGCGATGGTCAACGTCGCCCACGCTTCCGATTCGCTCGAAAACGCGACGATTGAGTTAAAGCGATTCTTTGCCTCAGCGGAAATTTTCGCGTAAATCCAACGATTTGCAGGGTTCAGGGTTCGGTTTTCAGGTTCTTTTGGGCAGTCCCCTGAAAACCGAAAACTGAACCCTCACTTTTTTGCATATCCGCTTGGAACAGTTTAGACGGTTAAGAATATGCAACAGTGGTTGAATCGATTGGAAATGCGTTTGTCCGGTTTTGCGATCCCGGGGCTGCTTCGTTACATCGCAGCGTTAAATGGGCTGGTGTTCGTCCTCGCGCTCATGAACCCGGCCTTCATCAGCCTGATCGATCTGCGCCCCGAGCTGATTCTTCAAGGCCAAGTCTGGCGCCTCGTTTCCTTCGCGTTTATCCCGACCACTTTTAGTTTTATCTGGGCGGCGTTTGCGATCTATCTGCTGGTCTTTTTCGGGGATTCAATCGAACACGCGTGGGGAGCCTTCAGACTGAATTTGTTTTATTTCACGGGCTTGCTCGGGACGGTTATCGGCGCTTTTTTCTTTGATGGACCTGGGTCGGCAACATATTTGAATCTCACTTTGCTGCTCGCGTTCGGGACTTTGTTCCCGGACACGCCCATGACGTTCATGTTCGTCATCCCGATGAAGGCAAAATGGCTGGCGATCTTGTCCGTCGCCCTGGTTTTTTTCGTTCCGGCGCCCCCCGGTTCCCGGGCACATGTCGCCATCGCAGTGGCACTTATCAACTATCTCATCTTCTTCGGCCCGGCATTCCTCCGGAACTATCGTGCGGGCACGCAGGTGGCGCAGCGCCGGCACAAATTCAAGGCAAAATCCATGCCCGAAGATGAATCGCTTCACCACTGCAAAGTCTGCGGTAAAACCGAAAACAGCGATCCCGAGCTGGAATTCCGTGTCGCCGAAGATGGCGAAGAGTATTGCACGGATCATCTTCCCGCCCGGACCCGGTAGCTGCCGGCATGGGTCGCCAGAGAGAATTCTCGGGTTCATCTACGATCACTGGGCGGTCGAGAACTGTTTCTTGACAAAAGAGTCTATTTGCGATTCTTTTAGCGCGTCGGCTGGTTTCTCCACTGGTCCCGCGCGGGACGCAGTTCTCTCCACACGAATTCCCGGTGAAGCACATCCGCCACCCCGTGTTTTTTGGCACACATTCCCTACAGCGCCGTGTCCAGGCACAGAGCGCACCCCGTAGTTATTAATTCCCAACATGGCAGGACATAATAAGTGGTCGAAGGTCAAGCGGCTCAAAGGAGCTCTCGACGCGAAACGCGGCAAGATTTTCAGCAAACTTTCAAAAGAAATAACCGTAGCGACCCGGATGGGCGGCGGAGACCCCAACTTTAACCCGCGCTTGCGGAGCGCAGTGCTTGCCGCACGCGCCCAAAATATGCCGAACGACAACATCGATCGCGCCATTAAAAAAGGTACTGGCGAAATCGAAGGCGCCGCCTACGAGGAAATCGCCTACGAAGGCTACGCCCCGGCGGGAGTCGCGCTGATTGTCGAAACAGCCACCGATAACAAAAATCGCACCGCAGCGGACTTGCGGCTCATTTTCACGAAGAATCATGGCAACCTTGCTTCCTCGGGAAGCGTTTCCTATATGTTCCACCGGAAAGGCCTCATCACGATCCCAAAATCTGCCGGCACGGAAGAGCAGATTTTCGACATCGCGATCGAGGCAGGAGCCGAAGACATTGCGGCAGACGATGAATATTTCTCCATCACAACCAGTCTCGATCATCTGTATCCCGTGGCCGAGGCCCTGAAATCCGCCGGAATCCCATCCGACAGCCAAAAACTGACCTATCTCCCTGATACTACTGTCCAGGTAGCCGACGAACAAACCGCCGCCCAGGTACTTCGCCTCTGCGAAGCCCTCGAAGATAACGAAGACGTGCAAGCCGTTCACGCCAATTTCGATATCCCGGAAGATGTCCTGGCCAGGCTTTCCCAATCCTGAATGACACGATTTTACCGCTCCCGCCCTATGCCTGATACCTCCAATTTCGACCCCTTGATCGCCGCACCCGCGCCGGCAAAACGCAAGCGCGCTCCGGCAAAAAAAACATCCGCTGAAGTGGCCGTTGCCACTGAACCCGCGAAATCCGCGCCAAAGCGGAAACGGGCCGTCAAAGCTCCAGAAACCACTCCCGAAATCGCTGAACCCGTTGCGAAGAAAAAAACAACGCGTTCACGGAAACCCAAGACTCCAGCCGTCGCAGTTGAAGAATCGCAACTGGTTCAACCCGAGCTGATTGTCGAGAAGCCGCCACAAACCGTGGAAGAACCTCCCAAGGCTGTTGCCGAGGAGGCAAAGCAACCGGAGCCTTCCGTCGCACCCGATGCGGTCGCGGAAGAACCGCCCGCCCAACCCGCGTCACAATCACCCTACCAACGACAGGAACGCAGCCATAACCCGAACGTCATTACCGTTTCGAACTATCCCCCTTACCAGCCAGGCGTTACCAAAGTCCAGACCAAGTCTCATCCGCCCCGCGAACATCGGGAGCGTCGCGAGAATCGCGAATTCCAGCCTTCCCCCGATCAAGCGCCGCAGCAGCCGGTCAATCCCAATGTCCAGGTCGGTCCTGTAGAGCCCGTTTATGCTGAGGGCCTGGTCGAGGTTTCCAATAAGGGTTTTGGATTCCTCCGCGAACCCAAGCGTAATTACGCCCAATCGCCCCTCGACATTTTCGTCACGCCCGAGGTCATCCGCCGTTACCTCTTGCGCGACGGACAATGGATCAAGGGCGAAATCCGCCGCGGCAGCCGTGGACCACAGCTCTTCAAGCTCACCGAAATCAATGGTGAAGACCCCGAGAAATACACGGATCTCACCGCTTTCGAAGAGCTTACGACGATCAATCCCGACCAGCGTATCAAACTCGAGACCGACCCAGAGCGCTACACAACGCGGGTCATCGACATGATCACGCCTGTTGGCAAAGGCCAGCGCGGACTCATCGTCGCTCCGCCGCGCACTGGCAAAACCACCCTCTTGCAGCACATCGCCGAGGGTGTCATCAAGAATCATCCATCGATGAAGCTCATCATTTTGCTTGTCGATGAACGTCCCGAGGAAGTCACGGAAATCCGGCGCACCGTCCCCCAGGCCGAGATTATGGCCAGCTCGAACGACAGCGATCTGAAAAGCCACACCCGCATCTGCCAGCTCGCTATTGAGCGCGCCAAGCGCCTCGTTGAAGCCGAGGAAGATGTGTTCATTTTGCTCGACTCGATCACCCGCGTGGCCCGCGCTTTCAACAACGCCACCGCAGGCGGCGGACGCACCGGCTCTGGCGGCCTCGACACCCGCGCCATGGAGATTCCGCGAAAGCTGTTCGCGGCGGCACGCAATACTGAGGAGGGCGGTTCGCTCACCATCATCGGTACCGCTCTTGTCGAGACAGGCAGCCTCATGGACGAAGTCATCTTTCAGGAGTTCAAGGGCACAGGCAACATGGAGCTCGTTCTCGATCGGAAAATCGCTGAACAACGCATTTATCCAGCGATCGATATTTTCAAATCCGGCACTCGCCGCGAAGAGCTGCTCCTGCCCCCCAACGACTTGGAAAAGATCAATACCATCCGCCGTGGCCTCGCGGGGCATCGTCCCGGTGAAGCCATTGAACGCTTGCTGAGTTTTTTGAAGAAGTTCCCTACAAACGGACAGATGCTAAGAGAAATCCCAGGCTAATCAGAAATAACCGGTAGTCGCTCTCCCAAATTCCGGATTACGCCAGATTCATTCCGTAATTTTGTGAGCCGGCGACGCTCTCAACCTCAGAATGCCAGAGAACTCGCCTTCCAGTGTCTCCTCGACTGGGAGGCTGGTGGCGATTACTACGCGGACGACATTTTCGCCCGTAAAAGCAAGCTAGCAGCCCTCTCTCATCATGACCGCGGATTTGCCCGGGAACTGTTTTACGGCACCATCCGGAATCTCAGCGCGATTGATTTCATTTTGGGCATTTTTTTGACACGGCAGACGTCACCTCAAGCGCTGACAGCCCTGCATCTGGGAGTCTATCAACTCTTCATCACGCACACCGCCGAGCACGCAGCGATCAACGAAAGCGTCAATCTTGCGCCCGAGTACGCACGCGGCTTCGTAAACGCCGTTCTGCGCAAGGCGCTTTCTGAACGCCCAGCGGTGCGAGAAAAGCTCGCTGCACAACCCCCGGGGGTCCGCCTTTCGCACCCGCCCGGACTCATCAAACGGTGGGAAGCTGCCTTCGGCAAAGAAAACGCGATCGCAATTGCCGAATGGGATAACACTGCCGCCGAGGTTTTTCTTCGCGTTAACACATTGCGCTGCACTCCCGAACAACTGCTGGCCCTAGCGCCACGGTTGAAACCGGTCGCCAGCCATCCGCTCGTTTTCAAATGCGAAGGGCCACTCCCAACCTCTGAAGCGGCGGGCTGTTTCTACATTCAAGATCCGGGCACCCTCGCCGCACCGGAATTACTCGATCCAAAACCCGGCGAACGCATCCTGGATGCCTGCGCGGCACCGGGCGGAAAAGCGTCCTACATGGCGGCTCTCATGCAAAACCAGGGTGAAATTGTCGCGACCGACTCCAGTAGCCGCCGAATTGAGAGTCTTCAGCAAAATCTCAACTCCCTCGGTATAACCATTGCGACGGTACACGAGCATGACTGGGAAAAAGGCCCCGGCAAATTCGCCGGGCAGCAGTTTGACGCAATCCTCGCCGATGTCCCATGCAGCAACACCGGCGTCATGCGACGGCGAATTGATGTACGCTGGCGCCTGAAGCCCAATATTTTCGCCGAGAACGCACGCAAACAGATCGCCATCGTGGAAGGTCTTTTACCGTTGCTGAAACAAGGAGGACGCCTCGTTTACAGCACGTGCAGCCTTGAAGCCGAGGAAAACGAAAACGTCGTCCAGCATCTCCTCGCTGAGCATTCGGATCTGACACTCACCAACGGGGTCCGCCGCCTCCCGCACGTGGACGCCTGCGATGGCGCGTACGCTGCGCGACTCGAGCGGAAGTAAATCTTTCCCACCCCTCGCTCTCTCCTGTTCGGCGGGACCCGGGGGCGAGAACGAAACTGTAGGGCGCCAATTCTGAAACTTTTCGGTCGCGTAGGGGTTTATACACCAACAATGCTGACACAGGCCTCCCCCCAGTCCTGGACATTATCCCATGCGGCCCATTTGCTCAGTCGCGCAGCTTTTGGCGGTACACCAACCGAAATTGAAGCCTTGCACGCATTGGGTCGCCAGGCCGCCATCGAGCAACTGCTCGGAGACGCCGCCGCTCCACCGCCGACAATCAAGGTTCCAAAATTCGAAAACAGCGACGCACTCGTGCTCGCAAAGCTCAACATCCGGAAGCAGAAGGACGATCTTACTCCGGACCAGCGCCGCGAAAAAATCAGGGAAATCCAGCAGCAACAGGTTGCCATCCTGCGGGACATGCGAACCTGGTGGATTCAACGCATGGCCAATCCCACATTTGCTCCGGTCGAAAAGGCGACACTTTTCTGGCATGGCCATTTCGCCACCAGCGTCAGAAAGGTCCGCGACCCCAGCCTCATGTGGCGGCAAAACGGCACGTTACGAATTCACGCGCTCGGCAATTTTGGTTCTCTCGTCAAAGCCATGTCCCGCGACCCGGCCATGATGATCTGGCTGGACCTCCAGAACAGTCGCAAAGGGGCGCCCAATGAGAACTGGGCCCGCGAATTGATGGAACTTTTCACCCTCGGTATCGGTCATTACACCGAGGCCGACATCAAAAACTGCGCCCAAGCATTCACCGGATACCGCTTCAATCGCCAAACGGCCACTTTCCGTTTCGTCCCGTCGCAGCACGACGACATGGAAAAGACTTTCATCGGCAGAAAAGGCCGCTTCGCCGGGGACCACATCATCGACATCATCCTGGCCCAACCCGCATGCGCCGAGTTCATCGCAGAAAAACTGTGGATGTTTTATGCATACGAAAACCCCGAGCCGGGAATCGTCAAAGCGCTCGCGCAGATCTTACGGGAGAATAAGTACGAATTGCGCCCGGCGTTCGAAGCGATGTTCCGCTCAGAACAATTCTACGGAGACAAAGCCATCCGGTCGCAAATCAAGAGTCCCACGCAACTGATCGTCTCAACGTGTCATAGCGTTGAATGCAAACCCCCGCACGGGTTTATTTTGCATCATGTCATGACGGGACTCGGCCAAGTGCTGTTCGCCCCGCCCAATGTCAAAGGCTGGGATGGTAATCGAGCCTGGATCAACACCGCCACCATCGCTCTCCGCAACCGGCTCACCGACGCGTTGCTTCTCGACAATCGCAACCCGGATGTCGCAGGGAAACTCGCCAGTAAGGGCGCCGCCTCCCGCGTAAACATCGACTCGATCATCCCCAAACGCATCCAGACGGATCCCAAGCTACTCGTCGACGCACTCACATTTCGTATTTTCCAAATTAAATTACCCCCTGAAGCCCGAAACGAATTCCTCGATTATTGGAATACCCCACGCCCTGACGGAAAAGAACGCACCATCCGCGACCTCATCGCTCATATGATGCGCACCCCACTTTTCCAACTCTGCTGAAAACCATCCCGCTCAAATATTCTTACTTCTTACTTCCTACTCTTGCTCTTGCTCTTGCGCTAAGCAGGCGCGCCCCGACAGGAAAGAGCAAGAGTAGGAGTACGAGCCATAAGTAAGCCAAGACCCCCTCCATGAATCTCGAAGCCACATTCTCCCTCCACTCCCGCCGCCAGTTTCTCCGGCGTTTCGGTCTCGGCGCCGCAGCGACCTGGACACTCCCGGTTTTCCTGGAACGCACCTTCAGCGCCCTCGAAGCCTCGGCGGCTGCGGCTACCCAGGCAATCACCGGCAAAGACGCGCCGATCCTCGTCGTCCTCCAACTCGCCGGCGGTAATGACGGCCTCAACACCCTGGTCCCCTTCGCGGACGATGCCTACTACAAGAACCGCCCCAAACTCGGCGTTTCTGCGGATAAAGTTCTCAAACTCAATGACTACGCAGGCTTCAACCCCGGAATGACCAGCCTCAAGTCGCTCTACGACGAAGGCCTCATCGGCATCGTTCAGGGTGTCGGTTATCCAAATCCGAATCGCTCGCATTTTCGCTCCACCGAAATCTGGCAGACGGCTTCCGATTCCGAAAAAGTCATCAACAAAGGCTGGATCGGCCGTTTCTTCGATAATTGCTGCAAAGGCGCCGACCCCACCGTTGGCGTCACTCTCACCCGTGAATTTCCGCAGGCGTTTGCCGCGCAAACCCCCACCGGCGTGTCGGTTGAAGCAGGCCTTCGTCTCGGCAAACGCCGCAACATGCGCAACATGCGCAACATGCGCGACAGCGAGGAAGACTTGATGATGGACGAATCCTCCGGTGGCAGCATCGATATGCTCAGCGGCTCGGCACGCCCTGAACTCAGCCCGTTCGAATACCTCCAACGCACTGCACTCGACGCCCAGTTAAGCCAGGACAAAATTCGCGACATCCTCGCCAAAATCCCAGCGTCATCGGCTTTTCCAAAAACCCGGCTCGGCCAGCAATTCAGCCTCATTTCCCGCCTCATCGCGGGGGAATTACCCACGCGGATCTATTACCTGAGCCAGGGCGGCTTTGATACCCACAACAACCAGGTCCCCTCGCATTCCAGATTGCTCGCCGACTTTTCCGACGCCGTCACCGCCTTCGTTCGCGAAATGCAGACACAAGGAAACTATTCACGGGTCATGCTGATGACTTTCAGCGAATTCGGACGCCGCGTGCGCGAAAACGACAGCGGCGGCACGGATCATGGCACCGCCGCGCCTGTGTTCCTCTCCGGCGGCGCGCTCAAGCCCGGTCTCCATGGTGATCCCCCCAGCCTCACCAAACTCGATGACGGCGACCTGATTCATACCGTCGATTTCCGCGATGTTTATGCCACTTTCCTCGACAAATGGCTCGGGGCTGACTCTGTTGACGTCCTCGGCGCACGATTCCGGCATGTTGGGTTCGTGTGACGAAAACTGACACGGCAGCACCTCGCTCTTCTCGATTCTCCGCAGTCCCTTTCTTTGCTTTTAAAGCTTCCTGCAAAAGGCGCTTTCCAGTACACCGCGCCCGTTATGCAATCAACTTGGGGAGCCATTTTTGACTGGGACGGCGTCGTCATCGACTCGTCGCGCCATCACGAAGAAAGCTGGGAACGTCTTGCCCGCGAAGTCGGCAAACCGCTGCCAGAGGGCCATTTCAAAAAGGGATTTGGCATGAAGAACGAATGGATCATTCCCAATCTGCTCCAATGGACAGACGATGCCGCAGAGATTCACCGCATTTCACTCCGCAAAGAAGCGCTTTACCGCGAAATCGTTCTCGAATGGGGCATCGATCCCCTACCCGGGATCGTTGCCTGGCTCTCAGCACTGAAAAATGCCGGTATCCCACGCGTCATCGGCTCTTCGACGCACCGCCTCAACATCGAAGTCACACTCGACAAGCTCGGTTTGCGCGACGCTTTTGTCGCTATCGTCTCCGCCGAGGACGTCACCGCCGGAAAACCGGACCCGCAGGTCTTCCTCAAAGCAGCAGGCAAAGTCGGTATCCAGCCGGAAAATTGCATCGTTTTCGAAGACGCGCACGTCGGCATCGAAGCCGCCCACCGTGCGGGAGCCAAAGTCATCGCCGTCGCTACCACCAATCCCCTCGCCGAGCTCGGCAAAGCGGATCTCGCCGTCAATTCGCTGGAAGAACTCACCATCGAAAAAGCGGCAGCATTGTTCCTTTAAGTTTTTCAGGGTTTAGGATTCAGTTTTCAGATGCTGATCTCAAGTGTCATAAAAGCTCAGACTCGACGCTGAAAACTGAAAACTGAACCGTCGTTTTTTGCGGGATTGCAATTCCCTCTGCACCAGCTAGCATTTCCGGAGATCCCCCAAGGTTATGTCCTCTCCCAGACCGCTCCTGTTACAGCGACGTGCATTCACCCTCGTCGAACTTCTCACCGTGATGGCCATCATCATGGTCCTCATGGGCATTCTCTTCCCCGCGTTCAACAGCGCCATTGAATCCGCCAAGAAAGCCCAGGCAAAAAACGATGCGATCCAGTTGGTAAACGC
>DATDAW010000066.1:0-18253 GCA_036525185.1 Chthoniobacterales bacterium | reverse complement strand
CCGGTTGTCGTGTCAACGGCAGTGCCGGGTAGCTATGTTCGGAAAGGATAAGCGCTGAAAGCATCTAAGCGCCAAGCCTATCCCAAGATGAGATCTCCCTGAAGGGTCGTGGCAGACCACCACGTTGATAGGTGCCGGGTGTAAGCATGGTAACATGTTCAGCTCAGGCATACTAATAACCCGTTCGGCTTGGTCATTTATTTTTCGGCTGGTGCCGGGTTCTGCGGAACCCGGCATCAAGCCAGCCGGAAATTCTAATGACTTTTTTAAATAAAACTCAGCATTGACTGCGTATTGTTCCTGTATGTAGATGTCAGAGAATCGAATTGTTCTTTGACTGCCGGTTGCGATCAACCGGCGAAAAAATGATCCAAAGTTGGTTGCGAGAGAAATCCCGCGAATCAGCCGCCAGAAATCTGGTGGATCCGAGTGTAATTCCGCCCCCAGTTCAGCCCCCCAAGGAAAATGTATTCGGATTCGCCAGATTTCTGGTGACAATAGCGCAATGGCACCACCCGTTCCCATTCCGAACACGGAAGTGAAACATTGCAGCCCCGATGGTAGTGCATCTATAGGGTGTGCGAGAGTAGGACGTTGCCAGTTTTTTGCCCGGTCTTCTGGAAACAGAAGACCGGGCTTTTTTTGTACGTTTTTGTTGTGGATGCCGATATCCTACAGGATTCGGGTCACGCCGTTTATTCCGTTACTCACCGCGCATTGAGTCGATTCGATGACAAAACACTGGTACCTGCGTCTTGCAACAGAGGCGGATATTTCCGCCATCGCAGAGTTGATCTCGCTGTCGGTTCGCACGTTGCAAGCCGGGTTCTACACGACGGAGCAGATCGAAGGCGCCTTGGGAGGAGTCTTTGGCGTGGATGGACAATTAATTGTTGATGGCACCTATTTCATTGCGGAAAGCCATGGGCGGATTGCGGGATGCGGGGGCTGGAGCAAACGGCAGACGTTATTTGGCAGCGATCGCGATCGCATTGGCGACAATCCTGTCCTCGATCCAGAGAAGGATGCTGCCCGGATTCGAGCGTTTTTCACCCACCCCGACTGGGCCCGTCGTGGAATAGCTACCGCGATTCTGTGCGAATGCGAATCTGCAATCCGTGCCGCAGGCTTTTCGCGGGCGGAGATGGGCGCTACGCTCGCCGGTATCCCCCTCTACGAAGCGCGCGGATATACCAGAATCGAGGAAATCGGAGTTCGGCTGGCCGGCGGTCGCTCACTTCCTATTGTGCGGATGGGGAAAAGTTGGGTGCCGTAAAAGATGGACGACAGGTGAGTTTAACGGCGTTGCGAACAATCCATGAGCAATGACTGTTTTCATTCCTTGATGTGAGCGCCTTGATTGACGGCGATCTCCAGGTTGTCTTGGCGGAACCTTACCCTGGAGATCCGACCCTAAATTATGTGCCTGCTTATCGGTTTGCACTGAAACGGGCCGGAAACAGTAATCCCATTGGCGAAATTGAACTCCGTATTGGGCATACGCCGGATCTCATCAAATACGGCGGTCATATTGCGTATGGAGTTAACGCCCCACACCTGGGAAATCGCTATGCAGCGCGGGCGTGCAAACGGTTGTTTCCTTTGGCACGCGCACACGGGCTGACGGAAGTCTGGATCACATGCAACCCTGACAATACGGCCTCGCGCCGCACCTGCGAACTGGCGGGGGGCGGAGTTGATCGAGATCGTCGATTTACCGGAGCGGCTCGACATGTATCAGGAAGGCGAACGTCAGAAACGCCGTTATCGCATCGCCCTTTAGCCCGACCTTTCGCCGATTCGGCGGTCGATGGACGGCTGGATTTTTGCGCAAAGGGTTGGTTGCGAATTTATTCTCTGTAGAACACTACTCTTTCGCTCAACGGAACTCGCGACGAGATGGGGATTACTCCGGAACGTGCGTAGCCGAGATAGATGATGCCAAGTGTGCGATGGGTTGAGTCGAGCTCGAGCCATGCTGCGAATTCGGGTGAGCAGGCCACCGGCGGAGTGGCCCAGAAGGAGCCGAGGCCACGCTGGTGTGCGGAGAGCATCAAGTTTTGCACGGCGGACGAAACGGCGGCGATTTCATCCATTTCCGAAATTTTCCCGCCCGGATCGATCCGCATAGCGACCGCGATGGAAACGGGTGCGAGCAGAACGTTGGTTCCCAGTTTTTCACGCTTCTCTTCTCGGCGTTCGACGGGCGGGGTTAACTGGTCATATAAATCTCGCAGCGCGTCGGCCAACCGGCCACGGGCAGCGCCGGAAAAAACATGAAACCGCCATGGCTGGGTGAGTCCATGCGTCGGCGCCCAGTGCGCGTCCTCAAGGATTTCGAGCAGCAGTTCGTGTGGAACGACTCGTGAGGCATCCATCTGGTGGGGCTTGATGGTGCGGCGGGTGCGATAAGGATATTCGACGATCATCAATGGAACATACTCGGCTCCGTAAAAAAACCGGGCAAGCCGGATTTGCCCAATGGTTTCGTTACGATTAGGCTGAATTCCCCTGTTACCAAAAACCATGAGCGACACACGCACCGAAAAGGATTCCATGGGTGAAATGGCCGTTCCTGCCGAAGCGCTGTATGGCGCGACGACGCAGAGAGCGGTGCTGAATTTTCCAATCAGCGGATATCGGTTCCCTCGACCGTTCATTCGCGCGCTGGGATTGATTAAAGCCGGGGCCGCGGCTGCCAACCGGGACCTGGGCGCAATCGATCCCAGGATCGCTGGACTTATTTCCGAGGCGGCTCTGGAGGTGGCCGAAGGAAAATTCGATGACGAGTTTCCATTGGATATCTTCCAGACAGGCTCTGGAACGAGTACGAACATGAACGCGAATGAAGTGATCGCCAACCGCTCGTCTCAACTTGCCGGCCAGCCTATCGGATCGCGCAAACCAGTGCATCCGAACGATCACGTGAACATGGGGCAATCCAGCAATGACGTGATCCCGACGGCCATCCATGTGGCAGTCGGGGAGGCACTTAAAGACGAGTTGCTTCCGGCGCTGACGACGTTGCATGTAGCGTTATCGGCCAAGAGCACCGAGTTTTGGGACATCATTAAAATCGGCCGAACGCATTTAATGGACGCGACGCCGGTCCGGCTCGGGCAGGAGTTTGCAGGTTACGCGAAGCAGGTTGAGTTTGGAAAAGATCGGGTGGCGAAGGCGATTGCCGCGGTTGAAGAACTGGCATTCGGAGGCACGGCGGTTGGAACGGGACTGAACCGGCACCCGGATTTCCCCGGAAAAGTTATCGCGTTCCTGCGCGAAAGAACCGGCATTTCGTTTCGCGAAGCGGCAGATCATTTCGAAGCGCAAGGTGGCAAGGACGGGCTCGTAGAAGCGAGCGGCCAATTGAAGACGATCGCAGTAAGTCTGTTCAAAATAGCCAACGACATCCGGTGGTTGGGCAGTGGTCCTCGCTGCGGCTTCGGTGAAATCCGGCTTCAGGCAACACAACCGGGGAGTTCGATTATGCCCGGCAAGGTGAATCCTGTGATGTCCGAGGCGATGATGCAGGTCGCGACGCAGGTCATTGGGAATGACGCGACGATCACGTGGGCGGGCGCGAATGGTAATTTCGAGTTGAACGTCATGATGCCGGTCATCGCGCATAACATCCTGGAGTCCATTCGCTTGCTATCGAACGCGGCTACGATTTTTGCTGAGCGCTGTGTCTCCGGCATCGAGGCGAATCGCGAGCGGGCGAACGAACTTGTCGAATACAGCATGGCGATGGTGACGAGTCTGGCACCGATCATCGGATACGACCGCGCCGCTGAGATCGCCAAAGAAAGTGCGAAAACCGGAAAGACCGTTCGCCAGCTTTGCAAAGAGCAAAACGTTCTGCCCGAAGCTGAGCTGGAGGTGGCGCTCGACCCGGTGGCGATGACGGCGCCGGGCGGACATGGTTCAGCCGGAGGGTAGAGGAAAGGGCGAGAGCCGGAGGTGAAAGGCTGAGTGAAGAGCGCAGAAGTGAAAACTTGAAATGACGAAAAATCGAATCGATCTGACGTTTCAGCGGCTGCGGGCCGAGGGAAAAAAGGGTTTTATCGCATACATTACGGGAGGGGATCCGGATTTGGAACGGACGCTTGTGATTGCGCGTGCACTGGAGAGGGCAGGAGTGGATCTATTGGAAATTGGATTGCCGTTCTCTGATCCACTGGCGGATGGGGTGGCCAACCAGCTGAGCGCCCAGCGAGCGCTGGAGGCAGGGACGACTATCCCGAAACTTTTTGCGACAATCCGTAAATTTCGCGATGCCTCCGGGCTTCCTATCGTGCTCTATTCGTATTTGAATCCAGTGTTCAACTACGGATTCGAGAGGTTCCACGACGATGCGAAAGAAGCGGGAATCGACGGCCTTCTTTTGCTTGATTTGCCGCCGGATGAGGCCTTGCGGAACGATGGTCTCGCCGATTCCCATGGGTTAAAACGGATTGTTTTGGTCGCGCCGACGACTCCCTCAGAGCGGATCGCAAAGCTCACTGCACAAGCCGCAGGGTTTGTATATTACGTTTCGCGAGAAGGAGTTACGGGTGAACAAAAGACAGTTGCCGCGTCGCTTTCCGAGCGTGTCGCCCTGATCCGATCCACAACCGATCTGCCGATCGCCATCGGATTTGGTGTCTCGAATGCCGCGCAAGCCGCCGAAGTCGCCCGCTCGGGTGACGCTGTTGTCGTTGGCAGCGCAATCGTAAATCGCATTCATCAATTTGGCGGCGATCCAGATCTCGGCGCAAAGATCGAAGCGTTTGTTAGGCAGCTGGTAGAAGCAGTCAACGGCGTCTGAGATCGGCATGAAAATTATCCGCTTTCTCAATAACGGATCCCCCGAACATGGAGTGCTGCAGCCGGATGGTAGCGTTTCCCGCATCGAAGGCGGGATTTTTGGCGAGTTCCGCGTCACGGACGAAACTGTGGTCCCCAAAAAACTCCTCGCACCAATTCAGCCGACTGCGTTCCTGTGCATCGGAATCAATTACAGGCTGCACGTCGAGGAGACGGGCGCGAAACTCCCTGAATTTCCCGTTCTTTTCATGAAAAGCACGACGGCGCTGAATCATCCGGGCGATCCGATTTTGCTCCCTCGTCATTTACGCAGCAACGAAGTCGATTTCGAGGGTGAGCTCGCTGTTGTCATCGGAAAAAAAGGGAAAAACATTCCGCGTGAGAAGGCACTTGATCATGTGCTTGGCTACACGATCGGCAACGACGTAAGCGCTCGCGACTGGCAGAAGAAATTCGGCGGCGGCCAGTTTTGCCGTGGCAAAACATTTGACACCTTTGCGCCATTGGGGCCGACGCTGGTGACCACGGACGAAATTCCCGATCCAAATACCTTGGGTCTAAGGACATTCTTGAATGGCCATGTCATGCAGGAATCGAACACGAACAGCATGATTTTTGATGTCCCCGCCCTCATTGAATTCCTGAGTGGCAGCACCACTTTGCTGCCTGGCACGGTCATTCTGACGGGGACGCCTTCCGGAGTAGGTATGGCGCGGAATCCGCAAGTCTGGTTGAAGCCCGGTGACGAAATCACGGTCGAAATCGACGGCATCGGCAGATTGAGCAATCCGGTCCTCGAAGAGACATGACTGCCAATGAGAGATTTGAGAATGTGGGATGCCGATTCCACGTCGAAAAAGCCTCGTTTTTGAACATTGCAACGTGGTATATGATGTTTACCCGACGCCTGTTGCCCTGACCCGACGTTCGCAAGCCGGGCTAACATGTTGGCAACAGCGATTTTCCAACTCCGCGACATCCCGCTCTTGCACCCCGAGTCTCTCAGAATTCTCATCGTCGAAGACGAAGCCAAGATAGCCAATTTCATCCAGAAAGGACTGCTCGAAAATGGTATGTCCGTCGATGTCGCAGCCGATGGGCAGTCGGGAGTGGAGCTTGCACGGACGGCCGCCTATGATTTGGCCATTCTCGACGTTGCTCTCCCAAAGCTTGACGGCTGGTCGGTTCTGCAGGAAATGCAGCGATGCGGTGTAAAGACGCGCGTCCTTTTCCTAACGGCGCGCGACAGCGTCAACGATCGTGTCAAAGGCCTTGAATTAGGCGCGGACGATTATTTGGTGAAGCCATTCGCGTTCTCCGAGCTCCTGGCTCGTGTTCGCACCATCGTCCGCCGGTCGGCGCCACGCATGGAAGAGGTCATTCGTATTGCCGATCTTGAGATTGATCCTGGGTTGCAGCGTGTGACTCGCGGTGGGCGTCATCTGTATCTCACACCGCGGGAGTTGCAGTTGCTGCTGTATTTGGCGCGGTTTGCAGGACAGGCTGTAACGCGACACAGCATTGCGGAAACGGTGTGGGGCATCGGTTTCGATACGGGAACGAACATGATCGAAGCCGCCGTGAGCCGGCTGCGCAGCAAGATCGATGACGGGTTTAGTCCCAAACTCATCCATACAGCGCGCGGCGTGGGGTATGTTCTTGAAATCCGATAAGAACACAAGCACTGGCAGGAGCAAGTGGTCCATCTCTGGTCGGTTGGTGCTGCACTTTACTGTTACCACTTCGGTCATAATGCTCCTGTCGATGAGCCTCGTGTATTGGTCACTGGCTCGGCACTCTGACTCACAGGATATCAGCTACATCCGCGATCGGATGCGCGTAATCCGTGCCGATATTGGGGACGATTTTCCGAATGCCACAGTATTGCAAAAAGAGGTGGAAGCTTTTGATGACGGGTCTCGCCCTCCAAGACATTGGACCCGCATTCTTGACGATAAATGGAATGTCCTAGCCGAAACGCCGGGCATGTCGAAGGCCCTGCCTCCGCCGATTTTCACCCGGCCGGCCTCGGTTCGGAACCGGGCACCACAAACGCTGCACTATCGCACGGGGGACGGTCACTGGTACCTGCTGACAGCCGCTTGGGTTGGACCGCGGGACCAATTTGGACACGGGTGGCTGATCCAGCTTGGTGAGGATCGCATGAGCCAGAAACTATTCCGCTCAACCCTCCGAACCGTGTTGCTGGTTATTTTTTCGTGTGCGGTTGCTGCTTCTGCGTTTGTGGGTTTTCTCGTTGCGCGGCGGGGCCTTGCGCCGGTGAATGAGATGGCGGCTTTGATGACCAAAATGAAAGCGCCGCTTTTACACCAGCGAGTTGGAAATCGCAACTGGCCGCTGGAATTGACGGCCCTTGCGTCGGCTTTTGACGAAATGCTGGCGCGTCTCGAGCAGGCTTTCGAGCGGCTGTCGCAACTTTCGGGCGATCTCGCGCATGAAATCCGGACTCCTCTTTCAAACATGCGTGGCGAAGCCGAAGTCGCCCTTACACGACTGAGAACGGCAGAGGAATACCGGGGAATCCTGGAATCTAATCTCGAAGAAATTCAGCGCTTGTCGCGCATGACTGATAGCTTGCTTTTCCTCGCGCGAGCGGACAATCCAGAAACCCGCATCAGCTGTTCTCTACTCGATACAAGGCGGGAATTGTCGGCGATCGTGGAATTCCACGAAGCTGCCGCTGAAGAGCGCCAGGTGACGATGCTCGTCGAGGGATCCGAGCCTGTGAATGCTGATCCGCTCCTTTTTCGCCGCGCGGTGAGTAATCTTGTGTCCAACGCCCTCCGCCATACGCCGCCTGGGGGGCGGATTACTCTTGCATCGTTTAAAACCGGCGACCGGGTCGAAGTGACCGTGTCGGATACGGGAGAGGGGATCGGCGCGGAACATTTGCCGAAAATTTTCGATCGTTTTTATCGGGGTCAGAAATCACGCCAATCTGACAACACGAGCGCGGGTTTAGGGCTGGCAATCGTTAAGTCCATCATGCAACTACACGGCGGGTGTGTTTCTGTGCAAACCCGCGCGGGAACGGGATCAATGTTCGTGCTCAGTTTCCCGATCACTTCACCCAGCGGGGTGGCTTGGGCAGGACCTTCAGCCCGCCCATAAAAACTCGCTGGGCGTCCGGCAGCCATACAGGTGAGACCTGTCTGTCGCTATTCGGAAAAAGTGTCAATGGCGCGCGTCGCATTGTCGTGGTCTGGCAACTTGCCGCGGTGCTCACTGGGCCGCCGCCGGACCGGGGGCAGGCAGGAAACGGTCCCCGCTCGGAATTCTGTTGAGCACCCAAAGCAAGGTTGCGCCATCGCCGCCGGTAGTGGCGAACGTCTTGCCAATTGAGCCCATATCGACATCCCACAGCACTCCCGTGTGACCTTTGAGCACGGCAACGCACCGGTTTGCTTCGTAGTCCCACAGCCGCGCCGTTTGGTCCCAACTGGCAGTAACGATGCCAGGGCCGGCCTGTGTGAACGTGACAGACCATACCGCGTCAGTGTGCCCTCGGAGAACCGCCAACGGACGAGCCGTTTCCGCATTCCAGATTTGCGCAGTGCCATCGGAGCTGGCTGTAGCAAAAAAGGGTTTGCTTGGATGAAACACTACGTCGCGCACGTCGCTGCCGTGCCGCACTTCGGCGAGGCGCGTGCCTGAAGCGCGATCCCACAGGATTGCGAGCCCGCTTTTGCCATCGGGTGCGGCACCTCCGGTGACGAGCCAACGCCCGTTGGAGTCAAAGGCAGCACGCCGGACTTTGCCGCCGTGCTCGAAGACACGTTCCAGTTCGCCATTCGGAAATCGCCAGAGCCGTGCCGTGCCATCGGAACTTGGCGTGGCGAGCCAGGCGCCGCCGGCCGTTTCGACGAGCGCGGGCATCCAGACGTCGCCGGTGTGTCCGACAAGGTCGTGTGCAAGTTTCGGTTTCGCGGGCTGAAGATCCCAGATGCAGGCATGCCGGTCACGGCTTGTGGTGACGAGCCAGCGACCGTTGCGGCTCCAGGCCAGGCCGCTGAGAGGGCGCTGATGTTTGATGAGTTCCTCGAACAGCGGCGGCGACACGGGCGACAAACGTTTCCATACGCGAGCCGTCTCGTCGTCGCTCGCTGTTGCGATTAGCCAGCCCCGGCCGCTGCGTGCGGTCTCCCTCGTTGCGGCTGGATTGAACATGGCAAAGTTCACTTCGCCTTTGTGGCCGGCGAGGACGAAGTCGTCGGCGTCGCGCAGACTGCCTACGCGCGCGGTCCTGTCGCGTCCCGCGGTAACAATGAGCCAGAGATCGTTCGGCGCATAGCGCACACTCCACACAGCACCCTTATGGGGTGCGCTGGCAAACATGACGATGGGTTCGTTGAAGACGGGGGCACCCTCGCCGTTAATGACTGACGCCCCGGGCTCCGGTGAGGGTGACGTCCGCTGGTCTTGCGGTGACGAAGTCGGCTGTGCAGGCTGCCACGGAGACTTTTCAGCGTGCGGATCCTCCGTGGCATAGTTCGAAGACGGGTACTGCTTGGTGAGGGCTTCGCGGACAAACTGCGCAATCGCATCCGGGTTGTCTCCCTGTTTAGCAACCTTATCGAGTTGCGCCTGGAATTCGGAAACTTCCTTGAGGCGTTCGGTGGTTTGTTCACGCTCGCTTACGATCGCTTGTTGCGCGTTTTCCCGCGCCGCTTCAGCTGTCCTGGCTTTGTTGCTTTCATTCCATGCAAAGATGCCCACGCCGATAAGCAACAACGTTCCCGCTGAGACAACGATGGTCCCAGCCACTATCGCCTTGCGTTTCCAGCGCCTGCGTTCAGCTTCGCGTTTTTGCTCGGTCTCGAAGCGGTGCCGCCAATCGAGTACGGGCGCTGCGAGCAGATCATGATAAATCTCGTAGCGCTTTGACATCGCGCTGGGGGGCGTGACGTCGCGGATCACTCGATTCTCAGGATTGTCGAGTTTGTCGAAGAGTCGATCGACCGCTGCAGGATCGGCTTCTGCGAAGTCGGCCAGATCGCGCACGTAGTGGGCAATTTTGGTGCCGGAAGGCGTTACGAGGTGGCGGAAAACCTTCGAAGCCAGCGTCCGTTCGCTTAGCGACAAATGAGTCATGACTTGATCGAGATGCGTGCGCACGATGTTTGCCGCCCCGCCGAGTTTTGTTTCGAGGGAGGCCAGGCGCAGCGTCCCGTGGCCGGCGGGGGCATCTTCCCGCCAGATCCGCATCATGACCATTTGCAAATACGGCGCTTCGACACGCACCTGCGTATCGCTGCGGGTGCGGTCGGGGTGAACCTTTCCTTCGCCGGCGAGCCGAAGCGTGAGTTTGCCTGCCTGCACTTCATCGAGGACAGCATTGATGAGTGCCGGCTCGCAATTCACGTGCAGTCCGACGTCGTCGTGGCGCTGATTGTAGAGGCGAATTGGGCCTTCGATGGCTTGCTGCGCACTGTCACGGCTGAGGTGTTCAAGTCGCAGACAGTTGTCGAATAGGGCCGGGATCTTTGTTTTGAGCGTATCGAGGCGGGCGAGAGCATCCTCTCGGAGGGAGAGCAACACATTCACCCGCAGGGTTGGGTCGGTTATCAGCTCCGCCAGTTCGCGCTCGAAACTCACGTCATGCACGTCGCGGTAAATGAAATACTCCTCGAACTGGTCCAGGATGAGCACGAGATCGCTCTGGATCGCCTGGCTCCAAGCTCGGAAAGTCGCTGCGAGACTCGGACTCCGCGGCGAGAGCCGCCAATCCGGCGGAATCAGACCGCGGAGTGTCTGCTCAACGCGATCGACAAAGGGGCTGACTGGGTCGTCACGCCACGATGAAAATGCGACACCGACGGCTTCGGGACAGTTACGCTGCACCAGGTTGAATTGCGCGCGCTCACGCAGTGCCCGCATGACTCCCGCGTGGAGGACCGAGCTTTTCCCGACGCCGCTCGCCCCGTAGAAGACAGTGACGCGGGTAGTGAGACAATTGGCGATGATGATTTCGGTCTCCTCAGCACGGCCGAAGAAGTAGTCCGCGTCCTTTTCCGTGTAGGGCACAAGACCGCGAAAAGGGCAGGCCGGCTCGCTCATGGCGCAGCGACCGCGGGAGCCGCCCGCGAGGGAATACCCGTGATGCACTTCTCGAGCTCTGGCACGTACTCTTCAAGCGGGATGTCCAGAATGCTGACGTTGCGACGCTGCCATGCCCGTTTGTCAGACTCCTGCGCGCCAAGTTGGATGGACCATGAAGGATAGGTGAGATTTCGTTCTCCCCAGATGCGTTGGAGCACGACCCGCAGATTCCAGTCGCGCAGTCCGTAGCCGAGAAAGAGAAGGCGCGCGAACTTCATCTTCAGTGCGAGCAACTTCGGTAGCGGATTGGCGAAATCCATCCGAGCAAGGTAATCGATATAATCGTCCTCGGTAATGACGAAGCTGGATTGGTCCGCGCCGGCACGGTCCACGGCGCCGTGAATTTTGAAAATGATCGTCCGTCCGTCCGTGGGAAATTTTGCGTACGTGTTGGGTGATTCGATAAGCTGCCAGGGAGCGCCTTCGAGAAGCGCGGTAGGTTGACGGCTTGCGGCGAAATGTTCGTGCGCCTGCGGCAAATGCCAGAATTTACCCGAGTGCCCTTCATGACGGATGAGGTAGCTGACCAGGTCGAAAGGCTCATGCTGGTCGTAAAACGCCGCCTCGAGCACTTCGTCGTAGTTCGTGGTGATGATCAGCGGCAGTCCGACGCCGATGCCGCGCTCGCGCAATAACGCCGGGACGCGGGCGAGCAGCCGGTGCAACGGTGTCGGCTGGTAGTCGCGCGCGAAGAGCTCCTGTAACGTTTCATAAAGCGGCCCTGAGCCCTGCATGACCTCCGCGAACTGCGACACGCGCATTAAATCCCAGTTCGTCGCGGCGTCCTCGTACTCGAACTTCTCTGCCAGATAGCGCGCCAACTCATCGCCTTTTGGCAGCAGACGCGTGCCGTACCACCAGTGTTTTTCCGCCTGCACTGGTGCAGCCGGACGCCCGCACAGGTGGACGCCGGCGCCGATAAACGGCACGACTTTTCCCTGAACCAAGTCCCCTGCGAGGGTTTTCAGGTGTGTCGCAAGTACCGATGGATTGGGCATCGCTCAGGACTTCTTTGAGGATTTCCGTGGGCGGCGGGTGGGGAAAGATTTACGCGCTGCGGCAGGTAGCGCGTGTTTTCGATCCAATGGAAGGCGAAAATACGGATCGCCATAGTGCTGGTAGGCGCCCCAGGTCGCGCGTCCGCCCTCGCCGTGCCGGGCAATCTCCAATCGCGCCGCGTGCATCGCCTGACAAAGGGGTTCGGGTTTGCCTGGTAGCCCGAGTAGACCGCGATATACGCGGGTCGCGAAGGCCAATGCAGCTGCATCATCCACAGGCCATGCCGTGCAGATAAAGTTCGCAACGCCTCGTGCAAAAAAGGCCTCGGCAAAGCTCGGCGCGAGGCCCGCGCTGCGTTGGTCGGCGCGGTCCGGCGTGATGCCAGATTCGCAGGCATTAGAAAAGACGAAGCGAGGGATGCGATCGATGCGGCCGAGTTCGTAGGCGCTGAGAATTTCGCCGTGGCTGAACAGCCAGCCGGAGCGCGGCGGATCGTCGGTATTGTAGAAGCAGTGCCCGGCGTAGTGGACGAGGTCGAAACGTTGATTGATCAAACAATCCAGGACCGCTACGCGGGTCGCTTCGCTGGGCCCGAAGAGTCGCTGAGGCGGTTCGACATTCGCGCCGGACTCCGCAAGCTGATCGAAGAGCTGCGCGACGGCTTCGCCTTCCTCCTGCGCACCAGGAAGCGGCGCCTCTTCGCAAGGGTCGGCAATGACCAGCACGCGCAATGGCCGACCGGCCATGAGCGGCGGCTCCGGGAGCGGCGCGAAGGTCGTGCGCAGTTGGCGTGTGAGATTCGCCGCCGTTCCGAGAATGACGTCCGCTTCGAATTCGTCTCTGGAACCGGCGGGCGAGAGCGCAGCCAGCTCGAAATGGATCCGGGCCGTTGTTGCATCGACCACCAAAACCGTGGGGATACCTGGTTTCACGATCGCGTTGCGCAGTTCCACCGGCAGCAGCATACGCCCGAGTAAATTGCCAAGGTCGCGCTGTCGGAGAAAACTGTTGGCAATTGGCAATTGGTTGTTGATTTGGTCGATCAAGGTGGGGTCGACGGTTGTGTTGCGCTGCGGGATCGCCGCTTCAGTGCTCAAGACGGAGAATTCGTAAGTATCCTTCGACAGTCGCACGGTGAAACGCACCGGTTCACCGGTTGGTTTCGCTGATTCGTTTGCCGGCGTGGACGCTTCGTCCTTGAACGAGTCCATTGCGCGCTGGATGGCACGTTGCCGGGCCGTTTCGCGCGCTGCTCTGATCTTCTCCGGTTCGGGGGCCAGATAGGTGACGCAGAGAGGTTCGGGGTCATCCTTGAAGCGTTGGATTTCGGTGGTGAGGGTTTCGTTTAAGAGCAGAAAATTTGCGGGAGAGTTCTCGACAAAAGTGATGCGCTGCAGCGCGGGTGTGTCCACAGCGAGTGCATCGAAGAGCGCCCGACGCAAGCCGCGCAGCCACGAACAAACCGCGAGCTCAATCGGAATGTTGCCGGCGCCGGTCCCGATGAGGACAGAAGCGAGATGTTTTATGTTCAACCTGCCGAGCGTCCAGGCCAGCTCGCGGACAGCGACGGTAAGCTCCGGCGCACGAAACTTGCCGGCCTCACCCATTCCCACCAGCACGGCAATGCGCGGCGGATGCGCGAGATCGGGAATGATGTATTGCTGGCCCAGTTGTGCGGGGATGGTGCCGCGCTGACTCAGCGCCGTGATCACAAGCTTTTCGTCGGGATCACCCTTCTTCCAGCTGCTTAGGGCGCGGTCGAGGGCGAGCTCGGCATTCTGAGGCGCGACGCCGGCGTAATGGCCGACCGAAATCGCGTCGACCTCGGGTGTGCCCGGCTTAACCGGCGGCAGGTTCGCGAGATCGCCAAGTACGAGCGCGATTTCGATTTTCGTCGTCGTCTTTACAATGGGCGTCGATGGAACAGTCGCTTCAGCAGCTGTGAGCGGCATTTCCTTGCGCGAGACGCTTTCGCTCAGAAAACCGCGGAGGAGAATTTCCGTGGCCTCGATTTCGTCCTGTGAGACAGCGGCGGCATCTTGCTCATCCGTTGAACGCGCGCGGCTGCGCAGACGTTCGACGAGCTCCGCCAGTCGCGCTTCCTCTTCGCCGCGCTGTGTTAGTTCGCCCGTAGCGGCAACGCGTGCGGCGGCCCGATCGGCAATGACGCTGCGAGCGCCCTCCGGCGTTGGGGAAAGCTCGCATTTATCTTCGAGAAGCAGACGTTGCGCGGCGTTGATAACACGAGTGTTGTTTGGCAATGCACCATGATCTTCCTGAATGAACCACGTCGGAATCCGTACCCCGCGGGCTTCGAGAAAGCCAAGCCGATGCGGCACGGTGCCATCGCCATTCATGCTCGCACTGTAGCCGTCGAGCGCGTCGAGCCGTTTCCAGTTGCGGATGTCGTCGTATGTATGGCGATTGCAGCCGGCGATGTAGTGCATGCGTGTGTCGTCAACGATCTCGGCGAGGAAATCGTGATGCTTGCGTGCGCGGTCGAGCAGGGGTTGGGGGACGCGTCCGGCCCAGGTGCTGCTTTGATAAAGGGGCGCCATCGCGGGCATGACCAGGGGCGAAGGTAGCATTTGCAGCGCGCCGGGCATGCCACCGAGAATCTCTGTGATCTCAGCGAGGTTGTGCTTGAGATCTACCAGCTCGAGCTTGCGGACGGTATCAATAACACCGGTTATCACCTGGGGGATCGCGAAGGAACCGTGGTTCGGCGTGCCGAGCATGACGAGTTTGCCGCCCTTGTCCCAGCGCCTGGGGTGGCGCGCGATGTAGGTTCGTGAAACGAGGCCGCCCATGGAATGCGCGACGAGATGCACTGGCGCCTCGGGTCCGAACCAGTTATCGATTTTTCCTCGCAGATCATCGGCGATTTCATCCAAATCACGCCGCCAGTCGTACCAATAGGTCTGAGTGTTCCAATCATAGCTAAACTCGAGAATCTGCTCGGCGTACCATTTTTTCAGGATGCCGGTTGCACGGACGTCGAACTGCGAACTGCCGTTCTTCATGCGCAGCCAGCGGACGGCGCCGAAGACGAGGCGCAACAGGTGCATCCAGATATGCTGATCCCGACCCTTGTCGCGGAGGGTGAGTTCGCCGCCCATGATTCCGTGAAGGATGACCACGTTGCCCCTTTTAGCCGCACGCGGTGCGCCACGGACAGCGAGATTTCGTCGTCGGAGCGCATCATAGCGTGTCGGACCAAAGTAGGCGCGATAGACACGTGCTTCGTGTTCGGAAGGCCTGCGTAGCAACTCGGCGAGTTGTTTTGGGGAAGCGGCTTCGAGACGGGCGAGGATTTCGCGATCGTTCATGGCCGGTCAGGGATCTTTGAAAAGGCACGGTCCGTTAGGGCGCAGAACCGTTTATGCGCCTTGAACAAGGAGCGCCCTTCCCCTATTATTCCTGCCTCTTGTGTAAAGACTTAGACGTTGCATGCCGGCAAGTCAAAGGATTTCTGCGAGGGAAACCGAACTTTGGGGCCCTTTGATCTCGTTGAAAAAGATCAGTGGAGACTTGGAGGTTAGTGGAGCCGCGGAGGAGGTTAGTGGCCGGCTGGAACGCTTGGTTAAATCTGAATTCATGATGGTGGGATGTCGTAACGACTGGAAATGTTTTTTTTACATTGACATTAACATGCCGAGGCATTTAACTAAGCGAAACCAGACGGCAGGGTCGCTGCCGTGAATAACTCAGTCGAACGTATGTTTACCCGACATCGAGGTTACGGATAGCGAAGGGTGGGAAATGAAGTTGGCCAGAATCAACGGTTTTTCGTTATGCCAATCGGTGCCTTCGACTGGCCGCGGCAGAACGGCGCTATTTCCGGTCGCATCAAATTCAGTTCGAAAAGAGCTGCGCGAGGTGCGGACAAACCATTTGCCGGACCCCCATACGCCTCTCGTTCATTCTTCGCCGGTCCCAGCGCGCAGATGTGCTTGCCGTAACCGTTCGGACATTCCGTGCATGAGGGGTTAGCTCTAGCTTTTTGGGTCTAAGTTAAGAACGCTTTCATTAAAAAAACTTGAGAGGAATTCGCAATGCCTCGGTTCACACCCATCGCTTTTGATGGTGCCGTTGCAATCCGTCCCGCACTCGTCACTGCCGACGGCGGGAACGGTGAAATCCTCTTTGGCGGCGGTGGCGTGAATCGCGTTACCAGAGAAAAGACATGCCTCGGCTGGCCTTCACGTGTTGCCAGCTTTGGCGCGGACAAGCCGTAGAACCCCTCGCACGACATGAAGCTCCCCAGGAAATTTCTCTCCGGATCGCTGGCTGTGGCGATCCCCCTCGCATTGTTGGCCGGAGGCTGCAAAAGGTCCATTCAAGACGAAGCAAAGGCCGCAGGGATGGTCACCGCGGATTTTCCGAAGATTACGGCCGATGTCTTTGCGCCGATGGACCGCGGCAGTGTTCGGGAAAAACTGACTACTGAGGAGATCATGGGCCGGAACACGTGGAACTTGTGGACGGCTGGAAACCAGCATTTCTGGAACCGGACCGCGCAGGACAGCTATGGTCTCATGGATTTGCTCAAGACACTCGACAACCGCAAATATCCCCGCGGCGAGCGCTTCAAAAACCTTGGCCTTATCAATCAGCCCGGCTTTCGGGCGGCGACGAAACCCAACGAATTCGGACTATGGCTTGACGAACCCACCGAGCCCGAACCCCCTGGCATCGACGAGAAGTTCTACGGCAAGCCGACTGGGGTTCTGGGATTTCGTTTGTTTCCGAACCCCGATTTCGACGATAAAGCCCGCAAGAAGTGGGACGGGGAACGGTTCATGACCGATCCCACGTATTACAACGACAACAAGCTCGTCCGCCCTTATCGGATAGGCGTTTCCTGTGGTGCCTGCCACATCGCTCCCAATCCCGTTAATCCGCCAGCCGATCCGGAAAATCCCCAATGGGAGAACCTGTCCTCGGCAATCGGCAACCAATACATCAGCGAAGGGCGTGTGTTCGCGTGCAACGTAAAAAAAGGGGGTCTCTTCCACGAGATGCTTGAAAACCAGCCGCGTGGAACCTCGGATACCTCGCGAATCGCTACCGATCACATCAACAATCCGAATAACATCAACCCCATCTTCCTGCTCGGCGAGCGGGAACGGATTGCCGCCACGGAGAAAATGGCCGGCGGCTCGCTGAATATTCCAGGTGAGCAAGCTGAAATGGCAGTCCCGCACATCCTGAAGGATGGCGGGGATTCGGTCGGCGTGCCTGGCGCGACGATCCGCGTGTATGTCAACATCGGTATGTTCTCGGAATACTGGCTAACACGCCACAATCGGCTTATTGGCCTGACGGAGCAAAAGCCCTTCGAAGTCGCCTATGCTCAGAAGAACTCGGTATTCTGGCGCGCTACAGAGGAGCGCCTCGCTGATATCGCGGCATTCTTCCGGAAGCTGCAGCCGCTGCATCTCGCCGACGCACCGGGCGGCTCGGACTACATCACGAAGGACGCAACGCTGCTCGCGCACGGAAAAAAGGTTTTCGCCGAAAGTTGCGCGGAATGCCACTCGAGCAAACAGCCTCCTGCACACATTGACCCCAGCTCGGGCGAGGGGGCGGCTTGGTTCCGCAACGAGATTATGAAGCCTGATTTTCTCACGAACAATTTTCTTTCCACGGACCGGCGCTATCCGATTTCAAGGATCAAGACCAATGCCGCGCGGGCGATGGCCACGAACGCGCAGACCGGTCACGTCTGGGACAATTTCTCCTCCGCAACCTATAAGGAACTTCCGGCTACGGAAGAACAGGAATGGTACAATCCGTTTGACGAAGGCAAACCCATCAGGTTCAAGCCCTACGGGGGCGGCCCGGGATATTATCGTGTGCCGTCTCTGGTGAGTATCTGGAGTTCGGCACCATTTCTGAATAACAACGCCCTGGGCATTTTCAACGGGGATCCGTCGGTGGCTGGCCGTGTGGCCGCCTTCAATGACGCTGTCGAGAAGCTGCTGTGGCCCGAAAAGCGCCTTGGCAAGGGCTCGATCTGGCGCACACAAGACGAGTGCGCGATTCAAGTCGCCAAGGAATTTCTTCCAAAACCGTTGCGGAAACTGGCGGACTCGGACGGATTTGTACGCATCGGCCCGATCCCCAAAGGTGCGCCAGTCAACCTCCTGGCCAATCTCGATCCCAACCTTCCCCAGCTTATTCGTATTAAAGCCGAGGTCATACCGGCCCTTGTCAAGATCAAGACCGACAACCTTCAGGGGGAGGCTGCCACCGCCGAGTTGAGGAAGGCGGTTCCTGCCCTTCTCGATGCCAACAAATGCCCCGACTTCATCGAGGACAAGGG
>DATDAW010000065.1:0-33581 GCA_036525185.1 Chthoniobacterales bacterium | reverse complement strand
TCCTTGTGGACATCGAGTCCGAGATGGAGTGTAATTTTCCTCATGGTGTGGCTGCTGGTTCGCGTTAATGATTGGCGGCACGACGCCCTGTCCTGCCCGCCCTTTAAGTGCGGCTCTGCGCTCGTCCGCGAGAGCAACCCGCGATCGAATGAACGGCAACCACACCCCCGCTTCCACCATAGGCTGCCGCTCGAATCACGGGGCGCCGACAGCCATAAAGTCTAGGCCTAGCTTATGGACCGCGTAGTCTTTCATTCGAGTCGATCTAAGTCCGCATTTGGTGCGGTTTGTAGCGCGATATTTGTCGCAATCGGACTGCTGTGTTTTACTGCGGGGGGTCTGCATGCTTTTTCCTTCGCGTTCACGGGTCTTGGTTGCCTCGGTTTAGCATGCGTGGGCTGCTTTTTTTATGGGGAAGTAGTCATTACCCAAAAAGGAATCGAGAAGAAGCCATGTGGCTTTTCGGTGGAGTGGGTGGAAGTTGAGTCATGGTCGATTGAGGACATTTGCGGCACCAGCGAAGAAGATTCATTTACACGGGCGACTGTAAGCATTCATGTTCGCGGACGCCCATTACCAATAAAGATCTATGATAGCGACGCTACTTATCCGGGATTTGCGCAGTTAATCACTGAAATCAGGCGCTATGCTGAAAAGAGGGAAAAAGCATAGGTTCGACTTTCAATCGAAACGTCCCCGGTCTAACAAAATCGCTGAAGCTGACGTCCTCCAGGTTGGGAGCCGGCTTCTCCTCGCAAGCTCGTCAAAGCCGGCTCCCAGCCTTCCGGCTGCAGCTTAGCTCAAACGTTCGATAACAATATGAAGCTCATACGCACTACAATCGCAACCATAGGAGTGTCCTCTATGCTTCTGGCAACAACACTGTTGGCAGATGGGCAACCCCTCCAAATCAATAACATTCTCGGCAAGCATGTCCTTTCAGAGCGAGTTACTTTGGAGATTTATGCCAACACAAAAGGGGAGTTATGGTGTTCCATAGCTGTAGACGGCAAGGAGAGGGGCGGTTCCACCATTGCGAAAAATACGGGTGAGGAGACGACCTTTTTTTGGGACGATCCCACTTCGACATTGTGGATTGTTACCCCAGCTACCATATCCAAGAGCGACTACTCGAAGAAGGATAGCAGCAACAGCTCCTCCCAAAACATTGCGAGTGCTGCGACTATGAATCCTCCTGAGCAGGTCACGGAGTTTCTGAAGAGCTTCAACAAACTAAAACAATAGATCGAACGAGCGCATCCACCTAATCCCTACCCGCCGTCACTCGGGCTGCTTACGCGCCCCGACTGCCGTCGGTCCGGGATAGGGAACACAAGTTTCACGAACTGGCCGCCCGGTTCTGCCCGGTGGTCGAAAAGTTCACGCGCGGCTACCACTGGAGTATCATGCAGGTTGAATACTCACTGGACGTGGTCTTCAAGCGCCGGGAGGTGCTGGCCCCGCTCTATGAGGAAATCAGCCGGCAGGCCATGCTCACGGTGTGCGTGCCCGACATGGCGCGGTTCTGGGGCAAGCGCTTTTCGCCCGAGGCCGAGGCTGGCAGCGACTTCAAGACGCTGGTCGAAGGCACGCGCATCAAACACGTCCTGGGCCGCCAGTCGCTCAAGATGTATGACAAAGGTGGGCGGGTGCTGCGCATTGAGGCCACCACCAACGACATCACCTTTTTTTGTCACCACCGCAAGGTGGTCAGCCGCACCGAGCGCGACGGCAAAGCGCGCACGTGGCGCGGCTTCAACGTCTTCCTCAAGGAAGACCAGCAAATCCTGCTTGCCCTGCTGCGGGGCGAGTTCGCCATCGACGGCCTCGGGCGGGTAAGGGACTAAATTGCCTGTGGTTTGGCGCGCATATTGTCGCATCCTGTTTCCTGACCTCAATGTTTCCCTCCATTCTTTCCAGCTTTTCCTGCAGCGACCTTCTGCTGCGATTTCCGCGCGATCCGGGGACCGGGCGGGTGGGATTTGAGATTATTCCCGCCGCCCTGGCCAACAAGGTTCAACCCCGGCGCGATGGTCTGGCCGGGCTTCCCTACATCGACGCCCAGCCTGGCGCGGGTAATCCCCCGGCTTTCATGGTTGATCCCCTGGCCCAGGTGAAAATCGTGGGCGATGCGTATTCTCCCGGGTTTGCCCAGGGCCATACGATGCGCAGTTCTCCGTCGGTTGAGAGTTTTTTCTTCGGAGATCAGGAAGTCACTCGCGAAGGGGAACGCACTGTGATCGTCACGACCCTTCGTCATCCGGGCGGATACCGCCTCTTGCACCGCGCCACTTGGTGGGAAGGCGACGCCGCGATCGAGATTTCCACAGCGTTCCATAACGATTCCGGCGCTACCGTCACCCTGGAAATGCTCGGCAGCTTTTGCCTGGGTGGTCTCAGTCCGTTCGATCCCGCCGATAGTTCCGGGCGGCTGATGGTCCATCGGTTCCGTTCCGGCTGGAGCGCCGAGGGCCGTCTCGAAAGCCGCTCCATCGAGGAACTGCATCTGGAGCGTTCCTGGCACGGCGGTGCTTTGTTCAGCGAGCGTTTTGGCCAGATCGGCTCCATGCCGGTGCGCAAATGGTTCCCTTTTGCTGCGGTCGAAGATACGGTCGCCGAAGTCACCTGGGGCGTTCAACTGGCCTGGGCCGGTTCGTGGCAGATCGAGATTTCCCGCCAGCATGACGACGTTTGCCTCTCGGGCGGGCTAGCGGATCGCGAGTTTGGGCATTGGATGAAATCCCTCCAGCCCGGGGAATCCCTCGTCTCGCCTTCGGCCACCCTTTCCTGCGTTCAGGGCGGCCTCGATGAGTTGTGCGACCGGCTTACCGCTGTGCAGCATCGCGCGACGGATCGGCATCCGGCTGTGGAGCACGATCTGCCCATCATTTTCAACGAATGGTGCACCACGTGGGGCGATCCCCGGCACGACAGACTCGTCGCCATCGCCCGGCGGCTCCAGGGTTCCGAGGCTCGTTACCTGGTGATCGATGCCGGCTGGTATAAACAAGGTGGTGCCGGCTGGGAATACGGCCATGGCGACTGGATTCCCAACGGCGAATTGTTTCCTCACGGATTGGAAGGGGCCGCCGCGGCCATTCGCGAGGCGGGTTTCATTCCGGGCCTCTGGTTCGAAATGGAGACCTGCGGCCGCGATTCCACCGCGTTTTCGCTTGTGGACCATCTCCTGCAACGCGACGGCCGCCCGTTGACAGTGCGCGGTCGGCGTTTTTGGAATCTCAACGATCCCGAAGCAATCGCGTTTCTTACCGAACGGGTCATCGAGGTTTTGGAACGGGGGAATTTCGGGTATCTCAAAGTGGACTACAACGAAACCATCGGGCTGGGCAGCGATCACCCGGACGGTTTGGGCGAAGGGCTGCGCCATCAGATCGAGGGCATTTATCGTTTCTTTGATCTCATCCGCCGCCGCCTGCCTGGGTTGGTCATCGAGAACTGCGCGTCGGGCGGGCACCGGCTTGAGCCGTCCATGCTGGGGCGCACAGCGATGTCCTCGTTTTCGGACGCCCATGAACTGCCTGAAATCCCAATCATCGCCGCGAACCTGCACCGTCTGCTACTTCCGCGCCAATCGCAGATTTGGGCGGTGCTGCATTGCGCCGACAGCGAGCAACGCCTGGTTTACAGCCTGGCCGCCACGTTTTTGGGTCGCATGTGCCTTTCCGGAGAGATCGACGGGCTCGATGCGGGTCAAATGGACCTGGTACGGCAGGCGGAACGGCTATATCGGCAGGCGGCGCCGATCATCAAGCAGGGTACGAGCCGCAGAGTGGGCGACTGGGGACCGAGTTGGCGGCATCCGCGCGGCTGGCAAGCGGTGGTACGCCAGGCAGCGGATCAACAATCGGCCCTGGTGGTGGTTCACGCGTTTGAATCCAGCCCGGCGGAAATCCATGCGCCCTTGCCAGCCGGGTCGTGGCGAATCGCAGGGGGATTGGGCAATCCCGTGCAAGTGGCGGAGCGGAGCCTGGTCTGCCCCGGCATCGCCGATTTCAGCGCCCGGGTGGCCCTTTTGCGACGCGCACCATGAGCTTGTGTCCACTACTGTCAAAAAGAAATAGCTCCTTAGAAACCACAGGATGAGAAATGGGATGAGCTCGAATCCAAGGGATTTGGCTTTGGACTGAATTCCACGGAGGACTCGTTCTTTAAAGCGTTGTTCATAAGCTTTTTGTCCGACGTCGACATAGCCTTTCCGAATTTAAGCACCCCCGATGGTTGTCATTTCGCAATGCCAAAGTCCTCCACCTGTCGAGGGGACCTGGAGCCCGGGAGGTGGGGCTGTCGTGTTGTGCGCGCGTTCCAACGATGTCCACGCTTTCCCCAGCGGATAAATCGAATAAGATTCTGCTGCTACTTCGATGCCTACTTTCGTTCCTCCAGGTGAAACCGGTCCGGTGAAAGCATTCGATCCGCTTGTGTTGGACAAGACGGTGATCGCACTCCCGCTGCTCGACGAGATGCGCAAGGAACACGAAGCGCTCGTCGGCGCCGGGTTGTTGCCGAAGGATCCCAGGCCTGCTCCAGGTCTCGTCCCCACTTTGCGCGAGGGCTTCGATACCGTTATTTTCCTGAGACCGGATTACCCTGGTGAAACGGGTGCGGCCCGAGACAGGGTCGCAGAACTCCTACAGAAAGCGGCGGCGCTTTCTCGTGTGGATGCCAGCCATCAGGTGCTTGAGGCGCCGTCTGATAGCGGCCCGTCGCGCGACTTCTTTTTCGCCCGGCTGGATCGCAGGATTCGCCGCGAGATGCTTGCGCTCGATGAACAGGCTGCCCTCGCAACACCGCCGGAGCCGCGCGCCATTGCTTTTATCTGGCCGACGCTTTACGAGCTCATTATCGATCTCAACCTGGAATACCCCGGAGGCCACTCCAAGACGCGACCTTCCGAAGGCGAATACGATGCGGGCCGAAAAGGGGCCCGCGAATGGGTAAAGGATCACATCGACCTGGCCAAGGAGCGGATCGGCGCAGCGGACGATGACGAACAAGGGGTCAAGCTCCGCAAGAGCGAAACGAGCCAGCAATATCTTTTTGCGCGACTCGAAGCCAGGGTGTTGCAGAAGCTCGTGGCGCTCGATGCTGCGAATGCTCAAACAGCGGCCGCGCAGGAGTCGAAACGCCTCGGACGAACCGTGGATTCGACCCAATACCGCGCGATTTTCCGCGTTTGGCCGGACTTTGAAGTGAGCGGGCTGATCACCAAGTCCATCGCGACCGTCAAAGCGGATGCGGCGCAACGGGCGTTTTCTGCATCTGGCGCGGGAATCACATGGGCGGTAATGGATTCCGGCATCCACGGCGATCATCCTCACTTTGCGAAACACGAAAACGTCGCGGCAGTGAATCCCGAGTGGCATCGGGATTTCACTGCTGACATGGAGCAGGATGAAAGGCCGCTCGTGGACGAGAATGGCCATGGAACGCATGTTGCCGGGATCATCGCCGGTGAGCAGTTGGCAGAGCCGCAGGTGTCGGGCGCGACACCCGATCCGGGAAAGCTCCGCGCCGTGGTTCGCTACCGGCAGGAGAACGGCGCTATCGTCATGCAGGGCGAATCGCTCCAGCAGATCAGCGGCATGGCGCCCAGGTGCCGCCTAGTCAGCCTCAAAGTCCTCGACCGGTTTGGCAAGGGGGCAGTTAGCAATTTGATCGCCGCGATCGCTCACATCCAGGAGCTCAACGGATACGGCCGCCGCCTGCTCATTCATGGGGTCAATATGAGCCTCGGATACAATTTCGAGCCTGAATGGTTCGCTTGCGGGCAGAGTCCGCTCTGCGTGGAAGTCGATCGATTGGTGAAGTCGGGAGTTACCGTCGTCGTAGCTGCAGGAAATACGGGTTATGGTTCTTTCAAATCCACGATTGGCAGCGCGAGCGCCGGTATGGATGTAACCATCAACGATCCCGGAAATGCCGATCTGGCAATCACTGTCGGCTCCACGCATCGTGACATGCCACACGTTTACGGCGTTTCCTATTTCTCGTCGAAAGGCCCCACCGGCGATGGGCGGCTCAAGCCCGACCTCGTCGCCCCAGGCGAAAAAATCGTCTCCTGCGCGGCACGGGATAGCAAGCTGAAGGGCGATGGCGCGGGCGCTGAACCGTGCGAATACGTCGAAACGAGCGGGACGAGTATGGCCGCGCCGCACGTAAGTGGCGTGATCGCGGCGTTCCTGTCAGTGCGCAGTGAGTTCATCGGACGACCCGAAAAGGTGAAAAGCATTTTCGTCTCCAGCGCGACCGACCTGAATCGCGATCGCTATTTCCAGGGAGCAGGTCTCGTCGATTTGATGCGGGCTATCCAGTCCGTTTAAACAAACCAACCCCCAAAAAAAGTATGTCAGACATCGCAGGAATCCCATTCGTCGAAGCACGATTCGACAAGCAGGGCACGGCTCAGAATAGCGTGCAGATCCCGGCCGGAACGACCGATCTCTTCATTGTCTCCCACGGCTGGAACAACGACGACGGCGAGGCACGACGTCTTTATACCGAGTTATTCACCAACTTTGCCGCCGTCAACCGGAATGCAGGGCTTGATGATCGCAAGATGGCAATCATTGGCGTGTTCTGGCCCTCGAAAAAATTCGACGAGCGCGTGGCTGTGGAAGGCACTGGCGCGGTCGCAGACGGCGGCGCAAGTATCGGTGCAGAGGAAGATGGAGAGAGCGCCAATGCGGTGAAAGAAAAGCTCGAATGGATGAAGTCGATCTTGAGCGAAGCGGAGGAAACGGCGCAGCTCGAGGAGGCAAAAAACCTCGTCGACAGGCTGGAGACTGAGCCGGACGCACGCAAAGAGTTCGTTGAAAAAATCCGGTCGTTGCTCGACCCCGGCGAATCAAGCGGCGACGATGCGTCCGAAGTTTTCTTCAACGCTGACGCAGGGGAGATCATGGACGAGCTCAAGTTGCCGGAAGAAGACCTGGGCGACGACCTCATGCCGGGAGGAGGCGCGTCTTATATTGGCGTTGGCGCGCCATCACAGACAGAAGGTGCCGCCGGGCTTACCGAGTTTTTCTCGGGCTTCAAAGCCTCGGCGATGAACCTGCTGAATTATACGACCTATTACGTCATGAAAGAGCGGGCTGGGACCGTTGGACGTAAGGGCGTGGCTCCTCTGATAGACCAGGCGGCGCGGACGATCCCACGCATTCACCTGGTCGGGCACAGCTTTGGTGGACGGTTGGTGACTGCTGCCGCGGCGAACTCGACGACGGATCGTATCAAGAGCATGACGCTTCTTCAGGCGGCTTTTTCCCACAACGGTTTTTCCCGGAGCATGAACGGTTTCTTCCGCAAAGTCGTTGATGGCCGGCGTGTGAAGGGCCCCATCATCATCACCCATACGAAGAACGATCGCGCCGTTGGAGTTGCTTACCCGATCGCCTCGCGCCTGGCTGGGCAGAAAGCAGCAGCACTTGGTGATGAGAAAGATGTCTTCGGCGGAATTGGCCGCAATGGCGCGCAGAAGATGGAGCCCGGTGAAACGGTCAAGGCAGCATTGCTCGGTGTCGGCGGCAATTATGCGCTCTCCGCAGGCAAGCTCTTCAATCTCGAGGCGAGCGCGTTCATCAAAGACCACGGCGACGTTAGCGGCCGCGAGGTGGCCTACGCAATCCTAAGAGCGATCAAGTGAACACGGGCGAGCACGGCGAAGCCGTTCTTTCGCGGTAGCGGGAAGCGGAGAAGTGTCTGCAGTATTGGAATGGTTCACGTTCACCTCACTCCTCGCGTTTTGAAGTTGCTGCCGACCGAGCCAATCGCACAGCGTCTCTGGATTGTGGACGACGCCCGGGACGCGAATCAGAGGGCTGTCGTAGTACCCTTTTACCCAGTGCCCGTCTCTCGTCCTCGATAGTACGGTGCGAGAACGAGCAGTAGTGACGAAGCTCATAGTGCATTTCGTTTTGACGGTCGGGTGATCTCTCTGGCAGTATTCCGCCGATGTTTTCCTGCCCGTAATACGTCCTTTGCGGCAAAGTTTTACCGCGAATTCTGCGAGCGAATGTGATGTTAGTTAGCTCATGAAAAAGCTGATCGGATTTAATGTCTTGGCTGCGATCGTGGCCGTAGGGGCATATGTTACGTATTGCGCGTTGTCCATCACAGATCCTTACGTCGTGGAAGCAAGTGAGATTCGTTTGGTTCCACACGAAGTCGAAGAAGGTTTCCGCGTAGACATTGAGCATCGTGTTTTGTCGGTCGTGAGTGACAAAGAGATCGTTTTGGTTGCCGATCCCGGATTTTCGTTTCACCATGAGGTTCTCTGGTTGGTCGAGAAACCGAGAAAAGCCAGTTCCACAGAATCAAGAGAATTTAGATTTGAGCTGCCGGAGTATGCTAAGGTCGATCAGATATTTTTTTCGGATGCCTCCACTCCCCTCCATGTTCTTAAAACCGCATCAGGATCATGGAATTGAAGAAAACTAACCTGAAGTTGCATTCCTAAGCCGGATTCGGGTTTCGCCGCCAACCGTGGCAGGAGAGGCTTATGCGCTTTCTATGATCCCCTTGCGAACACTGCGTTGCGCGGCGACTCGTTTTTTCCTCCGACATAAATGACCTCTCGCGCAGATCCCTCGGAGCGCGGAGGTGTTTGGACAGGGCTCGGAAAGACAGGTCGCTGGTCTGTAATCCCTCCGTGGCGCGCGGCTCGCCGAATGGCATACGAGTCTGCAGGCATGCCTAGCTGCCGGCGAGCCGCCGGTTACAACACGCCAGCGGCCTGTTCTCCCCCCCCGAGCGCTTCGCACATTTACTACAGCAGTTCGAAGCGGAATTGCAGAGATTATCCGAAACTTTCCCCGCCCGGTTCTTCCTTCCTCGCGAAGCTGGCGGCGAACACGACGGCGGCCATTACGAGGTAGCCCGTCACCCATTTCCAGCCGGGGTGTAGCGCTCCCGTAACATCGCCGGGCTGAATGATATACGAATGCGCAAAACCGGTCAGCGACAAGGCGGCGCCTGCCACAAGCCATGCGGCGGCGGTTTTGAACCTGCGATCAATAAGGCACGCCAGACAGGCCGAGAGAACCATCGAAGTGTAAAGATAGCCCTGTTCCAGCGCAAAAACGCCGTCCAGAAAAAGCCCCTGTCTGTTTTCGATGTTTCGAAACAATTCCGGGGTAAACGGTCCCAGGTCGTTGCCGCCAAAACCGGCGCCTGTTAGCGACTGTTTGACGATCATCGCTGAAAACGCTCCAAGCGCCGGCATCAAACCGAGGACGACTGCGGGCGCATATTTTCGTTCCGTGGCCTGAAAAGCCTGCGCTCCCATCGTAATTCCGATCCAGATGAGAATCGTCATTCCGGCCTCGATGGGCACGATGGCTCCCACCACACTGAGCGCGCCGGTAAAACAGAGCAACGCAATCGCAATGGCGTTTAACGTCGAGTATCCAGCGCGTGCGCCGATCGATTTCCACCCGGGATGCCCAATGTAGAGCGTTGTCGGGAAAGGGGATCCGCAAAGAGCGGCGGCGATAGTCCCGATGCCGTTTACAGCCAGCGATGACTTTGGTTCGTAGCGATCACCCGCCGCCGCCGCCGATTCGAGGCATTGCATCGAACCCACCAGATTGATGAATCCCATCGGCAAAATCATTGGCAAATACGTGAGTCCCAGATGCAGAGCCGCAAAATTATCCGCGATTCGCGGCCACGGAACATGGAGTCCCAAAGCCTCTGGGTTGAAAACAAAACCTTTGATCGGACTCGGCTGTCCCGTTTGATATAGCATCCAGGAAATTGCCGTCCCCAGAATCAGCACCACCAACCCACCGGGCAATCGGCCGGGCAACCGCAGTCCCCCGTAGTAGATACACAGCGTCAGCGCCAGCGTTGTGAAACCAATCAGCGGATACGTGTAAGCCCGAAACAAATATCCCGCCCCGATAAACATGAGTCCGATCCCTGCCAGAGCCGAAAGGAGCGCCGCTCGGGGCGTTATGATCAGCAATCTTCCCACGATGAGCGCTCCGAAAAGCTCGATCAAGCCAGACCCCATCCCGGCGACGAGTCCAGCCTGCCAGGCCACCGTTTGGGCGGCATCCTTGTCCAGTCCGGAGGCCAGGGCGACGTTTTGCGCCGGCGCCATCACGTAAAAGACATACACGAAAATTGGGAGCAGATTCACGCCGAATGGCAGCGCGCAAACATCGCTCCGGTTTTCCTTTCTCCCCAATCGAACAGCCTGCCAGGCGTAAAACGCGTTGCCGAGGATGACTCCGACAGCCATTCCCGGTAAAATCCGGCCGTAAATGATCTCATTGGAGAATCCCAGAACCCCGTGGCACAGGGCCGTCAAGAGGAGAAGATCGATCAGATTGTTGAGGCCGAGTGCAAAAAGTCCGTCAAAATCCCCGCGGGTGAACAGTTTCATGCGTGTCCCGCGACGAGAGCAATTTTCGAGCCGGGTCGAGCGTGACGATGACCCACGCCCCTAAAAAACCAAACCAGGCGCCAAGACAGACGTCGGATAAATGGTGCGCGTCGATGGTCATCCGGGCCAACGCCATCACTACTCCTCCGGCGAGCAAGAGATATCCCACCACCGCTCCAAAGTAGAAACTTCTCCGGGCCTCGTTGCTTTCGTCCGAAACGGGTGGGGTCGGTCTGCTTTTTTTGCTGCCTCCCACCACCAAGAAAAACGGGACGGCCAAAAACCCGAAAGCGGTCGCAGTATGCCCGCTGGGAAATGAATTGAACTTGTTGGTTCCGATGAGCCATTTGCCGTCGTGACGCAGACCGTAAAAGCCTTGTTCGACATGTCTTACGTTGGGTCGAGTTCGTCCCGTCGTCAGGCGCAGAGTGTTGGCTGCGGCACCAGCGAGAGTCGACGCAAGCATCATCATCAGAATAACCCGGGTCAGTTCACGTTTGCCGCGCCACCAGCAAATTCCGCCGGCCGCCGCACCCGCCGCCATCAACCAGGGCCAGTCACCAAACTCCGAGATGTGACCAGCCCAATCTTTGTAAAGCTTCGTCCGATGTTCCCGAATCCAGTGCTCCGCCGGGTCATCCAGCTGGAAGGTGAGAAGCGTCAGCAAACCCAAAACGAGGAAAACCAATGCCCCTGGCAGCCATGTGTGGTTGCCCGGCTTTGAATCCGTTTGCTTGCTGGCGGTTTCCCCGGTAGCGATCATCCCTGCCTCTTTTACCAGAATTCGCCTCGAATCCAACCGAATGTCCTCCACCGAGTCCTTACCCGGTCCTACGCGTGTCCAGTTCTTTTACCTCTTTGCCGCCGCACTCCTGTTTCATATAGCGGGAAGCTGGTCGCTGCCGCTCATCGACCGTGACGAGCCCCGCTTTGCGGAGGCATCGCGGGAAATGCTTGAGCGACAGGATTTTGTCGTCCCATATTTCAACAACGAGTACCGCTTCGACAAACCGCCGCTCACCTACTGGCTCCAGAGCTCGGCTTACCGCGTCTTTGGTCAAAATGAATTCGCCGCGAGACTTCCCTCGGCGTTCGCAGCGGCCGGAGTCGCCGTGATCCTGCTTGTCTGGGGCCGCCGAATGTTCGACACCGCTGCCGGTTGGCGGGCGGCGATCATTTTTACCCTGTCGCTGCAAGTTGTCATGCATGCCAAAGCCGCCGTCGCAGACATGCTCATGGTTTTTTTTGTGACACTCGCTGCATGGGCCGGCTGGGAGATGACACGCGACCCCGCCAAACGCGCTCCGCTGAGTGTTTGGTGGTGGACATTTTTCCTGGCGCTCGGCTTCGGATTTCTGGCTAAAGGTCCCGTCGCTTGGATCGTCATCGTTCCCGTGGCCGTTTACATCTCCTTAGCCGGGGGCAAAAAATCGTGGATCTGGTTTGCCGTCGGAATTCTTGTCGCGCTTGCGGTGACTGCAGCGTGGGGGATTCCGGCGCTCATCCGCACCGACGGCGAATTCCTCAAAGTCGGTATCGGTAAACACGTCGTCGGGCGCTCCCTTGCCACGATGGAAGGTCACGGGGCCAAAGGGCTTTTGGGCTACGTCGCGACGCTCCCAATGTATTTCGTGACGATTTTTCTGTCGTTCGCTCCGTGGTCCATTCGCCTTCCTGAGCTCATAGGCGGCTGGCGCGATCTTTGGAAAAAGCATGAAACCGGATTTTTACTTTGGAATGTCGTCCTCGTTTTCGGCGTGTTTACCGTGGTCAAAACGAAACTCCCGCACTACACGCTGCCAGCTATTCCAATGCTTGCGCTCGTGGTTGCCCATCAATGGCCGGTGGCTGGCGCGGCGCGTTTTCGAAAACTGGCCATGGGCATGGCGGCTTTCATTCTTATTTTGGCCCTCATCGTTTTCCCACTCGTCCGAAGCCAGTTTCCCGCGCAGCACCTGGCTCGAATGAGTCGTGACGTGCTCAAGCCCGCAATGGAATTCGCCTCTTACGAATTTCAAGAGCCAAGCCTGGTCTGGTACTTTCGGGAATACGTGCATGGCTTTTACAGGAAGGTCGATCCCCGGAAAGCCGCGAAATTCATGAGAAAAGATGGCCCTCGTTTCTACATTTTGCCGACGAGCGAAATAGATAATGCCTTTCCCGGCAAAGGGGTGAATCCGAATTGGAAAGTTTTCCGGCATCAAGGCTGGAATGTCGCCAAAGGCCAGAAGATCGATCTCACGATGATCGTCAAAACGGAGGATTGAGAAGGAAGATGCGGCGGCCGCCTTCGTTGAGTTTACTTCTTTAACTTTAACTTTAACTTTAACTTGCTCTGCCAGGTTGACTGGAAGGGTGTTCCCAGGGTAGGTGAACGGTTGAGCTCAGACCTCCAATTGGCTCTTTACACGCCTTCGGTTTTCGTCTTTGGATGGACGACTGTATGAAATCTCCCCCCGCTTCGGTTGTCGCATGGCTTGCCATTGTCACGATCGTCATCTTCCTCCTATTCCCACCTTGGAACGTTCACGTTCGCGACGTCGACGTCGTCTATCCCCTTGGCTCTCATTGGATTTCTTCCCGGCACATAGAATTAGACAGATTCCTGCCACCACAGGCCGAATCTTGGATTCATTACACCGTGACCATCGATCAAGCCCAGCAAGCCATTCGCATCGCAGTCACTGGCCTGATAGCGGCTGTCCTTTACCTCGGAGTCCGGTCGAACACGAAGAATAGCGTTTGATCCTCTAACGTTTTATCGTGACGCGGGTTCGTCGGATGGTCCCGGCTCGATCTGCTGATTGATGAACCATCGTTTTTGAGGGGCCGACAAGCTTCAGCTACCTGAAGGCAGGTTGTGATGAGGCTTCGTGCCGTTGCGCCGAAGCGATTCAGCGGCTGTCAATGCCTCGTGAATTTGGACGGAAGTCCTGTGCGTGAAAGCGGTTGAAAGCCGCCCGTGGCTTTTTTCCGTAGATTCTCGCTTTTCCCGCCGGGGACATCTGTTCCTTTGCCTCCAAGGAACGGAATTGATGGGGTGACCGACGGGATTCGAACCCGCAACAGCCAGAACCACAATCTGGAGCTCTACCGTTGAGCTACGGCCACCATCGATCGGGAAATCAGGGCAAAATCAGTAACGCTCTTTCTGCAACCACGCAATTGGGAATTTGCTTGCGCAAAAAATTTCGAAAAATCCCTTGTCATGCCCTACTGATTCGGTAGGTATTACCACGCCAACGGGACGAACCCGAGGCTAAACGATTTGTCCCCAGACACAACTACGCGACCGGACCACCGGAGGGAGCCAGCGAGATAACGACATTCGTTCTCGTTCGAGGCAGACAACATCCTTAACCCTGCAAGCCCTTAACCCAAGTTTTAAAACCCTTCGTAACTGATGCGTAATTCCTTCTTAAAAACTGCTGCCGCCGCGTTCATTGCTGGCGCCGCCGCGTTACCCGTCCAAGCTCAGGACAGCGGCCCGCTTATCGATAAACTCGTCGAAAAAGGCATCCTCACCGACCAGGAAGGTGAGGAGGTTCGCGCAGAACTTCTCAAAGATTTCCAGTCGTCATCGGCCGCTGGTAAACTGCGTCTGTCCGATTCCATCAAGGAGCTCAAGATCTACGGCGACGCCCGCCTGCGCTGGCAATACGACGACGCCCAGAAACAGATTGCCAGCGAAAATCACGTCTCGCAGCGCTCCCGCATTCGATACCGGCTGCGTCTTTACGCAGATTTCAAATTCACGGACCACTTCTTTGGCGGTTTCGGGCTGGAAACCGCGTCGGCTGCCGACTCCGGTATGCAAACCGTCAACCCCGGTTTCGCGGATTCAGATATTTTCATCAGCCGCGCCTTCCTGGGCTACAACTTCGACGACTGGGGAACGGCGGTAGCGGGTAAACAAAAGAATCCCTTCTACAGCAATGAGCTTTATTGGGACGCCGATATCCAGCCCTTCGGAATCACGGAATCCGTTGCGTTCCACAAACTTTTCGGTTCTGAGGAAAAAGAAGCCCCAGCGTCGTCAGGACTCGCCAAGGACGGTTATAGCAAGGATGGGAAAACGGTGGCACCTCCTGCGCCGGCTGGAAATGGAAGCGGATTTGAGCTGACCCTGGTCGCCGGGCAATTCTATTTCAACGATAACAACGAAGCGTTTGGCGGAGACTTCCCCGATTACGATCCTTCCCCGGATAGCGATGCCTCGAACGATGCCTTCGTCTTTCAGCAGCAATTGATCGCGACTTACAAATTCAGCAAAAAGACATCAGTCACCGTCGCCCCTGCGTACATCTTTTACAACGCAGCGGATCTGGGATTGGAGGTCGCGGAGGCCAATTCGCAGCCTTTCGCGGATGCGGTCGGTGTTTCCGGGGAAACCCGTTACCTCTCCATCATCAACGTGCCGGGGGAGTTCAAATTCCCGCTTGGACCACTCAACGCGAAGGTTTACTGGGAGTTCGCATGGAACATCGATGGGGAGGACCGCTACGAGAAGATCTATCAACTCGGATTTACCGTTCTTGATCCAGAAACCGGCTTGCAAGTGGATCCTGTTACTGGAGACCCGGTCAGCTACATTCCGCTTGGACACGACGACAGGGACGACATCGCCTGGCTGCTCGGCCTCGAAATCGGTCAGGGTAAAGGCAAGGGCGCCTGGACGCTCTTTGCGAACTATCGCCAGGTGGGTATCAGCTCCATCGATCCCAACCTGAACGATTCCGACTTCGCCCTCAGCCGTCTTAACGTCAAAGGATGGAGGGTCGGGGCGACGTATTGGGTGACGGACTTTTTCCAGATCGCACTTACTGCGCAGATTGCGGACAACCTTGAGGAAGACCTTCGCGGTGGCCACGCCACGGGCGGTGCGAAGCTTGCCGACCTCAACACGGCGAACATCTATCAAGTCGATCTCAACTGGAAGTTTTAGTGCGCAGGGAAGGGGCGCATGAGCGCCGTCCCCGAGGACGGCGCTTCCCCGAGGGGAAATACGAATCTCTTGAGTCTGCTCAAACCACAACGTTACCAAAATGAAAAAACTAGTTTTTAAAATTCTTGCCGCCACCGCACTGCTGACAACAGGCGCGTTCGGCCAGATTAACCTCCTCAACGTTTCCTACGACCCGACGCGGGAACTTTACGCCGAGTATAACAAGGTCTTTGCCAGCCACTACAAAAAGGAAACCGGCAAGACTGTCTCTATCGATCAATCCCATGGTGGGTCCGGGAAACAGGCTCGGGCGGTCATTGATGGCCTGCCTGCCGATGTTGTCACTCTCGCGTTGGCTTATGACATTGATGCTGTTGCTGACAAAGGCCTGGTCGACACAAAATGGGAGTCGGCATTTCCCAACAACAGCTCGCCTTATACCTCCACCATTGTTTTCCTCGTAAGAAAAGGCAATCCCAAGGGAATCAAGGATTGGAATGATCTCATCAAACCGGGTGTTCAAGTTATCACTCCCAATCCCAAAACCTCCGGCGGCGCCCGTTGGAACTACCTTGCAGCCTGGGCGTACGCCAAGGATAAACTCAAAAAGGATGATTCAGGCGTGAGGGATTTTATCAAGGCCCTCTTCAAAAATGTTCCGGTCCTGGATACCGGTGCCCGCGGTTCGACGACCACGTTCGTTCAGCGCGGGATCGGAGACGTGCTCCTGGCGTGGGAGAATGAGGCCTATCTGGCGCTCAAGGAATTCGGTCCGGAAAAATTTGAAATTGTGACTCCATCCTTCAGCATTCTTGCCGAGCCGCCGGTAGCCGTTGTCACCAAAAATGCCAGCAAAAAGGGCACGTTCGAAGTTGCACGTGAATACCTGAAATATCTCTATTCCGACGAAGCGCAGGAAATTATCGCGCATAATTTCTATCGCCCCAGTTCGGCGGCGATCGCGGCAAAATATTCCGACAAATTCCCGAAGCTGGACCTGGTAACCATCAAGGATTTCGGCGGCTGGCGTGAGGCGCAGAAAACGCATTTCAACGACGGCGGCATCTTCGATCAAATCTACGGCCAGTAAACCAGAGGCATTTCCATCGGGGTCAGCGGCCGGGCGCGAATCAGAAGAGGTCGCGCCCGGCAGTCCCTCAAGAACCCAACTGACGCATTCCATGGCAACCCAAACACAACCCGCAATCCGTCCGGATTTCATCGAGGAATCCTGGATTTCAAAAACAGTGAATCGCTTCTTGCGTCCGCTGTTTGAATCCGCCCGCAAATCGAGCAGCCTAATCGTGAGTGATGGCCTGCGCTTCGAGGTGGATGGGTGCCCCTTCCATGTACCCAAGTTTATGTTTCTCGGCGAGCGCGGTGGAGGCGTTCCGATCCGTGTTGGAATCTTCACCGGTTTTGATACGCTGGGGCTGAATCTCTCCATCGCCCTTGCGAAACTGGTCGGGAGTTTTGAAGCGCGTCCGCAAGCTAGCAAAGACTACGCCTTGTTTTTTTATCCCGTGGTCAATCCCCGAAGTGCAGGCCCCGTCGAGTTCGCGCCGGATTTGGATCGCGCTTTCTGGAAAAACTCCACGCTTCCCGAAGTGTGGTTTCTGGAAAGTGAATTGCGCAAACTCTATTTCCAAAGTCTTATCAGTCTGCGGGTGACGCCCTGGGATGAGGGGTTCGCGGCGGTGCGCAGCAAATTCCTCGGCGAAGAAGTCGTTGCCCCATCGCTCCAGCAGATCAGCCATCTCGTCAACCTCCGCTCGGAACCGGTCGTTCTACGGAACGGCGAATCTGTCTCCGGTAGATTTGGACCGCTTGAAGGGACAAAACCGACGCCCTTTGAGCTGGAACTTAACATCCCGCTAACCACACCTCTCGACCGGCAGATCGAAGCGATCGATATTTTTATCCGTGAAATCCTTCACAACTACCGGCGTGTGATCAGTCATGCGCAGGATATCTAACATAACAAAATCATGAGCATTGCTGCACCCGTTTACGCAAACCCCGATGTCCTTGTCGAAACTTCCTGGCTGGAAGACCACCTCTACGATCCAGGTATTCGCATCGTGGAGAGCAACGAAGACATTCTCCTTTACGACACCGGTCACATTCCCGGCGCCATACACATCGATTGGCGGCGTGATCTCCAGGATCCGGTCCAGCGTGACTACATTTCGCCCGAAGCATTCGGCAGGTTGCTAAGCAAAAAGGGAATCAGCCGGGAACACACGGTCATTTTTTACGGCGACAAATCCAACTGGTGGGCAGCTTATGCACTTTGGGCGTTCCGTCTTTTTGGTCATGACAAGGTACAAATTCTCAATGGCGGACGTGACAAATGGAATACGGAGAAACGCGAAACGACGCGCCAGGTTCCAGTCTATCCCGAGGCAAGGTATCCCACGCCGAGGGTCCCGGATCCCGCGCACATTCGCGCATTCAAAGAGGACGCCCTGAAACAAAGCAACGAGCGGCGTCCATTGATCGACGTGCGTTCCCCCGGCGAATTCAAAGGGGAAATAACCCATTTGCCGGAATATCCTCAGGAAGGCGTCCTTCGCGGCGGACACATCCCGGGCGCCAGGAGTGTTCCGTGGAAGCGGGCGGTCAACGAGGACGGAACATTCAAATCCGCTTCGGATCTTCGGGGTATTTATCAGGGCGAACTCGGGCTGAAACCCGATAACGACACGATTGTCTATTGCAGAATCGGAGAACGCTCCAGCCACACTTGGTTTGTTCTCAGCTATCTGCTCGGTTTTCAGAAGGTCAGGAACTATGACGGTTCCTGGACGGAGTGGGGCAATAGCGTCCGGGTCCCGATCGAGGTCGGCGCCTAGTATGAGCGGTCTGGCATGAAACGCGTATTATTGTTAGCGGCTGCTTTGGCGTTTGCGTCGGCGGGGTCTTCCCTTGGGCAAACGAAGATTTTGAACGTCTCATACGACGTGTCGCGGGCGTTTTACAAGGAATACAACCCGCTCTTTGGTGTGCACTGGAAAACCCACTCGGGCAAGGACATCGAGGTCGAGCAATCGCACGCGGGCTCGAGCAAACAAGCCCGCGCCGTTGTGGATGGCCTCCCGGCGGACGTCGTGACGTTCAATCAGGATACGGACATCGACTTGCTGGTTGACAACGGCCTGGTGACTCAGGACTGGAAAAGCAAGCTGCCGTACGGCAGTTCGCCCTATTCCTCGGTTATTCTATTTCTGGTCCGGGCCGGGAATCCGAAGGGAATCAAGGACTGGGATGACCTGATCAAGCCAGGCGTGCAGGTGATCGTGCCGAACCCGAAAACGTCGGGAAACGGGCGCTATAGCTATCTTGCGGCCTGGGCATTCGCGCTGAAAAAGAACAATGGCGACCAGGCGGCCGCAAAGGAGTTTGTCGGCAAATTATTCAAAAACGTTCCGGTGTTGGACACGGGTGGGCGCGCTGCGACGACGACGTTTGCGCGGAACGGAATCGGCGACGTGCTGCTCACGTTTGAGAGCGAAGTATTTGCGATCAAAGGTGATCCCACGGTCGGCACGAACAAACTCGACAGCGTCGTTCCTTCCCTCAGCATCATCGCCGACGCGCCCGTTGCCGTGGTGGATAAGAACGTGGATAAAGCCAGAACCCGTGCCGCAGCAGAAGATTATCTGAAGTACCTTTTTTCGCCCGAAGGCCAGGAGCTGGCGGCAAAAAACTTCTTTCGCCCGCGTGATCCCGCGGTTCTCGCCAGACACAAGGCGGAATTTCCGGAGGTCCCGCTGGTTTCAGTTGACGAAACGTTTGGCGGCTGGAAGAAGGCACAGGCCGAGCATTTCAAAGACGGCGCAACATTTGATCAGATTTACACCGCGAATTAGGTGTGTTAGCTACAACGACAACAAACACCCCAAATGAGTCTCTACTACCCAAGCATCCTCGAAGCCATCGGCAATACTCCGCTCATCAAGCTCAACCGTGTTGCGGCTGGCGTTGACGCAACCATCGCGCTCAAGGCGGAGTTTTTTAATCCGCTCGGAAGCGTCAAAGACCGCATCGGACTGGCCATGATCGAAGCCGCAGAGAAGACCGGCGAACTAACACCTGACACGGTTATCATTGAGCCTACCAGCGGCAACACGGGTATCGCGCTGGCGTTTGTTGCGGCTGCGAAAGGTTACAAGCTCATTTTGACCATGCCGGAAAGCATGAGTCTGGAGCGCCGGACGCTGCTGGCGCTCCTGGGCGCACAGCTGGTCTTAACTCCCGCCGCCCAGGGCATGAAAGGCGCCATCGCCAAAGCCGAGGAGCTCCGGGTTTCCACGCCCCACGCCTGGGTGCCCCAGCAATTTAACAACCCCGCCAATCCTGCAATCCATCGCAAGACAACCGCCGAGGAAATCTGGCGGGACACGGATGGGAATGCAGACATTCTCGTTTCCGCCGTGGGAACAGGCGGAACGATCACGGGAGTGAGTGAAGTCATCAAGAGTCGCAAACCTTCTTTTCAAGCCATCGCGGTTGAACCGGCGGATTCTCCGGTGATAACTCAAACGCGTAACGGTGAACCCCTCAAACCTGGTCCTCACAAGATCCAGGGAACCGGTGCCGGTTTTGTTCCAGCCAACTTGCACCTGGATATCGTCGATGACGTCATCACCGTTACCAACGATGATGCCATTCAGACGGCCCGTCGCCTGGCCAAGGAAGAAGGCCTCCTCGTCGGGATCAGCACCGGCGCCAATGTTTTTGCGGCGCTTCAAGTCGCGTCACGTCCGGAAAACCGCGGTAAGCTCATCGTAACGATCGGTTGTAGTACAGGCGAGCGCTATCTCAGCACTGCCCTCGCCGAGGAAGCGCGCGCGGCTGTTTCGGCGTAGAACATTGCGGCGCAGCCGCCGTGAACCCGCAAGATCGAAGAAACTTCACTTGGGCCACGTCGGCTTCTCCCTATCTGGCCTCCACCCGCGTCCCGATTTTCTCTCCGGCGACGATTTTCCGGATGGTTTCCGGTTTCCGGCCGTTGGTGATGACGACAGGGATCCCGGCTCGCGCCGCGACAGAGGCAGCTCCGAGTTTGCTCTTCATGCCGCCAACGCTGAATTTGCCTTTTGTGTCCTGAACGTGGTCACTCGCTTTTTCAATGTCACGGACCAGTGGCACAACCTGGCCGGTTTTTGGATCGATCAACCCATCGACGCTGGTGCACATTAGTAACAAATCCGCTTTTGCCAGGATAGCGACTTCAGCGGAGAGCCGATCGTTATCTCCAAAGCGAAGTTCCTCGATGGCGACGGGATCGTTTTCGTTGAGGATTGGCACGACATTGCGGCACTCAAAGAGGCGTTCGAGAGTGTTTTGCGTGTTTAAGTACAGTAACCGGCTGTCGAGATCCTGGTAGGTTAGAAGCAATTGTCCTACGTGCAGCCCGTGTTTGGAGAGCTGGGATTCGTAGACCTGCATGAGCCGCGACTGTCCGACCGCCGCGCAAGCTTGCAGCGATGACATGTCCGTGGGGCGCTCGCTGAAACCAAGGGGGCTCAACCCCGCGGCGACCGCTCCACTCGAGACCGCCGCCACTTCATATCCGAATTCCATGAGGGCGACAATTTCCGCCATAAGCGCACGGCATTGGCTCATATCGAGATCCTTGCCATCCGCCCGGGCGAGAATGCCGCTGCCGAATTTAAGAACGATCCGTTTGATTTTGCGGGACATGAAAAAGCGCAGATGAAAAAGGCCAGCATCTTTTCACGGTTACACCGCGGTGTAAAGCAAGCGAGTCGAGCGCCGTGTCGACATGACTTTCCGGTTGGAATAGGGTGGGGCAATGACCGACGACCTGTTCGCTGTTGAGCCGCAAATTTTCAGCGTAACGGAATTGACGCGGCGGGTGCGTGACTTGCTCGAGGGTGGCATCGGTGAGACGTGGGTGCAGGGGGAAATTTCGAATTACCGGCGGCAAAGCTCTGGACATCAATATTTTACGTTGAAGGATGACCGCGCGCAGCTGGCCTGCGTCCTGTTTGCGCGGCAGGCGGGCGTGCGGATGCAGCTGAGTGACGGCATGGCTGTGCAGGTATTTGGCGGCATCACCGTTTATGAGGCTCGGGGGCAGTATCAGATGATTGTGCGAATGGTGCAGCCGTTGGGGCTTGGGGCGTTGCAGGCCAAATTCGAGGCGTTGAAGCGGAAACTGGATGCGGAAGGTTTGTTTGATCGGGAACGGAAACGGCCGCTGCCCAAGTTTCCCACGCGAATTGGCGTCGTGACGTCGCCGACTGGGGCAGCGTTGCAGGACATGCTGCATATTCTGGAGCGACGTGCGCCCTGGTTGCGGCTCCTTATTTATCCGGTGCGCGTTCAAGGGGATGGAGCGGCGGAGGAAATCGCGGCAGCGGTCCGGGATTTTTCCACGACCCACGCGAACGACCTAGACTTGGTGATCATCGCGCGTGGCGGCGGGAGCATCGAGGATTTGTGGGCATTCAACGAGGAAATCGTGGCACGGGCAATCGCGGAAAGCCTGCTCCCAATCGTTTCGGCGGTAGGGCATGAGATAGATTTTACCATCGCTGATTTCGTGGCGGATTTGCGCGCGCCGACACCGAGTGCTGCGGCGGAGATTGTGGCGCCCGATGGGGAGGAATTGGCGCGTTATCTGGAATCTGCGGCGGCGCGATTGAAATACGGGTTGGGCAATGCCGTTGAGCGTGAACGGGAACGCCTGACAATGCGGCTTGCTCCTGCGTTGCAGCGCGAGCCCGCCCGAACGCTGGCGCAAATGCGGCAGGATGCGGATGTCTTGGGCGAAATGCTGGATCGATTGACGGCTGGTGGGATCGATGAAAAACGGCAAAAACTGACGGACCTGGCGGGTTGGCTTCGACAACATCGGCCGGATTATGCGCTGGCTCTGAGGCGGGAAGCTTTCGGACAGCAGGTGCGCCATTTTGAGGACGCTGCGAGCCGCGTCCTGCGCGAAACGCGGGAACGCCTGGCGCGCGCGAGCGGCGTGTTGCGGGTGCTGGGGCCGGTCGCCACGTTGGAGCGCGGATACACAATCACAAGCCGGGAAAACGGCACGGTGATTTTGAGTGCTCGAGAGGTCGGGACAGGTGAAAAACTGCGGACGCGTTTTTACGATGGCGAAGTTATTTCTGAAACGTGAGAGCGCTTCCTGCCCTCAACGTATAACTCCATCATTGAGCGTTCTGCGTTGAGCGCTAAGTTCGTGGCATGCGCTATCGAAAATATACTGGCACCGACCTGGAAGTGAGCGAAGTCGGTTTCGGACTTTGGACGATTTCAACCGGTTGGTGGGGGCAGTTTACCGAGGGCGAAGCCGTGGCACTCATGCACAAGGCATTCGACCTCGGAGTGACGCTTTTCGATGCGGCGGATACGTATGGCAACGGGCTGAGCGAAGAGTTGATTGCCAAGGCTTTCCCGACCCGCCGGGACGAGATCGTGGTCGCTACGAAGATCGGGTACGATTTCAGCCATTTTGGAAATGAACGCCGCGGGCAGCGGGAAATCCCTCACGATTTTTCGCCGGGAGCGCTCGTTCGGGCGACGGACGCGGCCCTTAAACGCCTCAAGACGGACCGGATTGATCTACTGCAGTTGCATAACATCCGTATGGAACAGGTCTACGACGACGCCATTTGGGAGACGCTTGAGAAATTGCAGGGCGCCGGCAAAGTTCTGCATACCGGCATCGCACTGGGGCCGGCGATTGGCTGGCTTTACGAAGGCATTCATTGCATCCGCGAACGGGATATTGCTTCTGTTCAACACATTTACAACCTGCTCGAGCAGCATCCCGGCAGGGCGATGCAGGATTCAGCGACGGAAGCCGGAAAGGACACGATGTTTCTCATTCGCGTGACTCATTCGTCCGGAATGCTTGAGGGAAAATACACGGTGGACACGGTCTTTCCGCCGAACGATCACCGGAATCATCGTCCTCGCAGCTGGCTAATCAACGGCGTTAAAAAAGTCGAGCGTCTGCGCTTTTTGGAAAATGCGGATCGCACCCTGGGGCAGGCGGCGCTGCAGTGGCTGCTGGCCGACGAACGCGTTGCGTCGACGTTGCCGAATATCTACGACGAAGCGCAATTGATTGAGTTCGCCAAAGCGCCGGATACCGCCCGGTTGACGACCGAGGAAATGGAGCTTATCGCGGACTTGTATGCCGATAACTTCGGCGTGGAACGCGAGGAAGCGAAATTCAAAGGGACCATGGAAGAGCCACTCGCCGTTAACGGTTGACGCGAGCAGTGATCTCCGGATGGGTCAGCGCTGCAGCTCTTTGCGGACGCGGATGAATTGAAAAATATCGTGCCGGGTCACGATTCCGATGACGCGGCTACCTTCCAGCACGGCGAGACGACCGTTGCCCGGCCCCTGCATTTGCTCAGCGGCCTCCATGGCGCGCGCGTCTGCGGAAATTGCGAGACCCATGGAATTGAACTCCGCTGCGAGGTCGCCAGCGGTCTTATAGGGCCATTTTTCTTTGGGCACACGTTCGAGGTGGTCGAGCCGGAGCATCCCACGAAATTCACCATCGGAATCGACGACCGGGTATGCGACATGGTGTGTCGCGAGGAAATGGTCGTCCACTGCGACGTTTAGGGGCAGACTGGCAGGAACGACGACCGGATCGGGGCTCATCACGTCGCGAACACGAACATCGCCAAGGACTTCTTTGTAGAGTGCATTTTGATAACCGGCTTCAGCAGCGGTTCTTAAGAACGAGCCGATGAGAAAGAAAAGGAACGCCTGGAACGGTTGCCGAAATAAGAAAAATACCCCCGCAATCATCAGCACCCAAGCAAAGGCAATTCCAACGCGGGAGCTGATGTAGGTAGCTTGCCGCAGTTTTCCGGTTCTCATCCAAATCAGCGCGCGCAGAACGCGTCCGCCATCCAGCGGGTAGCCGGGAATGGCGTTGAAAATCAGAAGAACAAGGTTTCCCCGAGCGAGCCAATCGGACACTTCGTGGGTTGCGGACATTCCCAGGAGATCGGCGGCGAGCGACGCCGCATAGAACAGGAGCACGAGCACGACGGTGACGGCCGGGCCGCCGATGGCGATCTTGAATTCAGTTTTCGGGTCGTCCGGTTCACGAGCGATTTCGGCCATGCCGCCGATGAACATGAGCGTGATGCGCGGGACGGGAATCCCGCAGCGTTGGCTGATGACGCTATGGCCGAGCTCGTGCAGAAGCAGGCTTCCGTAAAACAGCAACGCTGCGATTGCGCCCAAGCCGTAATAGAAGAGCGTGGGGCGTCCCGGCAATGTGTATGGGAAAAATTGGTTTGCGAGGGCCCAGACGACGAAAGCCGCCAGCAAAAACCACGAGGCGTCGAGGTAAAATTCGATCCCTAGGATTTTGCCGACATAGAATCCTCTGGGCGGATTCGAAGTGGAATTGGGTTTCTTCGTCTCAGGAGAATTGCTCATGGTGCAAAAAAGAAGCGTCGCCGGACCATCCCACAATCGCAGGGAGGACACTGAAAGAAACTCAACAATCTCGTATCGGGCGCTTCATCCGGCCTGCCACGCTCGGTCGTGCGGCCACTTTTTGGAAGCGTACTACGGATTTGGCACGAATTCCGGGCGGACATCCTGTGGAAACTCGGGCAGGAAGGGGAGAAGATTTGAAACGGTCCAAGGATTGCTTTCGTTGGACGCCGGGGGCGAGAAGGCGTTTGATTTCGCCGCCAAAAGCCCGACGAGTCCTTCCCCCAGAGGTCGATCCAGAAAATAAATCAAAACGGCCTCGTTGGGGGATCGCGCCTGGAGTATTCCGGTGAGACGCGGATGCCCTCCCGTGCCTGTTATCGTCAAATCGGGAACCAATTGCCATCCAGGAGCCTGTAGCGCTCCTTCGACGTTGATTTTCAGGTCCAGTCCCCAGTCCTTTGGTGTCCATGGTAGGCGAAACGGGGCGGATGAAGGAACCTTGGACAAGATGTTGCGAGGTAGACGCACCACTCTTAAAACCCGATTCGTCGTGGCTTTTTTCAATGTCACCGAGCCGCTCAACTGCCGCGCATCGGCGGCTCCCGTCAGAGAAACGCTTCCGTCTGCCATGGCCTCGAAACCCTCGCTTCGCGTAAGAGGAATCTCGCTCGCCTGGATTTGAAGAGTCAGGTCTGCCTTGGGATCGATTCCTGCACGGCCCGAAACCGAGAATTTCCCGCCACGATATTCGCCAGCGACGTCTTGAAAGACAACGGTCTGATCCCCGAAATAGAGCGCGCCTGTGATCCGCTTCACGGGAGCGGCTAGAAAATCGGTGGTCCAGGAACCGTTCGCGATTCGCACATTTCCCGAAAGGACAGGCAATTTTGGGGTGCCGGACACGTCAACCGTACCGCTGAGCTGACCGTCAAGCATCCGTGATGCTGGGATCCATGGATGCAACTGAGCGAGAGAGTAATCCTCCCCATCCGCAGTTACCTGAAATGCCGCGTCGCGGTTCAGAATTTGGCTTTGTGCGAGCGAAGCGGCGTCTGTTTTGATCCCCAACTCGCCGGAAACTTCGAGTTTCGCTGCCGGTTGGGGCACGGTCTTGACTGAAAAACGCAGCCTTTGATTCGCAGTGTGCAGGTTGCCGGAAAACGATTCGATTTCCGTGCGTTGCGAAGCCGACATGGGCGAAGGAAACGACAAGTCCTGGCCTTGCCCGGTGGCGCCGAGCTTAAGCTCGTGCCATGGGCCCGCGACGGTTGCCTCGAACGTCGCCACCCCGCGCACCGGATAACGCTGCCCGGAGAGTTCCGCCAAATCGCCGAGTTGAATCTTTGTTGCCGTTAGTTTTCCAGAGGCGCTTTTCGGCGAATCCAGCAGCGCTGAGAGTTTGGGTTCGTTAAGTGCCTTCAAGACATTGACTGGCAGCTCGATGCTGCCTTCGAGTTTGGCTCCGGCGCGCCCTGAGACCTTCAGATCGCGAAATTCCAACGTTTCCGGGCGCACGATGACCATGGTGTCGAGTTTCGTTTCCGGACGTTGCACGCGGAGATGGTTGAGCGTGATGCCGCCGGGTGAATAGGAACCGTCCGTGGCCACATCCAGCGGGACGGCGTCAGGCGCCCGGGAGAGCACAAAGTCATCCAGTGTTGCCTTGAACGCCCCGGAATGAACCCCCGGGCTGCCATCACCGCTCCACCACAAGTGAACCCCGCCCGCTGCCGCGTGTTCTGAAATTGCCCGCGGCAAAATCTCCCGGTATTCGGCGACGTTTTGCGCATTGAGCTCCAATTTGGCGGAGTACCGGCGCTGTTCGCCGAGGTTGAATGTCGCAGAACCGGTTGCCCAGTCGTCTCGATGAGCAAATTCGAAATTGCTTGCTTGAATTTCCGTGCCGAGCAAATCCAGATCTCCCCGGACCCGGTCGATCGCCACACCGCTGAGCGTCAACGGTCCGCCGCGCATCCTTAATTTTCCGGAGAACTTCTTTTGTTGACTGCTCAGAGTCCCTGCAAAAAAAGCCTCGCCTGCCACGAGCTTTTGGTTGGGAGCGATGATGGCGGCCGCTGCGCTGAGGTCGTCGATTTGCGCCTGGATATTGAGTCGGAATTCTTCGGGAAGGGTTTTCCAATTCGGTGGCATCTGGAGATTGCCGTTCATCTCGATTTGATTCTTGTCCTGCACGAGGCTGAACTGTGGGATTTCGAGCCGGTGGTTGACCAGGAGGGCACTCGCAACCAACGAATTCCAGCGGCGTGCGTGCCACCGGAAATCCGTCGCATTCAGCCGCAGGGTAATGGTGGCATTCGCGGCGTCTGCGGGATTTCCCCGAAACGAAAACCGTCCCTCATGGATCGTTCCCGCGGCAAATGCTTCGCTTCCCACAAACGCCCCCATCTGATCCACCGCAACGTTCCAAAACGATGCCGCAGTATCCAGGAACGGCGACCGTTTCCGCAAGTCCCACCGGCTATCGGTTCGCAGCTGACCTCCGAAGGCGCGGAATTCCGTGTTTGAAGTGATTTGTGCCTGGTCAATTTCCGCGAAATCAACGGCCGCACGTTCGAGGACGAGATTATCGGAAAACTTGAAGCCACCCGCGTAAAGCGCCCTTTCTTTCAAAGCTGTTGTTCCCTCCAAACGCGAAAAATTGCGTTTCAATTTAGGCGTGACCACTGCAAGTGTCGGCAGTGCGAACGTCCCGGCGGAACCCTCTCGAAAGTCGAAATCCATGTCCTCCGCCGTCGCAGAACCCCCCGGCCAGGTAACATCGACGGTGACTCCCGAGCCCGTGATCGCACCAGGAAACCATTTATCAACCGGTGGCGCATCGCCTCCGGCACGCGGTGCCTTTTCCAAGGTGGCCGCCGCTGCCGCCATATTCCAATGGGCTCTTACGTTTTCCACCCGGACAGCAGTGACCAGGCGTTTGTCGGGTCGATCGTCCCAATTCCGCTGAAACAAGCATCGCCAGGGCGAAAACTTCAGGTCAAATGTGCCAAACTCCGCTTTGGATGCCGGGTGTATTTCTGACGTCACCCGTGCGTTCCCGAGGACGATTCTGCCCCCGAAAAAGTCTGCTTCCACTTTGTCGAGCGTCAGAATGAGATGATGCTTTTCTAGCTGAAGCGGAAGCCTGTGGCGGATCACCCAGGAAAAAAGTTGCGGTTGGAAGAGATAAAACGCCACACCCAGCGCGAGGAGAATGGCCAGCGCAATGCGCCAGCGGGTAAAGAATTGCCGACGTCTCGAAGTGGTGAGGGCAGGTGCGGAAGTTGTCACGGGATTTCCATCTTAAGACAGCCATTGACGATGTCCAATTGGAGCAAAATCGGCCTGATTTTTGGGTAAGAGCCCGGAAGTGAGGTTCCAGCGCGACAACCTCGCGCAAAAATAATTCAAAAATAATTCAAAATAATGTGGACATTTTTCGGCTGTTGCCTTGTTATCGCGGCTCGAACGGCTGTGATTTGGTCGTTCATACTTCCTTAACCCCTCTCCCCTAGCACCTTAACCAACTATTGTGAAATCTCACGCCCCTATGCGTAGCATCCCCTCCAATCGTACAAATACCAAGCCGGATTCATCGCGCCTTCATGCCCGGGCGCGCCGGATGCTGTCTTTGGCAGCCAGTTGTGCCGTTTTTGCCGCGACCAGTGCGTTCGCTCAGATTGGCACTGGCGATACGGAAAACATCTCTGACATTCGGAACGAGATGAAAGCGATGCAGGAGCAGTACGAAGTCCGCATCCAGGCCATGGAAGCCAAGATGAAATCGATGGAAACCAGAGCCATGTTCAGCGCTCCGATGACCGAAGCTGGCGTCGGAACGACCGACGGGAAAGGTGTCCTGGACAAAGCGCCGCCTTTGGACCTGCCGCCGCTCGAGTCATTTACGCGGAACTTTCAGTTTGCAGCCTATGTCCGTGCCGGTGTCGGTTTCACTGGCGATGGTCGCGGTCAGGTTAGCACGTTTGTAATTCCAGAAAACTACGGTGGTCGTATGCGTCTCGGTAACGAGCCCGACACCTATATGGAATTAAAATTTATCCAGAAGCACCTCCTCGGGGACGACCCCGACAAAATGGATGTGAAGTTCCAGGTGACTCCTTCCATCGTGAATAATACCGATAAAGATTCTGCCGTGTACTCAGGTAACGACGGATTTGATATCGGCCTGCGGGAAGTATTCATGGAGTTCTCGAATGTCTTCAAGAGCGCACCCGAAGTTACCATCTGGGGTGGTCAACGGTTCTACGACCGGTACGATATCCATGGAAACGATTACTTCTTTCTGGACACATCGGGATATGGTGTAGGCGCCTATAATATCGATGTCGGCTTCGGAAAGCTGCAGATTGCTTACTTGGGCGGTATTAAAAATGGTACCGGCGATGTCCACAATGAACCGGATGGTTTGTTCCAACGATATGCGGCTGATGACGGTGGCCCATTCTACAAGCACACCCTCGATATTCGCCTTGGCGAGGTTGGTTTGCTCGGCGGTAATCTGAAGTTTGTCTTTCTCGCTAACTACCAGAAAGGCGGTGACTTCATCATTACCGACCGCTTCGAGGACTCGGTGGATGGTCAGGCACACGTTGACGACTCCTGGGGTCTCGGTGGCGGGGCGATCTACGAGTATAAATGGGGCGCGGGCAGCATTCTCCAATTCGCTCTTATTTACGGATACGGACTCACTAACATCGGCGCAGGTGTGGATCTCGACAAACTCGGCGGTGCGTATGCATCCGCCCTTGCTCTGGCCGGCCAGCCGTTTGGAACGTTTGAGAACATCGATCCCTATAGCGACAGTCAGCGTCTCCGTGCCAACGTGCACTGGGTCTGGAACCCAAGCGACAACTTTGCGCTCGAGACTTGGGGCGTTTATCAATACGACGACCAGGGTTACACGGGTTTCTCGGGCTCGAATTTGACGGGTGATCTGATCACGACCTCGGGTGCAACCAGCACATATGGTGTCGGCATTCGGCCCGTCTTCTGGATCGCCGATAACCTCGCCATCCAGGGCCAAGCCGGATTCAACTACGTGGATAACGTCCGCAGCGGCAACAACGTCGGAGACGGCGGCAGTTTCGGGATCTTCACGATCGCCCCGACGATCAAGCCGAAAGATCCCAAGAATGGCGGCTTCTTCAGCCGTCCCGAATTGCGCGTCTATGCGACCTACGCGATCTGGGATGATTCGCTGAAAGGCTCCATCGGCGGCACTAACTACGCCGACTCGAATCAAGGCTGGACCTTCGGCACCCAGGTGGAAGTCTGGTGGTAAGCCGTCGGTCCGCTCAATTCTAGTTGTCTAATTTGCCAGCCCCCGGTTTTGTCGCAAAACCGGGGGTTTGCTCGAATAGGTTCTTTTGGTGCCGGCATTTTCGGCTGGGGCGTGGCTGTGTTCCGGTGGTCTGGTTGCTATTTGATTTTTCAACGCTGGTAAAATCGCTCGCATTGTGTGAGCTAAAAGTTCCTTGACAGCCAAAACGACGCTGTCGAAGTTGCAGTGCTCTCTTCTTTTCCCTCCAATCACTGCCCCGACACGGGGCGCAGTATCAGCATTTTTTCCCCTTATGAAACTGAGATTCCCCCTCTTGCAGGTTTTTCGTCGAACGGTCTCGCGGGTCATTATTCCGCTGTTCATGTTGTCGGCGCTCGCGCCGGCTGGTTTTGCCCAAGGTGTTACGATTCGATTCGCTGGCGACTCGGATGTTGGCGAAGGCGGGCGGTGGACCAGGAGGTTGGCCGAGGAATGGGCCAAATCTACCGGCAACAAGCTCGAGTACATCAGCCGGCCCAACGATGCTTCCGAGACTCTTCAACAGTTCCAGCAGTATTGGGCGGCGAAAAGCTCCGACGTCGATGCGTATATGATCGACGTTATCTGGCCGGGCATTTGCGCTCCCCACGCGGTTGATCTCAAGAAATATTTGAAGGAAGACGAAATCAAAGCGCACTTCTCGCGGATTATTGAGAACAACACGGTGGGAGGGCAGCTCGTTGGCCTGCCGTTCTTTTCGGACGCCGGCATGTTGTATTACCGGACGGATCTGCTTGAAAAATATGGCTTCAAAGGGCCCCCCGCCACGTGGGAGGAACTGGCGACACAGGCGAAAACCATTCAGGACGGCGAGCGGAAAGCGGGCCAGCGGGATTTCAACGGCTTTGTCTTTCAGGGTAAAGCCAGTGAAAGCGTGACGTGCAATGCCGTTGAATGGATCTACAGCTATGGCGGAGGCACGGTAATCGATTCCGATAAGAAAATTACCATTAACAATCCTCAGGCTATTAAAGCCCTGGAGACGGCCAGGAGCTGGGTGGGTACCATTTCCCCAAAAGGTGTCACCACTTACGGTGAGGAGGAAGCACGCAACATTTGGCAGGGCGGCCATGCGGCTTTCATGCGTAACTGGCCTTACGCTTATGCGCTTGGGGCGGATCCCAAGAGCGCCATTGCCGGTAAGTTTGCCATCACCGTGTTGCCGAAAGGCGGAGAAAATGGAAAGCACGCCGCTACCTTGGGCGGCTGGCAGTTGATGGTCTCCAAATACTCGAAACATCCGGAGGTCGCTGCCGATCTCGTGCGTTACCTTTGCTCGCCGGAAGCCCAGAAAAAACGGGCCCTGGAATTGAGTCAGATTCCGACCCGCCCGGCGCTTTATTCGGATCCCGATATTCTCGCTAAAACCCCGTGGTTTAAGGACCTCCTTCCTGTGCTTGACAATGCTGTGGCGCGTCCCTCGACTGTCACAGGAGCTGCATACAATCAGGTGTCCACAGCAATCTTTCAGAATGTGAACACAGTGCTCTCGGGCGGCTCGACTCCGGAAAAGGCCGTTCAACAAATCGAACGCACCGCCCGGCGCGTTGTTAAGTAAGTGTTTTTCCGCGTTTTAACCACTGCGTACCTGTGGCAAAATCTGTTGAACTGCTGGACTATCAGCGAAAGCTGGCATGGTGGCTCATCCTGCCAGCTGTGTTTGTCGTCCTTTTGGTCATCGGCTATCCGCTGTTCCAAGTGCTCCGGTATTCCATTATGGAGTATCGACTGGACGGCGTTACTGCGCCCGCCTTTGTCGGACTCGCCAACTTTAAGTATATCCTCTCAGATCCCGATTTCTGGGTCTCGGTCAAGAATACGCTGATATTTGCGTTCTTCTCAGTGACACTGGAGGTGATTTTAGGTCTGGTCGTCGCGTTAATTGCCAATTCCAACTTTAAGGGCCGCACGATTGTCCGGGTAGCGATTCTGATTCCATGGGCTATTCCGACCGTTATCTCGTCGCAGATCTGGAAATGGATGTTTAACGACATCTATGGCGTGAGCAACATCGTTCTAACCAATTTGCGTCTCATCCCGGAGAAGATCGCATGGTTGGCAACACCGGAAACGGCAATGCCTGTGATCATCGCTGTCGACGTCTGGAAGACGACGCCCTTCATGGCGCTGCTGCTGCTGGCCGGACTGGGTCTAATTTCCGGGGAACTCTATGAAGCGGCGGCAATCGATGGCGCGACAGGTATTAAGAAATTTTTCTGGATAACCTTGCCACTCCTGCTGCCAACGCTGCTGGTGGCGGTCATATTCCGAACACTCGATGCACTGCGCGTGTTCGACATTTTCTATGTAATGGTCGGCGGCCAGGGAAATATGGCAACGATGGCCACCTATAACCGACAACAACTCATTGACTACCTCGATGCGGGCACCGGTTCCGCGGCTTCTGTCGTGATTCTTCTAATCATCATGCTGTTTGTGGTCCTTTATACCCGTCTCAGCAAGACCAGCTTCCAATGAAATCCGCGAACACGATTTTGTTGAAAGCACTATTCTACCTTCTGGTGGTTGTTGTGCTGGCGTTCAATTTGTTCCCATTCATTTGGGCTTTGCTATCATCGTTCAGACCTGGATACGAGTTGTTCTCCACAAAACTGCTGCCGACAACGCTGACGTGGGCGCATTATGTCGCGGTTTTTCAGGATCCTCGCTTCATGGCGAGTTTGGCTAACTCGATTATTGTCGCGGGAGTCACGGTGCTAGTGTCCCTTGCGCTCGGAAGTTTGTGCGCCTATGCGCTTGGGAGATTGCCGTTTCGCTTCAAGGGAACGGTTCTATACATCGTGCTTACCATGACGATGTTTCCTCAAATCGCCGTGTTGTCCGGCCTGTTCGTCATGCTGAAAGCATTGGGATTGTTCAATACTCACGCTGGATTGATCATTACCTATCTCATCTTCACAATGCCGTTCACGATTTGGGTTATGACACAGTATTTTCGTGGTCTGCCCAAAGAATTGGAAGAAAGCGCCTACGTCGATGGGGCGTCGCCGATGCGGGTATTCTGGCAGATTCTGCTGCCGCTAACCATTCCAGGACTGGTTTCTACGGGATTACTGGCGTTTATTGCGGCCTGGAATGAATTCTTGTTCGCGCTGACGTTTACCGTCACCGACAACATGAAAACCGTGCCGGTGGCAATCTCGCAGTTCAGTGGGACGAGTGCATTTGAGCAACCGTGGGGTTCGATCATGGCAGCGTCGATGGTGGTCACGGTTCCCCTGATCGTGCTTGTTCTCGTTTTCCAATACCGAATTGTGGCCGGTTTGACAGCAGGCGCCGCAAAGGGCTAACAAACGATCGGAATCTGATCGCGAAATTTAGATGGGTGGTCTGGTGCCTGGCCAGATCGCGCAGGTGTGGCTTTTATACCCATTCGAAAATAACGCGCAGAAATATCGAAGCCC
>DATDAW010000064.1:0-13920 GCA_036525185.1 Chthoniobacterales bacterium | reverse complement strand
TGAATCCCATCGAAAACGGCGCCATCCACTCCCCCGGGATTGTCGGGCGTCTTCAGAAGAAACGGTGTAACTGTCCCGATAAGGACCGCCTTTCTTACGCGTTCGGAACCGTAAGTGCCTATATACCTGGCGATTTCACCGCCGCCCATGGACAGACCCACCAACGCCACATCCTGAAGATCAAGAGTCGTAATGAGCGTATGCAAGTCCTTCGCAAGCGTGTCGACATCGTAACCGGCGCTGGGCCGGCTGGACCCACCGAATCCCCGCCGATCGTAGGTGATGACCCGGTAACCCGCCTTGAGCAGAGCGGTCGTTTGTTTTTCCCACGACCGACCATCCAGAGGCCATGCATGAATGAGGACAACCGGTTTGCCCGTTCCGAGGTCCTCGTAGTAAAGCTCTATGTCAGCAGAATTTTCACGGCCGACTTTGATTCTTTTATTCATAATATTCGTGTCATTCACCGCCCTGTCTTTGCAACATTGCGTCCAGGGACAACCGACCGCCGCCGATCAGCGCGAAGGATGCCACGTTTAGCGTGTAGAGGATTGCCAGTTGAGGATCACGTCCGGAGAGCAAGTTCTGCAGAATGGCCACGACCAGCGCCCCTGTTAACAGGATGGCGCTGGGTCGCGTCCAGAATCCCGCGGCCAAAAACAGCCCGCAGACAAGCTGCACGACGGTCGCTGCGAAGGCGGAGACGACCGGCGCGGGAAAATGCATTTCACCGATTTCTTCGACAAGTTTCCACGGCGTATCATTCCGGAGATAGTCGATTCCACCTAGCAGTTTATGCCAGCCGTGAATGTAAAAAATCATCAAACCCGTCACGCCGCGCAGAAGCAGAAGCCCCATTAGAACGCGAAGCATTCGCAGCCGCCGTCGAGCAGGCCGCGCGCCCCCAGCATCCATTGCGGAATGTTGAAGGGATTGCTCTTTGCGGGTTGATGAACGTGATGCTCGTGACCGCAACTGCAGCCATGCGCATGCTCTTGAAGGTGCGATGTGAAACTCTGCCTCCAATAGCCGGGATAGCGGACCACTGGCGACCAGTCCGGCATGACCGGCAGCGCATCGGGATCGAGCGGCTTGAATTCCTCCACGGCATAAACCGGTTTCCCGCCCAGAATCGTTAAAACCGATTCGAGAGATTTGATTTCCTCATCGGGAACCGTGAAATAGTCGTTTGTTAGCACCACCAGATCGGCAAGCTGCCCCACGGCAATGGCGCCGCGTTTTCCTTCTTCGCGCGACATCCAGGTGCTGCCCTGCGTGTAAAGCCGAAGGGCTTCCTCCCGGCTAAGCAGAGCTTTATCGGGATAGAGCGCCAAACCGCCCAATGTTTTTCCAGTAGTCATCCAGTAAAGGGACACAAACGGATTGTAGCTCGCGACGCGCGTCGCATCGGTGCCCGCGCCGACGGGCACACCCATCTCCAGCATCCGCCGGATGGGCGGTGTGCGCTCGGCCGCCTTCGCACCGTAGCGGTCCACAAAGTATTCTCCTTGAAAAGCCATGCGATGCTGAATGGCAATGCCTCCTCCGAGCGCTTTGACACGCTCAATGTTGCGATCGGAGATCGTCTCGCAATGATCAAAAAACCAATGCAGACCCTCAAGCGGAGCGTCTTTGTTAACCTTCTCAAAAATGTTCAAAAACCGGCTGATCGATTCGTCGTAGGTGGCGTGCAGCCGGAAGGGCCAGCGATTTTCCGCCAGGAAATGCACCACCCGTTCCAATTCGCTCTCCAGTTTCCCTTCCAAATCCGGACGCGGCTCCAGGAAGTCCTCAAAATCCGCCGCCGAAAAAACGAGCATTTCACCCGCACCGTTGCATCGGAACATATCGTCCCCTTGGTCCGGCTTCACGATCTTCGACCAACGGACGAAATCTTCGAGTTCGCCGCCTGGCTTCTGCGTAAAAAGATTGTATGCGATGCGCAGGGTCATTTCACCGCGCTGATGGAGTTGCTGGATGATCTCGTAATCCTCGGGATAATTCTGAAAACCGCCGCCCGCGTCGCACACACTCGTCACGCCGAGGCGATTCAATTCCCGCATAAAATGCCGGGTCGAATTATATTGGTATTCCGGCGGAAGCTTGGGTCCTTTGGCAAGAGTTGCGTAAAGAATGGTTGCATTGGGACGCGCTACTAACATTCCCGTGGGATTGCCCGCCTTGTCGCGAACGATTTCGCCGCCCGGCGGATTCGGCGTGTCCTTCGTATAACCGCAGGCTTTGAGCGCCGCGCGGTTGAGCAGCGCCCGGCAATAGAGATGCAAGACAAAGACAGGCGTATCCGGCGCGGCGGCGTTGATCTCGTCCAGGGTCGGCATACGCCGCTCGGCGAATTGAAATTCGCTCCATCCGCCGACCACGCGCACCCATTGCGGCGCCGGCGTGCGGGCGACCTGCTCGCGCAGCATGGCCAGGGCAAGCGAAACCGAGGGCACGCCCTCCCAGCGCAGCTCCATGTTGTAGTTCAATCCACCGCGAATGACGTGCAGGTGGGAATCATACAGACCGGGAATGGCTCTGCGGCCGTTGAGGTCGATGACCTTTGTCTCTGGGCCGCGTTGAAATTCCGCGGCATTATCGACCCCTGCGACGCGGCCGTCCACGATGACAACTTCCTTTGCCTCCGGATGCCGCGGGTCGAGGGTAGTGATACGTCCGTTTTGGAGAATGAGATCGGCGACTGTGTTCATGACTTTTTCGTTGGTTGGGTTGAAGGGTGAAGCCACGGATGGGCGAGCTTGACCAGCAGCGGCATGGCGACCCAGGTAAGGATGATGACAATGCCGGCGGAAACGACTCCGGACGTAAGGACTTTAGGGACGTTGGGGCCCAGCAGCGGCACCAGGATCGCGGGCACGAGCATGCTAACCGGCCACACGGCCATCCAGGTTAGCAAAGCCATTTTCCAGCGCGGAGGAACGCGGCCATGAGGGTCGCGAAACCAGGCTTCAAGACCAGTCAGCTGCCGATACGAGGCTTCGCCTTCAACCATCGGCTCAATGCGAGCCAGCCAGTCTTTGTAAAGAGCGCTCTCGTAAAAGGCATCACGGTCAACGGTGCTGGCAAAGGTGCGGAGGATGCCATACTCCGTCGAGGCGGAGCCCGGTGGCGGATATAAACAATGCACCCCGCGCGCTCCAGGTTCCGCCAAAGAGCGACTCGCAAAATCCGCCAGAGCGCGTTCGAATTCCGCAACGTGCGCTTTGCGGACGCGCCGAGTGATGGCGATGTGAATCGGCTCGCTCATTTTTAATGGTAGCGGTCGGTGGTCGGCCTTTATTGCGGCGGTCCCGCAGCCGCAGGACCGCCGCGACAGTTTGCTAGTGTGCGGCTTTCTTCGGGACAATCTGTGGTTTCACGGCCGATTGCGGCGCGTGGTGAACCATCGTATAAGCGTACTCTACACCAACGCCATAAGCGCCACCCTGCGCTTTGATCAGGCCCATCAGCTTGTCGTAATGCTCGCGCTTGGCCCAATCGCGCTGCCATTCCAGCAAAGCAGGAATCGTCGTCAGACGCACCGCGCCCGCCTGCACCATCCGGGACAGCGATGCTTCATGGGCTGCCGGGGAAGTCGCCCCGCAACAATCCTCCACGACGTAGATATTGTACCCGGCGCCGAGCATTTCGATGGTCGGCCAGGTCACGCAGACTTCCGTCCAAAGGCCGGTCATGAGAATGTTCTTTTTGCCCGTGGCCTCGATGGCCGCGCGGAAACCGGCGTCATCCCAGGAATTCATTGAAGTCCGTTCAACAACCGGCTGACCGGGAAACACATCGAGCAATTGCGGCCAGATGTAACCGCTGAAGGATTCTGTCTCCACCGCGGTGAGAACGGCAGGGACGTTGAATTCTTTCGCGACCTTGGCGAGAAGCGTCACGTTATTGATCAACGATGCCCGCTCGATGCTGGCAACGCCGAAGGTCATCTGTGGCTGGTGATCAATGAAGACGACGGCGCTGTCTTCCGGAGTGTAGAGTTGATGGTAGTGGTTCATGGTTGGTGGTTGTTGGTGTGCTATTTATCGAAATTCGTGGGGCGGTATTTCCCGCATCAACCTGCCTCAAGGCCGCCGGTTCCTTTGCGCAAGGTGGATATTCGCGTATTCCACGCCCAGGCCGTAAGTCCCGCAGTGCGCCTTTACGGTGTCCATCACGGCATCGTAGTGCTCGCTTCGAGCCCAATCGCGCTGGAACTCAAGCAGCAACTGGAGCGCCGTCACGGGAACGGCGCCGGCCTGTTCGATCCGTCGCAGCGCCGCCTGGTGTGCGACGAGACTCGTGCCGCCAGAAGCATCCTCCACCGCATAGACGAAATAACCGTCCGCGAGCGCCTGAAGGGCAGGCATGGCCAGGCAGACCTCGCTCCACAGCGCCGCGATGACGAGATTCCTCCGCCGGGTTTGCTTGACCGCCGTAACGAACTTCAGACTGTCCCAGGCATTCATACTGGAGCGTCCAATCGGCGTCACGCCAGGGAACCGATCCCGAAGTTCAGGGATGATGTCCCCGTTGAATTCCCTCGACTCAACGGCCGTCAGGATCACGGGCACACCGAAGATTCCTGCCGCCTTCGCCAGCAGCAGAAGGTTATTGAGCAGGACCTGCCGGTCGATGCTGGTTTCGCCGAAAAACATCTGCGGCTGATGATCGATGAAGATCACCACGCAATTGTCAGGGGTTAGCAGTCCTCTATCCGTCGAATCCGCGCTCATCGTTGCGGCCTCCTCGGAAGTGTGCTCTCGACGGGGGACCTCTCCGCCAGGACGCCTGTCGGGTCGGGTCGGATTTCGCCACGACAGTTTATTGGGTTCACCCAGACGGGCGGGACGAACGGGCGCTGCAAACGGCTGTCTTCTCGAGTCCTGTAGTCGTCTGCTGGCATGGAACCATCATGCGGCGCGCACCGTTCACGCGCCATTGACCATGCCGCTGATTTTTTCGCCGGGCCAAAGGCCTACTTTTAGGTCATCCTTTCGAATGAGACCGGGACGTCGGAAAGACCTACACCGAGCGCGGGTGTTTGTCGGTCAGCGGTCAGCCAGGGAGATGTGGTTTTGTGATCAGCCGAAAGGATAAACAAAAACGGGCCTAACCTCCTATGGAACGTGAAGCGTCGCAGGGGGCGGACACGTAAAGGACCTTCCTCAACGTCAGGTTGCGCGACGAAACGCCTGCCTCGATCACGAACTCGCCCGGCTCGACCGTCCAGCCGTTCTTTTCCACGCTCCAAAAGGCGAACGCGCGCGGGTTGAGGAGGATCTCGACGCGACGGGATTCGCCGGACTGGAGCGGGACTTTGACAAAACCTTTCAGCTCCCGCACCGGGCGCTCGATGGAGCATTTAGGCTGGCCGACATAGATCTGCACGACCTCCGTGCCAGCACGTGGCCCCGTGTTTGTGACGGTAAGCGAAACGGTTGCACCGTCACCAGTCGTTGCCACTTCGATGTCCGACAGGGCGAACTGCGTGTAACTCAGACCGTGACCGAACGGGAAGAGCGGCTCGATTTGCTCCGCATCAAACCAGCGATAGCCGACAAAGATGCCTTCCTTGTAATGGCAGACGTCAGCCTCGTAGTCGTTCAGCGCGTGGCCGGGCGAATCGGCCAGTCGTTTGGGAAAAGTCATTGGCAGCTTGCCGGAGGGGTTCACATCGCCGAGCACCACATCGGCCACTGCGTTGCCGCCTTCCATGCCGGCATACCACATCTGCACAATGGCGGGTATCTGATCCACCCATGGCATCTCGACAGGCGAACCGCTGACCAGGATCACAGCAGTCTTTGGATTCAGGCCAGCGATCTTCGCGATCAATTCGTTCTGCCCCTCGTGAAGCTGCATGTCCTTTCGGTCGGCGCCCTCGAGATCATACTGATGACTCAGGCCTCCAAAGAAGAGCACGGCGTCGGCCGATTGGACGGCGGCAAGCAATTCCTCGTCGCTACTCTCGGCCTTGCGTGCCCAAGGCGGAATCCAACCGAGCCTGACGCGCAAGCCTGGACGTGAGTGCCACACATCAATACGCAGCTTGTAGGCGCGATTGGCCTCGAGTTCGAGCGACTTCCCCGTGGTCACCGCACCGCCATCGACGCGGTAAATCGCCACGTTGTCGTCGATCACCAGGCAGGCTTGATGAGCGCCTTCGAGCACGAAATCGTAGGAACCTGTCTCCGGCGGCGTAAGAACGGTTTCCCACTTTGCGGAAAATTGATCTGTGCTGCCCGCAAATGGCGCGGAGTCATTCCATTCAAAATCGACTGCAGCTTCCGCACGGCGAATCACATCACCGGTAAAACTGCGTTTTTGCCAGTAAGCAGCCTTCCAGCCATGAGTTCCCGCGCCTTCATCCGCGATGCCGAGGTAGCGCGTATCGATGTGCTCCGATTCGCCGGTTGCTGTTGGGTAACCTTGGAAAAATTGTATCTCAACAGAATCGTCGAGGTGGCTTCGCAAGCCTTCCAGCGGTGTAATCTCGTAGAGCGCCTTCACGCCTGAGCTTTGGCCACCGGGAGAGTGCCTGGTAACAGCGTTATCTCCAATAACCACCAGCCGCTTGAGCGTTTTCCGGTCAAGTGGCAGCACGGCGCCCTCGTTTTTCAGGAGCACAATGGCTTCGCGAGCAATTTCGAGGGCAACCTGATGGTGCTTTGCAGTGTTGCGCTCGCCCGGAGGACGGTCCGGATCGAACACTCCGGCCCGGAACATTGCGCGCAGGTTGCGGCGGACCTTGTCATTGACGAGTTCTTCGTCCAGCTCGCCTCGTTGGATCGCCTCTCGGAACGGGCGTGCCAGGAAAAAATTCTCGTAGTTGTTCGAGGTGCCCATCTCGATGTCACAGCCGAAGTTCGCGGCTTCGACCGTGTCTTTAACTCCAGCCCAGTCGGAGATATAACAGCCGTCGTATCCCCATTCGCCCTTGAGGATGTCGTTCACGAGATACGCGTTGTGGCAGCAATACTGGCCGCGGAACTTGTTGTAGGCACCCATTACGGTGATGCTGCCGCCTTCAATCACCGCCGCTTCGAATCCCGGCAGATAGATTTCCCGTAGCGTCCGTTCATCCATCCGGGCATCAACCCCGTGGCGGTTCAACTCCTGGCTGTTGGCGGCGTAATGCTTCACGCACGCCGCCACTGGCTGGCTCTGGATCCCGCGAATTTCCGGCACGACGAGCTTCGCAATGTGGAACGGGTCCTCGCCATAATATTCAAAATTCCGCCCACACAAAGGCGTGCGGACAATGTTGATGCCAGGGCCGAGAATGATGTCCTTGCCACGATGCCGCGCTTCTGCACCGAGCACCGTGCCGAAACGGTAGGCAGCCTCGGGATTCCACGTCGCCGCGAGCGCCGTGCCCGTCGGCAGGTACGTCGCCCGGTCCTCCTCCGTATCCACCGGATCCCAGCTGTCCTTGCAAATTTCCTGTCGCACGCCATGAGGCCCGTCTGACATCGAGAACTCCGGAATACCCAGCCGGGGAATGGCAGCGACGGCAAACTTCGATCCGGCATGGCAAAGGGAGACTTTTTCGTCAAGGGTCATCTGCGCGAGCAGATCCTCGATACGCTGTTCGATGGCGGAGACGTCAAGGGGGGATGAGAGCATGGGAAAACGGGAACTCAGAAAAGCGGAAAAACACAAATTTGGCAAATACGCATGCGCGAACTCTCTTGCGCCGTGACGGACAGACAGACGTTCCGGAGACCAATACAAGAGGGGCGGTTTTCCAACCGCCGCCGATTTTCGGCAGGCGCTTGCCTAATCAAATCTGAACCAGCCCACGACGATTGGCGACCATGATGGCCTCGGTCCGGCTCAGAACATTCAGTTTGCGAAAGATGCTGCGCAGGTGGGTTTTCACGGTCGTTTCGCTAATGTAGAGATTCACGCTGATCTCCTTGTTGCTCTTTCCGCGCGCCAAAAGTTCCAGCACGTTCAACTCCCTGCCCGTGAGAGATTCGCTGCACAGACCTGCAGCCAGTTTTTCCACGAGGGATGCCGGAATACACGTCTCGCCCCGGTTGACTCTGCGGATACAGTCCAGCAACTCCTCGCGGTGCGCGTCCTTCAAGAGATAGGCTTTCGTCCCGGCTTTGATCGCCCGTAGAATCTCATTGTCGGTATCATACGTCGTCAGGACGATGACCCGAGCCGCGCCATCCTGTTTGCGGATTTGTTCGATGGCGCCGACGCCATCCAGCGTCGGCATGCGGAGATCGAGCAGCGCGACGTCGGGATGATGTTGGGTCCAAAGCTCAACGGCTTCCCGACCATCCGCCGCTTCGGCGACCACCATCATGTCCGGCTGTCGCCCGATCATCGCCGCCAGCCCTTCCAGTACGGTCACATGATCATCAGCAATCAACACCCGGATTTTGCCCGTCTGCGCGACATCAGGTTTCGTCGTGAATGCGTTTCTCATGGTTCCAAGGTCTCAGAATAATTCGCGAGTGGCAGATCGACCACAATGGCTGTCCCCTTCCCCTCCGCGCTTTCAATCGTCAATTTGCCGCCCATCGACTCAACGCGTTCTTTGATTCCCCGCAGCCCAAACCCATCATGTCGTGACTCGGGATCGAACCCCCTGCCATCATCGCGCAATTCCATGCGAATCATTTCCGGATCGAAAACAAGATGTGCCTTGAAATGAGTGGCTCGTGCGTGCCGGATCGTGTTCGTCAAGACCTCCTGGCCCACGCGCAAGAGATTATCTTCCCACGCTTGTGGCAGGGCATGCGGCTGACGTTGAAATGTGAATTCGGCGCGCAAATTCGTGCCCATCGTCATTTTCCCGATCAACTCCTCCAGCGCCACACATAGGTTTTTCTCAGCCAGGACCAATGGGCGAAGTGCGTTCACCGACCGCCGCGCTTCTTGCAAACTCTCTCTCGCCAGGTCGCTTGCCCGTTCGACGTGGGCGACTGCATCCCGGGTAAGGCCTCGAGCCTGCGCGTCCTCGGCCGCTTCGAGCTGGACGATGATGCCGGTAAGGCCCTGCGCGAGGGTATCGTGGATGTCCCTGGCCATCCGGTTCCGTTCCGCAGCCACCGCCGCCCGGCGACTTTGTTGGGAAAGACGCATGAGCTGGATCGACAGCATGGCGTGGTGGGCCAGTGCCTTTGTCAGGTCGATTTCGTCCCGCTGAAAAACCCGGGTCCCCGTGAAACGTATGCCGATAATTCCGGCCAGCTGCCCGGCCAGAGTCATGGGCGAAATGAGCGCGGCGCGTACGCCTTGGGCGGTCAGGTGGGCTTTTAAATTGGCGAAGGGCCGCGTGAGATGTTCTTTCGGCCATTTCGCGGTGCGGCCATCGCTCAGAATGATGCGGGGAATCTCCGTGTCGATGTCCTCGACCACAATATGCGATCCGGTCTGAAGACCCTCGACCCAAAGCGGGGGCGCGTGGCCGCTGACTGGAATGCTGCCCTCGAAATATTCCGCCTCGCGCCGGGTCCTAAACTTTTCTTCGTCGGTCACACCCAACAAATCGAGCTGTTCTCCATTTCGCTCCCAGATCGTGACGCTGAAAGCACCAAGCTGGGCAAGAATATTGTTCACTACATGGCGGGGCAGGTTATCCGGATCGGATTCCTGGGACAACGAATCCAGGGTATTGGTGAGAGCCTTCAACTGACCGCGGGCCAGATGCTCTGAAGCCCGCAAATCTTCAATGTCCGTATTGGTGCCATACCATTTCACCAATGTTCCTGAGTCGTCATAAAGAGGTACCCCACGGAAAAGGAACCAGCGATATTCACCATCGAATCGCCGCAGCCGCGCCTCGTATTCGCCGGCTTCACCCGCCATGAGGATCGATTTCCAATACTCCGCAAGGCCGGAAAGATCGTCTGGATGAATGGCCACCTGCCAGCCCCAACCGCTGGCCTGCCCGAGCGTGAGGCCCGTGTAGTCGAGCCAACGTTTGTTCAAATACTCGATATGGCCGTCCGCCAAGGAGCTCCACACCAAGCCGGGAATGGTGTCAATCGCCAGCCGCAAATAGTCCTCACTTCGTTTCAGCGCTTCTTCGACTTTTTTCCGCTCCTCGATCTCAATCTTCAGAGCCCGATTGGTCCGCTTCAGGTCGGCTGTGCGTTCCGCAATATGCTGCTCCAGTTCGAGGTTGAGACGGATGGACGATTCCTCAGCAAGCTTGCGCTCGGTAATGTCCATAACCGTGCCAATGAAACGGATGGCCTGGCCTTCGGAATTAAAGAACGCCTGACCCCGAGCCGTCACCCAATGTTCCGATCCGTCGCGGGGATGAATCGTGCGGTATTCCTCGCGGTATTCGCCGCCGCTGGCTCCGCTCAATGCTTGCATCACGCTCTGATCCACGCGCTCGCGGTCTTCCGGATGCACACACTTTAGAAACATGTCGTGTGTCACCTCAGCATTCAGGGGTAGTCCAAAAATCTCCTTCAACCGGTTGGACCAGTCCCCGGAATTGGTCACGTCTGTCGAATTCCATACCCACAAACCGATTCGTCCCGTCTCAATGGCCAGCCTGAGCCGTTGCTCGCTGTCCAGCAGGGTTTGGTTGACCTCCCGCAAATGAATCGCTTGTTGCGAAAGTTCGGTGTTCAGCCGGCGCAATTCTTCCTCAGCCCACCGCCGTTGGTTGAGATCCCGCAAACGGGCTTCCAAAGCCTTTTGCTCCGTAAGATCACGACAGGAAGCCACAAACAGCTCCCGTTCCGGACAGCCAAATCGCGCCACCCGCAAGTCCATCGTCCGTAGTTCACCTGTCTTGCGTCGGAAAATGCGCTGGACCGTAACAGGCGTCCCCCGCTCCATCCCCTCCATCAACGCGACGATTTCTTCCGAGGAAGCGCTCGTCACGAAATCCCACGGATGCATGCCAATCAGCTCTTCATGGGTGTAGCCGGTCATCGCGCAGGCGGCCGGGTTGACCTCCACAATCCGCCCGCCGGATTCCACGAGAAAAATCGCCTCCGCCACGTGCGCAAACAGGAGTTCGAGGAGTTCCTTGCGGTCTCGCTCCGGATCCAGTGTCGACGGTGTCTCCGGCGATTTCATCGAAACCGCCCTACCATCATTTCGGTATTTTGGCAGGGATGTTTCGATGAAATGTCCCCGCTCTTGTCCAATTCCGCGACTTCCGAAACCCAATCACGCCCCGCACAGGCGGATCACTTCCAACTCTTCCCAAGGTCCGCGCAGCCATTTTGCAGCCATTTCACGGATCGCATCGGTCGCCGATTGACGTTTCTCCAGCGAATCCGGCGAAAAATTCATGCCAGTCTTCGGATTCGATTCCGCGGCATTTTCCAACACTTCAACTTCGTCCGGCGCCAATTTCAGATCAAACGCACCCGCGACCTGGCCCCAAGCCGCCCCCGGCAAATCGACGTAGTTCACCAGCACCGATCTCCCTGGCTCATGATATCGCAACCCGGCCTCGTAAATTCGCGCCAGCACACGAGCACAATATTCCTCCGGCGACAGCCGGAGCGCGTCCGTGAGCTCGATACCGAATAGCGCTGGCTCCAGCGCGCCGGGAATCGTATGGACGCCACGACGGCGGACCGCGCTGACCAGCACTTCCACCGGATCCCGATAGACAAAGACCCATGGCACGTCGGGGAATGCTGCACGAATACGCGGCAATTCCAAAACATTCCACGCGTCGAATTTGATGAACAGCCTTCCCGGCGAAGCATCAATGGGCCGGCCCAACGCGCTCACCATGGCACGCAGCCAGGAAATTTGAATCTCACGCGCCAAACCGCCATCCCGAAGATGGGCGCGCAACACGGCATCGACGGGACCAGGCTCGGAAAGCACGACGGCGCCGGAGAGCCTGCCAAGCAGCGACGAAAGAAGCGTCGACCCGCAGCGTGACACGTGAAAAATGAATCCCGTCGGCGGTATGCCTCGATGCGTGTCTGCCCATTGCTCAAGGAATTCCATGGACGTGTTATGCCGAAAAAGAAGATTAAACGGCCGGCGCATGATGGTTTGCAGGGTCGCCTCGAAGAAAGGTTCAGCGAACCGTCGTTCCGGGAAATAAACCCACTCCACACGAGGCGCTCCGTCTGTCCAGACCACCCGGCCAGGCATCCAGTCCCGCGACAAACCGGCATCGGTCACACTGTCCATTGCGCATTCCAGGCCCGCCGCTCGGAACGGAGAACCTCCTCCACATCCCGTGGGTTGAAGTCGTAGCCGGTCGCCCGCCCCACGCGAACCAATTCTTCGGCGAAAAGCTGGCGATCAAAAATCTCAGAAAACGTCCTTTGCAGCTCGAGGTCGAGGCGAACCCGCTCGCGGAACTTTTCCAGATTGGCCGCCGCCAGGGAAGGATCCATATCCAATACAGGGATTTCGTCATCTCCGGGCGTCTCGAACGGTATGAGCGAACGCAGCCAATCGTTCACCTGCAAATCGAGCACCAGATGAATGCGCGGCGTCTCCCCGAGATTTGCAACCCGATGAGGCAAACCCAAGTCGAGATACCACACCTCGCCTTCTCCCATCGACACCTGGCGGTTCCGGAGATAGAACTCCACACGGGAATTGGTTAACACTGGCACATGGAGTCGGATCTCGCCCGCTTCATAGCCCAGGTCGTAATCCCGATGCTCTCTAACGACAGATCTTGCACTGAGGCGAAGCAGTCGGACCGATTTCACGGAACACTCGAAGGCCGCAATCACCTCTTGAAAACACTCACACCGGTCAAGCACGGGCGTATTAACAAACCCCGTCTCGAAAGGCTCGCCGATGTGCAATGTATCGCACCGTCCGCTTGCGCCGCGCAATACGATGCCGCTCCAGTCTCCATCATAGTATCCCTTGTTAAAATGGGGTATCCATTCCGAAGGCGCGATTTTGCCCAGATCGGCACGGAGGGCAGCAGCCGGGAAATCCAGAGGCAGTTGGTAACGATCGATCATGAATATTAGAGAGGATCTTATCGCCTTCTACGTCAGAAGATGCCAGCCGAAAATCGAAATCTGCCAGCATCTATTTTAACTCTTTCGATTGACCGTTTTTCAGCACTCTGACTGCATATCACAGATTGACTGACACCCCCAGCCCGGCAGCAGGGTCTGATTATCTGGCTGCCACTCGCTCAGGCGTGCAAATGATCCAAAACACGCCTAGGGGACGACTGTGAAAGTTTTTCTAATTTTATCTTTCCAAGTAGATGGAATTCAGTTTATAGAGGCGGCCATGTGTAAGATTCGTCGCACTACCCCCGCCAAGAGCGATGGCGTTAAAATTCTTCCTCGTTCTCTGCTGCTTGCGGCAGTTTCTTCTATCGGCTTCATTGGTCTCACCGCAGTTCCCGAAAGTCAGGGAGCTGTTTTCAACGGAGGTTCCATTACTCTCATCGATGCGAACCCAATTCCCACATCTCCAACCCTTGCCTCTTCTTATCCGAGCACTATCAATGTCAGCGGCCTGCAAACTATTCCCATCTCGGGAAATAATGTAACCCTGACGCTGAATAACTTCTCCACGACGGGTTTTGCGGACGATCTGGATATGTTGCTGGTCGGCCCCACGGGAGCCAACCTGATCATCTGGTCAGACGTCGGTGCTCCCACTAGCACCGCCGTCGGCCCGCTTACCATTACACTGAGCGATGCGGCCGCCAGCTTTCTACCCGTTGGTGCTGCCCTCAGCGGCGGCACCTTCAAGCCAACCAACAACGGCGCCGACAACTTTCCATCGCCCGCCCCTTCCGGCCCCTACGGCAATCCCGGGCCAGCGGGCACCGCAACCTTCGCTTCGATCTTTAACAACACTAATCCTAACGGGTCTTGGAGTCTTTATATTCTGGACGATACTTGGGACGGCAATGGGCAAACTATGACCATCCCAAGTTGGAACCTTACCATTAACGCCCCTGTGATTCCCGAGCCC
>DATDAW010000063.1:0-24058 GCA_036525185.1 Chthoniobacterales bacterium | reverse complement strand
ATCGGACGTCTGTTCCGCTCCAGCTCAGATCAGCACATCAAACGCAACCTCGTTGTTTTTGTCACTGCGCGCTTGATGAACCCCGCCGGACAACCTGTCAATCAAGAGGAACTGGAAGAGGAAACGGTCGAGCCTCTGCAGCCCGAACAGCCGCAGCCCTTGCCTGATTTTTCGAAATAGGAACTGGTTATGCCCGTCCTTGGAGTCACTGGAGGTGTGGCTACGGGCAAAACGACCGCAACGGAGCTTCTGGTCCGGCACCTGTCGGAGACCAGCAAGGTTGAATCGTTTTCCGCCGATGCTGCCGTCCGGCGATTGCTGGATGGCGACCCGGTGGTCGCTGAACAGATTCGCGCGACTTTCGGTGCGGGGATGATCGCGCCGGATGGGCGGGTCGATCGCGAAAAATTGCGTGAGCTTGTTTTCGTGGACGAAGCTTGTCGCCGGGCTCTGGAAGGCATTCTTCATCCCCTGGTTCGCGACGAATGGAGCAGGCGAAGCAAAGAATTTCGCAATTCGGGCGATTATTTCGTTGCGGAGATCCCGCTTCTATACGAAACGCAGGGTGACAGTTGGTGCGATTGCGTTATCGTAGTGGCGGCGTCCGACGACCGGAGAATCCGACGGTTGTCCGGGAACCGAGGCTGGTCTTCCGAAACCGCCCGCCGCGTCATCGACTCTCAAATGCCTCAGGATGCCAAAATCCAACGGGCAGATATTGTAATTTGGAATGATCACACCAAAGCGGTCCTGGAGAGCCAGGTCATCCTGGCCGTGGAACGCTTGAAATTGCGTTATGCTTGAAGACAACGTCCCGAATTCCGGGCAATCGATTCCCGAGAACTCAGCCGAAGCGACGACTACGGCCACAGCGGAAATGCCTGCGCCGACGCTGGTCGCGCCTGAGCCGCCGCCCAAGCCCGATTTGAAACTGGGCGGGCGAAAGATTGAAGGCGAAATCCACCTCGACGAGCTGCACAACGCGACGTTTATCCAGCTCCTCGAGCTCGCTCGCAGCGCTCGTATCCGCCTCACACAGGAGCGATCCCGGCATCATATCGTCCTCGATATCGTGCGGTACCTGCTCGCCCAGGGTGTCAAAATCCGCGTCGAAGGTATGATCGAGCCCACCGGCGAAACCTACGGTTTCCTCCGCTGGCCGAAATACAGTTTCCAGCCTTTGCCGGACGACGTCTATATCGCTCCGCAAATGCTCAAGCGCTTCTTCTTGCGCACGGGCAACAAGGTTTCTGGCACGATCCGGCCGCCGCGCGACAAGGAGAAATTTATGGCGCTGGAATTCATCGAGACGATCGAAGGCGTTCCGGCCGAAGAGTGGCGCGAAACGAAGCATTTCGACAATCTCACACCGCTTTTTCCGGACAAACGGATCATCCTCGAAAATACTGTCACCAACTCGATCACCTCCCGCGTCATCGACCTCATTTCACCACTGGGTCGTGGCCAGCGCGGGCTTATCGTCGCGCCGCCCCGTGCAGGCAAGACGATCATGCTCAAGGAAATCGCGAAATCCATTCGGGTGACAGCGCCGGAAATTCATCTCATCCTGCTTCTCGTGGATGAGCGGCCCGAGGAAGTCACGGATTTCAAGCTCTCCGTCGATGCGGAGATCTATAGCTCGACTTTCGATGAAAACCCGCAGCGGCATACGCAGGTCGCTGACCTCGTCATCGAGCGGTCCAAACGCCTTGTCGAACTCGGCCAGCACGTTGTCATTTTGCTGGACTCCATCACGCGTCTTGCCCGCGGTTACAACAACCTGCAGCCTGGCAAAGGCCGTACAATGTCCGGCGGTATCGAGGCGTCGGCTTTGTTGAAGCCGAAGCGCTTTTTCGGTGCTGCTCGCAACGTTGAGGAAGGTGGAAGCCTCACCATTCTGGCCACCGCGCTCGTCGAGACGGGCAGTCGCATGGACGACGTGATTTTTGAAGAGTTCAAAGGCACGGGTAACATGGAACTGCACCTCGACCGTGCTCTCGTCGAAAAACGGGTGTACCCCGCAATTCACATTTTGAAATCCGGCACACGGCGAGATGAATTGCTTTATCACCCCGACGAATTTCAGCGCGTTGGCGTGTTGCGCAAAAAACTGGCCGCGCTCCCACCGGTCGAAGCGATGGAATTGCTCGTGACCAACGTCAAGGCAACCAAGTCCAACGCAGAACTGCTCATGTTCCGGTGAACAAGTCAGTCGCACCGGAACCTACCCTCTCCAGAAACAATGGGTCGCTGATCGACTCCACTCGGGCCCTCGCCGGATTTTCCGCAAAATTATCCGCCGCTTCCGTCATCGCCGTCGACACCGAGGCGGACAGCCTGCATTCCTACCGGGAAAAGCTGTGTCTCATCCAGATAAGCATTCCAGGGGCGGACGAGATTATCGATCCGCTGGCGGATATTTCATTGGAGCCGCTTGCCGAAGCCTTGCGTGACAAGGAAATCGTTCTGCAAGGCGCCGATTTTGACCTCCGGATGCTCCGCCGCGTTGGCATTTTGGTCGGAGGCGTCTTCGATACGCTGATCGGCGCACGGCTCATCGGTGAAACCGAGGTGGGTTATGCGGCGCTCGTCCAACGTTTCCTCGGAGTTGAACTGGCCAAGGGTTCGCAAAAGGCGAATTGGAACCAACGGCCATTGCCCGATGCGATGATCGAATACGCGCGGAACGACACCCACTATTTGCTGCCGCTTCGCGATATTCTAGATGCTCGATTGCACGAATTGGGTCGTGAAGAATGGTTTCGCCAAAGCTGTGAACAAGCGTGGAGGCAAGCCGCTAAAGATCGTCTGAAAAAGCCCGATGAACTCTGGCGTATCTCCGGGAGTGGCAATCTCCGTGGACGTTGTGCGGCGATCCTTCGCGAGCTCTGGAAATGGCGCGAACTCGAAGCCGAAAAACGAGACCGACCAGTTTTTCATATTCTTAACAACGACAAGATGATCCAGGCGGCTATTGCCATCGATTCGGGTCATCCTGTTCAACTGACCGAACTTCGTGGCCCGCGGCGTATTCGTTTCGACGAAGCCGTTCAAATCGCTCTTGCTCAGCCGCAATCGGAGTGGCCGCAGCGGGTTTTCTCGCCGCGTCGCCGCTGGACTCCCGAGCAGGAAGCGGAGTTTGACCGTTTGAAAGCCATTCGGGACAAAGCTGCCGCCGAAATCCAGCTCGACCCCTCCCTCATTGCTCCTCGCCAAGCGATGGAATCCATCGCTCTTGGTATTCAGCCGCCGCATAACGTCTTGTTGCCGTGGCAGTTGCAATTGCTTGCGTTGTAACGGACTCCGGTGTGTCACGACGCGCCCGTCATGGACAACCACTGCAGAGCTTGTCGGGCGACGGGGTGTGGCTACGTTTGGCGATCTGATGCCTTCCGAACGCCTGTTCTCCTTCCGGTCGCTCCTAACGGCCATTACGCTGAGTCTCGTCATCCTTTCCATTGGCGGCATCGTCACGATTTCCTTCTTTTTCCAGAGACGGACGATTGAGAAACTGGGTAATCAGATCGTCGCGCGATTGTCCCAAAACATCGAAGACCGCATTGAGACTTTAATGCGGTCAGCCATTGACCAAAACGATCTGAATTCTCGACTGGTTGCTGGCAGGGGCAATTTGTCGGCGGAGGATTTCAAATCCTTGTTTCCTTTTCTGGCGCGATCCTTTCAGGTGCAGCGATCGCTCTCGAACGTCGGCCTTGCGTTGCAACAGACCGGCGAGTATTGCCAGGTGCAGAGGGACGCCGACGGCAACCTTCGCGTGCGGGCGTATGTGAATGCGCCGGACGGCAAGCGTACGATCCACGATTTCCAGCTGGAGGGCCAAAGCGTCGTATCGACGTCGGTGTCGCCTTGGAATTATTTCGATCCGAGGAGAAGCTCATTTTACGAAACGGCGGCCAAGGCGGGCAAAAGCGTCTGGACGGAGACTTATGAATTTAGCGATTTGCCGGGCACCACGTATGCAACGCCGATTTTCAATCCGTCGCGTGAGCTGCTCGGTGTTTGGAACGTCGATTTTGACACGCGGACGCTGTGTCAGTTTTTGAAACAACTCGACGATGAATTCACGGGATATTCCGTCGTTTTCGAAGTGCGCGCCGATGGGGGGATGAAGTTGATCGCCCATCCAGATATGAATGTTGTTATCGATACGGCCAAAGGCTGGGCGCCCGGTAAACCGTTGAAACTGGATGATCCGGTGACTGGAAAGTTGATGCAGGTTCTGCAGGCGCAACCTGCAATGTTGGCAGCCAAAAAGCATACTGCCGGTTCTCGAAGTGACGGGGGTCGATTCGAAAGGGGCGTCAATGTCGATTTCGAGCAGGGGGGAAAGTCCTATCTGTGTGCGCTGGAAGCGTTGAGCGATCCCAGTTTGCCTCGTTGGGTGGTGGTGACGATTCTGCCTCGAGACGAGATTGTCGGTGAGCTGCTCGCGAACCGGAGATGGGGTATCACGCTGCTCGTAGTTGCCAGCGCGGCGATGGGTTTTGTCGCAATCCGGGTTGCGCGCATCGTGGGCGGGCGCATGCGGCTGCTCCAGCAGGAGGCGCAGCGTATTGGCCGATTGGAGCTCGATTCGCAGCCGTTGCCCAAGACGATGATCCGGGAGTTTGATCATCTTTCCCAAGCGATGACGGAGATGAAGACGAATCTGCGTTCGTTCAGCAAGTACGTCCCGTCGGATTTGGTGCGCGACCTGGTCTCCAGCGGTCGGGAGGCGGAATTGGGGGGCCAGCTTTCTGAAGTAACGATCTACTTTTCTGATATTCAGGACTTTACTTCGACGGCCGAGAGGCTGGCTCCGGATGTGCTGGTTGATCATTTGGGCGAATATTTGGGGGCGATGAGTGCCGGAATCGCGAGTCATGGGGGGACTGTGGACAAATTTATGGGCGACGCAGTGATGGCGTTCTGGAACGCGCCGCGTCAGAATTCCGAACACGCCCTGGATGCCTGCCGGGCGGCTCTGGAGAATTTGCGCACGCTGACGCGGTTACAGGCGGAATGGGCAAAGCGGGGGACACCGCTTTTCCACACACGGTTTGGACTGCATACCGGAAATGTTATCGTGGGGAACATTGGAAGCGATGTGCGGATGAACTACACAATCATCGGCGACGCCGTGAACATGACGAGCCGGCTTCAAAGTTTGAACAAGATCTACGGCACACGCATTCTTGTAAGCGGCGAGCTCTTTGCCAAAGTCGAGGGTTCCGTTGTGGTCCGTCCCGTGGAACGAGTGAGTCCAAAAGGGCTTTCGGCAGGAGAGTTGGTTTACGAGTTGGCCGGATTGCGTGGAGGAGTTTCATCGAAAATTGAGGAACGCTGCGAACGGACCGCTCAAGCCCATGAGTTGTATGTGCGACGGGAGTTTTCGGCCGCCGCGGCGATTTACCGCGATTTACTGGCATCCGGCGACGACACTGTGTCGAAAGTGATGCTGCAGCGTTGTGAAGCATACGATCATCTTCCGCCATCCGACGAATGGGATGGGACGTGGAATATCGATGGGTAGAACCTCGTATCTGACGCCTAATCCTTCGGGACGGAAGGCGCTTACGATTACGCGTTTGGGCAAGATTATGCTTTGTCCGCCTTCGCGGTGCCCGCTATGAACTCTCGGGATGAAGATTGTTGCTGTTGCCAACCAAAAGGGCGGAGTGGGGAAAACGACGACCTCGGTGAACCTGTCCGTCTGCCTGGCTGCGTTGGGACAGCGTGTTTTGCTCGTCGACCTAGATCCCCAGGGAAATGCCACAAGTGCACTGGGCATCGAGTCCGTGGAGGGAAAGAGCGTCTATGGCCCGATCATTGGCGAATCGCAGATTTCCGGGCATATGATGCCGACCCGTTTTGAAAATCTTTCGTTGATTCCTGCTGACATCGACCTCGCGGGCGCTGAAATCGAAGTCGCGCGTCTGGACGATCATTTGACCCGGTTGCGGCAGGCGCTGCAACCGCTGCGAGAAGAAGCGCCTTATGACCTGGTTTTTCTGGACTGCCCTCCCTCGCTGGGGATTTTGATGACGAACGCGCTGGCTGCGGCGGATTCGCTGCTAATTCCGCTCCAATGTGAATATTTCGCCCTGGAGGGCTTGTCGCGGATCGTCCAGGTTGTGGACCGGATCCAGGCGGTCAATCCGACTCTAGTCGTCGAGGGGATCGCGATGACCATGTACGACGGACGGACAAATCTCAGCCAGCAGGTCGCGGCGGAAGTTCGGCAACATTTTCCCGGACGCGTTTACACCACGATGATTCCCCGGACTGTGCGCTTGGGCGAAGCTCCCAGTTTCGGCAAACCGATTCTGGAGTACGATCCATTCGGAGTGGGGGCAATGGCTTACAGTGCGCTCGCCAAAGAGTTCTTGAGCGGCCCTCAAAGCTGACATGTTTAAATATCGGCGATTAACTGATTCGCTTTCAAAGACTTGCAATGATGACGACGCTATCCCATGAGTGGCTCGCCGAATCCCGCGCAGGCGATCAAGCCGGATAAGAAAGTTCTACCATGGGTGGTCGGGGTGGCGTTGTTCATGGAAAATTTGGACGCCACAATCATCAATACGGCGGTCCCGACCATGGCGGCGAGCCTCAACGTTCCGTCCTTGAGTTTGAAGGCGGTGCTCACCAGCTACATGCTGAGCCTCGCCGTCTTCATTCCAATCAGCGGCTGGGTGGCAGATCGGTTCGGGACACGACGGGTCTTTCAGACGGCGATTGCGCTGTTCTCCCTCGGCTCGCTGCTGTGTGGTCTGGCGGCAAATGTGCCGATGTTGGTTGTGTCGCGGATCATTCAGGGAATGGGCGGTGCCATGATGATGCCGGTTGGGCGCGTGGCCCTCGTGCGGATTTTTCCGAAGTCGGAGCTCATTCGCGCGATGAATTTTGTCGTCATCCCGGCACTGATTGCGCCCCTTTTGGGACCGTTCACTGGCGGTATGATCGTGCATTGGATGCCATGGCGGATGATCTTTTTCCTCAATTTGCCGGTTGGGCTCCTGGGGTGGTTTTTTGCGCACCGGTTTATGCCGGATTTCCGGGACGCTAATTCGCCGCCGCTCGACAGGCGGGGATTTCTACTTTTCGGTTCGGGCATTGCGCTGCTGTCGTACGTGCTGGAGATTTTTGGCAAGCACAGCCTGCCTTGGGCGCAAATGGCTGGATTGTTTGTGATTTCGTTCGTCCTGCTCGGCGCTTACGGATGGCATGCGAGACAGGTTGAAGCGCCGCTTTTGCACTTGAAGTTGTTCAAAATCAGGACGTTTCGCATTTCGGTCATCGGCGGCTGTATTACGCGTCTGGGTATTTCCGGAATGCCTTTCATGTTGCCGCTGTTGTATCAGATCGGCTTGGGCTACGAGCCGTGGCAGGCGGGTTTACTGACGATTCCGCAAGCGCTGGCGGCAATCGGCATGAAATTGATGACGCGGCCAATCCTGGCACGGTTTGGTCATCGGAATGTTCTCATTGTGAACACGGTTGTGATCGGAGTGTTCATCATGGTTTTCGGTCTCGTCCAGCCGGGCACGTCGCTGGCCCTAATCGTCCTGCTGAGTTTGTGCCAGGGATTTGCGTCAGCACTGCAATTTACCAGCATGAACACGCTGGTTTACGCCGATATCGATTCTGTGGATGCCAGCAAAGCCAGCAGCATCGGCAGCACGGCGCAGCAATTTTCAATCAGCTTTGGCGTCGCTTTCGCGGCGGTGATCGCTGCGTTTTTCCTGGGCGGGTTGCCACAGGTGCATGGCCCGGCGTTTATTGGCGCCTTACACCACGCCTTTCTGACGTTGGGGATCATCACCATCCTGTCCTCGTTGACCTTTTGGGCACTAAAGCCCGGAGATGGAAATAACATCAGCAACCGGGCTGCCGAGCCGGAAGAAAAATCCGAATCCGCCCGCCCGTCCGCAGCGATGGGTGCGTAGAAAACCAAGGCGTCAAGCGAAGCGAACGGACGTCCATTAGGCATGGCAGCGTCTTGATGGCATACTCTCGGGGCAATGCAAGCGTTCCAATTCCATCCTGCGGTGGCGCGATGGCTCGAGCGGACATTTGGGACTCCGACTGAGCCGCAGCGGCGCGGTTGGCCGGCGATTCAATCCGGCGCGCACACGCTCATTGCCGCACCGACCGGCTCGGGAAAAACGTTGGCGGCGTTTCTTGCGTCGTTGGACGCGTTGTTTCGTGAAGGACTCGACGGCACGCTCACGGATGAGACGCGTGTCGTGTACGTCTCGCCCCTGAAAGCGCTGAGCAATGATATCCACAAGAACCTCGACGAACCGCTCGCCGGCATCCGTGCCGCATTGTGCGAGAGCGGCGGACGCGACGTGGAGGTTCGCGCGGAAGTGCGCACAGGCGACACCCCAGCCTCAAAACGCCAGGCGATTGCGCGTAAACCGCCGCATATTTTGGTGACGACGCCGGAGTCGTTTTATCTGCTGCTCACATCGGTTTCGGGCCGCAAACTGCTGACGCCCGTTCGGACGCTGATCGTGGATGAAATTCATGCGGTCGTCGGCAACCGGCGCGGATCGCACCTCGCGCTGAGCATGGAGCGGCTTGCGGCGCTTGTGGATGGTCCGCTCCAGCGCATTGGTCTTTCTGCAACGCAGAAACCCATCGAAGATGTGGCACGATTTCTCGTCGGGACCCGGAATGTGGATGAAGCGGGACGCGCGAATTGCACCATCATCGACTGCGGCTATACGCGAAAACTCGACGTCGCCATCGAATTGCCCGGCTCGCCGCTCGAAGCCGTTATGTCGAACGAAGTCTGGACGGAAGTTTACGGGCGGCTGTCAGACTTGATTGAAGCGCACCGGACGACACTCGTTTTCGTTAACACACGCCGGCTTGCCGAGCGCGTAACGCATCATCTCGCCGCGCGTCTGGGGAACGATAAGGTCACATCACATCATGGAAGCCTTTCGGCGAAACTGCGGCTTGAAGCGGAGAACCGGCTCAAACGCGGCGAGTTAAAAGCGCTGGTGGCGACGGCTTCGCTGGAGCTTGGCATCGACATTGGATCCGTGGATCTGGTTTGTCAGGTGGGGCCGACACACTCGATTTCGACGTTCTTGCAACGGGTGGGTCGCGCCGAACACAAACGCGGTGGTTTGCCAAAAGGCCGAATTTTTCCGCTCAGTCGGGATGAATTGGTCGAGTGCGCTGCGATGCTTCGCAGTATTCGCGCCGGCGAACTTGATGCGCTGGAAATGCCTCAAAAACCGCTCGATTTGCTCGCCCAGCAGATCGTCGCGTGCGCAGCGTGTGAGCCTTGGGAGGAGGAAAAATTGTTCGATTTGATGTGCTCGGCGTGGCCGTATCGCGATCTCGAGCGGGAGGAATTCGACGAAGTCTTGCGGATGCTCGCGGAAGGCTTCAGCACGAAACGCGGGCGCAGGGGCGCGTTGATCCATCAGGACGCCGTGAATCATCGTCTGCGCGCCCGAGGTGGCGCCGGGTTGGTGGCCCTGACATCCGGCGGCGCGATTGCGGACAACGCGGATTATCGCGTGGTGCTCGAGCCGGCGGGTACCTTCATTGGCACGGTGAATGAAGATTTCGCGGTCGAGAGTATGGCTGGCGAGATTTTTCAGTTAGGCAACGCGTCATGGCGCATCCTCGGGATCAATTCGGGGACCGTGCGTGTGGAGGACGCCCATGGGCAACCGCCGGGAATCCCGTTCTGGCTCGGTGAAGCGCCCGGACGCTCGGCGGAGTTGTCCTTGTCCGTGTCAAAGTTTCGCGAGGAAATGGAGCCGCGGATCGAGGCTGGAACGCTCGACGGCTGGTTTCAGAACGAGACCGGTCTGTCCGATGCCGGCGCCCAGCTGCTCACCGATTATTTCGGTGCGATTTACCGATCGCTCGGTGTAATTCCTTCGCAACGAACTCTCGTCCTGGAGCGTTTTTTTGATGAATCGGGCGGAATGCAGCTGGTTTTGCACGCGCCATTTGGAAATCGCGTGAACCGCGCCTGGGGCCTGGCGTTGCGTAAACGGTTTTGCCGGTCGTTCAATTTCGAGTTGCAGGCCGCCGCGACTGACGATGCCATTGTGCTCTCGCTAGGCACGCAGCATTCATTTCCACTCGAGGACGTTTTTCATTTTTTGAACACCAAAACGGTGCGCGATATCCTGATCCAGGCGCTGCTCGACGCGCCGATGTTTCCGATCCGCTGGCGCTGGAATGCCGCGCGCGCTCTCGCTCTGCCCCGTCAGCGTGGCGGCCGCAAGGTTCCGGCACCATTGCAACGCATGGAATCCGAGAATCTGCTCGCCGCTGTTTTTCCCGATCAGCTCGCCTGCCTCGAAAACATCGCCGGCGACCGGGAAATTCCCGATCATCCGCTCGTGAGGCAGACCATCGAAGATTGCCTTGCCGAAGCAATGGATATCGATGGTCTCATCGAGGTTCTAAAAAAAATCGAAGCCGGCGAAATGCGATGCATTGCCCGGGATCTGCCCGAACCGTCGCCGCTGGCGCACGAAATCTTAAACGCCAAGCCGTACGCATTTCTGGATAACGCGCCGCTTGAGGAACGCCGCACGCAAGCCGTTTATCTGCGCCGCTCCAGCGAATCGTCGACGAATGACGGTCTCGGAATTCTTGACGCTGCGGCCATTGAAAAGGTCTGCGAAGAGGCATGGCCCCGCGCCACGAATGCCGACGAACTCCATGAAGCGTTGCTGTTGGTGGGTGCGATGGCCGACGAGGAAATCCGGCGGGCAGGGAATGATTCCGCAATGTGGCTGCATGCGCTGGTCGGGGAAAAACGCATAGGAAAACTGCTCGGTCACCAGCCGTTTTGGATCGCAGCGGAGCGGCTATCCCTTCTGCAAACGATCTATCCGCATTGCGCGGTCGAACCACCGTTGATTGCTCCGGATTCCCAAAAGAAACGATCCTGGGAGCGCGCTGAAGCTGTTCGAGAGCTCGTCCGTGGACGTATCGAAGTCATCGGCCCCATTACCGCGGAGGCGTTGACGCATTTCTTCCAATTGTCTGCGTCCGAAATCGAAACGGCTTTGCTCGGTCTCGAAGCGGAAGGTTTCATCCTGCGCGGGAAATTTCGCGCGAACGCGACGTCGGTCGAGTGGTGCGATCGCCGGCTGCTGGCCCGCATACACCGGCTTACGATCAATCGGTTGCGTGCGGAGATTCAACCGGTGTCCATCGCGGAATTTCAGCGTTTTCTACTCGCGTGGCAGCGCGTGGACGCCGAACATCGCGCCGAGGGACCGGAAGGCGTTCGGGCGTTGCTGGAATTGCTCGACGGCTACGAATTGCCAGCGGCAGCGTGGGAGCCGGAGGTGCTGGCATTGCGTGTGAAAGATTATGTCCCCGCGTGGCTCGATCAGCTTTGTTTCACGGGCCGCATCGGCTGGGGACGTCTATCGTCGCCTCATAACGGCGCGGGCCGCGTTTCGATGCCCGTGCGTTCCAGCCCGGTGTCGCTTTTCTCGCGGGAAAACCTGCGTGGCTGGCAAGCGCTTTCCGGCCAGTCCGAGCCCCTGCAATTTTCGCCAGACACGTCGCGAACGCTGGAGGCGCTATCGCGGGGTGGGGCGCTGTTTTTTGGCGAGATTGTCAGGCAGACAGGCGTTTTGCCCTCGCGCGTCGAACAGGGATTGGCCGAATTGACAGCCCACGGTTTGGTGACGGCGGACAGTTTCGAAGGTTTGCGCGCCTTGCTTTTGCCCGAAGAAAAGCGCGCATCGTTTTCATCGCAGGAAAGACGCCGTCGCCACAAAGCCGTCTCCGGTGTGGAATTCGCGGGCCGCTGGTCGTTGCTGCGGTTGCCCGATGCGCAGTCGGGACACAGTCGCGACGAAGCGATCGAGGTGTTTGCGTGGACGCTGCTGCGGCGCTATGGCGTGGTTTTCCGCCGAATGCTCGAGCGCGAATCGTTGGACGTTTCCTGGTTCGAGCTCGTCCGTATCTACCGCCGGCTGGAGGCGCGTGGCCAAATTCGCGGCGGATATTTCGTTAGTGGCGTCAGCGGCGAGCAATTTGCGCTGCCCGAAGCCATCGGATCGTTGCGGTCGATCCGTAAGAGTCCGATCAGCGGGGAACTGGTTGCGGTCAGTGCCGCCGACCCGCTTAATTTCGTCGGCATCCTGACTCCCGGACCGCGCATCGCGGCGATCACCGCGCATCGAATTCTTCTTCGCGACGGCGTCCCGATCGCTGCCCTAAAAGCCGGCGAGCTCATCACGCTGGAACGCGAATCCGGCATCCCGGAGCGCGAGATTGACCGTGCCCTCCGTATCGGCACCATGCCGCCTGCACTGCGTCCGTACTATACTTAATGAGAAACGCCGTTTTTTCGTTTTTCATGAGCCGAAAGGCTGTGAGTGCGGCGCTGCGGCGCCGCTTTGACCGGCGGATGCGACCGGGGCCACACCAATTACCACCCGGTCGGAGTCGGCAATGCCGCCGTGGGGATGGCGGCTGATACCGTAACAAGCGGTGCATTAACCACCTGGCTGAGGCGGAGTTGCAGGAGGACGCTGCAAAGAATGTAGGCGTGCTCAGCCGAAAAGCCCCAGCGCGCGATCAGGAAATCAATCATCCGATTGGTCGCCGCGCGCGCAGCGACAAGGGGATCCGGGTCACTCTCAACCATGATCCATTCCGGTCCGGCAGCGCGACGGCCTGGGCTATGAAGCATTGGAGCCGTGAGCGAGAAATCTTTCCGGAGCACAAACCGCAATGTGACATTTGCAGGCGCTTCGATGCCGTTGATGCACACCTCGCCATCGCCTTGCACGGCGTGAACGTCGCCCGTCGAAAACAGCGCGCCTTCGTTCCATATCGGCAGATACAACGTCGCGCCTGCCTGCAAATCGCGCACGTCCATGTTCCCTCCGAAAACTCCCGGCGGCCGCGTCCGGAATTCGCCGTTGACCCCCGGTGCAACTCCCATAATTCCCGCGAACGGCTCCAGCGGGATGACCGCGGGAAAAAGCGACTTTGTGATGTTGTTTTCCAGTTCCCAAATAAACAAGAACGACTCCTTAAATCGGTCAGGCAGGAAACCCAATCCCTCGATAATACTCGACCAGCCCCAGCCATAATGTTGAATTTTTAGCACATCGATCTGGAGCACGTCGCCAGGCCTGGCGTCCTTCACGAGAACGGGCCCTGTCAGTGCGTGGATCAAGCCCCGGTCCATCGCCAGGAAATCTGCAAGCGTCGATGCCGGCGTTATCTGGCTTCCGCTCGAGTCATGGCACTCGAATTCCACCGTGTCGCCCGACGCCACTTCCAGAGCGGGAACGAGCGCCCGGTTCCAGCGGTGATGGACGTTTGCCTTTCCCAGAAAGTGCTCGCTCATTTCCCTTCCACGAGTTCAACGGTCATCTGGACTTCCACCAGTGCAGTGCGCGGCAGCGTTGTCACACCTACTGCCGCTCGCGCATGCCTTCCCGCCTCGCCGAAGAGAGCTACCAACAGGTCCGACGCCCCGTTGATGACCAGCGGCGGATCGGGAAAATCAGGCGTTGAGTTGACGTATCCGTTCACCGTCACGACTTGTTGCACGACTTCCAGGCTGCCAAATGCGGCGTTGATAACTGCCAGATGATTGAGGACGCACAACTTTGCCGCCTCGTAACCTTCCTCGACGGAACGGTCGAGACCGACCTTTCCAGTCGTCACGACGCCAGCACGCACCGAAATCGCACCAGCCAGAAAGACCAGTGAGCCAACTTTGCGGAAGGGCAGATAATTTCCGCCCGGCGGTGGAGCAGGGGGCAGCGCTTCACCGAGACGATGGAGTTTTTCGAGGATGGTCATAGTTCAAATAGACTTCAGGTCTCACTTTCACGATAGATTTCTGCGCGTAGCGCCGTGGACTGCTGCGCTGCGGCGCAGCTTTGCGTGTGTAACGGTTTGCGACAAGCCCGGCAGGGATTTACCTCCAAAATGGGACTTGTCTTGGCCCCATTCAAACCTGACTCCTTTTATATTATGGGTTATGTCGAACTTCATGCCCGCAGCGCATGCAGTTTTTTGCGAGGCGCCTCGCATCCGGAAGCGCTTGCCATCCGAGCCGTCGAATGCGGTTTGCCGGCAATGGCGTTGTGCGATCGGGATGGCGTGTATGGTGCAGCCCGGTTTTATCATGCTGCGAAAGAGCACAATCTCCGGGCCATAGTTGGCGCGGAACTGACCATGGACGACGGCAGTGTCCTTCCCGTGCTCGTTGCCAGACGCACAGGATATCGCAATCTTTGCCGGCTTATCACGCGGGCCAAATTGCGCGGCACAAAGACGGATGCCCCCGTTTTCTGGAATGAACTGGCCGAATTTTCCGATGGCCTGGTTGCGCTTACAGGCGACGAGGAAGGGCCAATCCGCCAGGCGCTGGCCCGAAAAGATAACCCCAAGGCAATGGCGATCGTGGAACAGTTGGTCGCAGCCTTTGGAAAAGAGAACGTTTTTATTGAAATCCAGCGCCATCTCCGCCGCGGTGAAGAACGCGAAAACGATGCCCTGCGCGATCTTGCAGCGACGACGTGTTTGCCTCTGCTCGCAACCAACGGCGTCCTTTACGCCACACGCGAAGAACGTCCGGTGCTCGATGTTTTTACCTGTGCCCGGAATCACACGCAGCTCGATGCTGCAGGCCGTTTGCTCTCCTTGAATGACGAGCGTCATCTCAAGCCCGGCCCTCAAATGGCACGGCTGTTTGCGGACATGCCGGAGGCGATTGCAAACACGGCACGCCTCGCTGGACGCCTCGACTTCACTCTCGAAAATCTCGGCTACGAATTTCCGAAATACCGCGGCGTGCCAGAGGGTGAAACGATGGACTCGTTCCTGCACAAAATGACTCTGGAAGGTGCGCAAAAACGTTACCCGACGCTTTCGCAACCGGTCCTTCGCCAGCTCGACCATGAGCTCGATCTCATCGCCCGGCTGGGGTTCAGCGGCTACTTTCTCATCGTCTGGGATCTGATGAATTTCTGCCGGGACCAGAACATCCTGGCGCAAGGACGCGGCTCGGCAGCCAACAGTGCGGTGTGCTACTCCCTCGGCATCACCGCCTGCGATCCTGTTGAGAACAAACTACTGTTCGAGCGTTTCCTTTCTGAAGGCCGCACATCGTGGCCGGATATCGACATCGATCTGCCAAGCGGTGACCGGCGCGAACGCGTCATTCAAGAGGTCTATCGTCGTTACGGCAAGCACGGCGCGGCCATGACGGCCAACGTCATTACCTTCCGCGGGCGCTCCGCCATGCGCGAAATTGGCAAGGCGCTGAATTTCCCTCCTGAAATGCTGGACCGGTTTTCCCGTCTGTTTGCCAACGGTGATTTTCCGCACACGATGCAGCTTGGCGATCAGCTCAAAAGCGCTGGCATTCCGCCGGATCATCCCCGGACTGCCGCGGCGGTGGATTTGTATCAACGCATTTACGGTCTGCCGCGGCATCTCGGACAACACAGCGGCGGAATGATCATTTGTGAAGGCGAACTCAGCTCCGTTGTGCCGCTGGAAAACGCCTCCATGCCTGGACGCGTCGTCGCGCAATGGGACAAAGACGATTGTGAGGATCTCGGCATTATCAAAGTGGATTTGCTGGGGTTGGGAATGATGGCTGTGATGCAGGATTCGCTGGAGATGTGCCAGGCGCGGGGACGTCCGGTGGACCTGGCGACGATCCCGAAGGATGACGGGCCGACGTATGATCTGATGTGCCGGGCAGACACCATCGGCGTTTTTCAGGTCGAAAGCCGGGCTCAGATGGCGACGCTGCCCCGGATGCAACCCCGCTGCTTTTACGATGTCGTCGTGGAAGTGGCCATCATCCGGCCGGGACCGATCCAGGGAAACATGCTCAATCCTTATCTCGCCCGGCGTGCCGGAAAAGAGAAGGTCACTTACATGCATCCTTTGCTGGAGCCTGTATTGGAGCGCACCCTGGGTGTCCCACTTTTTCAGGAGCAGCTCCTCAAAATGGCCATGGTGATGGCGGATTTCAGCGGCAGCGAAGCCGAGGAATTGCGCAGGGCACTCAGTTTTCACCGTTCGCACGAACGCATGGACAAAGTGTGCACCAAACTCCGGGCTGCCATGGAGCGAAAAGGGATCGAACCGGCGGTCTGCGATCAAATCGTGCAATCGGTGCAATCGTTTGCCGTGTATGGCTTTCCCGAATCGCACGCAATCAGCTTCGGACTCATCGCCTACGCGAGTTGCTGGATGAAAGTGCATCGCGCCCCGGAGTTTTTCGCCGGGCTTTTCAATAATCAGCCGATGGGATTTTATTCTCCCGACACGCTGCTCAAGGACGCACGGCGTCACGGAGTGCGTATCCGGCCTGTGAGTGTGATGGAAAGCGACTGGCTCTGCACCGTCGGTGAAGATAATTCCATCCGACTTGGCTTGTGTTATGTGCGAAGTCTCAGTCGCACGGACGCGGAACACATTCTGGCGGAACGCGGACGAGCCCTTTTCACATCCCTGACCGATTTCCAACTCCGTACGGCTCTACCCAAAACGGTGTTGCGAACCCTCGCGAAAATCGGCGCGCTCAATGGCCTTGATGACGTCGCCAAACACCGCCGTGCCTCGCAATGGCAGATCGAAGTTCTGCGCGAGTCCGGCGATCTTTTCGCCTCCGCGGCGACATTGGAAACCCCGCCGCTTCTGCCCATGAATGCTATCGAACGCACCCGGGCCGATTATGCCGGAACGGGCCTGACCACCGGTCATCATCCGATGGCGCTCATTCGTGACTGCGTGCCGCATCTGTGGCGTGCCGCCGATCTGGCAGAGACACCCAACGGCACGCCCGTGACCATTGGTGGCATGGTCATCTGTCGCCAACGCCCCGGCACCGCCAAAGGCGTCGTGTTCGTCAGTCTCGAAGACGAAACCGGCATCGCCAACGCCATCGTTTACAGCCAGTTTTTTGAACGGAACCGACTGGTCATCACCGAGGAATCATTCCTCGAAATCGAGGGTCCGTTGCAAAACGTTAACGGCGTCATTCACGTGAAAGCTCAGCATATCCGTCCGCTGATATTCAGCGAGCTGGCGACGCCGGTCTCGCACGATTTCCGGTAGATGCTGTAAGCGGCACGCTGCTAAGTCGGCAGTTGCCGTCGGAGAACCGTAACGCCAAATGTCGAAATGATTGCGCCAAAGATGAGCACGACCATCAACGCTCGCGGAAGCCCGGCGGCGGCACTCAACACGCCAATGAGCGGTGGGCCCGCGAGAAAACCGAAATAACCAATAGTCGTAACCGTCGCCATTCCGGGTCCGGCGCCAGATTCATGCGCACGGCCTGCGGCGACAAAAAGGATCGGCACCCAGTTGGAAATGGCGAGTCCAGCTACGAACAACCCGGCAAACGTTGCAGGCCAGAACGGTATGAAGATGATGATGGACAAGCCTGCCATCATAAGAAGGCCGGTAAGCCGAAGGACTCTGATGGACGTCATTTTTCGGATGACCCAATCACCGATGAGTCTGCCGCTCGCCATGGAAAAGCAAAAGACCGCATAAGCGAGTGGCGCCAAAGATTCCGAGGCGCCGGCGACGCCGCGGGCATACACGGCGCCCCAATCCATCATCACGCCTTCAGCAAAAAGGGCCATGAATGCCAAAACTCCGAGCCAACGCAAAGTAGGATTTGGCCACTGGAATCGGGCGGAGTGTTTTCGTTCCAGCGCGGGATCGGGCATCAGTCGTCGTGAACCAAGAGCGACGCACAACAGGAGTGCGGTAGCGACGGAAGTTGTTAAAACGATGCTACTTATGCCGTGTTTAATGCAGAGACTGGCGAGGAAGGCGGCGATGAGACCACCCAGACTCCACAGCGCCTGAAACGATGCGTTGATCGAACGCCTCACGGCATTTTCGACGGTAATCGCCTGAACATTCACAGACACGTCCAGCGCTCCTTTGAATGCCCCGAACAGCGAGGCCACGGCGATAAAAGCGCCAAACGAAGGCGCGAGAGCCAGCAGGGGGAGTACGAAGCAAACAGCAACCGCGCCTACAACGGCGACTCGCTGACTGCCGAACAGGGCGATCAGATGTCCAGCGAGCGGCATCGAAATTACGCTTCCAGCCACCATGCCTAATAGCGGTTGGCTCAACTCCGCGTCGGTGACGCCGAAATGCTGTTTAAAAGTGGGAATCAGGGCCGCCCAAGTGCCAAACGCGACGCCATCCAGCAGAAAAAAAGTCGAAGCCGCCAATCGCGCAGGTCCGTGATCGACAGCCGTTTGTGCGGGAATACCGGGATTTTCTTTACCAAGAACGGGCGCCGGAGCGAGAGACATACGCAAATTTGCCGGCGTTCAAGTGATTCATCCAATGGCTGTTTTTTATCGTGGTGATAAGCCAAGGCTATGGCCGGCCGTTAGGGGCAACAGGCAAGTTTTCCAGCCTGTCGGTCCCAATTATTTGCCGGATGCCTGTTGCTTACACCGGAGCCGGATTTCGCTCCGTGAAACCCCGCTGGTGGAAATACGGGTAGGGGAGCGGGACAGTGCTGGCGGCGTCGAGTTTGGCGATTTGCTCCTTGGAAAGCGACCAGCCGACGGCGCCTAAATTATCCCGGAGCTGCTGTTCATTCCGTGCGCCGATGATCAACGTTGAGACGGTTGGCCGGGAGAGAAGCCAGTTTAAGGCGATTTGCGGAACGGTCCTGCCGGTTTCGGCAGCGACATCGTCGAGGGCGTCCACGACGTTGTAGAGATATTCTTCGGCGACTTTTGGTCCGATGTCGCGGACGAGTTGAGATTGGAGGCGGCTGTTTGCAGGAAGCGGCTGACCCCGACGGATCTTGCCGGTGAGGCGTCCCCAGCCAAGCGGGCTCCAGACGACGGCGCCGACTTTCTGGTCAAGGCCGAGCGGCATGAGTTCCCATTCGTAATCGCGGCCAACCAACGAGTAATACGCTTGATGAGCGACATACCGGGTCCAGCCATATTTCTCCGAAATGGCGAGGGATTTTGCGAGATGCCAGCCGGAGAAGTTCGAAACGCCGAGGTAGCGGATTTTGCCGGCCTTCACGAAGCCATCGAGGGTCGAGAGCGTTTCTTCGATGGGCGTTGTGGCGTCAAAACCGTGAAGCTGAAACAGATCGATGTAGTCTGTGCCGAGGCGTTTCAGGGTCGCGTCGAGGGTTTTCGTGAGGTGAAACCGCGATGAGCCCACGTCGTTGGGGCCCTCGCCAAAACGGAACGTGGCTTTGGTCGAAATGAGGACTTTATCGCGGCGTCCCTTGATGGCCTGACCCAGGATTTCCTCGGAAAGACCTTTGGAATAGACGTCTGCTGAGTCGAACATGTTAAGTCCGGCTTCGAGGCAGACATCGACGAGGCATGTGGCTTCAGCAACGTCGGTGACGCCCCAGGCTTTGAAAAATTCGGTTCCGCCGCCGAACGTGCCGGTGCCGAGAGTGAGAACAGGGACTTTGAGGCCGGAGCCTCCGAGTGGTCTGAATTCCATAGGGGGCGCACGCTGACATATTGTGAATACCTATGCAAACTCTCAGCGCCCAACATTCGATTGAGCGTTGAACGTTGAAGGGTAAACGTTGAACCTTGAGCCGTATGGGAAAAGTTCTGCCACTGGAACAAGCCGGCCGTATCCGCAAGTTACTTGAACTCGATGCCAGCAAGAGGCTCGTTTTTACCAACGGCTGTTTTGACATCTTGCACGCGGGTCACGTCCGTTACTTGCAGAGCGCGCGAGCATTGGGCGATGCGCTCGTGGTGGGACTTAATGGCGATGGTTCCGTTCGAGAACTCAAAGGTCCCAGTCGTCCCATCAACGCCCAGGATGACCGTGCCGAAGTCCTCGCCGCGCTTGCCTGTGTGGATGCAGTCGTCATTTTCCCTGAAGTCCGGGCTACGACACTTATCAAGGCTGTTCGACCCGATGTTTATGCAAAAGGCGGCGATTACACCGAAGACTCGCTCAATCCGGAGGAGCGCGCGGCTCTGCACGCCTCGGGCACCGAAATAAGCTTTCTCCCCCTTGTTCCGGGACGTTCTACAACAGAAACGGTGGCCAAAATGAAACGTGTGGAATAAAACGTCCCCGAGCATCCCATGACCACCGAAACCCCGCTTCTCCCGCTTCGCCTCGGTGTCCTCGGCTCCGGCAAAGGTTCCAATTTTCGCGCCATCGCCGCGCAAATCGCCGAAGGTAAACTTAACGCCGAAATCGTTGTGGTCCTTTCCGACGTTCCCGAAGCAGGCATCCTCGACTACGCACGGAAAATGGGCGTGCCGGCAATTGCGTTTGATCCTGGTAAATTCCGCACCAAACTTGAACCGGAGATCGAAGGCCAAGTTGCCGCACTTTTGGAAGAACATCGCGTGGAACTCGTGGTCCTCGCTGGGTTTATGAGGATCGTGAAATACGATCTCCTCACGAAATTCTCGCGTCGGATCATCAACATTCATCCCTCGTTACTGCCGAAGCACAGGGGGCTTCACGCATGGGAACAGGCGCTTTTGGCAGGTGACACCGTGGCGGGCTGCACCGTCCACTACGTCGATCGCGGTATTGATACGGGCGAAATCATCGCCCAGACTGAAGTTCCCGTTCAAACCGGCGACTCGCCGGAGACGCTCCATGCCCGTATCCAGGCCGCCGAGCACGAATTATACCCTCGAGTCATTGCCGGATTCTGCGAAAACCGCCCTCCCGCGGCGGAATAAAAAGTTCGGAGTCGGGCGTTAGCGGCTTGCCAAACGGCGACAGGCCGTTAAAAAGGCGGGACTTGTATGAAAAAAATCGAAGCCATCATCAAACCGTTCAAGCTGGACGACGTAAAGGAAGCACTGACGGAAATCGGAATTGAAGGCATGACGCTGAGCGAAGTGAAGGGCTTTGGGCGTCAAAAAGGACACACCGAAATCTATCGCGGAAGCGAATACACCGTCGATTTTTTGCCTAAAGTAAAGTTCGAAATTGTTGTTACTGACGAGAATGTCCAAAAAGCGGTGCGGGCCATCGTGGATGCTGCCAAGACTGGAAAGATTGGCGACGGCAAGGTTTTTGTGCTTCCGCTCGAAGACGCTATTCGGATCCGAACCGACGAAACTGGCGATCAGGCTATCTGATTTTTCTCTGTAGACGAATCTCCACTACCAACTCAACTTCGCGCATCCCCCGGCGTTTCCAGAAAGAACTGCTGAATGCTACCGCTTTGGGTAACTGTTGTCATACTCGGAATCATCGAAGGACTCACCGAATTTATCCCTGTTTCATCGACGGGACATCTGCTGTTGGTGCAGCACTGGCTGCCGCGCCAGAGCGATCTGTTTAATATTGTCATTCAATGCGGCGCCGTCGTGGCCGTTCTGCCGCTTTTCAAACAGCGGCTGGCGATGCTGACGCGCTGGCATGAACCTGCCAGTCGCGATCTCCTGGCGAAAATCGCCGTGTCATTTCTTATCACCGGCGTTGGCGGTTTAATTCTTAGCAAACTGGACTTCCAGCTTCCTGAAGAGCTTATTCCGGTCGCAATCGCTCTCATCGTTGGCGGTTTCGCGTTTATTTTTGTCGAAAAGTGGCTCATGGGCCGCAAATTGTCCGACACCATTTCCTGGACTGCGGCAATCATTGTCGCGTTGGCCCAATTGCTAGCCATTATTTTCCCCGGGTCATCACGTTCTGGAAGCACGATCCTTTTTGCCATGATCTTTGGCACCAGTCGGGTCGCGGCGACTGAGTTTTCGTTCCTTGTCGGCATACCGTCGTTGCTCGCGGCGGGAGGGCTCAAGATTTTCCAGGCCGTTCGTGATGGCGTTACTGAGGAGTGGGGGCTGCTTGCTTTGGGCACCGTGGTGTCAGCCGTGGTCTCTTTCGTTGCGGTAAAATGGCTGCTGCATTACGTGCAACGGCATACGTTTATTGGGTTCGGCGTTTATCGAATTGTCATTGGCGCCATCCTGCTGTTGTTCTTCCTTCGTTAGCTTTTGCCTCTTGTTATGAAAATTACCCCGCAGTACGTGCTGCCTGATATCCAGGGCGTTATTTTGTGCGAAGATGTCCGCCAGGAAATTAATGGCGTTAACTCGCTCATTGGCGTCGTTAACGTCATCCCGGCGCCGCAGGTCCCCTTCGGCATCTTCAAGCTCTGTCTCTGGACCCGCTGGGTTAGTGGCATCGGCAAATTCAAGCAGACGTCCCGCATCGTTGCGCCCGACGAGAAGAAAGTCCTCGCCGAGACAGCCATTGAGTTCGAGCTGAAAAACCTCGAACATCACGCGACCAACGTCCATTTCTTCGGGGGTCTGCAATTTCAGGAATACGGCGCCCACGCGGTCGAAATCCTGCTGAACGATCAGCTAAAACTCCGTTTTCCTCTTGCCGTCATCCAGGTCGCCCGGCCGCAGCAGGCGTCACCGCAACACAACGGGTAGAAGTAATCACCGGTCCAGGCCGGTCGGTTCAGAAGCTGCTAGTCGGTCGTGCGGAGTGGGTCGCCCCCTGCGACCGATCAGGAATCGATCGGCACCTTCACGTTATTGCGAATGCTGACCATGATGGCGTATGTCCGGAAAACATCGGCGCCCGTCGTGGCGTTTTCCGACCAGACGAGCACTTTGCATGAGGACGTCGACCGGCTTTCGACGACGCTATAAATCTTAATGATGTCTCCCTGTGCAACCGGTGAGGTGAAGTCGAACTGGCCAAACAGCTTGGTAACGAAGTGACATTTTGGAAACAGCAATGTGGCCGCGTTGAAGGCCATGTCGTCAGCCCATTTCATCATATTTCCACCGAAGAGACTTCCAGTGGAATTCATGAACTCCGGGCGAATGAGTATGGTCTTTTCGTGACGTGGTCCGAGCATGTTGTCGCTAGCCATAGCTTCGGCAACATGAAGAGTGGCATCCGAAAAATAAAGGACGAAACGGAGCGGTCGTCATGCCTTTAATAGGAAACCGGGAGTAGCCGGGAGTCTGTCTTGCCATGCACAACTCCCGATGCCACACTTGGTTGCGAATTTTTTCCAAAAAACCACGATGATCGAACGTCTGTTGACGAATGAACTCCGCCCGATTTACGACAAGGTCGTCACGGGCACGCGCGTCAGTGAAGCCGATGCACTCACGTTGTACCGGTCGAATGATCTCCAGGGCATCGGGCTCATTGCCGATTTCGTCCGCCGCCGCAAAAACGGGGACCGCGCCTCCTACATCCTCAATCGTTATATTAATTACTCGAATCTTTGCATTCTCTCATGCCAGTTCTGTGCCTTTGCGGCGCGCAAACGTGACCCGCATGCATTCGAGATGGCCATTCCGGAGATCGTTGAGACTGTCCGCGGCGCGCTCACGGACGGCATCACGGAAATCCACATGGTTGGCGGCTTGCACCCGACCCTTAAAGGCGATTGGTATCTGGAGCTCCTTCGTGCGTTGAAGGCGCTCGATCCGGATCTGCATCTGAAAACTTTCACTGCCATCGAAATTCGCCATCTTGCACATCGGATTTTCAAAAGAAGCATCCGCGAAACCCTGGAGATTCTGCGTGAAGCAGGTCTCGGATCGCTCACCGGTGGTGGCGCAGAGATTTTTGACCCTGAAGTCCGAGACCTGATTTGCCGGGGAAAGGAAAGCGCCGAGGAATGGAAGGAAGTCCATCGTGCGTGGCATCACATGGGCGGCCGCAGCACGTGCACGATGCTCTTTGGCCACATCGAGACGGCTGAGCATCGGGTCGATCACCTACGTCAGCTCCGCGAGCTGCAGGACGAAACGGGCGGATTTACCGGCTTTGTGCCGTTTGCTTTTGTGCCGGAAACGACGGAGCTCGCTCATATCCCGCCTGCAACCGCTTTCGACACGCTACGCAACATCGCCATCAGCCGGATTTTCCTCGATAATTTCGATCATATCACCGGTTACTGGGTCGCTATGACCCTGCCACTCGCGCAGATTTCATTGAATTACGGCGTCGACGATCTCCACGGCACGATCATGGAGGAAAAGATTTTCCACATGGCTGGGGCAACCACGCCGCAAGGCCAGACGGT
>DATDAW010000062.1:0-48117 GCA_036525185.1 Chthoniobacterales bacterium | reverse complement strand
CCGCCCGCTTTTGCGGAGGCGAGTGGCTACGAAACAAAATTCCGCGAATCGGGGTGCCGTTCTCGAGCATCAATGACTCGCGCCTCTACAGTGTCCTGGACGTGCTGCGCACACACAAAGACAAACTCTGCGCCTGTCTGCACGAACACTACCGAAGCTGCTCTGTGGTCGAGTCTGAGTTTCTGCTCTACGACGTGGCCAGCCGCTATTTCGACTGCTTGCGCGAAAGCGCGAGCGCTATCTGGTGCCCGCCCAAGAGCCAGCTCAAACCTTCCAGAGGCAACTCCTCCCCAGCAGGACTGGGTCCAAGTGCGGCCCCGGTGTGGAAAGTCAAACTCGTCGCCCACCCCGACGGGGCTGAAGGCGAACAGTATCTGCTGTTCCGCTCCAGCGCCCGGCGGCAGAAGAAACTGTCAATGCTTGATCGGCAGCGCGAGCGGCTTCCCTCCCACCCCGACAAAAACCCGCGCCAGCCTGCGGCGCCGGCCCGGGAAAGATCCGGGGCAAGACCGACGTCAAAGACTGCCAATGGTTACAAGAACTCCATACCTTTGGGATGCTGCGAGCTTCGTTTCGTCCCGAAGCCCGGATGTGCGTGGTACCGGGGTGACGGGAATGAACATTTTGCGCGCTATTGTTGCCGGGGAACGCGACTGCATCGAGCTGGCAAAGCTGAAACATCCAGCCCCCAGGAGATTGCCAAGGCCTTGGCAGGCGCATTACTGCGAGGAACATCTCTTGGCCCTAAAGAGTGCGTTGAGCGCCGGCGGCCATCAACGCCGGTGCCCATAAATTGGCCCGCTTGATCTATCGCATGCTCAAGTTCGGCAAGGCTTATGTCGAAATCGGACAGCAAGCCTATGAAAAACTCTTCAAAGAACGCACGCTGCGTAACCTTCAGCGCAACGCACGCGAACTCGGATTCGAAGTCACTCCCATGGCTTCCACCGCATTAGTTTCTTAGGAGCTTCCCAAACGGCGAACCGTTCTGCTGCAAAGAAGAAAACCGTAGCTTCGGTTTCTCCGGTATTCACTCTCCGTGTGCTCCGCGGCTCTGTGTGACATCCCCTTTTGGAGCTGTCGTTTGGTTTCTTAGGAGCCGATTGAGAGAGGGAAAGCGCGTCAGCCGCAAGTTCATCAAACAGCGCGACACTGGCGTTCGGTTAACCAGGCTTCCAAACAAAAACGCAGAAAGTGATTATGGCTCCCATGATCGGCTCGCTGATTTCGCGTTCACGAATTGGGAGTCCTGCACGTGAGCATACCTCCCAATTTCGCACAATACCAAAAAACTGCCACCGATCCCACTGAAAAGAACTTTTGGGTGACATGCTCCTCCGCGAGACCGGTTTCCGTGTGAAATCAGTTCAAAAACAAGTTAAAACGATCACATCACGACACAGAATTGTCACTAGTGTTAAATATCTGAGACAACTCTCCCTATGGCGTAATCGCTCGCCCACGTGAAACCGTCGATCTAAAAATTGTCTCCGCAGGAATATTGCCGAATTGCAGGAGGCCTATGCATCATCAAAAAAAAATCTAGTTGACTCAAAATTGACGGCGGACTTACGCTCGGCCCAATGGAGCAGAAAAATACTGTTCCCGAAACAAGCAACCTACTATCAGTATGATGAAAACAACCCTCCTCGCTGCGGCTTCCGCCGCAGTTTCTTTAACAACCGTATTCGCGGGCACGCCCACCTACGAGCCAAGCAAAGAAGTGGTAGCTCCTCCACCTCCTCCACCCGTCTATGGCACAGGCTTCTACATTGGCCTGCAAGCCGGTATCAACGCCTACACGGACTTCAACGATACGAGCTTCAGCATCCTCGACAACGACATCAGAATCAGTGCAGATCAGGATATCGGCTTCGTCGGCGGCTTGAAGTTTGGCTATGTCTTCGGCACCGGTACCGTGCGACCGGCCCTCGAAGCCGACCTTTATTACAATGGCATCAAACAGGGCTTCAATGCCTTTGTGAATGGGGAAAGCACTGATGTAAGTGCCAGCAGTGACCTCAATAGCGGCGCATTCCTGGCGAACTTCCTCCTGCGTTTTGCCTTCGAGCGCTTCCAGCCCTACATCGGCGCTGGCCTTGGCGGCTGGGTCGCGCAAGCCGACAATATCGAGGTTACCATTGCAGGCGAGACATTCGATCTCGAAAGCAGCGGCAGCGACTCCGGCTTTGCCTGGCAGTTGATCGCCGGCGCCGACTACTACTGGACCGAAAAGTTCAGCACCTTCCTCGAATATAAATTCCTGAACTACGAGGAAGCCGACTTCAGCGGAGACAACATCGCTCAGCAAATCGTCGTACTCGGCGTGCGCTGGCACTTCTAGTGCACCGCTGATACCCGTTGTGCCATGCTGTTAAGCATCCACAACGAATAGTCCTTGGCCGTCTGAACGGCGCTAGCTGCAGCGCGCATGACCTGCAGCTAGCAAGGCCTAAGCCGAAGCACTAGACGGCAAAATTTGGTTCGACCCGATTTCTCGGTCGATGTATTACCGCAGATTTAGCTTGCGCGAACGCTGCGTTTAACGCGGCACGGTGCGTGCGGTTGTGGGCGTGAGCGCTTCCAAACTCGGCGTTTGCCGAGGTTCTCCAGCAGGGCACCACAGACGGTCGGCTGCCAAAGGCAGTGAACCAGCCTGCGGAGGGGCCAAACTGCACCTCGCCTGCGCCGCGGCTGGCGACTTCAAGGGAAAATTGTTCGCCGCTCACTTTTGGTTCAGTGACCGGAAACGAGTCCGGCCAAACTCTGCACTGCCCTTCAGCTGCGCGAAAAAAAGTCGCCCAGCGTCAGGCTGATAAGGATGGCCAGCCAGAACAATCCGGCAAAAAATGTCAGCACCACCAGGTGCCCGGAACGGTGAAGCTTCATAAAGACAAGAACGATCAGGGCCGCTTTCACCGTGGAGATCATCATCGCAATCGCCGTATTCCACTTTCCGACATCCACATAAGCCGCACCGACGGTCCCGGCGAGCAGTACGAAAAGGACAAACAGTGTCCAGGCATTTTGTTTGGTCGGATTCATGAGCGATGCGAAATGAGGTAGAAAAGCGGGAAAAGAAAAACCCAGACGAGGTCCACGAAATGCCAGTAAAGGCCCGAGACATCGACCATGGTGGCAAGTCTGGCCGGATACCGCGAAAACAGAATCTTGACAGCACATACCCCCAGGATCGTTGCGCCGACAGCAACGTGCAGCGCGTGCAATCCCGTCATGGCGAAATAAAGCACAAAGAACATCTGTACTCCGCGAGCCTGGGTTCCCGCAAAATGGAAGTTTGCTCCCGGGAACAGGCCCTCTTCGATCTTGTGATGGTACTCAAACCCTTTGATTATAAGGAATGCCATCGCAAGCAGGATCGCTTCCAGGAGCAAAAGAACCACTTCCCGGCGTCTGCCAAGAGCGGTCAGATGCACCGCATTGGCAACAAAATAGCTGCTTAGCAAAAGAATGGCGGTATTAATCGTTCCTGGCACGAGCATCGTTTTCCCGCTGGCTTCCGAAAAAGCCAGCGGCGCCTGTTCGCGATAAATGATGTAGGCGAGGAAAAGTCCCCCAAATAACAAGACTTCTGTTGCCAGGAAAATCCACATCCCCAGCGTAGCCGCCTCCTGCTGCTGGACCGGCTCTTCAAACTGATGCGCCAAAGGCGTCGCGTGCTCAGACATGGATCGCCTCCTCGCTGCGAATTTCCGTCTCAGCCGCCTGCGCGTTGTACGCATACGGAACTTCAGTCACGCGCGGAATGCTCGCAAAATTATCCCTTGGCGGCGGCGAAGGCATCGTCCATTCCAGTCCGGTGGCGCCCCAGGGATTCGGTTCGGCACGTTTTCCATGACGCAAAGACCATAACAAATAGCAAAGTGGCAGAACATAGCCCACCGCCAGAATCGACGCGCCGGCGCTGGACAGGACGTTAAGCAACTGAAACTCCTCGGGATACGTATGGTAGCGACGCGGCATTCCCATTACTCCCAGAACAAATTGTGGGAAAAACGTGAGATTGAACCCCAGGAAAATAATTAGCGCCGAAAGCCTGGCGAGGACCTCCGGATAGCGCCGTCCGCTCATCTTTGGCCACCAGAAATGCAATCCGCCCAGATACGCCATCACCATGCCTCCCACCATGATGTAATGGAAATGCGCGATGATGAAATACGTGTCAGTGAGATGCACGTCCATCGCAAGCGACGCCAGAAAAAGTCCGGTCAACCCTCCGACGGTAAACAAGCCGATGAATCCCAGCGCATACATCATCGGTGTATCAAAACGGATCGAACCCTTGTAGAGAGTGGCAGTCCAGTTGAAAACTTTAATGGCGGACGGAATGGAAACCAGGAAGCTGAGAATGGAGAAGATCATGCCGGCATACACCGACTGGCTGCTTACAAACATATGATGTCCCCAGACGAGAAAACCAAAAACGGCAATGGCGACACTGGCAAAAGCCACGAAGCGATAACCGAAAATCCGCTTCCTGGCAAAACAGGCAATCAATTCACTGACCACTCCCATTCCAGGCAGAATCATGATGTAAACAGCCGGATGCGAATAAAACCAAAACAAATGCTGAAAAAGTAATGGATCGCCACCCAGCGTCGGGTCGAAAATTCCCACACCGAACGCACGTTCCAGGCAAACGAGAATCAGCGTAATTGCCAGCACCGGAGTTGCCAGCACGAGGATCAAGCTGGTCGTGTACATCGCCCAAATAAACAAAGGCAGCCGGAACCAAGTCATGCCGGGCGCCCGCATCTTGTGAATGGTAACAATGAAGTTAAGCCCCGTAGCGATGGAGGAGAATCCGCCAATCAGAATCCCAACGGCCATAGCTATCACATGCCCATTGGCGTAGGTGCTGCTGTAAGGCGTATAAAACGTCCACCCCGTATCCACACCGCCGCTCAGGATCGCATACAATGCGAAGGTGCCGCCAAACACAAAGATATACCAACTGGCAATGTTCAGGCGCGGAAATGCCACATCACGGGCTCCGATCATCAGCGGTATCAAAAAGTTTCCCAACACATTCGGAATCGAGGGGATGAGAAAGAACCAGACCATGATGACTCCGTGGATGGTGAAAAGCTTGTTGTACGCCGGCGACGACATGAGGTCGCCGGCTGGAGTGGCCAGTTCGATGCGCATCAAAGTGGCGGCCATTCCACCGATCACAAAGAATAGCGTTATGGTTAGCATGTAAAGAATGCCGACCCGCTTATGATCCGTCGTAAACAGCCAGGAGCCGACCGTTCGCCCTTCGGTCAAATAGTCCGGCTCGGGAGTTTCGGCTTGCGGTGCTGCCTGAAGAACGAAGGAACTCATGGCGAAGTCTCCGGCTTGAAAGTTAGCGATCGAATATAGGCGATAAGTTGCGTGATTTCCTCTTCCCCAAGCTGCCCTTGAAAAGTCGGCATGACAGGTGAATACCCGGCAGTGATGTGCTTGTTAGGCAACAGAATCGAATCACGAATATAGCCTTCGTCGGCAATGACTGTGCCGCCATCCGAAAGCGCCACCGGTTTTCCATAGATACCATCCAGGAGCGGCGCAGCGATCGCACTGCGGCTTGAATGACATCCGGAACATCCTCGGCTCATGAACAGACCCCGGCCCACAGCAGCCATGGATGTGCCAACATCTCCCGTTTCCTGCCAGCGAGCATACTCTGCAGGATGCATGACGGTGACAGTGCCAATCATGCGCGAATGATCCGTGCCGCAGTATTCGGCGCAGAATAAGTGATAACTCCCTATCCGACTCGGAATAAACCACTGGCGCGTGTAACGGCCTGGCAAAACGTCCTGCTTCACCCGAAATGCCGGCACATAAAAACTATGAATGACGTCCTGCGAAATCATCACGAGGACGACCGGACGGCCCATCGGAACATGGAGCTCATTGATTTCACGCCGTCCACCCGGATGCTGGATCTTCCACATCCATTGCTTGGCCACCACGTGAACTTCCACCGAATCCCCCGGTGGGCGCGCCATTTTGAAGTAGAGCACAGCCGCCCACACGAACAGGGCCACAAAAATCGCCAACGGCACCGTCGTCCACACGATCTCAATGGGCATCGTCGACCCATCGCCAGGCGTCCGGTTGGCCGATGATCCCCGCCGATAACGAATCCCAAACACGACAATGCAAACAGCCACGGCAAACGCCACCAGCAGACTGACGCCTAGCAGGCCCATGAACAAGATGTCCATCCGTGGCGCCCATTCCGATGCGCTCGGAAACAACTGCCACATTCCTGTTAACGAAACATTCATGGCGGCAACCCGGGGCGGCGCCGACGTTCCATCGACCAAACGAATATGGCAAGGCCGGCAACAGTTAGCACACCTGCAAATTGGAGCACCCGAGAGATCGCCAGACTGTATCTTCCGCTGCTGGGATCATAGTGAAAACACAGTAGGAGCAGGCTTCGCGTAACGGGGCCAACACGGTTTTCGGAGGCTTTTTCCAGAGCACCGTCGATGTCTTTGGGCGGATATTCGATACCCAGTAGATATTGCGAGATTCTCCCATCCGGCGTGACAACAACAACACCGCTCGGATGCGCAAACTGGCCGGACGATTGGTCGTAAAAATACCGGAAACCAATCGACCGGGTAAAGGCGTCGATGGAATCCTGAGTTCCGGTTAGAAGATGCCATCCCCCCGAGGCACCCGCTCTTCCATAACGCCGGACATAACCCTGTTCCTTTGCGCTGGCCAAAGCCGGAGTTTCCCGAGGATCAATACTAACCACTACAATATCGTAGTCCGTTCCCGCGGATTTTCGCAGATCGCGCACGCTTTGCAGCAGACCGTTGAGAACAAGCGTGCAAAGATTCGGGCAGCCATAATAGGCAGGCACTACAATCACAGGTTTCCCGTGAAAAAATTCCCCGAGACGGACCGGCCGGTTTGTCTCATCACGAAAACTCTCATTCAGGGGAAGTCGATCGCCCAGTTTCTGATCGAAGCCTACTCGCTGCTGAAAATCCGTCGCTGCCGGTTGCGAAATGGCGGCGATCAAGATGGCGAACAGTAAAACATTCATGGCGTCGGCACTCCGGCTTTTTGTTGCTGCATTTCCAACCGCGTTGCTCCGTTGGGCCATGTTTTCGTAGGAGACACCCCTTTTTCCACGAGCAGATCCATCGCCCGATCGATAGGGATCCGCACGAGGCTACGCTTCCGATCGACCCAGCCATACCCCGCCAATAAAGCATCCTGCCCGGCTCGATAATCCTCCATTTCCAAACGCGGATTCGTCTGGAGCCGGGGAGCGGGAGCCTCCGTCGCCGGAGAACTGACCCAGCTGGCTTGCGTCGGGGACGCGGGATGGGAGCTCAAGAATTGCAGCATGGCTCCGATCCCGAACACGACGAGTACCACACTGCCGGACAGGGCCATCCCGAAAATCCAGGCACCACGCGTGTTCGCGTCGCTTTTCTCGTAGCGCGGCAAAGGATCAGACATGCTGCACCTCCGGATTGAAAAGTCGCAGGAAAACTGCCATCCACAACAGGCCGATGGCCACAAAGAGAAGCGAATCCGCAAGAGGAAAAGTAATCCGGCCCGGGTCTACAGAAGGCGCGACCAGCCACCAAACGTTGACCGCACCCGCGCCGAGAACGATTCCTGCAATGACCCCGAGACGTTGCCGATGCCGTTTTGCCGCCCGGCTTAACAAAAGCGCAAAAGGAACGGCGAATTGCAACAAGGCCAGACCCAACGCCACGTATTGCCATCCGCCAGAACTCCGCGGCAGGTACCACGATATTTCATTCGGCAGATTGCCCGCCCAGATTAACAACAGCTGTGCGAAAGAGACATAGGTCCAGAAAATCACGAACGCGAGAAGTAGATTCCCTAGATCGTGAAGCGGTTTTTCCGAAATCGGCGGCACAAGCACGCCTTTCAAATCCGCCCAGCAGAGCACCACGATCCCAAACGCCAGGCTGGATAAAAACTGGCTGGTCATGAAAATGACCGGGAAAATTGAGGAGCGCCATTCCGGGATGAGTGATGCGACCCAATCGGTGGACGCAAAAATCATGAGGAGAAAATAGACGATCAACCCTGCGGAGCTGATCCGTCGTAGCCGGACTGTTTCTGCGCGCCGGGACAACGAGCGCAGAGTGGCAGCCAGAGCGATGAACACGGCAAAGTAGATAATGGCTCTTACTGCAAAAAAAGGGAGACTCAGATAGATTTGCTTGTGCGGCCAATCGTGACGCTCAAAAAAATCGGCGGCCGTCCAGGGGAAAATCTGCGGGGCGCCGAACACGATCGGGATGAAAAGGATTGCAACCAACGGCATCGTTCCGGCGGCAGCTTCGCAAGGCCGGCGTAACGCTGCCCCCCAGGCTCCGCCCGTCAACCATTGCAACATCAGAATCGGGAGCGCGCCCAGGGATAGTCCGCCCCAGAAAAGCCAGCCGATCAACCAGCCTCGGGAGAACGCTGCGGGGGCAATCATCCAGACGGACAATCCGATGCCGATGAGCGCCACAACCGCAACGTCGAGTCTGCGCAAAAAAGCGCCGCCCTGGTTCATGGATGCGCCTCCAGTTTCTCCCGTTCCGCGCCCGGAATGTCCGCAAGACTTGCGTTTTCGCTTAGTTGAATCGCGCGGATATAGGCAATGATCGCCCACCGATCCGCGACTGCGACGCGCGTGCCGTACGGGTACATCATCCCGTATCCGTTCGTGATCACATCGAAGAAATGCCCTACTGGTGCCTCTCGCAGCCGCTCACTGTGAAATGACGGCGGCGGCGGGAACCCGCGCTGGACGATCATTCCATCCCCTGCTCCAGCAAATCCGTGACACACTGCGCAATAAATATTGAACCGTTCGCGTCCACGAACGACCAAATCGCGTGTCACGGGTAACGGAAATGCCGCCACGAGGACATCGCCTTTTCGGCCTGATACAAGCACATCCGCCGGATCGGGTTGGCCCCGCGCCACGGCACCAGTGGGTATGGGACGCATGGCCGCGCCGTCCGCATAGAAATCGTTTCTTTGATACGGCTCGTACCGCGGTTGAGTCCCCATTTGCGGACGGCACCCTCCATAGAGACACGCTGCAACGAGGCAGATTCCCAAGATCTTCATCGTGGCACCTCCCAGACATGGTTCGCATTGAGATCCGCAAATAATTTCTCGACCGTTTCCGTGTCGTAGCGCGCGTCATCAGCTAAAATGCAAAGGTAAAAGCGCGAACTATTTCTTTCGGCAAAATACGGCGTATTAAAAATCGGGTGGTGCAGTCGCGGCAGGCCGTTTAGCGCCAGCATACCGAAAACCGCCCCGAACGCGGCAAACAACACGGTGAGCTCAAACGTCACCGGCACAAATGCCGGCCAGCTATGCAGCGGTCGTCCGCCGACATTCAGGGGGTAACTCACAATTGTCGCATAGGCCTGCATGCCATAGCCGAGCGTTCCTCCCAAAATGCCAGAAGCTAGAACGACTTGCGGCACGCCTGTTTTACGAAAACCGATCGTCCCCGCCAGTCCCTCAACCGGATAAGGCGTAAACGCCTCGATTCGCCGATAACCCAGCCGGTGGACTTCCGCCGCCGCGCGCACGATCTCCTCGGCTCGATCGTATTCAGCGACGACACCATAAACGCCTGCACTCATCCCTCGCCCTCCGTTTCACGCCGGACTTCAGCGATAGAGATCACGGGCAGCACCCGTACGAAAAGGAACAGGAGCGTCAAAAACAACCCGATAGACCCAAACAGAGTGCTCCAGTCCCAAAACGTCGGCACGTAAATTCCCCATGCAGAGGGTAAAAAATCTCGATGCAAACTCGCGATGACGATGACAAATCGTTCACTCCACATTCCCAAGTTGATTAGCAGCGAGATGAGGAAGAGTGCCAATGCACTGGTGCGAACACGCGTCGACCAGAGTAGTTGCGGCACGCCCACATTACATGTCATCATCAACCACCACACAGGCCCATAGACACCAAACATCCGGTTCAACAGCCCGCCCGCCTCAAAAGCATCGTCGCTGTACCATGTCGTGAAGAACTCGCTTGCGTAACCAAATGTCACGAGCAGACCGGTAACCAGCATCACTTTGGCGCAATTCTCCAGATGCCCGGACGTAATGAGGTTTTCGAGATGATAAAACTTGCGGAGCGGAATGATGAGCGACAATACCATTGCAAACCCGGAAAAAATCGCTCCCGCTACGAAATAGGGAGGGAAAATGGTCGAATGCCAGCCCGGAACAAGCGCCACGGCGAAGTCAAAACTAACCACGCTGTGCACCGAGAGTACCAGCGGCGTCGCGAGTCCCGCTAACAACACATAGGCCGACTCATAGCGCGCCCAGTGTTTGACCGAATTGCGCCATCCCAATGCTAAAAGCCCATACGCGCGCCGGATCCAAAGGCGTTTCGCACGGTCCCGCAGCGCCGCCAGATCCGGAATCAGGCCGACGTACCAAAAAAGCAGCGACACCGTCAAATACGTGGAGACGGCGAAAACATCCCATACCAGAGGGCTACGCCATTGAGGCCAGAGACCCATCGTGTCCGGATATGGCAACAGCCAGTAAAAAACCTGAGGCCGTCCCAGATGCAGCAACGGAAACATTCCGGCACACGCCACAGCGAATAGCGTCATCGCCTCGGCAAAGCGATTGATCGAATTGCGCCATTGCTGATGCAATAACAGGAGGATCGCGGAAATGAACGTCCCCGCGTGGCCGATGCCGATCCACCAGACGAAATTAACGATCGCGAATCCCCAGGCAACGGGGACGTTGATTCCCCAGATGCCGAGGCCTTTGAGAAAAAGCCAGCCGATGGAGAGGTTGAGAAGCATCAACAACGTAAACGCCACGCCGAAACCGACCAGCCAGCGCCACTCAAGCGGACGTTCGAGCACGATCGCGCTAATCTGATCATCAGCCCGTTGCGGTTGCTGGGCAATCGTGTCATTCATGCGACCTCCGGGTTGCGGTTAAAGATCCGCGCCAGATACGTCGTGCGCGGACGGGTATTGAGTTCTCCGAGCAAACTGTAATTACGCGGATTCTCTTTGAGCTGACTCACTTTGCTGGCAGGGTCGTTCACATTGCCAAAGCGGATGGCTTCCGCAGGACAGGCCTGCGCACAGGCAGGAACGACTTCTCCATCACGGATGGCGCGGCCTTCGACTTCCGCTTTGATCCGCGCGGCACTGATCCGCTGCACGCAATAGGTGCATTTTTCGATCACGCCGCGCGTTCTGACCGTCACCTTCGGATTGCGTTGCATTTTCAACGTAGGCGATTTCGTCTCGGCGTAGTGGAAAAAGTTAAAACGCCGGACTTTGTACGGACAGTTGTTAGAACAATAGCGGGTGCCTATGCACCGATTGTAAACCATTGCATTGAGTCCCTCGGAATCGTGGACTGTTGCAGCAACCGGACAGACAACTTCACACGGCGCGTTCTCGCAATGCATACAGGGCACCGGCTCGTGCAGGATCTGAGGCGCTTCAACCGGACCGGAAAAATACCGATCCACGCGAATCCAGTGCATTTCCCGACCGCCCATGACCTGTTCGCGTCCCACGACGGGTATGTTGTTTTCCGCCTGGCAAGCGATGGTGCACGCGGAACACCCGATGCAAGTGTTCAAGTCGATGGTCATGCCCCACGAGTAGCCTTTATAGGCAAAAGGCGGGTAAAGCGATTCGTCGTGCGCCGGTGCTTCTTCGATTGTTTTCACAAAATCCGGGGCCTTCTTGAAATCTGCCAGGGTGGCGAACAGAACGGGATGACTATGTTCCATCGCTGCGTGATCCTGTGTCGTGGAAAACGCATGCCGTATTCCTGTGGCGCGAATTTGGAGTCCCGAACCGCCCCATGCCGCTTCCCGGGTGCGCAAAGCATAGGCGTTGAAACCCACTCCATCTCCGACTTTTCCCGCGCGAGTCCGACCGTATCCGAGGTGGATTAACACGGAATCCTCGCCCATTCCCGGCAAAACCCACAGTGGCGCCGTGATTTTGCGGCCCTGAAAATCCAGCTCGACGACATCGCCATGTTTCACATTGAGCCGCCCAGCCGTCGCAGGAGCCATGTGCGCGGCATTCTCCCAAACGATCTTCGTAAGCGGTTTGGGTAATTCCTGAAGCCAGGGGTTGTTAGCGAACTGGCCGTCGTAAATATGCGGATCGGGCCGGATGATAAGATGAAGGCCGCCAGACGCAGGTTCGGAGGGCGTTTGGCCTGGAGACGTTGCAACCTCTCGAGACGGCCCCAGAGTTTGACCGCTGAAAACGCCGTCGCTCAACGCCCGATGCCAGATATCTTCGAAACCTGCCTCGCCCACTCGTTGGCGCCAATATCTCCGAACAATCTCATAGCTTTTCACCGCAGGCTGCCCGAGCAAAGCGGCTAAAAGTTCGTGACGCGAAATTCCGTCATACAACGGTTCTATCAGTGGTTGAAGGAGGCAAAGCGTGCCGTCGAACGCCGCTGCATCGCTCCAGCTTTCAAGAGTATCGGTTTCCGGTAAATGCCAGCCGCAAAGAGCCGCCGTTTCATCGACATAAAGTCCCTGATGGACCGTGAACGGGACTCGCGACAGCGCCTTCTCGACTTCAATGTCCGCTGGATGTGCATAAACGGGATTGGCTCCCAAAATGAAGAGCGCCTCGACTTTTCCAGCCTGCATTTCACCCACCAAATCCAACAACGGGATGCCGTTCGGAGGCTCCAGCACCTCAGGAAGATATCGAACCGTGGAACCGATGTTACCGAGCCGGTTATTGAGCGCATAAACCGCTTCCTGGACCGTCGCCGGCAGAAATTCGCCCGCCAGCACCAGGCTCCGCCCAGAATGATTCCCCAGATCTCGCGCAAGAGCCTCGAGCCATTGCGGCGCAGCCTCATCCCGCGAGCCGGAAAGAGCATGCTCGAGCCATTCCGGGAGCCGGAAGATGTCATCCGGCCGCAACGAAAACCGGTGGTCGGCGGCAGCGCCCGTAAGACTTGGAGCACTCTCTGCCACATACAGCCGGTTCATCGCGTCACCTGGATTCCTTCGACGCGCAAACTGCCGGGCGTACGCGAGCTGAGCCGGGCCCGACGCAAGGAAGTCGGCATCGATGGCAAGAATCACATCCGCTCGCTCGACATCGCAGACGACACGCAAAGCACCCGGATTGACAGCCGGTTCGTGGACGGTCCAGCGTGCTGCCGGATAACGCGCCGTGATTTGATTGATCTGCTCCAGTAAGGTCGGCGACGTGGTTTTTCCGCTCAAGAACCGGAGCCCCGCCCCCGCATTCGCATTCCATTGCGCCGCCGGCTGCTGCAATTCCACCTGAAACGTACCCCACGTGCTGGGAATCCCACGCTTCAGAGGTGTTTGGGAACGGTCCGGATCGTAAAGCTGCAGAATCGAACCCTGCATCGTCGCATCCGTGCCGCCAAGACTGCCCGGATGATCGGGGTTCCCTTCGATCTTCGTGGGCCGGCCTTCATGACTTTCAACGAGTATGCCTCGAGCGATACCGCTTAGCAGATGGGCAGACGCGAACCAGAGAGGCTCACCGGGAGTGAGTCCCGAAGGCTGGCGCACGTACGGCAGGAGCTTGTCGATAGGTTGCCGGCTGCAGGCGGCGAGCCCCGTCAGCGCGAGGGACGCTCCCATTAACCCTAGAAAACGCCGGCGGCTCAGCCCGTCGGACCACTCGGAAGCCCCCTCGGGGAACTCACGGTCGAGGTAATCGCGAAATTCGGGCAAATCTTCCAGTTGCGCCATGCTTCTCCATTGCGGGAAGCGGCTTGCGAAATGGCTGGCCCAAGCCGGTCGCGACTGCTGGCTCGTTTTCATCGGTGGCAGGCGGTGCAATCCGTGATTGTTGTCGAGCGCACCTTGCGTTCCTTCATCCAGGTAGAAATCGTCTCGGAGCTTGCCGTTGGGAGCGTTGCCATTTGGAAGACATCCTCCGTCCGGACAAGAGATGATTCCGGATGCCGGTGGCAATCCAGGCACCACTTCATGTAAAGCGTCTGCTGTTTTGCAATCAGCGGCATTTCATCAACGCGTCCGTGGCATTCCATGCAGGCAACGCCTTTTTTCACGTGGATACTGTGATTGAAATAGACAAAGCCGGGGAGATCGTGAACACGGTTCCACTCCAGGGGTGCTCCAGTCGCATAACTATCGCGGACTGGCTGAAGAACGGGCGCCTTCGTCCAGATTTGCGAGTGACACGTCATGCAGGTTTCCGTCGACGGAATGCCAGCGGAACCAGCCGTCTCGACGCTCGTATGGCAGTATCGGCAGTCGATTCCAAGGCCGCCCACATGATGTTGATGACTGAACGGCACCGGTTGGTAGAGCACCGTCTCAACCCGTGTCGTGTAAGACGACCACGTCAACTCAACAACAGCCCACACCAGGGTGGCTCCTCCGACCAGAGCGCCTATCGCCCCTGCATACACGATGGTATTCGCCGACGATGAAAAAAGCTGCGGCATCCATTCGGTTAATCGTATGCCGATGGCCGCCTGCGTCTCCGAAGGACGCAGCATTTAAGAAAAAAATTGAAACCTACCCTTCCTCCGGAGCGTTCGCGCTGAGACACGCTCCTCATCGCCTTTCCACGGTTAAAAGGCGGTTATTTGGCTTCCGCCTTTTCACCCAACATCTCGCGGCCGGATTCCCGGAGTACCTCGACTCCTACCCAGAATGCGCAGCACAACAGCCCGATCCAGCCAATCACAAACGAGCCGATCATCAGGCCATAGCACAGACCGGCGATTGCCGGGCTGATGGAACCCGCAAGTTGGAACGAAGCGGCCAACAGGAAGAACAACCCGCTGGCACCTACGAGATCAAACGGTTTCCGGTGTGTCTCGTAGCCAGCCAGTTTCGCCCAGAAAGGCGCGCTCAGCCCTACCAGACCCAGAACAATGAGACCATAGTACAACTCCATTGCCTTTTTCACCTCCTTCTCACTAGCAACCGACAGCACCGGCAACGCGACGTTCAAACCTGTCGCGCGCGCAAGAGATGCGTTCGGTTACTTCCTGGCCCGTGCCTTGTGGCTGCCCTTGGAATGGGCCGAAGTTCTGTTGATTCCCACCGACTTGCGCCCAAGCGCTACGGCGAGCACGTCATCGACACTTTCCGCAAATGTGAATTTCAACTTCCGTTTCACTTCCTCCGGCACATCGGCCAGATCCTTTTCATTTAGTTTAGGAATGATCACGTGCCGGATACGGGCGCGCATCGCGGCGAGCGTCTTTTCTTTCAAGCCGCCGATGGGCAGGACAAGGCCACGCAGGGTGATCTCGCCCGTCATCGCAACGTCCGCTTTCACGGGGGTGCCGGTGAAGAGCGACGCAAGGGCCGTAAACATGGCAACACCGGCGGAGGGTCCGTCCTTGGGCACCGCACCGCTGGGCACATGCACGTGAATGTCCGTGTCTTTGAAAGCGTCAGGGTCGATGCCCAGCTCTTTCACGCGGGTTCGCACGAGGCTCAACGCTGCCTGGACGGATTCTTTCATCACGTCGCCAATTTGTCCCGTGAGCGCGATATTTCCCTTACCCGGGTAGCGCGTGACTTCGATATGCAGCACTTCGCCGCCGGCGGGTGTATATGCGAGGCCGGTCACGACGCCGGGAACGTCTGACTTTAGTCGCTTCTCACGGATGTATCTTGCCGCCCCGAGAACTTCTTCGACCAGTTTCGGAACGACGCGCACCTGGTTACGTTCGCCGGTCGCCACCTGCGCGGCGACGGCGCGGCAGACACTCCCGATTTGCCGTTCCAACTCCCGAACTCCCGCTTCCCGCGTGTAATCTTCGATGACCTTCGCCAACGCCCCAGCGGTCCATTTACACTGCTCCGGCTTGAGACCGTTCTCTGCGAGCTGCCGGCGAACCAGATATGTCCTGGCAATCTCCAGCTTCTCGCCATCGGTATAACCGGGGATTTCGATCGTTTCCATGCGATCCCGCAAGGCTGGCGGCACCGCATCGATGTAATTGGCCGTGGCGATAAAAATGACGTGCGAGAGGTCGAACGGCACATCGAGGTAGTGATCGACAAAGGCGTGGTTCTGTCGCGGGTCGAGAACTTCCAAAAGTGCGCTTGCGGGATCCCCCCGAAAATCCGTGCCCAGCTTGTCGATCTCGTCGAGCATTATCACCGGGTTGCGGGTTCCGAGCCGACGCATTTCCTGGATGAGCCGGCCAGGCATTGATCCGATATAGGTGCGACGATGTCCGCGAATCTCCGCTTCATCGCGGGTACCGCCGAGGCTCATTCGCGCAAATTTGCGGCCAAGAGCATCCGCGATGGATTGACCGAGGCTCGTCTTCCCCACTCCCGGTGGACCGACAAAACATAGAATTGCCCCCTTCCCTTGCGGGTTCAATTTCCGGACGGCGAGATATTCGATGAGGCGCCGCTTAACCTTTGCCAGATCAAAGTGGTCCCGGTCCAGGATGCGTCGGGCACGGTTCAAGTCGAGATTATCTTCGCTGAGTTTATTCCAGGGAAGTTCCGCGACGGTCTCGATATAGCTGACAATGACCGAATATTCCGGGCTGGCTGGCGGAATGTAGTTAAGCCGCTTCAACTCGCGTTCGGCTTGCTCCATCACCGTTTGAGGCGGACCCGCGTCTGTCAGGCGCTTGCGGAGTTGATCGATCTGCTCGCCCACGCCTTCCTCGCCTTCGCCCAGTTCACGTTGCGCCGCCCGGATCTGTTCCCGCAAATAGGCGCGCCGCTGCATGTCGGTGAATTGCGAACTGACATGCGCCTGGAGCTTCTGTTGGATACGGGCGATCTCGAGTTGGGCACTAACCCTTTGATGGACCGCTCGGACGCGCTTCGCGACATCGAGTTCTTCGAGCCACTCCTGCTTCTGCGCGACTTCGATGTTCAGATTGTTCGCAATCAAGTCGGCAAGTTGGCCTGCATCCTCGATGTTGAGCAACGCGGGACCTATTTCGTCAGGAACACCTGGGGTTAGTTCGAGCAGTTTTATCGCCGTTTCGCGCAGGCCCTTTACTGTCGCTTTCCATTCCGCGTCCGCGGCCGGCGGAGGCACCGAAGCCAGCACTTCCACCTCTGCCCGCAGATATGGCTGCAATTGCACAACGCGCCGGAGGACAAACCGGTGCAAGCCGCTCACGATGAGCAACGCAGTTTCGCTGGATTGACGCACAAGCTTGAGCACGGTGCCCGCCGTTCCAACATGATAAAGATCGTCTGGGCCCGGGCTTTCTTTGTCAGCCGCACGCTGCGCGATCACGCCGATAATCCGACTCTGAGGAAGGCTCTCCTCCAGCAGTTTGATGGATTCGGGACGCCCGATACTCAGCGGAAGCACGGTGCCTGGAAATGGCACGATATTTCGGACTGGCAGGATCGGAAGCACGTCCGGAATCAACGGCCCAGCCGGCACCTCCGGGGTTTCTCCGGCGGGGGCGGCTTGGGCAGGCTTCGGCGCGGACGGGACTTCCGGATGTTTGAGAAGAGATTCCGCGTTCATGATTAGAATGCTGAAAAATCAGGGGTGCGGTCGAACCGGCAGATGAATCCAGAGTAGCCCGTTGCGCTGCTCGATCCGCACGCGCTCAGGCTCGATCTCTACAGGTAGTGCGATCTCACGCTCGAACGGCCCGCAGTCAATCTCAAGCGCAAGAATTTGCTTTGGCGGACCTTCACAGTCGTCTGGTTCAGGCGCGGCCCGGATGCCGCGAAGAACCAGCCGTCGCGGCTCAGTATGGCATTCGATCGATTGCCCTGCGACGCCTGCCAGTTCAGCGCAGATGACAATGTGATCGTGGCAACAAAACGCATTAATGGCAGGTTTCCAGCCTGCATAGGTGGGAAAGATTGATATGGAACCCTTAGCTCATAGGCCATGCGGCCGAGAACACGCCGTAACTCTGTAACACGAATCGTTTCCATCACGATCAGGCTGGTTCGTCGGAGTGTTTCATTTCCAAAACACAACCGACACAAAGACATAGGACGAAAGCGCCCGGGCAGCAACCTGGTGAAACTGCAGGGATGATACATGCTGACTGAAAAGTAGACGTTGCGGGAGTACCGGATTCCGTCTCGGGACCCGGTGCGCCGCCGATGGTGAAGAAATGCAATTCCGCGCCGGCCGTTCGTATATCCTGTGTGCTCAACAGAAAAAAAACGAGCAGGAATCATTTCCTGAAAGCTTATGAAACGGAAAATATCTGCGATTGCGCTGCACCTACGCTGCCTGGCCCACAAGGCAGCTCGGGGAAGATCGATCTCATTCCACCTCCAGCATATTGCGCGGGAATTCGGGCTCGGCCAGCTTGCCGACACGCGATGCCCAGGCTTCTCGTGATGTAGTTAGACTCTTTACTGACGCCACCATCAGCGTGGCACTCGAAGTGACAGCGTCGCGAAAATTTCCCCGTAGCGCCATCACGACCGGCGGTGAAACCGCATCTCGTGAAGTCGTTGATGGCCTCAACTTCCGACTGCCGCGGGGCGAGCCGAAGGTTGTGTTCGTTCGGGAAGCGGGTAGCGTTGAAAGGGTAAGCCAGCTGTTCGATGCACGCGTCATGAGCGACTCGGAGGCATATGCAGGGGAAATTGAATTGGTTGCACGTTGTCTGGAGCACGATCAGCAAGCCGTCGCCAGACTCCAGCAGCAGTATGGCCGAGCTTTGATCGGTTTTCTGGTCTCCGCGGGGGCTACGGAAACGGTCGCCAGGGATATCGTCGGCAGCTTGTGGAGCGATTGTGCCGTCGGTGATACGACTCACTCTCCTCGGCTAAAAAGATACCATGGCAAATGCGCTCTCATTACCTGGTTGAAAACAGTCGCGATGAACGAGCTGATCGATCTTAAGCGGAGAGAGGCGCGCTTTAGGAAGATCGAAGCGCTCGCCATCAGCGAGGGCATCGGCGTGGATGCTTATCAAGCCCTCTCGCCCGGTGTTATGGCGCTGGGCCACACTGAGCAACCGCTGCTTGCCCTAATGGAGACAGCCCTTTCGAGCGCGATGAAGAAATGTTCCTCTCAAGCTTTCGTTCTCCTCCGTCTGGTTTATCTGAACGGGCTTACGCAGCGCGAAGCGGCGCGGCTCTGGGGATGGCACGAATCGAAAGTAAGCCGAACCCTTGATTCAGCTCTGAAACTAATCGCATCGGAAACATTGTATGCCATGAAGGCGGCAGACCCGTGGATTGAGGTGGGCTGGGATGATTTTGTGGAACTGTGCAATTGCACTGACCGTCTTTTCTGCGGCTGATGGGACGTCGGCACATATCGTTGCAAACCCACGAGTGCCATGCGTTGATTAAATAGAGCCGTGAATGAAAACGATCGTCACATTTTGATGAAGTTTATCGCGCGTCTCGACGAAGACGTCGAAGGCCTCCAATTTTCACCGCCCGAAGGTGAGATTAGAGAACAGTTGGAGCGCCTGTTCGCTGGCAACTGTTCGGAGGAAGATAAGATACTCATTTGCGACGCTCTCCGCGACCATCCCGAATGGATCCAGTGGATCGCAGACCGGGTGAAAGCCGAACGCGCCAGCAACTCGGCGGCAAAGACGGAAATACCGGAGGCCGATTGACTAGCTGGCAACGAAGGTCAGCCGGGTTCTTTAGAAATGGTTGGGGAGGCGCGCCAAGGCGAGGCGAAACGCCGTAACAGCGCTTTAACTTGCAAAGGCGTGAGACGCGGTGCTTCCGAGAGCAATCTGGCAAGTAAACCCGTCATATGAGCCGCGGCAAAACTGCTGCCTGTCACCTCCTTTTTCCGGCCATCCCGCCACGGAACTTCGACATTCACTCCTCGAGCGACGAACTCGACCAGGCTTCCCGTCTGATAAAACAACCGATCGTCCTGCACTTCGGCCATGTTCACCGTCACGACGGAGGAAAAGTAGCCGGGCCACTCTGGTTTGGAGCTATCGAAATTATTACAGGCAGCAACGACGTGGACATTGTGCAAATACGCCTCATCGACCCAATCTTTGTATTGCAAAACCTGTTCCATGACGCTGCAGCCGAAGCTGCAATTCAAAACGTGGTAGCCAAGACGGATCGCCTCTCGTGCGCCCGCGCGGATAACCGCGGTCCGCGACTTCAATTGCTCCCCCAACACACGGACGCTTCCGATCTCTGCTTCCGGCGCAAGACGGCGGACAATTCCCGCCACTGCCGTCCCGTGTCCGAAAACATCCCGGCCCCCGCCCGGCATGAAGCTCAGCGAGACCCCATCACCCGTCACGGCCACGTCATCGCGCAGTGTGATGCCGGCCAGCTCGGGGTGACTGACTTCGATCCCGGAATCCAAAACGGCCACCCGAATGCCGCAACCGGTGCCGCGTTCGACGTAAGTCCGCGCCTGCTCAGGCGTGATCCACAGATCGGTTTTCATCACGAGTTTTCACGTCCGAATGCAATCATCAGCAACCGGTGATCGATCAGTTGCGAGAGCACTCGCGCCGTCAGTTCGATCCCGCCGATACTCGCAGCAAAAAAAGCAGGAGGATCGGGCCCGGAGGAACCTGCTCGCTTTAAGCGGACGCACGAGATGACGCCGCGAAGTTGCTCAGCAAAATAAAACGGCGTGGCAATCATCGAGGAGGTGAGTACGCCGAGTTGTCGATCCAGCGTGCTGTCCTGTTGCTGATTCTTGTAAACCTCCCGTTCGCAGATTGGTTGCTCGCTTGCAAACACGAGACTGAGCATTCCAACAGTCAACGGCTGTTTGAAACGACCGGCCAGCTGAGCGCCGTGGGGACCCGAGTTGAAGGCTGCCACAAGATTCTCCCGCGAATGATCCGACAGCCACAAGGTGCCTTCATCCGCGCCGACGCTCTGGAAGCCGCTTGTCAGGACACCACGCATCACCGGGTCTGCGAAGGATAAGAATGACTCCGCAGAGATCAGCCCCGCCGCAACGCGCATCCACCCCCTCGCGGCTGAATCTAATTCAGCGAGGCGTTCATCCGGCAGAATGTTCAGGCCTTCCGGCATCGTCCGAAACGTGAACGCCTTTAAGCCTAGGCGCCCCGCCCGAACAAGCAAACCGGAATGTGCAACCCCAGCGACCCCAGCGAGCAAAGTTCCTCCTCAAGAATCGATCGCTCGAAAAGGAGCTGGGATGACTCAGATGCCGGGCGCTCCGTGATCCCGCACGTGAATGGCCGTTGCGATCAGACTGCGATCGCTGGCCACGCCTACGCGCGTGCCGAGCGGCGCGCCAAGCTCATTCAGCAAACCGCACAACCAAACCGTATCCGCCTCCGAGGCGCGGTTCAGTCGGAACCGGTGGACTTGCATCGGAACGAGACGGACTTTCATGAGGCGACCCTGGCCCGGATCGATCGCGGCCAGATACATCAACGTCAGCTCGCTCCGAAACTCCTCATAGCCACAAATGCCTTCGTAGTCGTTTAGGAAATCGCCGCAACCGTAGAGAACCAGCCCATCCCCATGAATCTCAACGGCTTTGACGTGGTGCGACGAATGGCCGTAAACCACCGCGACGCCTTCCTCGATGAGGCCATGAGCGAATTCGATCTCTTTGTCGCGAATGGCGTAGCCCCAGTTTCCACCCCAATGAATGGAAGCCACGATCACATCGCCCGGAAGCGCGAGCTCGCGTATCCCGTGGCCGATGCGCCGCGCCATTTTCTCGGATGTGTCCTCGATCAGGTTAACGCCGGGCCGGTCGCAGGAAGCGCCCCATTCCTTCGGAATACCGCTTGTCCGGGAGCCATACGAGAAGACAAGCACCCGACCCTTTCCCGGGACATTGAGAATGGCAGGAGCTGCCGCTTCTGCGACATCACGCCCGGCTCCGGCATGGGCGATTCCCGCAGCATCGAGCGTCCGCAAAGTCTCGGCCAAGCCGTCGTATCCCCAATCGAGGACGTGATTGTTCGCAAGGCAGCAGCAATCGATGCGCGCCGCGTTGAGGCAGGCGGCGTTCCGTGGGTGCATGCGGTAGTGGATTTCTTTGTCACGCCAATACTTCTCGCTCGAAGTAATGCTCGTCTCGAGGTTAATGACACGCATATCGACGTCCGCGCGATCGAGTTCTGACAGTGCATCGCCCCAGACATAATCGAAGGGCGCTGGCTGGGGGATCGCGCCGTGAGCGGTTTCCGCAAGTCGCACGTAATCACGCGCGTCATGCATCCAGGACTCGTGCAGCGCGGGGTTGCCAGGAAAAGGCAGGATCTGATCGATCCCGCGCCCTAACATCACGTCGCCACAAAGAAACAGACGAATAGGATCCGACTTCAACGCCCGGCTATGTTCGACCACTGACATTGGAAGAAACAGAGACGACAATATGCCTCTTTTTTAGATCTTGTGTGGCCGATAGGATCTCCGCCTGGCTGGAGCCCGCCACCCGATAGCCCTTTCAGGCATTCCCTGACAAACGCAACGACCCCCCGTTCCGAACCGCTATTGGAACTTAACCCCTTATTCCTATGGCTATTCACAGTCTTATTCCCTGGCGGCGCGAATCCCGCGAAATTTCACCTACAGCCGATCGATTTAATTATCTCCGGCAGCAGATCGATCGCCTCTTTGAGGAACCTTTTGGCTCGTTGCGCGGCCTGGCCGGCGAAGGCATGTTCGAGCCAGATGTAGACATGACAGAACGCGACAAAGACATCTTGGTAACTGCCGAGTTGCCGGGCATCGATCAAAAGGACGTCCAAATCGAAGTCGATGAGGACATGCTAACGATACGCGGAGAAAAACGCTCCGAGGAATCGGGTGAACAGGGCGGCCGGCGCTGGAAGGAGCGCAGCTACGGCAAATTCGAACGGAGCATTCAGCTGCCGACGGACGTCAAAGCCGACGCCGCCAAGGCAGAGTTCAAGAATGGCGTCCTTCGAATTACCTTGCCAAAATCCGAGATGGCCAAACCGCACGGCCATAAGATCTCGATCAGCTAGCGCGGGAGTCCCGTGCTTCCGCAGTCGTCTCTCTGGCGACGCCAGAAGACAGTGCCGCATCATCGTAATTGAGCCAGCCTGCGAGGGCACGGAGGACGACCGATCGTATAGCGACGCCTCCGTGCGGTCGCGCGATGCTATCGTGGAACGCTTCCGCAGCTCGTACGGGCCCGGCCCGGAGCGCACCCGGCCGCGCAGGCCCATTGAGACAAGGGAGCTGCAGAGGGGCGAGTGCAACCGTTACGACGTGCACACGACCCCCAGCGAGATACGCCGTCAGGAAGGTTGCCGCACGTGATGGCTTCGATATCTGGCGTAAAGGGTTGCTGTGGGACACATTGCATGACCTCTTTTACGCATGACGAGAATCTCCTTTGTCGGTGTCGGTCGCATGGGCGCGAACATGGCGCGCAGGTTGCACGAATCTGGACTCAATATTTCGGCAGTGTTCGACGCACACAGACCCCTGGCTGAAGCGCTCGCAGAGGAGCTTTCCTTGTCTGCGCCCGTTACGTTAGCCGAGGTGACCGCTGCCTCCGATGTTGTCATCACCGTCGTTACCGATGACGCAGCGATGCGCGCCATTTTTCTCAGCGAGAACGATTCGCTCCTGCAGGGTGCCGCAGGGAAAATCTTCATCAATTGCGCGACGATCACTCCGTCAGTGCATCAGGCAATCGAAGCCGCAGCCGAGGCTGCCGGAGCGTCGTCACTGGAAGCGTGTATGGCCTCGAGCATTACGCAAGCGCGCGAAGGCACGCTGTATCTCATGTGCGGCGGTAAACGCGCCGTTTTTGATTGCGTGCTTCCGATTCTGGAAAAACTGAGTGCGTCGCCACGTTACGTCGGACCCGCAGGAAAAGCCGCACAGGTGAAAGCGCTGGTCAACATGGTCATGAACATCAATACAGCTGGGCTGGCAGAAGGACTCGGTCTGGCGGACGCCTTGGGCTTGGATTTGACCACCATACGCGACGTTTTCGGTCAGACGGGTGCCGCATCGCGCGTCCTCGTGACGGACGGTGAAGACATGCAGAACCGCGACCACGCGTGCTTTTTTTCCGCCGCACACGCCGCGAAAGACAGCGGCATTGCACTTGCGCTCGCTCAAGACGCTGGATTGAATTTGCCCCTGGCTGCTGCAACCAAGGCCCAGTATGACAGAATGGTCGCTGCGGGCCTTGGCGAACTCGACAAATCAGGAATCGCCGAACTGACCTTCAAAGGACGCGGCAAAAATGGGTAATCCAAAAGCGAAAAGCGAAAAGCGAAAATGCATCATCCTTGCCATTGAGACTTCCTGTGACGAGACGGCTGTCGCAATATTTTCTCAGGAACACGGCCTGCTGGCCTCGGAGATTTCCTCCCAAATCCCCCTGCATCGTCCCTACGGCGGCGTAGTTCCGGAAGTCGCATCGCGAAATCACCTGGAGATGGTCGAGCCGTTGATCTCTGTGGCATTGGAAAAATCCGGGGTCGCGATTTCCCGCATCGATGCATTTGCCGCGACGTCAGGACCGGGATTGGCCTCATCGTTGTTGGTTGGCTCCTCAGTTGCCAAGGGCCTCGCCGTCGCTGCGCGCAAGCCTTACCAGGCCATCAACCACATCGAAGGCCACCTTCTTTCGCCTTTTCTCGAAACACCCGATGCGATTTCGCCGAACATCGCGCTCGTCGTCAGTGGAGGACACACCCTGCTTGTCGATGTCACCGCACCGGGTCACTATCACTTGTTGGGAAGTACCCTCGATGACGCGGCGGGCGAGGCGTTCGACAAAGTTGCCAAAATGCTCGGCCTCCCTTATCCCGGCGGACCGGAGATCGATCGCGTCGCGAAAACTGGCAATCCGAAGCGGTTCGATTTCCCGCGCTCAATGCTCCACAGCGGAGATTTTAAGTTTAGTTTCAGCGGCCTGAAAACATCCGTCCGGTATCTGCTGCCAACGCTGCAGCAGAACGATCTGGCAGACGTTTGCGCGTCGTTTCAGGAGGCCGTCGTCGACGTTCTGGTTGCCAAAACAATCGCCGCGGCGCGCGCATCGGCCCGGAAACTAATCAGCGTCAGCGGCGGCGTCGCGCAAAATTCCCGGCTTCGGGAAAAAATGATCGCTACAGGGCTCGAAGTCCGTTTTGCAGCTGGGAAATTCTGCGCCGACAACGCTGCAATGATCGCTCACGTCGCCGCACAAAAGTTCGAACGCGGTCAATTTTCTCCCCTCGACGAAGAGATCGATCCGAACCTGAAACTCGACTGGCTGACAAAAATTCCTTCCGGTCCGTAGGTTTCTGCGAAGACTGGAACACCGTCTCTACTTCTGATAAAGCTGGCCGTTCACCGTCAAGTCCTTGATCACCGTCGACAGATAGACCGGTTCGGGGTGGAAATCGCGATATTTGGTGATCTCCGCCCGGTTAAGCACTTTGAATCCATACCGTTCAAACATTTGCGTCCCCCGCCGGTTTCGGAATGTGACCATTTGCCCGCACACTTTTTTTTCCCCGCTGCGTACCAGATAAGCGAGATAGGCATCCATCAATGCCCGCGTCGTCGGCACATTGCGCGCCTCAGGCAACAAATTGATGTGGAAATGCGGTACATACCGCGGCGCAGACGGCACTTCGCGCCACCCATTTAACACGATCCAGCGGATAAATTTCTTCGACGCCTCGTTGTAGCGCAAATAACGCGTGATACCCCGCCAAAACAGACTCAAATTTTGGAAGAACCCATGCAGTTGATGCCGGAACGGTCGCCTAGAACCCAGTAGATAGCCTTTCAACTCCCCATCTACTTCGATGACGAGCGATGATTCCGGCTCGTGATCCAGATAATAACCCGTCAAATAATCGGCAAACAGTTCACGATCCTCAAAAATCGGGTCGATCGGACTGCCAAGAAATCCGGTTTCACAGCACAGGAAACGCACCTTGTCACGGTCGGATGGTTCGTAAAAACGGATGTTAAACTGGCGGGAATCAGTCCTTTGCACATGAAAAGCTTGGCGGAACGCCGGTTCATATGCAAGCCGGCGCAACGGTTCACGTCGAAAGCGTTTATCGCCCAACGTTGCGTGCACTGATCCGGCACTTATAGAAATGAGGAATGATCATCCCCTATTATCACGTGGACGCGTTTACGGTTGGGAATCAGCCATTCTCCGGAAATCCGGCGGGAGTTTGCTTTCTGACCAGTTGGCTACCGGACGATTTGCTCCAGTCCATGGCTGCAGAACACAACCTGGCGGAAACGGCTTTCGCTATTCAAAAAAGCAATGGCGAGTTCGACCTGCGCTGGTTTACGCCTGAGTTCGAAATGGATTTGTGCGGTCACGCGACGCTGGCCCCCGCCCACGTCATTTTTGAGCATTTTGGGTTTTCCGGCGAACGAATCGGCTTCGATACACGCTCAGGGCGATTGACTGTGAACCGGAAAGACGACGTGCTGGAACTGGACTTCCCTTCGCGTCCGCCCGTTACAAGTGAGGTTCCCCCGGAGCTAATCGCGGGATTGGGGATGACACCTGTTACTGTAATGAAGTCGAGGGACTATCTTGCCGTTTTTGAATCTGAAGGACAGGTCGCCGCTCTCAAGCCCGACTTTTCGATTCTGGCCAAAGTCGAAACGTTGGGAATCATCGCTACAGCGCCGGGACAAAATGCAGATTTTGTTTCCCGTTTTTTCGCTCCGCGCGCAGGCGTGCCCGAAGATCCTGTAACCGGTTCAGCGCATAGCACCCTCATCCCCTATTGGGCGCAACGACTCGGCAAAACGGAGCTGCACGCTTTCCAGCTTTCAAAGCGCCGCGGCGAACTCCTCTGTCAGCTCCGCGGCGATCGCGTCGGCATCGCGGGACGGGCGGTGACGTATTCCACCGGATTCCTCCGAGTCGAGTGGTAAAACAGCGCTGTCGACCAACGCAGCTTGAGAAACAATTCACACATTGCGCTTGCTCCTGCGGACCAAGCGAAACTATTTTTCCTCCAAACGTCATGGCTCCCTCCACCATCGAACTCGAATCGCCGGATACTCTCGCCCGCACCATCCAGGCCGTCGATCACGAAGTCCTCGGGGAAAAACTCGTTCTGAACATGGGTCCAAGCCACCCGGCGACCCATGGCGTGCTCCGGCTCCTGCTCGAACTCGACGGCGAAATCGTCACGAAAGTCGTGCCAGACGTCGGCTACCTGCATCGCGGCGACGAAAAAATCGCCGAGAACATGCAGTATAATCAATTTATTCCTTACACCGACCGGCTGGACTATCTCGCGCCACTGGCCAACAACGTGGCCTATGCACTTGCCGTGGAGAAATTGATGGGATGGGAATTGCCGCCGCGCGGTAAAGCGATCCGCGTCATCTGCTGCGAAATGGCGCGCATCTCCGCGCATCTGCTGGGCTTGGGCGCATTCGCCATGGATACCGGAGCCATGAGCGTTTTCCTTTATACGTTCACCGAACGCGAAAAGCTCTACAATTTGATCGAACTCCTTACCGGAGCACGGTTTACGACGAGTTACACGCGCATTGGCGGCCAAATTCGGGACCTCCCGGAGGGCTTCATTCCGCTGCTGCAGAAATTCATCAAGGAATTCATCCCGAATCTCCAGGAAATCGACAATCTCCTGACCCGAAACCGGATATTCGTGGAACGGACCCGCGACATCGGCGTCATCACGAAAGAACAAGCCATCGCCTACGGCATCACGGGCCCCAATCTGCGAGGTTGCGGCGTCGAGTATGACGTCCGAAAGGCGCATCCGTATCTCGATTACGAACAATACGATTTCGACATCCCGCTGGGCAGTGTGGGCGACTGTTACGACCGCTACCTGGTTCGCCTCGAGGAAATGCGGCAAAGTGTCAAAATTCTCCGCCAGGTGATCGACAAACTGCCCGGCGGTCCGATCAACGTCGAAGATCGTAAAAACATGCCTCCCTCCAAGGCGGAAGTGCTTACGAAAATGGAGGAGCTCATCCACCATTTCATCATCCACACCGAAGGGGTCGATGCCCCCGCGGGCGAAGTGTATTTCGGTGCAGAGAATCCGAAAGGTGAACTGGGTTTTTACATCAACAGCCGCGGTGGCGGCGTCCCACACCGCCTGAAAATTCGCGCCCCTTCCTTCGTCAACTTGAGCATTTTGCCCGAGATCCTGAAAAACCACATGATGAGCGACGTCGTCGCCGTTCTCGGTAGCCTGGATTTCGTGATGGGCGAGTGCGATAGGTAAAACTAACGGGCACCGACCCGGGAGTATTATGTCGTACGGATTTCTCGATAAGACCCAACGACTCAGCCGCAGCGTATTTAAGCGCTCATTCCAGGCTAGCTTCGAGACCCAATGGTCCACGTTTGCGAATGTCTTCGAAGTAAACACAATTGTATTTTTTTAATACACTTTTCACTCCTTTGCAGGCGGTTCGCCCTGGGGTACGACGGTTGGCACCGCGTGTGCTTAACAGGATGTCGAACCCCCATAACCGCAACCTCAACCGAAAGGAAACCCCATGCTTTACACCTTCGATTCCGGCGCGCTCTTAGCCGTCCAGCATCTCACGGATGAAGAACTTATGCGGGCTATCACCCGCAAAGATCAGCGGGCTTTTAACGAATTGCATCGCCGGCACTCCGCGGCGCTGTGCTCCGTCGTCAACCGTATCGTTCACGACGAGTTTGCCTCCGAAGACGTCGTTCAGGAAATTTTTATCGACCTATGGGAATCCGCCGGACGCTATTCTGAAACCAAAGGCAAAGTCGCTGGGTGGCTCACGACGATTTCCCGCCGTCGCGCCATTGACCGTCTTCGCAAAATCCAATGCCGGCAGCGAGCCCACGACAGGCTCGAGAGCGACCTCGAAAAACAACCGACGGCTTGGACACATACCCGAATTGAAAGCGACATCGAAGCCTCCGAACTCCAGCGAATTCTCGGCGGGATGATCGAACGACTACCCAAAGCTCAACGCGATGCCGTTCATTGGGCTTACTACGATGGCATGAGCCAGCGTGAAATCGCCGCACAGATGCAGATTCCCCTCGGGACGATCAAGACCCGGCTGGATCTCGCTATACGCAAACTTTCCGGCGCCGTCCGCGAAGTGTTGAACGACGCCACAGCGGTTCCAGCGACCGTTTAATGCGCGCCGCAATCTAAACAACAAGTGTTGTTTAGCCGTTGACGGGTGTCAGGAAGCGCCTACACTTCCCGGCACTCGCTATGAAATTGCTCAGCCTTTTCTCCGCGGCACTCCTCGCAGTCGCTTCTTTATCGCCTGTCCTCGCCGCAGACACGTATGAATTCGATCCGGCACACTCGACCATCGGTTTCCGAATCCGACATCTGTTCAGCGACGTATCGGGCAGGTTCAACAAGTTCTCCGGCAAGATCGTTTACGATGAAGCAGCACCCGAAAAGTCCTCGGTGGACGTCACGATTCAGGCCGATTCCATCGATACCGCAAACGCAAAACGCGACACGCACCTGAAGACCCCCGATTTCTTCGATGTGGAGAAATATCCGGAGCTCACTTTCAAAGGCAAAAAGGTAGAGAAAAAAGACGCTAAAACGTTCGTGGTGACCGGCGATCTCACCATCCATGGTGTCACTCACGAAGTTCCCGTTACCGTCGAATTCCTCGGCAAAGGCAAAGGCGTGCAAGGTGAACCTGTCAGCGGCTGGAGCGCTAGCACCACCATCGACCGCAACAAGTTTGGCGTCACCTACAACAGCCTCGTCGAAGGCTCCAAAATCCTCGGCGACGACGTGAAGATCGACATCCAGGTCGAGGCACACGGCGCCAAGTAATCTTTCTTCCAAAATTTCACTCTTGCTCTTGCTCTCGCATGCAGGAGCAGGAGAGACTTTAAGGATGTCGCAGTCCCCTCTCTTCGATCTCTCTGGCCAAATCGCCGTCGTCATCGGTGGCACGGGTGTTCTGGGTGGTGCCCTTGCAGAAGGCCTGGCGGGAGCCGGAGCTGCCGTCGTGGTTGCAGGACGAAATCGGGAACGGGGCGAAGCGCGGGTAGCTGCAATTCGCACAACTGGCGGAATCGCGGAATTTGTGGAGTGCGATGCGTCGGACGCTGCGAGTGTTCGATCCGCCGAGGGACAGACGACCCGTTCACTCGGGCCTGCCGATATCCTGGTTAACGCAGCGGGGGGAAATGACCCCAAAGTGACTGTGGTCAACGACCACAAATTCGAACACATTGACCCGGCGGATTGGCAGGCGTCGTTCGAATTGAACCTGATTGGCGGAGTGCTTCTCCCGTGCCAGATTTTCGGTCCGGGGATGGTTGCGCGTGGCCGCGGCAGTATCATCAACATCGCAAGCGTCGCAGCACATGTGCCTCTCTCGCGGGTCGTTGCATATTCCTCAGCCAAGGCGGCAGTGCTCAATCTTACGCAGTTCCTGGCAAGGGAATGGGCGTCGTCCGGTGTCCGTGCCAATACGATCACTCCCGGCTTTTTCCCTGCGGAACAAAACCGGCGACTCCTCTTCAATGAAGACGGATCACCCACGGCGAGAGCGCAAGCGATTCTCGGGCACACGCCGATGAAACGCTTCGGTGAAGCAAACGAACTCATCGGTGCCCTCGTGTTTCTGGCGAGTCATGCGGCAAGCAGTTTTGTTACCGGAACCGACTTGCGGGTGGACGGCGGCTTTTTGTGTCAGACGATTTAACGCAATGGAATCGCTCCCCCTGATCGGCAATCGCGCCCCAGCCGACGAGGCGCTCAGCGAAACCGAAGTTCACAAAATTGTCGAATCCGCCTTGGAACCGGATGATTATGGAGGAAAACGCGTCCTCCTTATCGTCCCGGACGGCACGCGCACGGCGCCCGTCGGACTTCTTTTTAGAGAAATCTTCGATCGCATTGCTTCTGTTGCAGCCAGGATCGACGTGATGATCGCACTGGGCACGCACATCGCGATGTCCGAAGCAGCCATCTGCAAACGGCTTGAAATCTCTCTTGAAGAACGCCACTCCAAATATCGGGCGGTCGCGTTCATCAATCACGAATGGGACAATCCTGCCGCGCTACACCGCCTCGGCGTCATTCCGTCCTACGAAATCGGCGAGTTATCCAACGGCCTCTTCGCGATGGACGTGCCGGTCGACATCAACAAACACATTTTCGACTACGATCAGCTTATGATCGTCGGCCCCGTGTTCCCCCACGAGGTGGTCGGTTGTTCAGGCGGCAACAAATATCTCTTCCCCGGTATCGCCGGCCCGGAAATTCTGAATTTTTTCCACTGGTTAGGCGCCGTAATCACGAATCCGATGATTATTGGGAACAAATGGACCCCCGTCCGAAAAGTGATCGATCGGGCAGCGGCACTCGTTCCCGTTGAGAAATTTTGCTTCTGCATGGTGGTGGACAAACCCGGTCTTGCGGGTTTGTTCGCGGGAACACCCGAAGCCGCCTGGGATGCCGCAAGCGATCTTTCACGGGAACGACACATCATTTTAAAGGATCATCCATTCCACACGGTCCTTTCCTGTGCGCCGCTGATGTATGACGAGCTGTGGGTCGGCGCAAAATGCATGTACAAACTCGAGCCCGTCGTAGCGGATGGCGGTGAATTGATTATTTACGCGCCGCACATTCGGGAGGTATCAGAAACGCACGGAAAAACGATTGAAGCAGTCGGCTATCATTGCCGGGACTATTTTGTGAAACAATGGGATCGATTTCAGCATCTTCCATGGGGGACGCTGGCACATTCGACCCATGTCCACGGCATTGGCACCTATGAAAACGGCGTCGAGACCCCTCGGATTCGGGTAACACTTGCCACCGGCATCCCTGAGGAAACGTGCCGACGGATCAATCTCGGTTATCGCGCCCCACAAAGCATTGATGTCGAATCTTTTGCTGATCGCGAAGAGGAAGGTGTTCTGCTGGTCCGAAAAGCGGGCGAGATGCTTTACCATTTGCGCAACCAGCCCGCATGGGCGGGAGGTGAGGCGTGAGTGACGTCGTTCTTGCCCTTGATGTCGGAACATCGTCGTCTCGGACCGCGCTCTTCAGCCTGCGCGGGGACCGAATTGTTGGGACATTTGCGCAACGCAGCTACACGCTCGACGCGTCCATGCCAGGACAAGCCGAATTGCGGCCATCGACGCTGAAAAATGCGATTTCGGAATGCCTTGAGGAAACGATGGCGGCTCTTCGTAAAGAAGGCGCCAGGATGCGCGTGGTTGCGTGCGGAGCTTCCACTTTCTGGCACAGTCTCCTCGGGTTGGATGCTCGGGAAATTACCGCCACGGAATTTCTCACCTGGGCGGATTCGCGCTGCGAAGCTGACGCAGTCGATCTTCGCAAACGCCTTAACGAAGGTAAGATCCATCGGCGTACGGGATGCATGCTGCGAGCATCGTTCTGGCCTGCCAAGTTAAAATGGATCGCCCGCGAGCAACCGACCACGTTTGATCACGTGAGCGTTTGGGTGGGTCCAGGAGAATGGCTGCAGCGGTGGTTTTGCGGGACATCACACATGTCACTTTCGATGGTGAGCGCCACCGGCTTATGGAATCCGACCACATTAAAATGGGATGATGCGCTGCTGGCGGAATGTGAGATTTCCGAATCCAAGCTTGACCCGGTTTCCGATGAACCCCTTCCGATCAGCGGTCAGATCGCGGCAACGTATCCCGAACTGCGCGAGGTCCCGTTTTTTCCGGCCATCGGGGACGGTGCGGCGGGAAATCTCGGCTGCGGAGCCACACAAACCGGCCTGGCGGCCATCAACGTCGGAACCAGCGCCGCTGTTCGGGTCGTACAAAGTGATCCAAACAAGGTAGTTCCATTCGGCCTGTTTCGGTATCGGATCGATGCGCAACGCACTCTTGCAGGCGGTGCCGTGAGCAACGCTGGCAACCTGCGCGCGTGGTGCCTGCGCGAATTGAAGATTCCGCTCACCGGTGAAGCTCTGGAATCCGAACTGGCTGCACGAAAGACCCCAAAGCATGGCCTGCGCGTGTTGCCATTCTGGGTTGCAGAACGCGCACCTACATGGCGTGCGGATTTGACCGGCGCGATCCTGGGATTTCAAGCTGGAACGACCGCGCTGGACATCCTGCAGGCTACGACAGAAGCCGTTTACTACCGCATCGCTCGTATCGCCAATATGCTTGGCGAAAGCCACTTGCGATTTATTGTGGCGGGCGGAATCCAGCACTCGACGAGTGCCATGCAACGGCTTGCAAACATCCTCGACTCTCCAGTTTTCGCGGCTAACGAACCCGAAGCATCCCTGCGCGGCGCGGCAGTTTTCGCGCTGGAAAAGGTCAGCGCAAATATTTCCGGAGATAATGCCGGAAAAGTCTTTGAGCCTGATCCCGAAGCAGCGGAGGTTTACCGCGAAGAGCGGCGGCGACACGAAGAACTCGAGCGCACGCTTTATCCATGAATCGAACGATCAAACAACCGTCGACTTACAAATATGCGCGGATTCCGCCGCCCAAGGCGACGAGTCCCAAAGCGATCATCATTCTATTCGCCGTCCTGGCCTGGGGCGTTTACATTGCGCTCACCGCAGCACTGAAAAAACCGGATCCTGAGAAGTATACGACCAAGACGCCGACGCCCGCAGAGTCGCCTTACGTGATGATTGACCTGAGAGGGCCCTTCTTCGACAAAGGCCGTTACGAAGGTTACGAGAAAGGAAAAGATGCTGCGGCCCAGGGGCTTACGATGCCTGCTGGAAGAGTTCTCGACTTCCAGGCAAGTCAGGCCGCACAAGCGGCGCAAGCGGTCGACCGAAGCGATTTGGATGACTTTGTGGCCGGCTACCGCTCAGGCTTCGAGCAAGGCTTGAGAGAAAAGACTCAGAGGCGATAATGATTCTTCGAAAAAATTTGCTCGATTTTTTCCTGTACATCAACGAGACCACACGGCAGCAAAACAGCCCGGCCCCCCATGGTTGATCTCCCCGTCTTCCGCCCATTCTCCCGCGTCGCGGTTTCCGCAGCTTTTTTCTCCGCCACGAGCATTGCTCGGTTCGCACAGACCGCACCGAAAAGCGCTGGCGAGTTTCTCCAAACCGAAAACGAGAAACACCCGCTCTGGAATCTGGATCCGGATTCTCAAAGATGGCGGAAGTGGTCAGCGAATTTCGCCCATCCACCCACGCTTGGAACCAGAGCAGAATGGAAATAGCAAAAAAACCTAAGCTGCGCACGTTTCGGGGTTTCAGTTTTTGACAAAGTCATCGCACGTTTCGATAATCGCTGTGTGAATCTTGATCTGGACAATTTGTTGCAGGACTGGCCCCATGAGCCCGGACAAATCAAAGTCCGGAAAATCATGGGCAACGACAACAAGGAGAAACTTCAACTCCGTATCGATCTCGGCGTGATTCAAATGGAAGTCGATGGACGTCCCGATGGGGCGCGTCCCCACGGTTGCGAGAGTCTGCTCGCCTGGCACCAGAAGAAAGCTCGAAAAGCTGAGAATGGTGGCGAAAATTACACGCTATCAGCTGACGAATGCGGAGCGTTGCAGCAGGAAAGCATCCAATACTATCACCGTTACATTTCACTGTTTCAGATCAGCGATTTTCAGAATGTGATCCGCGATACGCAGCGAAATCTGGATTTGGTGTCATTCGTTTCGCGCTGCACCGAAAGCGACGAAATCCGGTGGTCTTTCGAACAGTTCCGTCCATACGTCGTCATGATGAACACGCGGGCCAAAGCGGCGATCAAGCTGCAAAAGAAAGACTTCACCAGCGCACTCAAGGAAATCGCCAAGGGCCGCGCGTTGATCGTGAGTTTGTTTGAAGAAAGCGATCAGGGCGAATCTATCGCCAAAAGCCCGGAAATCGGTTTTCTCGACGAATGGGCTGATGAAATTCGGAAGAAAAAGCCAATTTCCAAGCTCGAGGTTATGCAGCGTGAGATGGAACAGGCCATCTCCATCGAGGCGTATGAACGCGCCGCTGAGCTGAGGGATAAGATCCGGGCGTTTGGAAAGAAGACGGCGAAAAAGTCTTAAGACCAATGGCACTCGCAGGCTTCTATCTGCAATAATCCGGGGCGTAACCAGAGCTGCCGGCACCACTTAAGACTTGAGACTTACAAACTTTAAGCTTTTGGACTCAAGCCTCCAAAGGCTTCGCCTTGTGCCACTCGGTGCTCTGCTCGTAGGCATGGGCGATCTTTAGCAAGTTGGGTTCGTCGAACGATCTACCCAGGAGCTGCAGGCCGATGGGGAGTTTTTTGCCGTCTTCTTCTGCGAATCCGCACGGGATGCTGATGCCTGGAATGCCAGCGAGATTCGCGGCAATGGTAAAGATGTCGGCCAGATACATGCTGAGCGGGTCATCCACGCGTTCTCCGATTTTGAACGCCGGTGTCGGCGAGGTCGGACAGATGATGGCGGCCACGTTTTCGAACGCGTCGGTAAAGTCGCGACGAATGAGCGTGCGGACTTTCTGAGCCCGAACGTAATACGCGTCATGATAACCTGAACTGAGGACGTATGTGCCGAGAATGATGCGGCGTTTGACCTCGGGTCCAAAACCTTCAGCACGCGTTTTCAGGTAGTGCTCGATTAAACCCGCTGTGCCTTTGGCCCGGTGTCCATAACGAATCCCGTCGAAACGCGCCAGATTCGCCGAGGCTTCAGCAGTTGAAATGATGTAATAGACGCCGACGGCATGTCGGGTGTTCGGCAGGGAGACTTCGACAACCTCCGCCCCAAGCGTTTCGTAGTGCGCGGCGGCATCACGCACGGCTTTCTCAACCTGCGGATTCATGCCGTCCACAAAATATTCCTTCGGCAGCCCAAGTCGCACGCCTTTCAGATCATGGCCTAGAAACGCCGTGTGGTCGGGCACTTTTTCGTCCAGCGACGTGGAATCCAGAGGGTCCAGGCCGGAAAGAACGTTGAGAAGCAGGGCGGAATCTTCGACCGTCTTGGAGAAAGGACCGATCTGGTCCAAGGAGGAGGCGAACGCGGTGAGTCCGAAACGCGAAACACGGCCATACGTCGGCTTCAACCCTACACATCCGCACAAGGCTGCGGGTTGACGAATCGATCCGCCCGTGTCGGAACCAAGCGCAGCAAATGCCTCGTCCGCAGCCACAACCGCCGCAGAGCCCCCGCTGGAGCCGCCGGGAATCCGAGTCGTATCCCACGGATTCCGCGTAATTTGATACGCTGAATTTTCCGTGGATGACCCCATGGCAAATTCGTCCATGTTGCAACGACCGAACGGGATCGCGCCTGCTGCACGGAGTTTATGGATAACCGTCGCGGAATAGGGCGCGCGATAGTTCTTGAGAAACTTCGAGCCGCAGGTATTGGGCTGACCTTCGACAGAAATCACGTCTTTGATGGCGATCGGCACACCGCCCAATGGCAGCGATACGTCGGCTTTCTCTGCTTCTGCAAGCGCTTGGTCAAGCGACCAGGAAAGATAACCCTGGATCTGTGGGTCAACCGTTTCGATGCGTTCTGCAAGGGATTTGATGACTTCAACAGGCGAGACTTCGCGCGAACGCAGCCGTTTTTGAAGCTCCGCAACGGAAAGGGAGGTGATCATTTATTCGAGCACTTTGGGGACGACGAAAAGCTGGTTGGCCTGATGAGGCGCGTTTCCGAGGGCTTTCTCAGGCGTAAACCAGTCGCGCGGGTTGTCGTCGCGAAAGACGTTGAAAATGGGATAAGTATGCGCGGTGGGTTCGACTCCTGTCACGTCCACGGATTGCAACTGCGCCACATGGGCCAGGACCTCGGAGATTTGCGACTGAAATTTGGCCGTCTCCGCATCGGTCAATTCGATACGGGCAAGGTGCGCAATGTGACGGACGTCGAACTTGGAATCGGATGAAGACATTTAACTAAAGGAAAAACCGGAGCGCGAAGATAACTGCCAAAATCAGGACTACAACCAGTGTGTAAAACTGAATCTGGGCCGCTTTTTGTTCGCCTTTGCGTCGGCGCCGAATGGGGATGGCAGCTGTTTCGGCCCGCAAAGTGAAGCGCTTGTCGGGAATACGGGAGAAAAAATCCGTGCCCCGGCGCTGTTCGTAGCTGCGAAGAATTTCATCGCGTTGTGTTTTCAAGGCTTGCTGGCGACGGGCGGGGGCCTCGACGATCTCGCGCTCGAGATCTTCCACCTGTTTTTTCAAACGCGCCTCTTCGTCGGCGAGCTGACGCTGCCGAGCGTTGATGGGCGACACGCCTTTGGCTTTGGACGCAGAACGAACGGAACGATTGGGACGACGCTTCACAGTCTATTTGGCAGGTGCGTGAATGATGAAAACGATGATGGCGACAATCCCGAGGATCAGGATTGGCAGGGTAAATGCCAAACCGGCATTGAACCAATACATAAACGACTTTTCGTTGTCGCCGTCCAAAGCGGGATAGGACGATTCCGAGGTCTCTTCGCCGGCAGCAACAGGGTCGGCCGCCAGTTTGGCGCGATGTTTGGCAAACGTCGTGCGTGCTTCTTCCACATCGCCAATGGCTTTGGTGAGCTCCTTCCCAAGATCCACCTGTGCCCAGGCTTTGGGGTTGATCGCTTCCAAGACATCGAGCTGTTCGGAGAAAGAGTCGTACGTGTGGCGAAGCGTTTCGACCCGCTTCTCTGCGTCGGCCGTTTCACGTTCGATGATGCCCAACGCGCGGATTAGCTTGTCGATCATCTCGGACTTGCCGCGCTCAAGTTCGTCCTGACGATGGCTGAGTTCTTCGAGTTCGCGCTTTTGTTTTTCGATGAGTTCCTGCTGGCGGCGCAGTTGAAGAAGCTGTTCCTGAGCCTTTTGAACCTGCGAATCCAGCATCGCCCCAGGATCCCGGTTTGGTTCAGGTAAATTCAAATCCTGTTCGGTGTGCGTAAGGTTGTCCGGCATGTATTCCTCCAGAATTCCACGCAGAGTAAAACGCGTCACTCAAAACTCCAGATTTTTTCCCATTCTTGTGAGGGGAATCGAAGATGGCGAAAGACGGGCCCGCCTACCATCCGCCTCGAAGGTTCAAACAGACCGGTTTTCGCCAAAGGGCAACACACGTGGTAACCTCCGCCATGTCGCCAATGCCGCTTGCCACTTGGATTCGCGAGAAAGATGAGGCGCTTTTTGCGCAATTTACGGAACCGCACCCGGAAATAGCCGTGCAAAACGCCAGAACCAGGGAGGTTGACCTGGCTGAAGTCCGCGGTCTCCTGGTCACCGGAGGGCCTGATATCAGCGCAGAATTTCATGCCGAGCCGGTTGCTGACCTGGAAAAAATCCAGGAACCGGAACCGCAACGTGACACGTGGGAGTTTGCTGCCATCCGCCATGCCATCGAGCACGGGTTGCCCTTTTTGTGCATCTGCAAAGGCCACCAAGTCCTGAATGTTGCGTTGGGAGGGACGTTGCATCTGGATATTCGCGGACACGATTTGCCGGAAATGCGGAGCGAAAATGTGCAACCGCTTCGGTATGCGGCCGGTGTTGCCGAACGCCACCAGTTTTCGATGGTCAACAGCTCCCATCATCAAGCCATCAACAAAATCGGCGATGGACTGGAAGTTGAAGCCTGGCACGCAGGCGACGACGTCATCGAGCAAGTACGCCTCATGCATTTTCCGTGGGGCCGAGGGGTCCAATATCATCCCGAGCGCGATCTGATATACAGGAGTCTGTTCGAGGACTTTTTTGCACAATTAACCCGTAACTAATCTTCCAGCAAATGCATGAAACCTCTGAGTGAAACTGCGTGGAGTGATCAGGCGATGATCGACGTCCGGTGCGGCCTTGAATTCATTTATCAAGCTTCAGCGCCGACGCCGGTAGTCCTGCTGATCGCGCCGCGGTTGGAGGACGGGCAGGACCTGTACCACGAGACGCTGGAGTTCTCCCACAGCCATGCGGTCGCAACATTTGATTCGCACGGCAATGTGGTTCACCGGGTCACTATTCCCGTGGGACAATTTACGGTGCGCCACGATTTTTTCGTTCGTCTTCCTGCGATTCCCGAGAACATGCAGGCGGCGGACGGCGCAACCCCTGCGCAGGATTTGCCCATCGATATGTTGCGTTACGTCATGCCAAGCCGCTATTGCGACTCGGACAAACTCCGCGACTTCGCCAATGCCACCTTCGGGCATCTGACACCCGGCCTCGAACTCGTTCAAACGATCTGCAACTGGGTGCACAACAACATTCAATACCGCTGGGGATCGGGAAGCCCTTTCACGGCCGCCAGCGATATCGTCAACCAGCGCTTCGGTGTCTGCCGCGATTTCGCCCATGTCGCCGTCGCGTTGTGCCGGTGTTTTAATATCCCGGCTCGATACACGACTGGTTACGTTCCAGACATCGCCTTTGAAGACAACGGTTCGCCGATGGATTTCCACGCCTATTTCCAGGTTTATCTTGGCGGCAAATGGCAGACGTTTGATGCCCGTTTTAACGTTCCCCGTATCGGCAGAGTCCATATCGGCGTCGGTCTGGACGCTGTCGACGGCGCGTTTGCGACGCTTTTCGGCCCGGCGATAATGACGTGGTTCAGTGTCTGGGCCTATCAGATTGATCCCTCCCAAGTGAGACCAGGCGACCCGGTCGATCTAACCAAACGCCTCTGCGGAACGACCACTCTCAGGCTCCCGTCGCCACCGCAAATTGCGGAAATGCGGTGACGTTATCCGTGTCCGCCGTTGTGGATTCACTCTCAAGATCGCTGTAACCGAATCCCACCCGGGCATCGCGATACAGTTTGATAAATACGTCACGATTGGCGCGAATGCATTCCTTGATAGATTCGGCATTCTTTTCGCAGTAAAGTGCGGTTTTCCAGGAAAAAAGATGCTTTGGTTTGTGAAAATCGCTATTGGCGATAAATGGCAGGCGCTTCAGTCCCACCGGGTTGAAAATATCGTCCCGATTGGCAACTTCCCACGCATCCAGCAACGGCGCATATTTCTCAATGTTATTCCAGAAATACAAGGTATCCTTCCCCCAGGCGGACTGGAACTCGTGCGGATGCGACGCAACGGCCAATGCTCCCTGACTGTGAATCGCGGCAATTGTCTCCACGATGCTAAGACTTGGATCGATCGGTGTCTTCAAATCGATGCCCAACAAATGCGCGGACGTTTTCTTTGTTAGACCGTCTTTGTTAAACTCCAGGCCGATCATGAGGATCATGTTATACTTCTTCCATGCCCGCTTCTTTTCTTCTTCGATGATGGAAAAATATTCGTCGACCTGACCCGGAAGCAATACCAAGCCGCTGAGATTGGTTAGTTTGCCAAGGACGCGGCGGTGGTCACAAATATGGTCGGTGATGCACAAAGCATCGAATTGATGCTGGCCATACAAGTCCACTAATTCACGAACATTGAGCTTGCCGTCGGAATAGTTCGTGTGCGTGTGCAGGTCGCACATGAGCAGGCTTTTTTCAGAAGAAGTTGGCGGCACCCGCTTGTCGAAGACGTTCAGCTTGCGTGGCGGAGTGTTGTCCGGGACGCCGCTTTCGAGCACAAACCGCGCGATGTCGAGCGAAGCTCCAGGCTTACTGAGTTCGCCGATCTGTTTGAGCCAGGTGAGATATTTCTCAGCCTTGTGGCGAAATGCATCGTCGACCGCGGCAAGAATGGCGTCCGGATCGGTGGCGATGCAGCCGCAGTTATTCTCCACGATAAGTCGCGCATTGCCCTCCTCCTGGCCAGGAACAACCTGGGTAATAATCATCGGCGTGCCGCTGGCCACCGCTTCCTGGACGGTCGCGCCGCCGGCTTTGCTGATGAGCAAATGATTCTTAAAAAGCAGCTCTGGAATGTGAGAAGTCCAGCCGTGAATCTCCACGGGATTGGGAGCGTCCTCGACTGCGTGTTCGATATCCTTGCGCAATTCGGCGTCGCGCCCAACGGTCACGGTCAAAAACGTATTCTTTTGTCCCGCCAGCTGCCGCGCAACAGCAGGCGCTTCGCGTTTGCCAGAGTTGATGATGAACAATATGTGGCGCCCTTCCTCCACCGGCGGCTTTGCCGGCTTCAACGCGGCGAATTTATGCGTAACCGGGAAACCGAAAACCCGGATCTTTTCCTCCTGCACACCGGCATTGCGCAACACCCGCGCGCTATCTTCGTTGGCCACGAGGTAAAAGTCGCTCGAGCAGCGGTACCACACCGAATTGATCGTCAGGGAGTCCGTGATAACCGTAATCTGGGAAAAATGACGCTGGCGTCCGTCCTGGTAAACGTCGTCTAGGAGGTAATTGTAGACCGGGTAAGTGCTCAGGACGACGTCCGGCTCGACGCTCAGGAGCAACTCGCTCAGCGCTTTTTTCATCCGGCGTAGTGCGAGCAGGTTCGTCTCGACCATGCGCGTGCTATCCAGCAAATCGTAAATTTTCCCCCACACCCGCGGCGTTTTGTTGATTGCCGCCAAATACGCTTTTCGAACAAATTCATTTACGCGACCGTAACAGGTCTCGAAGAGGTCAAGGACCTCGACCCGGACCTCGTCCGGGGCAATGAACTCCAGGGCATCCCGAATATTGCGCGCTGCCGTGTTGTGGCCTTCGCCGAATCCAGCGGTAAAAATGAGGATCTTTTTCATGGGCGGATCACGTACGATGGAGTGGGCAAAAAACAGGGCATCGGCAGTTTTATCGCAGCAGACTGTGAATATTTGGCGAATAGCTCACGGGGACTGCAATGAAAAGACCATTGCAGCGCGTCACAGAATCGTAACGCAAGTTTTTTGTCCGCGCACACTTGCCCGCTGAGAAGCGACCCTCTACCCTCCGCATCGTGCGCCTCATCATATTGTCCGTCGTCATTTTTTGCTTTGTGGCGGGCGATGTGGCACACAGCCAAATCTCCGACGAAACCCGACGCAAACGCGAGATGTTTCTCAAAGCGCGCGAGCAAATGAAGGCGCTCCCTCCCGAGCCGACCGCGACGCCGGCGCCCAAACCCGTCCCTACTCCGCGCAAACGTTCCACACCAGAGCCGGTTGAAACGCCAGAACCCCGACGCACGCCCGCCCCGACACCGGAACCCCGCCGTACGCCGGCTCCGACGCCGGAACCGAAACAAACCCCCAGACCGCGCCAGCGTTCCGAGTCAGTTCCGTCCCGCGAAGATTCGCGAAATCGCGGACAAGCAACGCCCAACATTCGTTCCGGCGATATTTCCATCTCGAGGCCGGGTCGCGAGACGTCCAACGAAGAGCGGCAGCAACCGCAGCAGCGCTTGAGAGGGCGGGATGTCGAAGAGGCGCCGATTACAATCCGGAAATCGGGAGATCAGGAGCTAGCCGAGCTTGCACCGGCTCCCCGAGGCTGGTTTGGCAGCCGCTGGAGATACCTTTCAAAAGGGGTTCGTCGTGCCATCGACCGGGCGCCCGTCCGCCGAGGACGCTGGAAATACATCATCATCCACAACAGCGGCACGGCATCTGGCAATGCCAAGGCCTACGATTATTACCATCGGCGCACCCGGCACATGCAAAATGGCCTGGCGTATCATTTCGTGATTGGCAACGGACGCGGCGCAAGCGACGGCGAAATCGAGATCGGTCCGCGTTGGACCCGCCAGATTAACGGCGGGCACGTGGCTTCGGATTATCTGAATTACATCTCCCTGGGTATTTGTCTCACCGGCGATCTCAATGAACGGCCGCCGACGAAACGGCAACTGGCAGCGCTCGATGAATTGATCCGGTATCTCCGGTCGCGTTGCGGAAAGGTCGAGAGACGGTACGCAATCGTTCGCGGGCACCGCGAGATCAACCCCAAACCGACGGATTGCCCGGGCAACAAATTCCCACTTCGCTGGCTGCACCGGAGGTTTGATTAAGTGAAGGCTTGAGTCTTAAGCTGATAAGCCTCAAACGGATATGTAGCTTCGTCTTTCTTGGAACTTAAAAACGGTGGTTATCGGTATTACAGGAGTCACTGGATTCATTGGAAAAAATCTGGCCGCGGCCGCCCGCCGACGGGGCCATTCCGTCATCGGTTTTTCTCGCACAGCCCAAAAGACGCTTCCCGACTGCAACGAAACCCGAATTTTTTCCGGCGACATTCCTTTGGATTTGACCCATCTGAACGCAATCATCCATCTCGCAGGCGAATCAGTGATGGGTTATTGGACCCCAGGAAAAAAGGAACGCATCCTTTCCAGCCGGATCGATACCACACGACAGATCGTCGAAGCCATCGAACAAACGCCAGACAGGTTAAGAATTTTCCTATGCGCCTCTGGAGCTGGCATTTACGGAGAACGCAACGACGAAATTCTGGACGAATCCGCCCCGCCCGGTCAAGGCTGCCTCGTCGATGTTTCCGTCGCCTGGGAAGCTGAAGCTGCAAAAGCAGCGGCCTACGGCATTCGCGTCGCCTCACTTCGCACGGGGCTGGTTCTCGGGAAAAATCAGGGCGCTTTTCCGCTGCTCCGGCGCGTCTTCTCTCTGTGCCTGGGAGGAAAACTCGGCACCGGTCACCAGTATATGCCGTGGATCCACATTGACGACATCGTTGCACTTTACCTGTTTTGCCTTGAAAACAGCGTCATGCAGGGCGCGGTCAATGCCGCTGCTCCAGAGACCTGCACGAATGACGAGTTTACCCGGACGCTCGCCGCTGAAGTGCATCGCCCGGCGATCTTTGGCACGCCGGAGTTCGTTTTGAAAACAGCTCTGGGCGGCCAGGCCGGGCTCGTCCTCGAGAGCCAGCGTGTCGTTCCTACGAAAGCCCTTGCGGCGGGATTCACTTTCGCGTTCCCCACTTTGAAATCGGCGCTTTCAAACCTGCTTGCCCCAGTTGCAGTTTAGTTGACATTCGCTCATCCCGTTTGTTCTTGTCCGAAATGGCTGACTCCCGCCCACCCCAAAGTTCGCTTGAAGCCATCCAGGCATTGCGCCAGGCGCTCCAACTGTCGCCGGACAGCGCCCCGCTTCAGCGTATGCTCATCCAGCATCTCGTCGATGCCGGGCAATTCAACGAAGCTGAACCTCACCTTCGTTCCGCCCTCGCTCGCGATCCCGACGACACCACGCTCAAATTTAACCTCGCGCGGACATTCCACGCCCAGGGAAAAAACAGCGAAGCCCTTGTTCTCCTCGACGATCTGACCAGGAATCCCAAATCGCCGGCCACCGCCGTCCTTTTCCACGCCCGACTCCTCTTTTCCTCTGGCGAAATTGCCCAGGCCGCTACCCAATACCAACGCGCAATTCAAGCCGATCCTTTGCTTGCCGACGCCGAGCTCGCGGCCCGTCTCGGAATCGGCAGAGCACCGGAGACCAGCGAAGTTGTCGAGGGAAAAGTCCGCGCCGGCTGGTCCGGTGACGAGGTCGACGCCGCCAACGGCGAGTTCGAAGCCGAAGTCGAGCGACCAAAGATCAATTTTAACCACGTCGGCGGCATGGAAAAAGTGAAGGAGGAAGTCCGGCTCAAGATCATCTATCCGATCCAGCATGCCGACATGTTCAAGGCATACGGCAAAGCCATTGGCGGCGGCATCCTTCTTTACGGACCTCCTGGCTGCGGCAAAACACATCTCGCGCGCGCCACCGCTGGTGAGATCGACGCCGGCTTCATCTCCGTCGGCATCAACGACGTGCTGGACATGTGGATCGGCAACAGCGAGAAAAGCCTGCACGCCCTCTTTGAACAAGCCCGCGCCACCGCTCCTTGCGTTCTATTTTTCGACGAAGTTGACGCCTTGGGCGCCAGCCGCACGGATATGAAGTCCAGCGCCGGACGGCATCTCATCAACCAGTTCCTCGCTGAAATGGATGGCATTGGTGCGTCGAATGAAGGTGTCCTCATCCTCGCAGCGACCAATGCCCCCTGGCATCTTGACTCTGCATTCCGCCGACCCGGTCGATTTGATCGGATCCTGTTCGTCCCACCACCAGATGGCCCGGCGCGTGCAGCGATTTTGCAGATCCTCACCGCAGGGAAACCTCTGGAGAACATCGATTTTGCCGAAGTCGCCAAGAAGTGTGACGGTTTTTCCGGTGCTGATCTGCGGGCCGTAGTTGATGTCGCGGTCGAAAGCAAGCTCCAGCAAGCCATGAAAGAAGGGGTTCCGCGTCCACTCGTTACCAAGGATCTCCTCAAAGCCGCTGGAAATGTGAAACCCTCCACCCGTGAATGGTTTGCCACGGCCCGAAATTACGCTTTGTATTCCAACCAAGGCGGAACATACGACGAGATTTTGCAGTATTTGAAGGGGAAATGAGGAAGGGAGTCCGTGCGAGTTTTGAATCTTCCTTCTTACTCTTGCTCTGTGCCGGACGCGATTTCCAAATCGCAAGACAAGCTCACGACCTGGGAAACGATGACCGTCAATGCCAACCCTTCCCCACTTAGAGCAAGAGTAAGAGCAAGAAGGTTCGCTGCGCTCGCATGAACACCCACCTCACGCGCGGCCATCTGTTCTACGAACACAGACGTTTTACCGAAGCCGCAGAACAATTCCGCCAAGCCCTCGGCGCAGACCCGAACGACCCTTCGGCAAAATCCTGGCTTGCTCTTTGCCTCCTCGAGGAGCGCAAATTTGAGGAGGCAACTCGACTGGCCGAGGAATCTATTCACGCCGCGCCTGATGACGAATTTTCCCACTACGTCCTCGCTCGTACGCTCTGGGCTCGCAACCGCCGGCGGGAAGCGCTCGCCTCCGTCCGCGAAGCCATCCGCCTGCAACCGTACGATGCCGCCAATTTTGCCCTGGAATCCCAGATCCATCTTGACTTGCGCGACTGGCAGGCCGCTCTCGATTCGGCCGATCGTGGCCTTGAGATCGATCCCGAGAACGTCGGCTGCAACAACCTCCGTTCCATCGCTTTGACCAAACTCGGCCGCGGCGCCGATGCCAGTACCACGATGGCCTCTGTCCTCGCGCGGCATCCCGAAGACGCCGTCAGCCACGCCACCCAGGGCTGGAATTACCTGCACGGCGGCAAAACCAAAGTAGCCCTCGACCATTTCCGGGAAGCCATGCGGCTCGACCCCAATCAGGAATGGGCACGTGCCGGCATCGTTGAAGCACTCAAAGCCAGAAACCCGATCTACGGTCTGCTGCTCCGTTACTTTCTCTGGATGAGTCGCCTCAGCGGACCGGCCCAGGGGTTTATTATTCTTGGCGCTTATTTCGGCAATCAACTTCTCCGAAACGTGGCCCAGGCCCAGCCAGCTCTCGCTCCGTGGATTCTACCCATCCAGATCGCATACATCGTTTTCGCCCTCTCAACCTGGTTGGCGTCACCGTTCTTTGACCTGGTGTTGCGTCTGGACAAATACGGACGTCACGCCCTGTCCCGAGAGCAAACGATCGGCTCAAACTGGCTTGGACTCTGCCTCGCCATCGCGGTAGCTGGGCTGATCGGCTGTCTTTTCGCAGGCTTCGATAGTCCCTGGTTCTGGATTCTGGTCGTTTTCGGAATCATTACCATCCCCGTTTCAGGAATCTTCCGCGTCTCCGAAGGCTGGCCACGTGTGGCTGTATCGATCGTCTCGGTTGCGCTCGCGCTGCTCGGAACCGGCGCAATCACCCTGTTTTGGCTCGGACGGGACGAGGCTGCCGCCAGTCTTGCAGGAGTTTTCGCTATTGGCGTTTTTATCACATCCATCGGAATCAACGCGCTCATGTTCCACCGGATAAAAAAATGATGCGCGCCTAGCCGTTCACCGTTCGCTCACGGGTTTTCGACTATCTAAGCTATGGCAGATGTAAAAGCCTCCGGAGATTGCCTCCCATGACCAATTCGCGTTCCTCCAATGTGAGCGTCTCCTCGGCCTCGGCGCGCTGACGCTCAAAATCCGTCTCCCGCGAATCTGCCGGATAACAAAGAAGCGGATAATCGGTTCCGAAAAGGATGCGGTCCGCTCCGATAAGATCGACAGTGCTTCGAAAAACACGCTTGTCGTAAAGAAGTGGGGTCGCTGCCGTGTCGTAATAAATGTTCTTCAAAAGCGCCCGAACTTTCGGATTGAGTTCATAAAACGGGATGCCGCCGCCCCAATGAGCCAAAACAAACTTCGCGTCCGGAAACCTTTGTGCGAGGTTCACAAAGTCTTTCAGCGGCGCCGGGTGCGGCATCGACGGTGCTGCGGCAAGCGGATCGGACACGTGCAGGTTAATGGGCACATCGCGCTCCACTGCAATCCCGACGAGTTGACTCCACACATCGTCTTCAAACGTAAACCGTTGGACCTGTGGAAATAGCTCGCCAATTCCGCAAAGCCCCGCATCCAACGCCCGCTGCAATTGATCGAGGGTCTTCGGTCCTGCACCAAGCTGCACCGTCGCAAACCCCAGCAGACGATCCGGATGTTGCCGGACCCACTCGATGAACCAGCCATTCTGAAGATCGCACGTTTCCTGGTGCTCCCAATACCACCCCAGCATCACGCATTTTTCGATACCGGCGCGATCCATATCGGCCAAGAGTCTCGGTACATCGGCCCATCCTTGCAGGGTCCGCCGTCCGGGCGGCGCCACGCAATACGTCCACCACGGCTCGCGATGAGCGGTCCCCCACCCCGCCGGGTCGGTGAAAACCTCTGGCGGGTACATGTGAATATGGCTGTCGATAATCGGGCTCATGCGCAATGCATGTCAAAATGCACGATTAAAGCCGAAAGCAGCAAGGCGTGATATGGCTAGCGCACCGCTGGGCAGAGGACGAAAATCTTCTAACTTGTCCTGCCGCCTGCTGCTAGGGAGCACGCGTCTCGCTCCCCGGAAGTCCTTTCATGCCCCGATCACCGTCTTTCAAGTCCACGTCTCAACGGTTCCACAAAATTCCTCGCCCAACCTGGCTTCAAGGCCGCCCGTCCGAGGCAAGCAGCGCATTTCCAAAAAGCAAAGCCACTCTGCGATTCTGGGCGAAGCGAAGATTAAAACGGGTCGATCAACCGAGGCCGATCGGGTGCCAAGACCTTTTCAAGAGAATTGACTAATCATGCTCACCAGCACCATTCGCAGCCAAATTGACGCCATCTCCCGCCAGAAAAACTCGGCCCAGTGCCCAAGACCGCGCTCACCGCCGACGACCACGCGAAGAACAACCTGCCCGACATCGTGGCCAAATGGCGAAAGTGGAATGGCGGAAATCGAAAGGAACTTTCCACATCCGACTTTGCACTTCGCACTTCGCAATGCTTC
>DATDAW010000061.1:0-26092 GCA_036525185.1 Chthoniobacterales bacterium | reverse complement strand
CGAACAGGGACTGGACGAAGATGACCCTCGGAATCCCGCGACCATCGCGGACAATGTGGGCGATAATGTCGGCGATTGCGCGGGAATGGCGGCAGACGTTTTCGAAACATATGCGGTGAGTCTCATCGGGGCGATTCTGGTCGGCGCGTTGACGGCGGGTTTTGGCGCTCCGGTAGGGTATCCCTTCTTAATCGGAGGGATTGCGGTTGTGGCGTCCATCGTGGGCGTGTGGTTCGTGAACGTGACAAAGTTGCGTCCGGCTCTGGCACTCATGGCTGGTGTGGGCGTAACCGCGGCAATTTGTGCGGTGTTCTTCTGGCCAGCAGCGCATGCGATGTTTCCACAAGGTATTTCGGTAAAAAACATCCTCGGTGGCGGCGTCGAAACGTATTCCGCCACTCAGATTTATTTCGCTGGGATCATTGGATTGATCATGACGGGTGTGGCAGTGGCGATTACCAACTTTTATACTTCCACAGAACATAGTCCGGTCCGCAAAATCGCCGAGGCTTCCAAGACAGGTCACGCGACAAATATCATCGCCGGCCTGGCAACGGGCCAACATGCGACGGCATTGCCGGTGATCGCAATCGGCGCATCAATCTGGACCAGCTATGAGTGCGGCGGACTTTACGGCATCGCGATTGCCGTGATGGCGATGCTCGCGATGGCAGGCATCATCATTTCGCTCGATGCTTTCGGGCCGATTACCGACAATGCAGGAGGCGTGGCGACAATGAGCGAGCTTCCGCCGGAGGTGCGAAAAGTCACAGACGAGCTCGACGCCGTCGGCAACACGATGAAAGCGGTAACCAAAGGCTACGCCATCGCCAGTGCAGGTCTGGCGGCTCTCGTCCTGTTTGGGAGCTATTTTGTCGATCTGAAGCATCACCTCGAGACCGTGCGCCATTTGAGCGGTCCGGCACTGGAGTCCGCTCTGGATTTTTCGTTGAAGGACCCGAAAATCATCATTGGCCTCTTCATCGGCGGATTACTGCCGTATTTGTTCGCCGCCTTCAGCATGAGCGCGGTCGGGCACGCAGCAGGCGCGGTCGTTACGGAAGTGCGCCGCCAGATCCACGCCAAACCTGGAATTTTAAAAGGAACCGAGCTTCCTGAGTACGGGGCCTGCGTCGATATCGTCACGAAAGCGGCCCTGAAAGAGATGATCGTCCCCGCGTTGCTTCCCGTGCTCGCTGTCGTCGCCGTTGGCCTGGTGCCGGACGGTCAGAAAATTCTTGGTGGCGTTCTTGTCGGCAGCATCGTAACCGGCTTGTTCTTGGGTATTTCCATGACTTCAAGCGGTGGTGCCTGGGACAACGCGAAAAAATACATCGAGAACGGACACCACGGCGGGAAACACAGCGAAGCACACAAGGCGAGTGTCACGGGCGACACCGTTGGCGATCCCTACAAAGATACCGCCGGCCCGGCTATTAATCCGATGATCAAAGTCGTGAACATCGTAGCCATCTTGATCATTCCAATCCTGTTCTGACGGCAACATTCAAACGCAGAGCGTAGAATCGAGAGCGTTCCTGCGGAAACAAGTTCTCGTTCTGCATTCCGAATTGTGACTTGGTTTTAGCTTGCCCTGGGCGAGCTTTAAACGGAGGCTGCCGCCCCATGGATCGCGTTGCGGGCATAGAAATCGAATACGGCTGTCTTGTCGCAAAAGACCAGCCCCCTGCCCACGTCGACGCATGGCCAGCCCGGGTCAAAACCCACATTTTTAAGAAGCTGGCACTGGGACTCATCGACCTCCATTACCGCGATTATGAGGAGCCGCCGGGCAATGGCGGTTTTCTTTTTAACGGTGGCCGGCTGTATCTCGACATGGGACACCTGGAGTATTCGTCTCCGGAATGTGTGTCACTCCGGGATGCCGTAGCCTACGAACAAGCGGGAGATCAGATTATCTTGAAGGCGCTTGAAGACATGGAAGTGCGCTCGCAGGTGTCCTTTCTCAAGAACAACATCGACCATTTCACGGGTGCAACTTTCGGCTGCCACGAGAACTACTTGATGCGTCGCGAGGCGAACTTTTCGGATGGGGCTCTCGGAGCGCTCCTGTGTTTTCTCGCAACCCGCCAGATTTTTACGGGCGCGGGGCGCGTCGGCCAGACGGATCCGCTGACCTTCGACTACGAAGCGGCCGATTTCGGCGCGCCGGTGCGTTTTCAGATGAGTCAGAGGGCGGATCACATCGTTAACGACATCTACCAGTGGGTGCAGTTCAATCGGTCGATCATCAATGCACGCGACGAGCCGCTGGCCGATTACCGGAAATATCGCCGGCTGCATCTGCTCATCGGGGATTCGAATATGAGCCCGTTCGCCACGGCACTGAAAATTGGCACTACCTCACTCGTCCTCGACATGCTTGAAGACGGGCGGTTACCAGGCGGCTGCGAACTTCGCGACGCAGTCTCGGCCACCCGACATCTGTCGCGGGACGTGGAGGGCGATTGGCAGGTTGAAATGGCATCAGGCCGGACCATCGGCGCCCTGGATTTACAATATCGTTTCCTCGAAGAAGCTCGGAAGTGTTTCGGCGGGCGCGATGAGGAAACGGATTGGGTGCTCGAGAATTGGGCGTTTACGCTGGATGTCATGCGTTCGAAACCCGAGGCGCTGCTGGGAGGTGTCGATTGGATCAGCAAGAAATGGCTTCTGGAGATGTTTGCAGAGGAGGAAGGTCTCGACTGGAGCAGCCCCCATATGTTGAGCCTGGATCTGGAATACCACAACATCGACCCGGACCGCGGTCTCTTTTTCTCACTCGAGGGCGCGAAAGGCATCGGCGATTTTAACGCCGCTTCCCGCCGCCTGGAGACGATCTCCTCGCCCCCACGTAACACACGGGCCGCCGGACGTTCCGATGCCCTTCGGCGCATCCGTGAACGCGGTCTCGGTTACCTCGTGAATTGGGATGCCATCGCCCTTGAGGATAAACGCCATTTTCCGATGCCTGACCCTTTCGAAACGTATCTGGAAAAAGCCCGCGAGTTTGTGGCCGGCGAATGCGATTGAGAACGTGACCTGAATGCACTGGTCCCTGGCCTTCTTCGATCGATCACACTGAAATCAAGACGCCCTTTGTTGGGCCCGATTCAAAAAATCAGTCGCAACCAAAGCGGTGGACGCGTATTCGTTTTCCGGTGTTTAGCGTCACTATTCTTGGAAGCGGATCCACGGGAAACTGCGCCCTCTTGACGGTTGGCCGCAAACAGTTTCTCGTCGATGCCGGAATCAGCGCCCGTCAAATTGCAGTGCGATTGGCCGAAGCCGGGACGGCAATGGCAGACGTCGATGGCATTTTTTTAACACACGAACACATCGATCATGTCGCAGGGCTGCCCGTGCTGCTCCGGAAGTATCCAATCCCGGTTTTTTGTAACTCATTGACTGCCGAAGCGTTGCGCTACAATCCGCAATCCGGACTCGCCGATTTCAAGAATTGGAAGCTATTCAAAACCGGGTCGGATTTCTCACTGGATGACTTCCATGTGCAGACGTTCACGATTCCCCATGATGCCAGCGATCCGGTTGGGTTCATTTTTCATCACGAGCAACGATCCGTCGGGTTTTTGACCGATCTCGGCTACGTAACAAAACTCGCGGTTGAACGGATTCGTAACGTCCACACGCTCGTTCTCGAGTCCAATCACGACGAAAAGATGCTCATTGAATGCACGAAACGCCCGTGGTCGCTCAAACAACGGATTCTCTCCAAGCACGGACATCTCTCGAACGTGGCGGCAGCCACGCTCTTGCAACATCTCAGCAGCGGCAACCTGCGCATGCTTGTCCTCAGTCATCTAAGCCGCGACTGCAACACACCCGCGATTGCTGAAACGGTCATCCAGGCAAAACTCACCGAGCTGAAAATGGATTTCGTCCGGACACACTGCGCTTCACCAGTCGCCGTGAGCGCGCAATTTTCAGTGTCTACCGACGGGCAACGTGAAAAGGAGGAAGATCCAGTTCAGCAGAATTATCGAGCCAATCAGCACTCGGAATATGTTGCAGAGCTTTTCCGGGAATGGGCCGAAGCGGATCCGCGGTAACCGCAAACCTACGACCGCAAACGCATAAACGTTCGCGGCCATCAGGGCGCTTATCCCCATCACTACCAACGGGTTAAACCGCAAAGCGGCAACAAGGTCGCCCTCTAACAATGCCCGCACCGCGCGCGTCCCACCGCAAGTCACGCATGGCAACCCGGTCAGATACGCAAACGGGCACGACGGATTTGGCAGTCGACTATGCAACCAGGCAAGACCAACGATCGCCATCGCGCTCGTTACACCAGCCAGAATCAGCTCGTAGTCGATTTCCCCCGGTGCCAGCGGCCGGCGATAAATGAGCGGCGCCATTCGCATGAAAATCCCTTTCCATCGGGTTGTCGACTAGCGCGCGTTCTTGATGCCCTCCATGATGGTCGGCCCAAGGGCAATCGTCCAAAGCCCTACTGCACAACCGCAGCACAAGAGAAAAGGGAGAAACACCGCCAAAAAGGCTTTACCTGTCGGAATTGAGTGCACTTTGGAGATGCCAATCGTCGCGCATACGAGATACCACACAGGCAGCGCGATCATCGAAATCACACTGCCGCAAAACGGAATCACCGCCACCAACGACGTCGCTGACACCGCCCCCGCGGCGTAATTCCAGGTACGGTAAGTGGCTTCAAAAGGTTTGGTCGCACCCCCTACCAGCATCAATGAAAGATGCAGCAGGCCGGATCCCACAAAAGATCCGATGACGAGCGAAATCGGAAGCCCGAATAGAGCAATGACGATAAAAGCCGTCATAGACAACCCCATCTGCTGAAGGGCTTGGGGGAGTTGTTGATTTTGCGTTCCGGCGATGGAGGCGAATATCAGTTGCCAAACCATGCCTGCTGCCAAGCCTATGAGATTGGTCAGGAGCCCAATCGCGAAATAGAAAAAGAACGGCGACCCCAGCCCCCCTTCGGTTTTCATCCTTTCAAAGGTTGGCGCCGGCTCGATCAACACCTCTTTGATGGTAAGCACCATCGCTTTGGGGAAACCGAGCGTCGCACGCTGTTCCCAGGAAGGGCCGTCCTTAACCGATCCATCGGCGATTGTCGGCTCAAAACCGCTCGCCACGGATGCAGGTTCAAGACCACCTGAACCACCGCTGCCACCTCCAAACCCATGTACCGGCTCCGGGACTTCCGGGGTCGCAGGCGGCACCGTCAAATCCGGCCACTGCGATAGCGGTTTCCAGTTTTCCATCCCCGTCCGCCAACCGAGATCGCTCCCCAAAAAACGGCCTGCGTCCAAACCTTTCTGAACCTCCTCGAGCGAAAACGTGCCCAAATTCTGCCCTGCCCGATTGAGATGGATAATACTCATCTGCGTTGTCTAAGAAAAATTGCCGTGAAGAGTCAATCTCAAGCTCGAGCGCCAACGATCAGACTCTTGTTAAGCGTCGCAATCGCCTGAACGCAAAGCTAAGACAGTCAACTAACATTGTCCGGCATTTTCAGCTGTCCGTTCGCGGGCAATCTTCGGCTCAAAATCGCTGTGGATTCTCAGTTTCGTCTCAGGGAATGGGGAATAGTGCTTGCCAATGGCACTCTTCCTCGGCATTGTCCCCCGTGTTTAAGGCGGGCATAGCTTAATGGTAAAGTTCCAGTCTTCCAAACTGGCCATGCGGGTTCGATTCCCGTTGCCCGCTCCATGGCAGAACGACCACCATGGCAGAACGACCAGAGACCCGGATACGAAATTTCTATGAAGCGTGAACGTTCGACCTTTCAGCCCGCGACCGGAATAGGCAGGCGTTTGTCGATCGCTGCCTCAACTGCCTTGGTCGCAGTTTCCATGCTAGCCAGTTTTCAGCCAGGGACAGCCAATGCGGCTACTGGCAATGAACTCCTGATCGAACAGCTGAGTCCCGACGACGTCAACAAAGGCACCATGGCCTGCGACACGCTGGAGAACGCCGTCAGCAGAGCTGTCTCCGCTCATAAGACGCAGTCACCAGAGATCGTCTCCGCTGCAATTGTCAGAGCACCGAATTTCGAGTGCCAAAAACGGCTTGTAACCGTGGCCATCCAGTCCTTAGGCGATCGAAAACTTGTCCGTCAATACGCTCCACAGATTGCCGAAGCTGCTGTGCGCAGCACGCCAGATTGCACAGTGGCCACAATGGGCAAAGACGACGTTGCCTTTGATAAGGATGGCAAAGCGGGGCCATATGTCCGCTCATTCGACAAGGACGGCAAAGGGGGACCGTATCTCAGCTCATTCGACAAGGATGGCAAAGCAGGGCCGCCCCTCGACATCTGCGCCTGTGCCGAAGCATTAACCGCAACCGCCATCGCTGCAATCGGTGGCGATCCAAATGTGGCTGCGGAAGCGTTCAATAGCTCGTCTGAGCCACGTCTGTACACGACCACTGGCCAATCCTATGCAGACGGAGAAACGGTGATGGCGATCGTTCAATCCGTCCTTTCTGCAGTTCCCGCATCCTGCGCCGGCAGCATTCTCGAAAGCGCTCCCGCCACCGCGATGGATCCGCCCTCCGTTCCTCCACCATTCGTGTTCCAGGCTCCTCCAACGGGTGGGATCGTACCCGAAGTGACTCCGGTAAACTGACTTTAACGAAGTCTCATTTTTCATTTCAAAGTGACGCCGGCGAAAGTCTGCGTCGCTTTTGTTTTCAGCCAAATCCGGTTTCTCCTTTGACAAACAGCATCCGCACACGCAGTGTGCCGATCCCTGACAATGTGGCCCCGTGATTCCGCGCGTACTCCCCGGAAATTTGGCGCCGGGTTTCATTGACTCGGGCCTTTACCTATTTATGAACAGTCATCTCGTCGAGGAAGCCAGTCAAGTTGTCGGCAATACCCAGATTTTGATCAACATCGTTTCAAAACGCGTTCGTCAATTAAGCTCCGGTCAGCGGCCCCTGGTCGAAGTCGGCCCAAGAATGGGACTCGCCGATGTGGCACTTACCGAAGTCATCGAAGGTAAGTTAAAGGTCGACCTCCCCGAAGGCGCCCCCGTTGTATAACCGCCCAGTTTTCGTGCCGATTTAAGAAACGGACAGACCGTTGAGAATCGCGAGCCATGTCCGCGGAAATTACCACCAACCGTAAAGCGCTACACGATTACCACATTCTGGAGCGCTTCGAGGCTGGCCTGGAACTCAAAGGCACTGAGGTAAAATCCATACGCGCCGGATTCGCGAATCTAACAAATGCATTCGCCCGTATCGAAAACGGCGAAGCATATCTTTACGAAGCCGATATTCGCGCCTACGACAAGGCGAGCCATGAGCAGCACGAGCCGAAACGTCCGCGCAGGCTGCTCCTGCACAAAGCCGAGATTGGCAAACTCTTTGGCGCGTCAGCCGTCGAAGGCCAGACACTGGTCGCGTTACGGATGTATTGGAGCAAAAGCCGCGTAAAAGTCGAAATCGGCATCGGAAAGGGCAAGGAAGCACGTGACAAACGGACCTCGCTGAAAGAGAAAGCCACCAAACGCGAAACCGAACGCGAAGTCGCCCGTTTCAATAAACGCCACGCGTGACGAAAAATCCCAGCGGATAGTTTTTTCTACCGGGTTGTTCCGTGCCCTAAAGGTATCGCCGTAGCAAATTGTTCGCCCCGGCACATCGTTTCGACATTTTTGACTCTCTTTTATGAGAAGGATTTAATTTGGCCAAAGGCCGCTAGTGGCGAACTTCGGAAACACCTCACAGGTCAATCTCCCTTAAATACCCCTCTTCAAATGCACGGGTTCGGATTTTTTTCGCATGCGAAGGTTCAGCATTTCCACACCCACCGAGAAGGCCATCGCGAAATAGATGTAACCTTTTGGGATATGTTGCCCCCAACCATCAGCAACCAACACGACACCGATGAGAAGCAGGAAGCTCAACGCCAGCATTTTCACGGTCGGATGCCGTTCAACAAAATTGCTGATCGGTCCCGCGGCTATCAGCATAATCACCAAAGCGATCACCACCGCGGTGACCATCACCGGCACATGCTGCGCCATTCCCACAGCGGTGATGACTGAGTCCAGGGAGAAAACGATGTCGATCATCAAAATTTGAAAAACGACGGAACCAAACGACACCTGCCCCTTGCCCACTGGGCCCTGTTCGTGATCCTCACCCTCCAATTTCGCGTGAATTTCATGGGTGGATTTCCAGATCAGAAATAGGCCGCCAGCTATAAGAATCAAATCCTTCCCTGAGACGCCGTGGTTAAATACTTGAAAGAGCGGCGCCGTCAGTTTCGTGAGCCAGACGATACTCAACAACAGTAAGATCCGCGTAATAAGCGCCAACGTGAGACCGGTCGTCCTGGCTTTTGCCTGCTGTTCTTTGGGAACTTTGCTCGAAAGAATCGAGATGAAAACGAGGTTGTCGATGCCAAGGACAATCTCCAGAACGGTCAACGTAAGAAGGCTAAGCCATATCTGGCCGTCAGAAATCCAGGTCCATTCCATGCGCCCGGGTGCCTAACGGTTTTGACACGGATTCGCAAGCGACAAATTTTCACTCAACGGAGTTTATGGAGTTTATCTCCGCAGCCGGTGCGGGCGGGGCCTCTGAAGCAAGTCCGGGAGGGGCTTCCGGCGCAGGCGACGGCTGCGCCACAGATGCGGCATGGACACGCACAAAACGCTCAACGTGAAGCGCTTTCCCCGTTGTCTCATCCACCTCCACCAGCATCCCGTTGAGTCGGACCTCTCCGTCCGCAACCGGAAAACTGGCAGGCATGTTTGTAATAAACCGCCGCACGATCGGATCAATCTCGCGTCCCAGCACGGATTCAATCGGCCCGCACATTCCCGCGTCGCATAGAAATGCGGTCCCTCCCGGAAAAATCCTTTCGTCCGCGGTTTGCGTATGCGTGTGTGTGCCGCATACGGCCGAAACGCGCCCGTCGAGGAATCGGCCCATGGCGATTTTTTCACTCGTTGTTTCGGCATGCACATCGACGAAAATAATAGGCGTAATTTGCCGCATTTGAGTGACTTCGCGATCGATCGCCGCGAACGGATTCTCCAGGATCGGCAGCATGAAAGTGCGCCCCTGGACGTTGATGACACCAACTTTGCCCTTCGACGTCTCGAGCACGATCGAGCCCCGACCCGGCGCGCCTTCTGGATAGTTGATCGGACGCAGCAGTCGCGGTTCCGTTTCAATATACGACGCTGTCTCCTTTTGGTCCCACACATGGTCGCCCGTCGTGATGACCGCCACCCCGGCTCGGAGCAAATCGATGCTGATTTTCCCGGTAATACCACGTCCTGCGGCGGCGTTTTCGCCATTCACAATCACGAAATCCAGGCCCAATTCCTGCTTTAACGTCGGCAGCATTTCAATCACAGCCCGGCGACCGGGAAGGCCAATGATATCGCCGAGAAAAAGAATCTTGAGCATGTGTGTCGTTCTATACAATCGCCCGACGAATCAGCGCAAAGGAATCCGCCGAAAGATTTTCCTCTGTTGCCTCCTGCTAATGGCTCTCTTCGCAGCGACCTCCGCAGAGGCGCGACTAAGTCCGCTCGCGGAAACGCCGGATTGGGCACAGCTTTACATTTATCAACGCACCATCACGCGCGAGGACTTTTTGGCGTTGCTAAACCGAAATTATGCCCCGAACAACGCAGCCAGAGGGCTCATTAGTGTCGACCGGGACCGTGCCAGGATTCTGACCACTTTGGGAGGGGACGTCTATTACGACCTGTACTTCGCCGAGAGCCAGGCCTCCACACAACCGCTTTTGCAATACTGGCGCCCTATTCGGCCAGGAAATCTCAAAGGGAAAAAAATCGCCCTCGATCCCGGCCACATCGGCGGGAAGTACGCAAAAATGGAGGAGCGCTGGTTCAAAATTGGCGACTCCGAACCAGTCATGGAAGGCGAAATGGTGCTCATTGTCGCGAAAAAGATCGCCAAGCAATTGAAAGCGCTCGGTGCTGACGTCGAATGGGTTCGGAACAAAAACAAACCGCTTACCCGCAAACGTCCGAGGCAGCTCGAAAAAGTCGCGGAACATTCTTTACAGGAAAAAATGACACCGGGAATTCACTTCGACTATTTCGGGCCAGCCGATCCTCTGAAAACCAGCTCGATCAAATGGGAAGCGGAACGCCTGTTTTATCGCGTTAGCGAGATCCGCGCCAGGGCCGACCGGAATAATGAGAAACTGCGCCCTGACCTCACCATTTGCCTCCATTTCAACGCGGAGGAATGGGGCGATCCCAGCAACCCGACGTTTGTGCCACAGAACCATCTGCACTTTCTCGTCAATGGCAGCTACAGCGCCGAAGAATTGCAATACGACGACATCCGGTTCGAGATGATCCGCAAATTGCTCTCCCGTTCATTGAGTGAAGAAATTCCTCTCGCCGAGCGGCTTGCGAAACAAATGGCGCTTGAGACCGGCCTACCCCCCTATCGATATCCCAAAAAAAATGCCATCCTGATCGGCTCCACACGCTATGTCTGGTCAAGAAATCTACTCGCCAATCGGCTTTACCAAAACCCCACGCTTTATGTGGAGCCATACGTCATGAACAATGCTGAAGTTTTCGATCGAATCCAGCTGGGCGACTACTCAGGCACCCGCCTCGTCAATGGCGTCCTGCGCAAGAGCATTTTTCAGGAATACGCAGATGCCGTCGTTAACGGTTTACGGTAGATCAGCGGTTCGCGCCCCGTGACTTGCACCCGCCCTTTTCGCCAAAGAACAGATGCAACGACTCCCTTTCAGCACCCCGTCAACAAATAGTTCACATTTTACGAACTACACCACTTGCCGACCAATCAAGTCAGGTGTTTGTTAGCGATCATTATGAGCAAACCCATCGTGATCGACTCAAACAATTTTCCGACCGAAGTTCTCCAGTCAACTCAACCCGTACTCGTCGATTTCTGGGCGACCTGGTGTGGCCCCTGCAAGATGATCGCACCTGTGCTCGACGAGATTGCGACTGAAACCCAGGGCAAATACAAGATTGCCAAGGTGGATGTGGACGAAAACCCAGCTCTGGCCGACGCCTTTAGCATTCGGTCCATCCCAACCCTTCTGATCTTCAAAAACGGTCAAGTCGTAGACCAGATCGTCGGTCTTTCCAGCAAATCCAGCCTCCTCGGAAAGCTCGAAAAGGCCGCCTAATCTCCGTCTTCCGCTCAAATGCGACCGGACGGTTTGCCCACCCGTCCGGTGGTGAGCGTAAACTGCCCAGTCGGTGCGCGAAACGTTCGCGCCTAAATTTCGCAACTTAAATCTCTTTCTCCGACACCGGCTCCACGGGCTCCTCGCCGGGAGTCTCACTCATCGGGTGCTCCTGCCCTTGCGGCAACGTCATTCCGGAAAACAGCACAGCTTCAGATTCCGAAAGCTTGATGAGTCTTCCCTCCGGATCGCGAAACGTGGCATACGGCCCATCGATCAACACGATGACTCCCTTCCGGCGCAATCGATCCAGCACCGTCTTCCGTTCCTTGATCGACAAATACAGGTGAAAATAACTCACCTGTTCACCGTGTTCGCATACCCGCAACGTGATTGGAACGCCTCCGAGAACGAGGTCTGAATAGCGATCAATCCTCTCACTAACCACGCGAGCGCCAAGTACTTCCACGTATAGGGCACGTATTTCGCGCCATCGCTTCGTAAAAACGGCAATGGAATAACAGCTCGCCTTGATAGTGGCGTGGCCGCGGCGGCGAAGAGTGTGCCGATTAGGCTGATAGCGCTCCATATCTCTTAAAACGATGTGGGAGCAATTTCCGTGCTCCAACTTGGTTTTCACCATTGGAAACTCATCATTTACCAAAAAGAACCCGCGAGTTCCCGATTTACACGCTTGCCAGCACACACGTTCGCGTATCGGAGAATTTCGAACGGGATCTTTTTCGCACTTCCGAAATTTTCAGAACCCACTTTTTGGACCCGAAAGTCGAGCCTTCTGTGTCCTTGACACCCCGGACGAAGAGCGTTATTTATGCCCCCCTTTTTCCATCCGTAGCCACAGCTCTCGATAACAGAACAGGAACCACTTTTATGCCCGTCACCGAAGTCATTCTCAAAGATAACATCCCGAACCTTGGCGCCGAGGCGGATATCGTGAAGGTGAAGCGCGGCTATGCCCGCAATTTCCTCATTCCCACCGGCAAGGCTTTTGAAGTAACGCCGACCGCCCTTCGCCAAATCAACAATCTCAAAGCCAGACGCGCCGAACGCGAAGCTCGCGAGCTAAACGAGGCAGAGGATCTTGCCCGCCGAATCAACAAGCTCCGCCTTAATTTCACGCTTGAGACCGGAGCCACGGGCAAAGCTTTTGGTTCCATCACCGTCAAGGACCTCGCCGACCGTCTTGTTACCGAACTTGGCCAAGAGGTGGACCGCCATCAGATCTTGCTTGAACGGCCCATCAAGGAGTCCGGCGACATCGAAGTGCCTGTTAAGTTGCACCACGATGTCACCGCGAAGCTCAAACTCACTGTCAAAGCCAGCGAGCCGGAAACCACGGAAGCCGTCGAATCCAAGCCAACCGAAGCCAGTCCCATCACGGAAAAACGCTCCGCGCGCAAGCCGAAATAACGATTCCGAATGCCTGACGATTCTTCAGCATCCGCACAGGTCGCTGAGAATCCCCAGACCAGTAGAAAGTCCAGGGGAACCGCTGGAACAGGGAAGAGCGGAAACGGCAGTTATTCACAGAGTTATTTACCGGATACTCACCGGACGATCCCGCACAGCAGCGACGCGGAACTCGGAGTACTCTGTTCAGCGTTCTTGAATCCGCGGGAAGTTCTCGACGAGTGCATTCTGCGACTCACTGCGGGACATTTTTACATTCCCGCGCACGCCACTGTCTTCGAGTTGATGGTGGAAATGCAGAAACGTGGCGTTGAAATCGACGCCATAACCGTCACACAGCACCTTCGGGACCGGAAACAGCTCGATCAGGTCGGTGGGGTCCCGTTCCTGAATAATTTGTTCACGTTCGTCCCCACGGCGGCGAATTTCAGTTTTTACATCGAGATCCTGCGGGAAAAGTTTTTGCTCCGCCAGATCATCATCACATGCACGGAATGCGCGGCCGCGAGCTATGACGAGCAACAAGACGTTGCGACGTTGCTGGATGACGTGGAGCGCAAGGTTTTTGCCATCACCGAAGAACGGGTGAACCAAAAAGTGCCCACCATGCGCGAAAACGTGATGGCGGCCATCGAATCCATCGAGCAGCTTTTCGAGCGAAGAGGCAAGATTACAGGTTTGGAGACCGGATTTACCGACCTCGACCGTATGACCGACGGACTGCATCCCTCGGAAATGATCGTCATCGCCGCCCGCCCCAGCATGGGCAAGACGGCGTTCGCCATGAATATCGCCGAGCATGTCGCCGTGAATGAAAAAAAAGCGGTGGCGGTATTCAGTCTGGAAATGAGCGTCTCGCAACTCACCCAACGTTTGCTGGGCTCCTTGGCACGCGTGAATTTGCGCAATCTGCGCGACGGCTTTCTCAGTCAACGCGATTTCCCAGCGTTGACCGAAGCGGGCGCGAAGCTTTCCAGCGCCAAAATGTTCATCGATGACAGCTCAAGCCTCAGTGTGCTGGAGCTTGCAGCCAAGGCGCGCCGACTCAAGGCGCAGCATGATATCGAACTGATCGTCATCGATTATTTACAGCTTCTGCGCTCAACCAGCCGCCGCGCGCAGGACAATCGGCAGTTGGAAATCTCGGAAATTTCCAACGGCGTCAAAGCTCTGGCCAAAGAGCTAAAGATCCCCATCATAGTGCTCGCACAATTGAATCGGCAGTCTGAAAAACGGGAAGGAAACAAGCCGCGGCTGAGCGACTTGCGCGAATCTGGATCCATTGAACAGGATGCCGACGTCGTCGGCTTATTAATGCGCAGCGAATATTATGCCGACGACGACGAATCCAAAGCCGAAGCCCAAGGACTGGCCGAACTCATCATCGCCAAACAGCGCAATGGTCCCGTCGGCGAAGTGCCTTTGACGTTCTTGAAAGAATTTACAAGGTTCGAAAACCGGGCACGAACTGACACCGACTCGGATTGAAGCTTCGGGGGTCCTATTTCCAGCTCAATTTAGCCGATTGAACCTCCGACCCGTCCGCCAGCGAGGCAACGATCGGAATATCAAATCCGCTTGTCGGCAAGTTTAGGTGAAAATGAAACGATCCATCGGGGGCAGGTGTTACTTTTTTCCCATCGACCCAAACTGACGCACGGGGATGCACTTTGCCGTGAAAGATCACCTCTGCCTGGACGTCCAGCAATCCCTCACCGCTTCCCGAAGCTCCTCGGCTCCAGCTTGAACCCCACGCCGCATCGACGATTGACGAAGGCCAGCTGCTCCCACTCCAGCTGCTCCCGCCGCCATGCGACACCTCCCAGCTGCTCAATCCGCTGCTCCCGCCGCCATGCGACGCCTCCCAGCTGCTCAATCCGCTGCTCTCGCCGCCATGCGACGCCTCCCAGCTGCTCAATCCGCTGCTCCCGCCAAGCGAAGCACCCCCAGCACCCGGCCAACTGCTCGCCGATCCAAAAGCACCAGCCGCACTACTGCTCGCTCCAGCAGCTGCACCCCAACTTCCCAACGCAAATCCAGCCGATTCCCAGCTTCCCGAAGCCAGGCCAGCCAGCCAGCTGCTCACGCCAGATAGAACGGCGGCTTGCCAACTCGAAGTTTCCGCCGAACTCACCCCGGTCAACCAGCTCGCTCCCGCAGAAGTCGGCCCCCAGGCACCCGCGGCTACTCCAGCAGCTCCAAAACTCGCTCCGGCCCAACTACTGGTGACTTCCGATCCAAACGCCTTACCACTCTCCAGGCTCGACACCCCCAAGCCGGCAGCTTTGCCCCAGCTGGAGATAATTTCACTGGAAAGGCTGCTCCCCAATGCCGCCAATACCTCCGAGGATGCCCCTTGAAGAAACGAAAATTCGCTCGCTCCCGGTGACGACAAGATCTCCGTCAGCCGTTCCCGGAAAATCTGATCCACATTCGCCGAGCCCAACGTGACCTGCGCCACGAGCTCCGGCCCGACCAACGCTTCGAGCAATTGGCGCTGCTCTGGCGTCCAGGTGCTTGCGAGTGAACGCAATGTCGGATCCGTCGACTTCTGCAATCGCGCCAACGCACCGGCCAGCGTCTCGCCGGGCGGGATTTCTTCCCCAATTAAATCGATAATTTTTTGAAAACTGAGATGAAACGGCAACGTCGCGAACTCCGCGATCCCTTCCGAAAACGCATCCGCCGGCGAAAACACTTCATTCGATCTGCCCAACGCCGACCATTGACAGGTCATATCGTTGTATCCCAACTCGACAAAATACTCCACACCCGCTTCCTTCACAGGAAAGTACCAGTTCCTGGCCTCCGTATTGACGCGGATCTGATCAACGAGCTCGCCGCCCGCTTTGAAAACCTTTAAATAAAACGCGCTTTCGCCGTCAAGCAGCATCTCCGGGCTAATCGCTTCCAAATCAATATCCCAATAGACAAAGAGCCAGTGGGGATCGCGTGCTGCCAGAAAGATTGTCCCCGAGCCATACGTCGCGGGAAGCTCTCCCAGATCATCATAAATAGTCGCCGGCGCGAACTCCTTTACCAGATCAACAACGGGTTCTTCCTCAATAGGGGGTTGTCCCGGGCCTGCCACCATGGGTTGCTTCGAGAGCCTGAACGGTGTGGGTTTGGGAGATTGCGAAACGAAGACCCCTGCGTCTTCCAAAATGGTGGAACGGTCGTGTGCCATGGATTCCTTTCTTGTACTGCGGTCGAGTGTAATTTAGGACACCAGCCCCCAAGGCGTCTTGTTGACAATCTATTAACAGGTCATTTTTCAAGCAATGAAAATCTGTATGAAAATCATCATCAGGACTCATGAATATCATCGCTGAACCCATTCGGCACCCACCACCCCGACATGGAATTTTTGTTCCACGCCAGAGCTCTTGCAGAGAGGAAATTGTGATTATTTATGCAGTAGTCGATGCATATTCACGCTTCGGTCGAGCCAAGCACACGGATCTCCGTCAACCCCTCGACATGAAGTCCGGACTTCCTCTCTCAAAAATCTGTCCTCCCTTTCGGAACACATCAGGTTAACAATACGGCTATTTTGCCGAAATCCGGCGGTGATAGCTTTGTTCGCATTGGACCACCTAACTTATGCGGACGCCTCTGCTTGCATCTACTCCGCTAACAGCGTATCCAAAGCCCGCAGGGGGTCTTTCGGAGATCCTCGATTGCGACGCCGCTCGCGTTGCCCGCTGGCTTCCCGCGGTCCACTGGTCACGGTTGCCATCTTGCACATCGGTTAATCGGAGGATTTTTTTGTTCGTCACTCCGAACGGGTAAAAGGCGATGGCGGAGGCGGTGTTGGCGTATCGGCGGGGAGGAAACGAACGATTTCCTCGCTGATGCCAATCTCTTCGATAAGCAGGCGGTTTCGTTCCTGCATGGAAACTGGCTGACTGCTAACGCTTCCGTCAGGATGCAGAGTCACGGCTTTGCCGAAACCGGCGCCTATGACGCTGTCTCTGCGATTAATACGGACGCTTAACTCGTAATTGAACGGGCTCCACAGCCGCGTTTTCCCATAAAAGGATACGAACTCAGTGTGCTTTGCTCCGAAGCGTTCGAGCCGACAATCGAAACCATCGGGCTTATGAAGCGGCCGCCATGCAATGTGCCAACGCCCTTCGTGCCGGGTGCATCGCACGCCCCACGCCGGATGGTCCACACAGGTTTCAGCGCTTTCGTGGAGCAACAACGGTTCGCCGTGCAGAATAGAGCAATCCACCAGATAGCGTGCATCATCGAGGGTCACTAGCACCGTTCCATGATTCGGCGGCAGATTGGGTGCTACGAGCATCGTCCCGACACCACGTACTGCGTCAAATCCCAGCGTCTGTAACAATTTCTGACACGCCCCTGCTCCGGACCAGCACGTCCCGCCCGTCCCGAACTTGAGCCAGGCCTCAAAGAAATCCTCAGCCGTGTTCCCCGGCAGAACCTCGCTATGGCCTGTCCGCACGTGGATTAGTTTACGAACATTATCAAATGGAACCCGCCGACACCACGAGTCATAGATCGCTCTAAGACCATCCCCACCCGGTTCGGGTCGCCGCGAAAAACCCAACCGCGCTAGTGTATGTTCCAGCAATTTCTCGGGCAAGATCGAATCGGGCGTCTTCATAGATAAATGGCTACGGTATGGCTCCGGCCTCAAAACTAGCTTTGTCGTTAGTGGCTGGAAAGAAAATATCAATCGGTTGTTAATGGAGGAGATGTGGGTGCCACCCGACTGGTTCTCTCAGGATGATCGTCGTCACCGACAGACCTGCGTTTTCGTGCTCGGGTTGACCTGTGGATGCTCGTTGTTGGATATCTCGTGGGACCTGTTTTTCGGGATGGAACTGGCGACGCATGGTCTGCCACTTTTCGCGGGGTCACTTGTGCGGCCCCAGCGATTTTCAGCCGGCGAGTGAAATTACTGTTCCGAAAAGGATAATGCCACTGCTCTCGCACGTCTGCGGCGATTTGGAGGTTGTCCCTTGCTTCCTTTCGCTTCATTCTCGAAATTATCATTGTGGCCAAGCGTCTGTTCATCGGTCTCGAATTGCCGGCTCCCTGCCAGCAAGCTCTGGCGCGGCTGGACCCGCGCATGAAGGGATTGCGCTGGCTGCCGCCAGAACAGATGCACCTCACTATGAGTTTTCTTGGCAACGTGACTACGGCGGGGGAAGAACGGCTGAGGGAGGCCCTCTCCGAAGTGCGTGTGCCACCATTTTTTCTCCCGATCCGCGGCGTGGGCGCGTTTGGTGGAGAACGGCCGACGGTCATCTGGGCCGGCGTGGGCAAAGGTCATCCGCACCTGTTTGCCTTGCATCACCATCTTCAGGATGCCGTTCTGCACGCAGGGCTGGAGCCGGATCTAAAGCCGTTTCATCCGCACATCACTGTGGGCCGCGCACGGGGCGTCTCGCGCGCCGCGCTAAAGCCTTTCCTCCGGGAATATGGAGATGCGGAGTTCGGCCTGTGGAAAGTCACCGGCTTCGCGCTCTTCTCCAGCGTCCTCGCTCCGGAAGGCGCCACTCACACGATTGAGCGGCGGCAAAAATTCAGCGAGATCGCCCTCAGGACGGCCCGGTAAGGGCGTCCCCTCTGTGGCAAGTTTCGCTGGGAACGAGAGGCATATCCGGCGATAAAGAGCAAGCCTCAAACGTTTCCAACCATGACCAAATCCGAAATGACAGCCGCAATCCTCGACGCCAAAAAAGCAAAGAACGCTACCTGGACTGAAATCGCTCATGCCGCGGGACTTTCCGAAGTTTACACGACCTCGGCCTGTTTGGGTCAAAACGCCCTCGAACCCGCCATCGCAGGAAAAGTAGCGGGCCTCCTGGGACTCGGACCGGATGTAGCCTCCGCGTTATCCGATTTTGCCAACAAAGGAGAAAATGCGCCCGCCGTTTCAAAGGAACCGCTGCAGTATCGCTTCCAGGAAATCCTCTACGTATACGGCCCGACGTTGAAGGCGTTGATCGAGGAAAAATTCGGCGCCGGAATCATGAGTGCCATCGACTTCACCATGGATGTCGAAAAGGTCGCCGATCCGAAGGGAGACCGCGTCCGCATCGTGATGAACGGCAAATTTCTCGGCTACAAAACCTGGTGAGCTGATCTTCGTTGCCAGAGTCTGCGACGACCAGCGCCCATTGAGAGCCCTGGCCTTGCTGAAAGCCTTTGTCACGTTCACCGAGGAGGACGACGAAGTGCATTGGCACGCGCACTAACGTCATCGGGAAAACCTCCGAGCCTCTCCCGGAGCTTCCGGCGTTATGCTTTCCTGGACTTGTGTTTATTGGAAGGCACGGTCGCCGCGATCGTTCGCAGCATCTCGCGAAACTTCTCCCCGGCAGACGTGACGTCGCCTTTCGTTGCCCCTGATGCCGATGCCGTGTGATTCCGTCGAGTTCAACAAAGGGCGACAGGCCAATCGTTTGTCGGCGATATGACGAAACAATTCGCTAACAATGGCGATGCCGCGACCAGCTTCCAGTTCGGCCAACATTGAATTCAACCCGTCACATTCCACCGCGATCTGCGGCGGACTTTTGCGGGCGCAAACATCCAATCCAGGATCCGATAGCACTCTGTGTAGTCACCATGCCGCAGTCCGATCAACGGCTAACTGGCGACCTCGTGAAACGCTAGCGAAGAGCCGGTCATCACCTCCCGCATAGTGCCGGAGCGCCGAACAGCTCCCTGTCGTTAGTGGTCTCGAACAGGACGTTCTCCGTGGGTCGATGAGCAGCATGACGGCGCTTTCCCCGTCGATGACCAGCTTGGCGCCATTGGTGTTAGCTTGAGCACTCACATATTGGAATGGTTGAGGTTCGTCGGAATTACGAATTCACTTTTTTGGCCGCTGCTTCCCTGCGTTGTGGCTGTTGATTAGGCACCGGTAGTTTAGTAAATGGTCCAGAACTGATCGATCTCGAGCTCTTCAAAGAGCCGGCAGCCCACCCAACACGCGCCAAACTGCCGGGGTCGTCGAATGAGCAGACTGGAGAGCTTAACCAGCGCCACCTCCTCCTGATCGACCGCCACGCGTGTCTGGTTTTCGCGATCGCTAAGAAGGCGCATCTGCTTGCGCTCGCCGCTCTCACAGACCACCTCGATCGCCCGCTGCCAGCGATCCAGCTGGGTGGTGTTGAGCTCTCCAAGATGGAGCACCTTGCGCTGCAACACACGGCGTCGGCTCACGCGCACACTCTCACATACTGAGTAGTAGATATGTTCCTTGCCATCCTTGCGCAGGAGATGTCGTTTCAAAAACACTCCGCTACTTTGCCACCTCGGCGCCCACCCACGCCAGGGGGTAGGTTGTCACACGGGCCTTTGCACCATCACTCCCCTTCAAACTCAGCGACTTACGCTCGAAAATTCCTCAAAATGTCCATTTCGTGCGAAAGTTCGGTTAGCGCATCTTCCCTATCATGCGCCGTGGAATTGGCGATACCTTTTGGCTGGACGATTTGCTTGTCCAAAATCACTCGAGGCACGGCCAGCCGCAGGTGATCGCCTGCGAGGTGAGTGTTCGACGAAACTCACGGAGGAGGCCCGCCGGATTGCTGAACGGCAAGGCATCGTTCTTGAATGCCATTATGCCGGAAAGGCATGGCTGGCCAAGGAACGTGGTATTGGGCGGATTCGAAGAGGTGCGGTAAAACCTGTTCGCAGATGCACGACACGTCCAACGAACAAGAAAAATTCAAACAAAGAAAACCACATATTATGAGCAACAACACCTCGAAGAAACTCTCCGGAAAAGTAGCCCTCGTCACTGGCGGATCGCGCAGCATCGGCGCGGCGATCGCCAAACGGCTTGCTGCCGAGGGCGCAGCCGTTTCGCTCACCTACAGCGCGTCGCCCGCAAAGGCCGATGAAGTTGTCCGCGAAATCGAAGCCGCAGGCGGAAAGGCGCTCGCAATCAAGGCCGACGCGGCAGACACCGAAGCGGTCCGGCTCGCGGTTGCCAAAACGATCGGGACTTTCGGCGGCATTGATATTCTCGTGAACAACGCGGGTGTCGCTGCAGGAGCCCTGGTTGACCAATTTTCCATGGAAGATTTCGACCGACTCATCGCGGTCAACGTCAAAGGTCTCTTCGTCGCCACCCAGGAAGCCGCGCGGCACATGCGCGACAACGGCCGCATCATTCACATCGGCAGCTGCAACAGCACGTACATCCCTTACGCGGGCGGTTCGGTCTATGCGCTCACCAAAGGCGCCGTCGCCGGTTTCACCAAAGGCCTCGCTCGCGATCTCGGCCCGCGCGGCATCACTGTTAACAACGTTCAGCCCGGTCCAGTCGACACCGATATGAATCCGGCAGATAGCGAGTTCGCCAAGCAAGCCGTCCAATACATCGCGCTGCAGCGCTATGGCCACTCAGACGAGATCGCCAGCTTCGTGGCCTTTCTGGCCAGCCCCGAAGCCAGCTTCATCACCGGCGCCAGCCTGCTCGCTGACGGCGGCTATTCGGCCTAAGTCGCCTACAGAGCACCAACGAAGAGCAACGTATTCCTGCTCTTGAACCTTATCTTTAACTTACTCTATGCGGACGCCGCTTAGAACGCAATCCGCAGAGCAAGTTAAAGTTAAAGAGTAGGATCAACGAAGGCATAAAAGATAGCCCTCTCACATTACGAATCGCTAACAGACTAACTAGCAAAAAGAATATGAACCCACAAATAGGAATCATCGGCGCCGGCGAAATTGGCCTGGCATTTACCCGGCAATTTCTCAAAGCCGGCTACAGCGTCACTCTCAGTAACAGCCGCGGCGCGGAATCCCTAACCGGCCTGGCAAAAGAACTTGGCGGCCGCGCCAGGGCAGGAACAGTTCAGGAAGCGGCGGCAGCACCCATCGTCGTGCTGTCCGTGCCGTGGAAACACCTCACGCAGGCACTCGCCGGCTTGCCGCCATGGGAAGGCCGGATCGTTGTGGATACCGCCAATCCCATCATCACGCCCGGATTTACCATTGCGAATCTTGACGGGCGAACTTCCAGCGAAGTCGTTGCCGATCTCGTTCCCGGCGCCCGGCTCGTGAAGGCCGGCAATACGCTGCCGCCCGAGTTGGTGGAAGCCGATCCGCGGGTTGGCAACGGTCGCCGCGTTCTTTTCCTCTCCGGGAATGACACTGACGCCAAGGCAACAGTCAGCCGTGTTCTTGAAAAAGTCGGTTTTGCGACTGTCGACCTCGGCGGCCTCGTTGCCGGCGGAAAGTTGCAGCAATTTCCCGGCGGTCCGCTCCCGGCGCTCAATCTAATCAAACTATCATAACACAAGAGACGCCCGACATTCGGCGATTTCTACGAGAGTACGCCAGATCACGCATCATGGATGCCCCTACTAATCGAACTTCACTCTGGCCCATTCTGCTTCTATCCGCAGCCGGATTTACCGTGTTGACGACCGAATTCATCATGGTCGCGCTCTTACCTGCGATGGCGCGGGATCTTCGGGTAAGCGTCTCGCAGGCAGGGGCTGCTAGTCACGCTGTTTGCTTTCACGGTGGCGGCTGGTGGCCCGTTTTTTTACGGCCTGGTTGGGCGGCTTTCCGAGAAAACGGCCGTTCGTCGCCACGCTAACGTTTTTTGCCATTTCCAACCTGCTGGCCGCTGTGGCGCCTAACATTGGCGTCATGGCATTCGCGCGCTTTGTTCCCGCGCTGATTCTTCCCGTCTTCTGGTCGCTGGCAAGCGAAACGGCCGTGAAAATCACCGGTCCCGAGAACGCAGGGCGGGCAGTGTCATTGGTTTCGTTCGGCGTGGTTGCCGCGACGATCTTTGGGATTCCGACCGGGACGTTGATCTCCGACGCGTTCGGCCGGAGAAGCGCGTTTTGCGCCCTGTCCGTGCTGGCCATGAGCAAAGCGCTGCTCCGAATTGTGTCGATTGATGATCAGAATGAAAACATAGCAACCTCCTCTGCTGTGTTTGAAAAAGGTGGGCGTGACAGACAAAGAATGTCTCGTTCCCGCGGATTAAATCCCGAAAGGCGGGAACGCCTCTCGGGACCTCAACGATAATACGGAACCTCTTGCGTCCGCCTTAAGACTGAATGAACGCGAGGAGATCGGCGTTCAATTGCTCCTTGCTCGTGTCGCCGAGGCTGTGCGAGCCGCCCGGATAGATTTTCAAGATGGCGTTGGGCACGAGTTTCGACGAGAGCATCGCTGAGGCGCCGATAGGCACGATCTGATCGTCATCGCCGTGGATGATTAGCGTCGGCACGTCGAACTTCTTCAAATCCTCGGTAAAATCCGTTTCCGAGAATGCCTTGATACAGTCATACGCATTCTTGTGCCCGGACATCATGCCTTGCATCCACCACGATTGGATCAACCCCTGGGAAACCTTGGCGCCGGGACGGTTGAATCCAAAAAAGGGGCCACTAGCCACATCCAGGAAAAACTGCGAACGGTCGGCCAGATATGCTGCGCGGAAACCGGCAAAGACCTCGAGGGGCAGCCCGCCGGGATTGGCCTCGGTCTTGAGCATCAGCGGGGGCACGGCGCCCATCAGCACCGCCTTTGCCACGCGACTGGTACCATGGCGTCCGATGTAACGTGCCACTTCGCCGCCGCCAGTGGAATGACCGATCATGACGACGTCTTTGAGGTCGAGCTTCTCGAAGAGTTCCGCCAGATCGTCGGCATAAGTGTCCATTTCATTGCCATTCCATGGTTGGCTTGAGCGGCCATGGCCGCGACGATCGTGCCCGATACAGCGGTATCCGTGCGAGGCGAGGAAAAACATCTGCGATTCCCATGCGTCTGAACTAAGGGGCCAGCCGTGACTGAAAACAATGGGCTGCCCGGAGCCCCAGTCTTTGTAGTAAATTTCGGTGCCGTCTTTGGTGGTGATAGTGCTCATAAATGTGGGAGGAGCCTATCAACTGGAAATTTTCCGTCTACTGCAGAAAATCGACGATTTACGCCAAATGAGCCCAGGAAGCTTCACGGAGACAGGTAAGTTCTGCGGCCCGGCCTTGTCAGGCTGCAAGTTCTCTCCCTGGCACCGGGATTGGTTCGGCGACGGGCGATTCTTTTGCCCGCAGTTTTTTTATGGCGGGTTGAATCGCCGGCACGATGTCTTCCAATCGTCTCGCGACGACAAATTCCCCCAGAGCGCACATGTCGCTGAGGAGATCGATGAGCGGATCCCAGAAGTGCACTCCAGCAGCGCATGGACGGTTGAAGATCACTACTGGCTTGCCCTCCATCAGCGGATTCTTCTGATGCTTGAAAATCATGAGGGCCAGCACTTCCTGCACCGTGCCGGCGCCGCCAGGGAAAATAATGAACGCATCCGAATTCTCGATCATCACTTCCATACGCGTGTAAATGTCCGGTCGGAGCCAGAAGGTGGAAAGACCATCCGGCAGGCCTTCGAGTTCGATGATATGCGGAACATTCGAACCAGCAGCCCACCCTCCCGCTTCAACCGAACCTTTCACCACCGCGCCCATGATGCCTGAACGGCCGGCGCCGGAGACGCAACCGATATTGCTTTCAGCCAAAACCCGGCCAAGCGCCTCGCCCTCTGCCAGGTATCCGGGATCTTCCAGCGAAGCGGAGCAGAAGACACACGCGTTGCCGATGTAATGATCAGGGAGCGGAACTTCGTCGAAAACGGTTTTGGTTTCCGAAATTTTGTTCCGCCCCGTGTCCGGCTTTCGCAACGACCTGGCACGCTCCAGGGTATCCAGCACGGCTTCCGGTGAGTCCGCTGAGAGCAGAAAATCTTGGTACTCCTGCACGACGGTGCCCATTTTGCGCAAATGAGCCAGCACCGCAAAGAATGGGTCCCAGGAAGCGTCCTCGTTGAGGATAACGGTCGGTTTACCGGTCAAATTGCGGTCAAGCGTCTGGAAGCCCACAAAGATGGAGATGGCCTTAAACATATCCTCCAGAGTCGCTCCCGGCGTGAAAACGAAAGCATCCGACTCGATGATCTTCTTTTCGATATTGGAAAGCGTGATTCTCTGGTCGCCATTCGAGTTGTAGATGTCCCACCCCTTGGCAAAAAGAAGATACAACAGTCGCGCGCGCGAAGCCCGATTCGGGTCATCCGCTCCAAGGACAGTTCCGGAAAGTCTGATTTTTGGCATGATTATCGTGGACCGACAGGTTTTACAGCAAGTGCCTTGCCGCAGAACCCGTCGTCGCGGGGATATTTAAAGGGAAAGACGATTCAACCAAGGGAAATTTTTGCGCAACTCCGCTCAAGATCGGAGCTCACGCTTGACGGCATCCCCCGGGACTGGCCGGCGCGGCGGCGTGTTGAGGATCGAAACAGGTTCGTCAGCCGGCTTCCCGGTCGGTGAGTGCAACGGGGAGAGCAGATCACCTCGGCGGCATGGCACTCAAATGGATCAGTTCCCACTGATGCCCATCGGGGTCGGCAAAGCTGTGTTGATACATGAAGCCGTAATCCTTCGGTGCCGCATACGTTGAGCCGCCTGCGGCAATGGCCTTGGCGACGAGGTCATCCACTTGTTCACGGCTTTGGCAGGACAGGCATAGCAGCACTTCGGCAGCTTGGGTCGTGTCGCAGACAGCCTTCGGTGTGGTCGGTTTTTTGCCTTGGGTGTCCGTTGCTTTTTAAGGGCTGTCCTCGTGCTTCAATCCTTTGAGCAAAGCGTAGATGGCCATCGAGTGCCCGTGTCCCAGTTGAAAGTCGTCCTTTAGCCACTCGACGATGGCGCCAGCTTTCACGCCAGCGGCGAGTTTGCCTCGCTGTGTGAATCCCTTTTTCTCGGCAAGCGCCCGGAAATCCGCAGGGCTTTTGCCCGTCTTCGCCTGAATGTTCGTTAGGTAAGCCTGGAATGACATGACGTGGTTCTTAAGTGATTCTTGATGTCTCGTGCCCGTTGCTAGTACCGCCGCAAAAGAACTAGCCGGACCAACCGCGGTTCGCGCAGAACGAGTCCCGTCCAGACCAGCACGCCAAAGCCGATCGCAAAGACGATTGGGAAAACTCCGGCTCGCGCCATCACATGAACCGTCACCGCGCCGCCCAGATAGCCGGTCAGCAGGATCGCGCCGAGGAGGGCCGTCCTGGGAATGACATATATGGCCGTGCAGGCAAGCAATAAAAGGCCGATGCCGGCGACGAGGTCCGAAGCAATGCCCGCTTTCTGGCACGCCTCCACCACGGGAGCCACGCGGATGACTTTTGTGATGGCATCGAAAGCCAGGAACAGCACGACTAGTCCGGTGAGTCCCGCTCCCAGTCTCGGCATCGCCTGGAAACCGGACGAGTGTTCAGCCGGCGTTTGCATGATGGTGTCTGGATTCATAGTCACAAACGCACCGTAGCGAATGGCGCCTGCTACTTATTGTATAAAAGCGACAACTGCCGTTCCCCTCGTGCGATGCGGGCCGGGGTTTGTCCGATGAATCGTTGCAACGATCGGATGAGATGCGCCTGGTCGTAATAACCCGCCTCGTAAACCACATCGAGAATCGGCA
>DATDAW010000060.1:0-19640 GCA_036525185.1 Chthoniobacterales bacterium | reverse complement strand
GAAGTGCCGCTGTCCATGCAGGCCAAGCTCCTCCGTGTCCTGCAGGAACGCGAAATCGAACGAATTGGCGATACGCGATCGCGCCCGGTCAACGTGCGAATCGTGGCAGCTACCAACCGCGATCTGGCGGCAGAGGTGAAGACAGGGCGTTTTCGGCAGGATCTTTTCTATCGCCTGAACGTTTTCCCGATCAACCTTCCGCCGCTCAGGGAACGCCGGGCAGATATTCCTCTGTTGGCAGAGCATTTCCTACGGCTCTCCGTGAAGAACTTGCGCGGCGGTCAACGCGCGCAAACCAAACTCACCGAGCCGATTCTGCAACAGCTTACTGCTTACGATTGGCCCGGGAATATCCGGGAATTGCAAAACACCATCGAGCGTGCCGTGATCGTTGCCAACGGCGGCCCCATCCGTTCTGACATGCTCCCCGCGCCACATCCCACCTCGACCAGCCTCCCCTTCCCGGCACCAGCCGCCGTAATGACTCGTGACGAACTCAAATTGCGAGAGCGAAACGCCATCATCGCCGCGCTCGCCCAGACTCGAGGAAAAGTCTCCGGCCCAAACGGCGCCGCTGAACTGCTGGGCATGAAAACCACCACGCTTTATTCGCGCATTGCTGCTCTCGGTCTGGAACGAAAGCCAGCCCCGGCGGCGTAAACGCGAAGCGATTCAGGCGGGCGCATCCCACGGATGCCGCCAGCGAAGACCAGCAAAACGGGCGAAACCGACTGAGACGGGAGAAGTCCCCGGCGTGATTCGGGATTTCGCTTGGCAGCCTCTGCGGGCTGCGTCCGGTGGAGAAAGTTTTCCCTGCTCGTGGAGACCTGGCTCCGGCTGGTCGCCGCAAAATTGAAAGCCCGAATCCTCCGTGATGGCGCACGCCTACTGTTCCGAAGTGAGGATCAGCTTTTCGTTTCTCGGGCACGCGATCAGGAGGCCCATCGTGAAGAGCCCAGGGAATTCGTCTGTCATTCACCAGAGTGCCTCCGGACGGCCTCGTGGCGACTTAAGGCGGCAACTCGTTCCGCAGTCGCCTGCCACAGCGCTTGCTGCGCTTGGGGGTCGGCACCCGGCGCCACGGGGACGAGCGGTCGCATGTCATTGACCGAAAAGTATCCGCCAGTCACGTCGGTGTAGGAGGGATCGCTGGCCAGACGGACGATGATGCTAGCGCCACGCTCAGGATTGCCGATCTTCAACCTGGTCAGCAGCCGTTCGAGCGGCGCTGCGAACCAGAGTTCACGTCCGAGTCCCGTCACGTTAAATCCAGGACATAAGCAGTTGACCGCCACTCCGGTACCCGCCAGTTCGCTGGCCAATTTCATTGAAAACATGATATTCATCAATTTGGTTCGGCCGTAGATCACCGAGGAGCTTCGTGCGGAGAACGGACGTTTGTCGGTGAGCGCGGCAAGGGGATCAAATCCCGCGGCTTGCCCTGAGGCTTCTGATGCGACCGTGACAATGCGCGACGGCGCCGATCGGATCACGGTCTCCCGCAGAATGTTCGTCAAAATCCACGGTGCCAGATAGTTGACCGCAATCATCTCGGAATAGCCGTTTGCGGTGACACGTGGTTCAAAGGCATGAATTCCGGCATTGTTGATCAGCGCGTCGATCTGGGTATGGCGCGCGACAATCTCGCGTCCCAGCGCAGCGACCGAGGTTAGATCGGCGAAATCACCATAATGCACGTGGACTTGTGTGCCCGGCGCAGCAGCCTTGATCATCGCTACTGTTTCGTCGGCCTTGGCTTGGCTGCGCGCGGTGAGCACGAGATTCGCTCCGCGCTTTGCGAGGGCAATTGCCGCGCATCGACCGATGCCGCTGGTTGCTCCTGTTATCACAATGGTTGGAAAAGATGGCGACATGGGGGTTGCTTATTTAATGGACAAATATCCATCATCTCCATGATGGATATTTGTCAACTATTCTGACAATTTCTCCGACAGCACAAACCACCAGACGATGGGGATGATGAATTCGCAGACCGACACTCCGCGGAACGATGGGCGGCGAGAAAAGTGCGTCCTCGCGCTAGGCGCCGCACTGAACGCCCTGCTGAGCCAGTCCCGGGCTTTGACGGCGCAGGTTGCGGCTACGTTTCATGCCGAACTCCAGCCAGCCGCTTTTCATATCGCCCTTTGGCTTAACGCCTCCGGCCCGGCAAAGCCCAGCGCAGTGGCGCAAGCCGTTGGCATGGATCGCAGCGCCGCAAGCCGCCTCATTCGCGAGCTTGTGCGATTGGGACTGATCGCGACGTCAACCGATCCCTCGGATCGGCGAAGTATCGTCCTCTCGCTGACCATCGATGGTCGCCAGCGGCTGGAGGCTGCGATCCAGACTAAGGGTGCCGCATTCCAGCAACGAATCGCATCCTGGAGTGAGAAAGATCTAGTATTGTGCACAAATCTGCTGCGAAGGCTTCTCGACATGCCCGCAAACAAGGATGGCGAATCGCCGTAACGCGATCAGCTAACAGCCCGACAAACAAGGAATTGGCTATATGGATGGCGCAACGCCCGGTGGCTCAAGCACAACCGCGCAACTCCCACCAAAACAGCCGCTGTAGTGCAGACTTTTTGAATGTCTGCCCTGATTTTCAACCACTTGCGCATTTTTTATGTTCGAATCCGCCAAGTCGGGCCAAGTCAGGAGTCGGATTTTGCATGACCTCATAAGCGGCTGTTTGAGCACAAAAGCGGCGCCGATGGAGGCAGAGGGCGGGAACTACTATGGGGTGCTGTTGGTTTACCTCCACCTGAACCCGGTGCGGGCCGGATTGATCGGGCTCTATGCGCGGCGAAGCGTAATCGATTTTCCCTGGAGCAGCGCAAGCGGAAGCCATGCACTGCCACCCCGAAAACGGGCATGCAGCCGAAATAGACGCTGCTCGGCTTGGGGAAAAGATTTCGCACGACTTTGGTCCAAGCTGTTCCACGAACCAATCCGTTTCCGGGCGACCCATTTTCCCGATGCTTTCTCGCCCAAACTTAATTGTCGAGTTGGTCCTGCCAACTGCTATCGGGGTTACCACCCGATTTTTTCGACCTTTTCGTTGTCTTCGCAAGTACTGATTGTAAACCACTTAAATGGTCGGGCTGGCGGGATTCGAACCCGCGGCCTCTTCGTCCCGAACGAAGCGCTCTACCAAGCTGAGCCACAGCCCGTTACTGTTGAAGGGCGAGCACTATGCATTGCATTCGGAGCGTCAGCAAGTGCGCAGTTCCTTGTTTTAGATTTCCCACACAATCTTCCCGGCGACAATGGTCCGGACAGCCCGGCCCTTAAGGTCCCAGCCGTGGAATGGCGTGTTCCGGCTGCGGCTAAAGCTTGTCTCTTTGTCCACAGTCCATTCCAAATCGGGGTCGATAATCGTGACGTCGGCTGGCGCCCCGGCACTCAGCGTGCCACGGTCGAGAGCGAGCAGCCTGGCGGGCTCACACGTTAAGAGCGCAATCAATCGCGGCAAATCGATCGCTCTCTTTTTGTGGATGAGGATGTCCAGGAACAGCCCAAGCTCGGTCTCCAATCCCAGAATTCCGAATGGCGCGAGATCAAATTCGATCTCTTTCTCGTACGAACAGTGCGGCGCGTGATCGCTCGCCAGGATGGTGATTGTCCCATCCGCGATGCCTTCAATGAGCAGGTCGATGTCCCGTTGCGTTCGCAGCGGGGGGTTCATTTTGAAATTTGTATCAAACGCCCGGATCGATTCGTCCGTGAGCGCGATATGATGCGGACAAACTTCGCCGCTAAGTGGGATTCCCCGCTTTCTGGCGTCGCGCAAATACCGGACGCTCCCTCCGCTGCTGAGATGCTGGCAGTGAATCGGCGTTTCGCAAAGCTCTGCGAGCATGGCGTTGCGTTGCACGATGATCTCTTCGCCGAGCGCAGGCCAGCCAGGGAGTCCGAGTTCAACACTCACACGGCCTTCGTGCATAACTCCTTTCCCGACCAAGTTGTAGTCCTGGCAATGATCCATTACAACGAGACCAAACATCCGGGCGTACTCCAGGGCACGCCGCATGACCTCGTGGTTCTGGATGCAATGCCCGTCGTCGGTAAGGGCGACGACACCGGCTTTGTACATGGAACCGATGGGCGCGAGCTCTTCACCAGCGATGCCCTTGGTGATGGCGCCTGTGGGCAAAACATTCACAACGCCCTCGGCGGCAGCTTTTTCCTTGATCCAAGTGACCACGCTCGGGTTGTCCACAGGAGGCGACGTGTTTGGCATGGCGACGACGGTCGTAAATCCACCTGCAGCTGCCGCGCGTGTGCCGCTGCCGATGGTTTCTTTGGCAGATTGACCGGGTTGGCGCAGGTGCACGTGAATGTCAATGAGGCCCGGGGAAATAACCAAACCGCTGCAGTCGATCTCGGGAATCTTCGATTTTGAATTGCCACTTTGTCCTTCCAGGAGATTTGAGTGGCGATGTCGCTCCGCTTCGTTGTCGATTTTCGATTGGTCCACGATGACGCCGCCCAGGATCAGCAAATCGCCGACCTCGTCGCGGTTATTGGCTGGGTCGATAATGCGCCCGTTTTTAAGAAGGAGATCACTCATTGGAGGAGATTGGAAATTTCGATGAGATTGCCATCAGGGTCGCGGATATAAATCGAACGGATGGCCGTGGTCGCGCCGGTGCGGTTGACGGGCCCTTCGATAATCGGTATGGCGTGCCGGGCCAATGTCTCAAGCCATTCTTCCAAGGGATTTGGTGATAGAAAACAAAGATCGCCGGAGCCCGGTATGGGCATCTTCGCCTTGGGTTCAAACTCGGCCCCTTTCTGATGCAGATTGATTTTTTGGGCGCCGAACCTCAACGCCTTTCGCCCCGTGCCGAATTCGACGACCTTCATGCCGAGGATGTCCCGGTAAAAATCAATCGTTTTGGAAGTATCCGCCACCGTGAGCACCAGGTGATCCAGGCCGGCAACAAATGGGGCGCTCATTTTCCCGTGTGCTGCTGTTGCTGGCGAATGGCCGGGACCGGAGTCATTTCGTCAAAGGGTAATTCCTATTTGGTGATGGAGCAGATCCCGGTGCTCGGTTGCATGTCGTCGAGTTTAGATCGGCCCCTTGGCCACCCCCCCGCAGAGATAAAGGACGGCCATGCGGACAGCGAGGCCGTTGGTGACTTGTTCCAGAATCACGCTCCGGCCGCTATCGGCAATGTCGCTGTCGATCTCGACGCCACGGTTGATCGGGCCGGGGTGCATGATAACTGCGTCGGGTTTCAATTTTTCTGCACGATCTTTCGTGAGGCCGAAAAACGCCGTGTATTCCCCGAGGCTGGGAAAATATTCCTTGCGCTGCCGCTCGTGCTGAATGCGCAGAAGGTTGACGACATCGGCCTCGGGCAGGACGGAATCCAGGTCGTGCGTGACGCGGCATCCAAGCGCTTCGAACTCGCGGGGGACAAGGGTGCTCGGCCCAGCAAGTGTAACTCTTGCGCCAAGCTTAAGAAGCGTGTGGATATTCGACCTCGCAACGCGGCTGAACAAAATATCGCCGAGGATGACGACATGGAGCCCGGCGATCCGTCCAAGTTTTTCGCGGATGGTAAACGTATCAAGCAAGGCCTGCGTCGGATGCTCATGCGCACCGTCACCACCGTTGATGACGCTGGCAGCGAGACGCTCGGCAAGAAATTTGGCAGCGCCGGCCGAGCTGTGGCGCAGCACGATGATGTCGGCGTGAAGGCTTTGCAGATTCAGCGCAGTATCTTTCAACGTCTCACCTTTGGTAAGGCTTGAAGTAGAAGCGGAAACGTTGACGACATCCGCGCTCAAGCGGAAAGCGGCCAGCTCGAATGAAATTCGCGTCCGGGTGCTGGGTTCGACAAAAAAGTTGACGAGTGTTTTACCGCGCAGCGCGGGAACTTTTTTGATTTCTCGTGTCCCGACGGTTTTGAATGCCGCGGCCGTATCTAGAATGGTGATAATTTCTTCAGGTGTTAGTTCCTGTATTCCAATGAGGTCCTTGCGTGCCCAGGTTTGGCTTTCGGTCTTGTTCATGGTTTGCTGAGCCAGACGGAATCGCCTTCGGAATCGACATTCTGCAGGCGGACCATGACCCGTTCGGAACGCGACGTTGGCAGGTTTTTTCCGACGTAATCGGGGCGAATCGGTAGTTCGCGATGGCCACGGTCCAGCAGAACTGCGAGTTGGATCCGCGCTGGGCGACCGAAAGACAAAACGGCGTCCAGCGCCGCGCGCGTAGTCCGACCCGTGTAAAGCACATCATCAACGAGGACGATCGTGCGTTCGTCAAGATCGAGCGGAAGCTGCGTCGGTTGCGGGGTGGCTGGCGTTTTGCGCAGATGGTAATCGTCCCGATGCATGCTGACATCGACCACGCCGGTTTCCGGGGCGCGACCTTCAAACTCCCGGATAAAATCGACAAGCCGGCGGGTGATTTCGACCCCGCGCGATGGGATGCCGGCTATAATCACCCGATCCAGCCCTTCGTTCTGCTCGATAATTTCGTGGGCGATCCGCCGGAGGGCTCGGTTGATCGCAGCGGCGTCCATGATGAGGACTCTGTTTGAAGGTGCAGTCATAAATCTCCTTCCTCGGCCTCACGGGACCGGATTAAAGGATTCATCGTACGGGCAGCCGAATGACGGATCAAACGTGGCCGACCGCAGCTCTCTTACGTTCGTCGCGCCAAGTAGAACGATATTTTACGATCCAGTCGAGCAGAGCTTTCTCGAAGCCGATATCCTGCCCGGCTTTTTCGCTTTCGATCCATTTATGGCGCAAAATTTCTTCGCGCTCGGCGAGAAATTCCCTGTAAAGAACAGAATTTTTCACCAAGTCCGAAGTATCTTCCTGGGTGGTTTCCATTTGCTGAACGTTCTCATGGAACATCCGTGGAACGCAACGCTATTTTTCATTTGGTTAGCGATTATCAAAGCAAAAAGCGCTCGCAGGATGGCCTTCTCCGACAAAATTTGCGGTCGCGTCCTCGGTGGCTGGATCTTTTCCGGCGTCTTCGGTGGACGTTCGCAGCGGCGGGCCTGGATTCGTTAGTTTCCCTGCGTCAGTTTCGCTTCGAGTTCGGCAATCCGCTGCTTGAGCGGCGCGATCAGTTCTTCTATTTCCGCAAGCGTGTAACGCGGCGTGATGTATTGCGGGCAGTTCCAGTCAAACGCCTCGATTTCTATAAAAAATAGCCGCTCAACGGCACGTCGCTCCTCAGGGAAAGCGACGCGCTCAACGAGCTCCGGACGGGCGCGAGCGTCTTCGATCCGGGCACGGCCCAGAATTTTCAGCCGTTCCCGATGCGGGTAATCCATCAAAAACAACGCTACGCGATCATCCGCGATGAGATTCCCCGTCGAAAGCATCTGCCGGTTGCCTTTGTAGTCGGCAAAAGCCAGTGTTTGCGGGCCCAAAACACGGAGAAATCCGGGCCGGCCTCCGCGATGCTGGAGATACGGCCAGCCGGTTTCAGCAACGCTTGCCATATAAAAGCTATCGCGAGTCTGAATAAAAACTGTCTCTTCTTCCGTGAGCGCGTCACGCTGCGGCGCACCTTCGAGGTGACGTGCAGACCCGTAGTATCGGCATTGGGCTTCGCGGACCGAATTGGAGACGGTAAGTTCGAGAAATTTACTAGTCATCTTAAGAAAGGTTGGATTGCGGCGGGGCACGATGGCCGTCCGCAGCCGGCTCAGGCCGTTACCTGCGCGCATCGCACAACTTGTCTCTGGCAGCTTGGCGCACCCGGCTTTCATATGCGACCGCCAGAGCGTTGTAGTGGCTGCCGAGAGCTTCCTCGCCACCCCTTTGGGGATCGGATCGAACGATGATGGATATTTTCATTTTTCGTTTTTGGTTCCAATGTTGTTGCCGACGAGGAATCGACAACACACCCACCATTCCCTCATCCGCCTCCCTGCGAAAGGGGGCACAATTGGGTGGGGTAGGCACAAATCGGTGTAAATTCATGAGCGACAACGAGAAAAAACTTCTGGCCCGCATGCCAAAACTAAATTCCCGGCGGGTGGACGTCCTTCTCGAAGACGTGATCGGCTGCCGGTGGACGATTAGTGTGCTGCGCGCGGTCGGCAGCGGCGTGAATCGTCCGGGAGCCCTGGAACGGCACATCGAAGGGATCAGCGCCAAGGTTCTCAGTTCCCGGTTGCGCCACTTTACGGAAGCAGGGATTTTTGAGCGCGTCCAATTCCCGGAAATCCCTCCGCGAGTCGAGTATCACCTCACGAATTTCGGGAAGAAATTTCTGGGACTATTGAAAGAGGTCGAGAAGCTGCAGGCGGAACTGGATGAGAGCTGCTGAGAATCCAGATCTTGCACGGCTGGCGCGCGACCGTTCGTTATCGGTATCGCGCTCGTTTAGTTGAAATAAAGTTAACTTCTTTTCCGGATTGACATCAATCTACATAGCAGGACTGTGGTCGCTAACAAAGTAGGAGCCCCGCGAATGTCCAGAACGCAAATCGATCCCGAGAAACTGCATGCATTCATGCAGAAAGCAGTTAGTGATATGGGCGCTGCCATTTCGGCGCCATTGGTTTTATTAGGAGATCGGCTGGGTCTCTACAAAGCCATGGCGGAATTCGGCCCGATGACGTCTGCCCAACTCGCGGAAAAAACGGGCTTCCTGGAGCGCTATCTGCGGGAATGGCTTGCCGCCCAGGCGGCTGGCGGATACGTAACCTACAATCCTGAAACACAGGAGTTCACACTCCCGCCCGAGCAGGCGCTTGCTCTGGCTGTGAACGACAGCCCCTGTTTTATCCCGGGCAGTATCCAAGTGATTAGCTCGGTATTTGCCGACGAGCCAAAGGTCCGGCAGGCATTCAAAACTGGGTGCGGCCTCGGCTGGCACGAGCATAATTGTAATCTTTTCGAGGGAACTGAACGATTTTTTCGTCCGAGTTATGCAGCCAACCTCATAGGATCCTGGATTCCCGCATTGGACGGCGTAGACGAGAAGCTTAAGCACGGCGCAAAAGTTGCAGACGTCGGTTGTGGACATGGCGCTTCGACGATAGTAATGGCACAAGCCTATCCCAATTCGGAGTTTTATGGCTTCGACTACCATGCGCCGTCCATTGAACGTGCCACTGACGCCGCAAAAGAGGCAGGCATCGCCGACCGCATCCATTTTAAAACAGTCACATCCAAGGAATACCCGGGAACAGACTACGATTTTGTGACGTTTTTCGATTGTCTCCATGATATGGGCGATCCGATAGGCGCCGCCGAGCACGTTCTAAAAACACTAACTTCTGATGGAACGTGGATGATCGTCGAGCCATTCGCGAATGACAAACTCGAGGACAATCTGAATCCGATCGGACGAATGTATTACTCCGCGTCAACCATGATATGTACGCCGGCTTCGCTTTCGCAGGAAGTCGGGCTTGCTCTCGGTGCACAGGCAGGTGAAGGGCGCCTGAAGGAGGTGGTAATGTCCGCCGGTTTTACCCGGCTTCGTCGCGCCACGGAGACCCCTTTCAATCTCATTCTCGAAGCACGTCCCTAAACGAAAAGACAAAAAAATCGCTTCCACCAGGGAACAGGCGCCAGCAATCGCCGGAGTTCACCAACCGTCGATTCTCTATTGAATTCCGCACGCGCTTTCGCGAAGCCGGCCTCGCCGAAAGCGTGAGCCTTGTTGGGATCCTGGATGAGCCTCGACAGTGCCCCGGCAAGCGCCTCAGCGTCGCGTTCCGGAACAATGAGCCCCGTTTTTTCGTGATCAATTTGCTCGGGAATACCGGCCAGGCGAGTCGAAACAACCGGTAGACCAAACGCCATGGATTCCGTGATGACTGTCGGCAAGTTATCGCTGTCGCCATCGGCAAGCCGAACACAGGGCAATGCGAACACGGTCGTGCCGAGAGATAGTTCCATGATTTCAGCGCGTGATTTGGGGCCAGCCAGGCGCACAAAAGCGGAGAGATTCCATTCGTCGATCATCGTCTGTAGCGGTTGCTCCAGGGGGCCGTCACCAACGATCACGCATTCGAATTGCATTCCGCAATCGCGCAAATAACCGCAGGCTTCGATCAACACATCGAAGCCTTTCTTTTCAATGAGCCGTCCGACTGACAGGATTCGCGGAGGTGTCACCGGAACCCGCTCCGGAGCTTTCGCCCGAACGTTTATGCCGTTGTATACCCGATGGATTTTCGCGGCATCCTTCGGGTATTGTTCCCGCAACTGCCGTGCGCTGAAATCGGTCACCGTCACGATCAGCTTCGCTTCGCGAATCAAGGCGTCGAGTCCGATCCGAAAATCGGTCGCGCAAAAAATATCCTGCGCGTGCCCTGTGATGCTGAACGTGATCCCGAACAATTCCTTGATCAAAAAAGCGGTCCGCGCGGCGATCCCGGCAAAATGCACATGCACATGCCGGATCTTGTTTTTCTGCAGCCATTCCCCCGCCCAAATTGCCTCGTAAAGCCGCATTTTGTCCGGCGCATCACCCCAGTTTGCGAGGCGGTGATTCAAATTTTTTGGCAGAACTCCTTTCGCCCGGCGGTTTTTGATTCCTGCCACAAGCTCCTCTGGCTCTGGCAGATAAATCACCCCTTCATGCGCCTTGGCCGGGAAATGACCTCTCGGCTCGTCACCTGTCTGGCGCAGTGAAACCACTGGCACATCCACTCCTCGCCGCCGCATTTCCAGCACTTCGCGCACCACAAACGTCTGTGTAAACGCAGGAAAACGCTCGAGCAAATAGGCAAACGCAGGACGGGACATCGCATGACAAAAGCCTGAATCCTGAACCCTGAAAACTCAAAACTCCTCTCCGAAGGTTGAACAACCCTCCATTTCCCATACCATGCCCATTCGATTATGTCCGACGGCCTGACCCCTATGATGCAGCAGTATCAGAAAATCCGGGCGGGGCTGCCCGCGAACACGCTGCTGCTGTTCCGGCTGGGGGATTTCTACGAAATGTTTTTCGAGGACGCGAAGGAAGTCGCTGGTTTACTAAACCTTACGCTCACAAAACGTAACGGAACGCCCATGTGCGGCGTGCCGTATCACGCAGCGAATCATTACATCGCCAAACTCATCAAAGCCGGAAAACGCGTCGCCATCTGTGATCAGGTTAGCGATCCGCAGCCGGGAAAAATCGTTCAGCGCGAAGTCACCCAAATCATCAGCCCCGGTACCATTTCGGACCTGAATCTGCTGGAAGCGAAGCAGAACAACTACCTCGCCGCCGTTCTTTTTGGCGGAGAAAAATATGGCTTCGCCCTGCTTGATCTCAGCACTGGCGAGTTCCGTGTGACTGAGCTCGACGGAATGCCCGAGGTACTCGATGAACTCGCCCGCGTCGACCCCGCTGAATTGCTCATTAGCGAGGCGCAAACCGAGCATTTCTCCGACCTTACCGCCACAGTCCCCCTCGAGGAATTCTTGTTTAGCCGGGATCACGCGACCTTCACGCTGATCGAGCATTTCAAGGTCCATTCGCTCGATGGATACGGCTGCGCCCATTTGCCGCTAGCCGTGTCCGCCGCGGGAGCGATCGTGCATTATCTGCGGCATCAGATGCGGCGAAATCTGGGGCACGTTAACGGCATCGGCAGTTATCGTACGGATTCACTCGTCGCGATCGACGCCACCACCCAGACCAATCTCGAACTCGTCTGGTCGCGTGCATCCAAAGCACATACGCTGCTCGCCGCGCTCGATCGGACAGTCACGCCCATGGGCGCACGACGCCTGCGGCAATGGATTTTGCAGCCGGTCCGTGATCTGCCGGAATTGACTCGCCGCCAGCAGCTCATCGGCGACTTTCTGGATGAACCGTATCTGCTCGAGAAAATCCGCGAAACCCTGCGCGAAGTGCGCGACATCGAGCGAATTGTCAGCCGGCTCAGCCAGGGAAATGGCAACGCGCGCGATCTCCTGGCGCTGCGTTTTTCCCTCAGCGAAATCCCGAATCTGAAGGCGCATCTCGTGGCTCTCATGCGCCCCGAATTCGGCCCGCGGGAAGAACGTGACCGGCTAGCATTTTCCCTCGAGCGCGAACTCCATCCCCTGCCCGAACTCACCAACCTGCTCAGCCGCGCCATCGTCGACGAGCCGCCGCTGGCAATCAAGGAAGGCGGAATGATTCGAGAGGGCTGGAATTCGGCCCTCGACGAACTCCGCGTCGCCGCCTCGCAGGGCCGCGAATGGATCGCAGAGCTCCAGGAACGCGAAATCGCCGTCACAGGCATCAAATCGCTCAAGATTCGTTACAACTCGGTCTTCGGCTATTTCATCGAAATCACAAAATCGAACCTCAGCTCGGTCCCACCCCATTATCATCGCAAACAAACCACCGCGAACGGCGAGCGTTTCATCACGCCCGAGCTCAAGGAAATGGAAGGCAAGATCCTTGGTGCCGACGAGAAAATGCGCGCACTGGAGTACGAGCTTTTTAGCCAGGTCCGCGACCACGTGCTCGCCCACATCGACGCCATTCAGAAGACCGCAGCCGCCATCGCCATCACCGACGCGCTGGCTGCCCTGGCCGAAACGGCACGCCTTTTCGGCTACAGCCGTCCGGTTCTGACCGCAAACGGTCGCATCCAAATTGCCGACGGGCGGCATCCCGTCCTCGATCAAAGTCTCGTGGATGGCAAATTTGTCCCCAACGATGTCCTCCTGGACCTCGACTCAAACCGTTTGCTGCTCATTACCGGTCCGAACATGGCAGGTAAATCCACGTTCATCCGGCAGGTCGCGCTCCTCGTACTCATGGCGCAGATCGGGAGCTGGCTTCCTGCCGCTTCCGCCGAAATCGGCCTCGTGGACCGCATTTTCACCCGCGTCGGGGCTAATGACGACCTGTCGCGCGGTCAATCGACTTTCATGGTCGAAATGAATGAGACGGCTAACATCGTCAACAACGCCACGGAGAAAAGCCTCGTTATTCTCGACGAAATCGGACGCGGCACTTCGACGTTCGACGGCCTCTCCATCGCATGGAGTGTTGCCGAATTTCTTCACGATAAAATCGGCGCCCGGACGCTTTTTGCCACGCATTACCACGAAATGACCGACCTGGCCGCCACACGCAGTGGCGTGAAAAATTACAATGTCGCCGTCCGTGAATGGAACGACCAGATCATTTTCCTGCGCAAAATCGTCGAAGGTTGCGCCGATAAAAGCTACGGCATCCAGGTCGCGCGCCTGGCAGGCCTCCCACCAGAAATCATCAAGCGCGCCCGCGAGATTCTGGGTAACCTCGAGCAGGCGGAATTGAGCGCCGGGGGCCGCCTGAAACCCGCCACCGGCGGCCGGCGAAAGGCCAAAGACGACGGAACACAACTCGGCCTTTTTGGGTGACATTTCCTCAATTAACCGCTGCATGTCTCAACGTCTTCCCATCTATGAAATCGCCGATACCCTGCGAGCCGCCGTCAGGCAGCCACGAGCCCGGATCATCATCCAAGCGCCCACCGGGTCCGGCAAATCGACGCAGGTCCCGCAGATTCTCCGCAACGCGGGACTTACGGACCAAGGCCAGATCGTTCTTCTGCAGCCACGCCGTCTCGCCGCGCGAATGCTCGCGGATCGCGTCGCAAAAGAGATCGGGACACCGCTAGGGCAGGAAGTCGGATATCAGGTTCGGCTGGAAAATCGCACCTCGGCAGCCACCAGAATCCGATTCGTCACCGAAGGTATTTTACTCCGGCAGATAACTGGCGACCCCTCATTGCGGGGCGTCAAGGTTATCATTTTCGACGAATTCCACGAACGACACCTTTACGGCGACATCACCCTTGCCCGCGCGCTCGATCTCCAGGAATCCACTCGTCCCGACCTCGTCATTCTGGTGATGTCCGCCACGCTCGACACCCAAAAACTCGAGCAATATCTCGCGCCCTGCGACACCCTCACCTCTGCCGGCCGCACCTATCCCGTCGCCATTGAATACCTCGACAAACCGGCCCCCGACGATTCCCCCCTATGGGAGCTGGCTGCTGAAGAGCTCGCCCGCCTGCTTCCGCGCACGACGGGCGACGCGCTCATTTTTATGCCAGGCGCATTCGAAATTTCCCGCACCATCGAAGCCGTCCGCCAGCGCTGCCGGGGAAACGACCTCGTCGTTCTCCCGCTCCACGGCGAACTCCCTGCCGGCGATCAGGACGCCGCGGTCGCCCGTTATCCGGGACGCAAGGTCGTCGTGTCCACCAACGTCGCCGAGACTTCGCTCACCATCGACGGTATCACGCTCGTCATTGACAGTGGTCTAGCCCGAATTGCGCGGTTCGATCCACATCGCGGCATTAACACCCTGCTCATCGAAAAAATCAGCGCCTCTTCCGCCGACCAACGCTCAGGGCGCGCCGGACGCACCGCGCCCGGCCACTGCCTCCGGCTCTGGACTGCTCACGAGCACACGTTGCGCGCTCCCCAGGATTTGCCTGAGGTTAAACGGCTCGATCTCAGCGAAGTGATACTTACCCTTAAAGCCAGCGGTATCCGTAACGTGCACACTTTCCGCTGGTTGGAAAAGCCGGACACCAAAGCCCTCGACCGCGCTCTCACATTGCTCGCAGACCTTGGCGCAATCGATTCGGAGACCATCACGGAAACCGGACGCCGTATGTTAGCGTTCCCTGTCCACCCACGTTACGCCCGTATGTTTCTAATGGCCGCGGATCTCGGCTGCGTCCGCGCCTGCGCGTTGCTCGCCGCCCTCACGCAGGGACGCGAAATTCTCCTCCGCAGCACCGGGCGCCAAATGGACGATCTCCGCGACGATATCCTCGGCAGCGAATCCGAATCCGACTTCTTGCTGGCTATCCGCGCATGGCGTTACGCGGTCAAAGCCGGCCCAGAGAAAGCACGGCAGTTAGGAATCCACTACGCGACCGCCCGCCAGGTTCAGCAGCTCTTCGATCAGTTTCTTAAAATTGCGGATGACGAGGAGCTCGACATTGCCGACCGTCCTCTCGACGGCGAAGCGCTGGCCCGATGTGTCCTCGCCGGATTCTCCGACCAGGTCGCTCGCCGTGTGGATAACGGCAGTCTTCTCTGCGAGCTCGTGCATGGCCGCCGCGGTGTTCTCGCGCGGGACAGCGCCGTGCAAAAACGCCCGCTTTTCGTCGTCGGGCAGATCCGCGAAATCGAGGGTCGCGACAAGGAGCTTAGTGTTCTGCTAACACAGGCTACGGCCGTTCAGGAAAACTGGCTGCGCGAAATGTTTCCTGGCGATTTCTTCGAGCAAACCATTGTCCGTTTTGATACAACGCAACGCCGTGTCGTCGCAGAAACTCTCCGCCGTTTCCGCGATCTAACGCTCGAAACAAATCGCTACGTCGCGCCGCCGCAGGAACAAGCCGCCGCCTTGCTGGCTGCCGAAGTGACCGCCGGGCGCTGCCCTCTCTCTCACTGGGACCACAGCGTCGAACAATGGATTCGTCGACTCAATCGCCTTGCCGAATGGGCGCCCGAGTTCCAACTCCCACTTCTTCAACAAGAGGATCGCCAGACCCTCATCGAACAACTCTGCCACGGCGCGGTCAGCTATAAAGACATCAAGGATCGCCCTGTGTGGCCTGTCGTCAAAAGCTGGTTAAGCAAAACGCAGCTCGACCTGCTTGACACATACGCCCCCGAGCACATCGACCTCCCGAATCTAAACAAACCGCGCCGCGCCAAAATCACCTATACCGAGACCGGTCCGCCCAGCATCAGCGTCCGCATCCAGGAGCTCTACGGAGTCGAACAGGACCTAACCATTTGCATGGGCCGCGTTCCCCTGCTCATCAACGTCCTCGCGCCAAACCATCGCCCCGTGCAGGTCACACAAAATCTGCGCACCTTTTGGAAGGAGTCCTACCCCCTTCTCAAGCAACAGCTCCAGCGCAAATACCCCAAACACGAATGGCGCTAACCGCCATCGCTATCCTTTTACCCGCGCGCCCAGCGTCACCAATCATTCCTCTCCCGATTTTGAGTGCGACCGCATGGAAAATCGGGAGCGCGGCGGTTGGACGGAGGTGCTCGGGGACGGGCCTAATGGCAGGATATTGGCAGGGTACACGGCCGGATGAGGTAGCGCCGTGTTCGGCGGGGTGCGATTTCAGATCGTAAAGGGAGTTCCGGCGGTCTCCGCGGCAAAGGCCCGAGAAGCTCATGCGCACAGAGCAACCGGGTTCGGTAACCGGGAAGATGGAAGGAAGACATTGTGAAAGATTGAACCGTTGTGCCGCCCGAACTACGTTTGTGACATGCGGATTCCGGCCGAGGAGCATCCCGTCATTCTTTTTGATGGTGTCTGCAATCTTTGCAATGGGCTTGTGCAGTTCGTGATTCGGCGCGACTCGCAAGGATTATTCCGTTTTGCATCGCTGCAATCGCCGGCGGGCGCGGAACTATTGCGGCAGCACGGACTGCAAACGGACCAGCTTTCAACAATGGTGGTCGTTATTGGTGACCGAACATTTGTGAGAAGCGATGCGGCGCTGGAGGTATGCTGGCGGCTGTCGTGGCCTTGGAAATGGCTGGCGATATTGAAGGCACTGCCAAGCGGGTTGCGAAACCGCGGATACGATTTTCTGGCACGGAACCGTTACCGGTTTTTCGGAAAACGGGAGTCATGCTTGTTGCCGACGCAAGAGTTGCGGAAACGGTTTTTATAACGTTAGGATCGGCGCAGGTTGACCAACGAAAATTCCGAGCGCCGGTTGCGCACCATTTATCGCCTTGCCCGCAGCGCAGTGGCCGGAGTCTGGATTTACAGTGGGCTCGTGCCGAAAATCCTGTTCCGCGACTGGTCGGAGATGACGCTCCTGAGCGAATCCGGCGTGGAGACATCATTGCTTCCGTATGTGACCCATTCCGTAGGCCTTCTTGAGATCCTTTTCGGGCTCACGATTCTCCTTCTCTGGAAACGGCGCTGGCCCTTATGGATGACTGTTGGAGTGATGGTCGGCGCGTTGATTTCCGTGGCGCAACATTCACCGCGGACTTTGCATGCGGCATTCAATCCCGTAACAACAAATGGAATGCTGGCCGCCCTCGCCATCGTGACGTTGTGGGCGGCTCCACCGAAGAAAATTTGAAACAGCAGACCGCTAAGCAGCCAACAAACCGCGGATCGTCACGACCTCTGATTTGGTCCTTTTACAGCGTTGAACAGAACTCTTCGAAACGGTCGAGACCCTTCTTAATGATATCGATGCTTGTGGCGTAGCTAAGGCGAACCGTACGATCGTCCCCAAAAGCCAGCCCAGGGACGATGGCAACGTTTTTCTTGCTCAGCAAACGATCCGCGAAATTCTGTGAGGTGAGGCCGAGCTGACTGATATTTGCCAACACATAAAAGGCTCCGAGCGGCTCCACGGCAGTTACTCGATCGATGGACGCGATGCGCCCATACATGTACTGCCGTCGCAGATCGAACTCGTCGCGCATGTCAATAACGCTCTGCTGATCACCTTTGAGCGCCGCCAGGCCTCCGCGTTGCGCGAACGACGTGGGGTTCGACGTACTGTGGCTCTGGATGGAGTCGACGGCCTTCGCAATTTGCTCAGGTGCAGCGAGATAGCCGAGACGCCAGCCCGTCATCGCATAGGCTTTCGAGAAGCCGTTGACCGTGATCGTCAGATCATGAGCCTCTGGCGTGACGCTGGCGGTGCTGACAAACTCCGCGCCGCCGTAAACGAGCTTTTCATAAATCTCGTCTGACAAAATGAGGATGTCTTCATCGGCTGCGACCTCAACAATCAGCTTCAATTCCTCTTTCGAGTAAATGGATCCAGTCGGGTTGCCGGGGGAATTGATAATGACCATTTTTGTCCGGGGCGTCATCGCGTTCTCGAACTCTTCAGCAGTCATTTTCCAGCCATTTTCTTCCTTGGTCTGGACGAAAATCGGTTCGGCACCCGCGAGACGGACCATTTCCGGATAGGAGAGCCAGTAGGGAGAAGGAATGATGACTTCGTCGCCTGGCTGACATGTTGCTAGGATGGCGTTGTAACAGGAATGCTTGGCGCCGTTGCTCACGATGACCTGGGAAGATTTGTACTCCAATCCGTTGTCGATGAGGAACTTATCTGCAATGGCCTGGCGGAGTTCCGGGATGCCGGAACTCGGCGTGTATTTGGTAAAACCGCTCTGCAGCGCCTCAATGGCGGCAGCCTTGATGTGCTCCGGAGTGTCAAAATCCGGTTCGCCGGCGGCGAAACTGCAGACGTCAATGCCTTCCGCACGCATGGCTTTGGCTTTGCTGTCGATCGAAAGCGTGAGGGATGGAGTCAGCGAAGTGGCGCGAGTGGAAAGTTGCATGGCGTGAAAGCGTTGAGTGAGTGGTTGGGAGTGGTGGAACCGGCGATTATTACAAAGAGGAGTAGTGGTTTTCAACCAGAGGTTTGAGATTATTTTCCGTCACACGCACGATGGCCATTTCCCGTTTTGCGTTGTCGACAGAGTCCGAAGCGTGCGCGGCGTTGATCATAATGGTCTGTCCGAACTCGCGCCGGATGGAGCCTGGAGGAGCCTTGGAAGGATCGGTCGGACCGAGGACTTCGCGGATTTTGCGCACGGCGTCGATACCCTGATAGACGAGCGCCACACACTTTTCGGATCCGGGCTGCAACTTCTCCACTTCACTGCATTCGCTCGGGCGCCGGCCAGCCATGAATTGAATGATATTTTCCCAGTTTAATCGTCCGCTGATGGGTCCGAGAAGGTCGCCGAGCTGTTTCTTGATGTCGGCAGGAATGGAAAACCCGAGTTCGCGTTCGAGGGCAAGCGCGGAGCGATTCGCAACGGGCGCGCGATGAATTTCCTGCAAAAAGTCGAGGACAGGGCCGTAAAAACGCTCAGCCTGTTCGACGCTCATTCGGTGAACTTTGAAGGCTATAATAAAGAGGCCGGTTCGGGAAAACAGGTCAATGACTCCGCCCGGCCGGGCGTTCGGAAAGCGGAAATTGTCCGGTTTAATTAGGACGAGCGTTTTCTGGACTTTGGAACCCTTGGGAAACGGGATTGCAGTGTCGAGCACGCCGCCGTCACTGTCGGAATATCGGGCCCACAGTTTGAGATCGGCCTCTGCCGAAGCCGCGTCGGGCGGTGCGAGTGCGCCAGGTTCGAAATAAGTCACCTTTCCAAAGTCGTCAGTGACGTAGTCGCCGTATGTGTCCCGGATGGTCTCACCGCGCGAACGTTCATGAATGATGTGTCCGAGGACGTTCATGACTTTTGCGACGGCGTCTTCTCCGCGAAAGACGAGCAGGAGCACACGCGCCCGCACGCCCTTGGGGTCCGGTGAGAAATTCTTCAGGACATACTGCTGAATCAGTTGTTTGGTCTCGAAATGTACCGGATTTGATTCGTCGGCGTTGGCAACGATGGATTCGGCGTATTCCCGAGCGAGTTCCGGGCTCGGCGCGAACATCCGGCCAGCGACAAGATCGAGGCCTGTGCGCGAAATGACCCGTGAAATAATACCTCCCGTACGCGATTTGCGAATCGAGTAGGGTGTGATGACGAGGTACGAAAGTTGTTCGGCCATAGAATGCCCGCTCTATCGGACACGCTGGCTGATAAAAACGGGGACCGAAACAAAGGTCAGCCTTTCAGGTGAGTCAAGGACCTGAAATCGGAAACCTGCGTCGGAGTAACATCGGACCAGG
>DATDAW010000059.1:0-48413 GCA_036525185.1 Chthoniobacterales bacterium | reverse complement strand
TCCGGGTTCAGGCATTTTGGGCAGCGACTTTGTCCTGCCGCCGGTCGAATGTTTCGCGGGCGGCGCGGACTTTTTCCAGATTTTCCGCGGACCAATCGTCGATCATAATCAGCAGTGGCTTCAGGCTCGTGCCGAGCGGCGAAAGGCGATATTCGACCTTAGGCGGCACGACGGCATAGACTTTTCGCTCCACCAGCCCGTTGCGCTCCATGCTGCGTAGCGTCTGGATAAGCATCTTTTGCGTGACGCCCTCTATGTCACGGCTCAATTGCGCAAATCGCCTCTCTCCGTTCCGCAGCGCGAAAATCACGAGGATGACCCATTTGTCCGCGATAAGATTCAACGTCTCCCTCGCGGGGTTGCTTTGATCCAGAATGCAGGGTTTGCCGTCTCTCATGATTCACTGTTGCTTACTTTTTGGTCAGTATTGGACAAAATAGTGGGTTCTTGTCAAATGCGGAGCTTGGCTTTTTCGTTCCGATCATGTCTGAAAAACATAGAACCATCCTCGTCGCCGGCGTGCAGGGAATCACCGGACGTTATGCCGCCGAACATTTCGCCTCGCAGCCCAATACTACGGTCATCGGCCTTTCGCGTCGCCCGGGCGATCTAACGGGCGTGCAACACCTTTCCGCCGACTTGCTGAAACCAGCCGACGTCCAGGAAAAGCTCGCGGGCGTGAAAGACAACATCACGCGCATCGTTTTCGGCGCATACATCGCCGGCACTTCCGTCGCGGACCGGACGATGATCAATGTCGCCATTTTGAAAAACCTCCTCGACGTTGTGGAAGACTCCCCTGCGCTCGAGCACATTACGTTTTATCAAGGCGGAAAAGCGTACGGCTCCGACCTCGGTCCTTACAAAACCCCGGCACGCGAAGACGATCCCCGGTTGATGCCACCGAATTTCTATTACGAACAAGAGGATTTGATCCGAGAAAGGCAGGCGGGGAAAAACTGGAATTTTACCGGTTTGCGTCCGGATGCCGTGTGCGGTTTCGCCACAGGGAATCCGATGAACATCTTTATGGCCATCGCAGTGTACGCCGCGATCTCAAAGGAGATAGGTCTTCCGCTCCGTTTTCCCGGCCCTGAAGCCGCATACCGGGCGCTGACGCAAATAACCGACGCGGGCGTTCTCGCCAAAGCGACCGACTGGGCCGGCTCCAGTCCGGCGGCGCAAAACGCCATTTTCAACATCACGAACGGCGACACATTCCGGTGGCAACATTTGTGGCCGCGCATTGCGAGGATGTTCCAAATGGAAGTCGCCGAACCTGTGCCGTTGTCACTCGTGACTTACATGGCCGACAAAGCACCGCTCTGGAAGCAAATCGTGCACAAATACAATCTTACGCCGACTCCCTACGACCAGATCGCCGCATGGCCCTTTGCTGATGCCATTTTCGGCATGACCTACGACAATGTGTTCAACACCGTCAAAATCCGCCAGGCTGGTTTTCACGACAGCATCGACTCCAAAGACATGTTCAGCCGGTTTTTTGAAGAACTCCGCGCCAACCATGTGATCCCGCCATTGTGATCACTCGACAGGCGCCAAGGTGCGAAATCCTTTCGCCACAGACGTCGGTATATTCGGACTCGCGGGACTTGTGGACCACGGGGATGCACAAATGAAGGGCACCGAAATCGACCAATGCCTCCACTTCGATCGCCGCGATCCCGGGTTTACGGGGATTGCGCAACGAGACCTTTTCCTTCAGCGGCCCAATGCCAGGAACTCACCAGCGAACACGTGTCGTAATCAAGATCCGCGGCAAAAAAACCGTGCTGTCTTAATACGTCCGCGGATCGGTAGCTCTCGACAGCGGCTCATGCAGTTCCGGCACCGGAGGGATATTTCCGTCACCCAAGCGGAACTGATCTGCGATCCCGGATGCGATTCCGGCGGCAATTCGACGACGGAAAGCGGACGAGGCGATGCGGCTCGCATCGGCACGACTCGTCATAAAACCGCACTCGACCAGGATGCAGGGAATTTCCGGGTTGCGCGTAAGGCGGATACGGCGTCGGACAACACCGACGCTGGGCAGGCCAGTAGCCGAGGTGATGGAGCGGTGGACGCGCGTCGCCAGGCCGTGGCTGTCGGTCCGCCAGAAAAAGGTCGTGATGCCGCTGGCCGAAGACGAGGCAGAGTCAAAGTGGACGCTCACAAGAATCGCGCCGCTGTTTCTATAATGATTGGCAAACGCGACGCGATCGTCGAGGTCGACAAAATGATCGTTGGCGCGTGTAAGGACCGTGTTAAACCCCTTCGCCCGGAGTACATTCCGAAGGGCGAGCGCCGTGTCGAGCGTGAGTTGTTTTTCCGTGAGCCCGTTTCCCCGCCCGCCCATGTCGTGCCCCCCATGACCGGCATCGATGATCACCGTTCGAAATCGTTGTGCAGTCCTCGGGTCTGCCCTTCCCCCAGCGGTAGAGGAAGGCGAAAATGCGAGTGACTGCCGGTCCGATGACACGCAAGCTGCCAGGCATACGGTGATAGCCACTGCCGCCAGGGCGATTACAACGTTTCCGAATCGCCACGCGGATGTTGGGAGTAAGCGGCGCGACAGCATAGAATCGTTAAGTGGCATGACAGATTTCGCGAACGTATCCCCTTGCCCTGCCGCTGTCACTCCTGGGTGCGAATGGTAATAGGTAGATTCTTCGTAGATTCGCCTTGTCAGTCCTGCTTATCTTTTGTTGAATGCATGCATGAGTTTCCAATTGCTCAGGCAGCTTTCCGATGTGTCTCGGCGTATGGCAAGGGCGATCGCGAAGCTCGAGGAGCGTGGGCGGTCTCCTTTCATTCGGGATCGGGTTCGAAAACTGGTATTTCCCGACGCAGACAGTCTCACTCTCACGCTGGAAGTTCGAAGAAACTCGGTCTTTTTCTCTCGTCGCAGCAGTCATGGGCACCGGTGAAGCAACCACTGCGTCGAGTTCCGCGCGGGCCATCAACGAACCGGGGATGGTCCCCTATGGACGTGCTTACTACGAATCTTTGGAACCGAGCGTTGGCGGATCCCGCCGATCGGCCACCATCATCGTCCCGGAGCTCTTAAAGTGGGTTCAGCCCCGATCGGTCATCGATGTGGGTTGCGGGGTAGGTAGTTGGCTGGCTGCGTTTCAAGAGGTAGGGATCGATGATGTGTTGGGCGTCGATTTAGACAATGTCGATCGCGATCTTCTGTTAATTCCCCCCCACCAGTTTCAACCGTTCGATTTGCGCCAGCCGTTAAGCATGGACCGCGAATTCGATCTCGCCCTTTGCCTGGAGGTCGTGGGGCATTTGCCGGCTTCGCTCGCTGAGCAGACGGTCAAATCCTTGGTCGCACTGAGTCCCCTAATCCTGTTTTCCGCTCCTATTCCCCTGCAGGGTGGACCGAATCAAATCAACGAGCAGTGGCCGGACTACTGGGCGGATCATTTCCGCCGCCACGGCTATGTGGTTATCGACTGCCTCCGTAGTGCGATCTGGAATAACCCCGACGTGAAGTGGTGGTTTGCCCAAAATCTACTCCTCTACGTTCGCGCGGCGGACCTGGCCAAATATCCTCGGCTCCAAGATGCCCAGAAGCAGACCATTACGCAGCAACTTTCGCTGGTGCACCCGCGGCTCCACCTCGAGTGTGCCAGTCTCGATCGCTTTTCACTCAAAAAAGTCCTGCGCGCCTTGCCGAGACTGATCACAAACTCCATGGGTCGGCGGCTCAGTTCCGGTTGAGGTGATCGGAACCGGTCGATACTCTGCCCCTTCCGTCTTGTTTTTTCTGTGATTCCGCGGAAAGTTGTCGGCCCATCATGGATCGCCTTTGGCTGGTTCTGTCCACGTTTTGTTTTTTGCTGAGCTTCGGGTATACGCTTTTCGCGATCCGGTCGGGGCGATTCCTGCCGTCGCGGTTTAATTTCATCTGCGTGACGGCGGGATTTGTATTTCAGACGGTGTTCTTGCACTTGCGCGGGCAAGCTATTGGCCGGTGTCCACTCACCAATCTGTTTGAAGTGTTCATTTTTGTAAGCTGGTCGATGGCACTCATTTACATGATTGTCGGCACCGCTTACCGTCTGAGTTTGATGGGAGCATTTACGTCTCCCGTCGTGGTTTTCATTCAGACGACCGCGCTGTTTTTGCCAATCGACCAGCAGGCAGTTCCGCAGGGACCCACGAATGCGTGGCTGGAGTTGCATGCATCGTTTTCGATCGTGGCCTACGGTGCGTTCTTACTGGCCGGAGTGGCAGGCGCGATGTACTTGATGATGGACCGCCAGCTCAAACAGCGGAAAATCGGGTCATGGTTTTACCGTTTGCCGCCGGTAAATCAGTTGGCCATCGCAAATAAACGTCTCGTTTTGCTAGGCTTTGTGCTCCTGACGCTCGGTGTGACGGCGGGATTTTTTGTCGGACGACCACTGAATGTACTTCATGTGGGCTGGTCGCTGCTGGTATGGGTGATTTATGGTGCCGTGCTTTTCGGTCGCAAATGGCACGCCATTGCGCCACGCTGGATGGCAACGGCGTCGGTGGTGGCGTTCAGCATCGTGCTGGTTACACTCTGGGGCGTGACAATCATTTCGGAGGGCTCACGATGAATCTTGTCTGTGTCGGATTGAGCCACCAAACAGCGGGTGTCGATGATCGCGAACGATTCGCGGTTCAGCCCTCTCAATTGCCGGAGGCTGTGCGGCGCGCAGCCGCCGTGGCTGGCGTGCGGGAAGCCGTTTTGCTTTCCACGTGCAACCGGGTGGAGTGGTACCTGGCAACCGAATCGGGATCGGGAAAATTTGACGCTTTGCCAGTGTTGCGTGCGCAGACGGGCGTGGATGCAGACGATTTTGAGAATGTTTTCCAACTTGATCTCCGGCAAAGCGTAACCCATTTATTCCGTGTAGTTTGCGGATTGGAATCGATGGTTCTTGGGGAAACGGAAATCCTCGGTCAGGTGAAAAGGGCCTACGCCGTGGCTGCTGGCGAAGGGACCACCTCGCTACTGATGAACAAGCTGTTCCAACGCGCTTTTTCAGTCGCAAAACATGTCCGGAGCCACACGGCGATCACGCGGGGCAGCGTGTCGGTGGGTTCAGTGGCGGTCGATCTCGCGGAACGAATTTTTGGACGGCTCGACCATTGTAAAGTGATGATCCTCGGCGCAGGCGATACGAGCGAACGGACGGCACGGGCACTGGCATCGCGAGGCGTGAAATCGGTTGTTGTTTCGAATCGCAGCCACGATCGCGCCGTTGCATTGGCAGAGTCCGTCGGCGGCCGCGCGATTCATTTCGAGGATTGGGAAAAGGAATTTTCAATGTTGGATATCCTGATCAGCTCAACGGCGGCACCGCATTTTGTAGTCACGCGGGGGAAGCTTGAACCACTGATGCGGCGGCGTCCGGACAGGCCCTTGTTTTTGATCGATCTCGCTGTGCCGCGTGACATTGAGCCGGCAACGAATGATGTAGACGGTGTGTATCTTTACGACATCGATTCATTGGAAGCCATTGCGCGAGAGTCACTTGCCGAGCGTCAGCGCGAGATCGTGCACTGCGAAGCACTGATCGACAGACACGTGAACGACTTCATCCATTGGCTGCAAAACCGAAAGCGATTGGCCGAGACGCCGCCGTTCAATATGAATAGCCCCGGAAGCGTTCCAGCCTCGTGAAGCAGAGCAATGAAATCGTTTTGGGGACTCGGGGCAGCGCACTTGCCGTGGCGCAAACACGCTTGGTCGAACAAGCCCTCCGCACTGCATGGCCGGAACGGGAAATCCGCGTCGAAATCATCCAGACCACCGGCGATAAACGGCTCGACCTGAGCCTCACCCAAGCCGCTGGGACACTCGATAAGGGTCTCTTTACCAAAGAGTTGGAAGAAGCGTTGCTCGAGGGACGGATCGACGTGGCGGTGCATAGTCTTAAGGATTTGCCGACGACGTTGCCGCCAGGTTTGGAATTGGCGGCTGTGCTCGAACGGGAAAATCCGGCAGATGTCCTGATTTCAAAAGCGAGGGCGGATTTCTACGAATTGCCCCAAGGGGCGGCCCTGGCGACAAGCAGCCTGCGCCGGCAACTCCAGCTGCTTTGGAAACGTCCCGACCTGAAAGTTGTGAACATTCGCGGCAACGTCACAACGCGTCTGCGAAAACTGGCCGACAACCCTGACTGGACCGGAATCATCCTCGCGGCAGCCGGTTTGAAACGGCTGGGTCTGGATTGGGAAAAGGGATGCTTCGAAAGTGAAGGCGTAACCTTTTTCTGTCAGTCGCTGACGCCGGAAATTACGCTGCCTGCGGTCGGCCAGGGAGCAATCGCACTCGAAACACGCGCAGGGGACATGGATATTGAAGCTATCCGGCATGAATCCACTTGGGCCGCAGTAACCGCCGAGCGCCGACTGCTGCAACTCCTCGGCGGCGGCTGCCAGACCCCACTCGGCGTGCTGGCCGCATGGCAAAACGGCCAACTGAAAATGCGGGCTGTCCTTTTCCGGGAAGGCACGGCTTTTGCCGCTGAAGGCAGCACGCCGGATGAACTTGCGCTACAATTGCTGCACGGACGATGAGCCCCGAAATCCAGACCATCGCGGTTTTTGCCATTCTGGGGGTGATCCTGCTGCTTATGGTCCGTCGATTCGTGCGCGCGCGGAAGAAACCCGGCTGTGGCGGTGGCTGCGGTTGCGGAAAAACGCATTAGGATTACTGCCGAGCCGGCAATCGCGAGGTCTTTTCCAAGTTCATGGCATCTCCGGAGGGCATTGCTGCTCGCCAAAAAGGTCTCTGTTACCCGGTTTTGCGTTCGGGCTTCGCTTGTAGTTGCCCATCGATGTGGAAGCGGCTAAGTAACGCCTTCTTTCCTGTTTTTCCTCACACCACGCGATGCCGCCCAGTAAAAAATCCGTCTTTTTCTTTCGAGTTTTGAGCACGGTCGGCCTGTGGACTCTGACGCTAGCGACCATTTTGAAAGGGTGGGAGACGGGCTTCTTTCTATTGATCGGCGTGATCGGAATGACCGCGCTGTGGGAATATTTCGGGATGCTTGAGCAATCCGGGCGACACACATTCCGGATCTTTGGAATGGTGTGCGGCTTGGTGCTTTTCACCGGTTGTTTTTATTTCAGCCGCAAGGACGGCCCGACGCGCTCCTATGACTTTGAAATTCTAGTGCTTCTGGCATTTATGCTCGGTGTGTTTGCGCGGCAGATGTTCGAAAAAACACGCGATCCAGCCCCCCTGGACACGATGGCATTTACAATTTTCGGGCTGCTTTACGCGGCGTGGCTGTTCAGCTTCGTGACCAAGATCGTCTATATCGTGCCTCGCAATGGGGACGGATCAGTCGCTGGACAATTTTACGTGCTTTATCTGATCGCCGTGACCAAATTCAGCGACATGGGCGCCTATATCACCGGGAGTCTGATCGGAAAACATCCGCTCGTTCCGCACATCAGCCCTGCGAAAACGTGGGAAGGTTTTTTCGGTGCGCTAGCCTTTTCACTGCTGGCGAGCTTCGGGCTTTGGTGGCTGCTGCCGGGTCAATTGAACGCTTTGAATGCGACGCATTGCTGGGTGCTTGGCCTGGTGCTAGGTTTCGCCGCAATTGTCGGGGACCTCGGCGAATCACTGATCAAGCGAAGCACCGGAGTGAAGGATTCCGGCAAATTTCTGCCCGGCATTGGCGGCGCGCTCGATCTCGTGGACAGCCTTCTTTTCACCGCGCCGTTGCTGTACTTTTACCTGCGTTTCATTGTCCTCCCCAGCCCATGAACAAACGTCGTGTCGTCCTCCTTGGAGCCACAGGTTCCATCGGCGAAAGCGCGCAGCGCGTCGCCGCAGATATTCCGGATCGTATGGAAATTGTGGGAATGTCGGCGAACCAAAATGCGGAGGCATTGTCGTTCGCCGCAAAAACGATCCGGCCGCAAGCCGTTTGTTTGGTGGACATTACGCGGCGAGAGACGCTGGATTTGCCCCCGGGAACGCACGCATATTTCGGCGAAGCAGGTCTGCTCGCGTTGGCTACTTTACCGGAGGCCGATCTGGTTTTGATCGCGATCGTGGGCACCGGAGGCCTGGCTCCCGCACTCGCCGCCATCGAGGCTGGTAAAGACATAGCCGTCGCCAGCAAGGAAATCCTCGTGATCGCGGGCGAAATCGTGATGCGGCGGGCAAAAGAAAAAGGTGTCCGTGTTCTGCCGATCGACAGCGAGCATAACGCAATTTTTCAATGTCTCGAAGGACGGGATATTTCGACGGTCCGACGCCTTATCCTTACGGCGTCCGGCGGGCCTTTCCGCAAAACTCCAGCCTCGGAGCTCGCCCAGGTCATGCCCGAACAGGCACTCAAACACCCGACCTGGAGCATGGGGCGCAAGATCACCATCGACTGCGCCACTTTATTCAATAAAGGGCTCGAGATGCTCGAGGCCCACTGGCTTTTCACCGTGCCCATGTCGCAAATCGAGGCGATCGTCCACCCACAAAGCATCGTTCACTCAATGGTTGAATTCGTGGATGGCTCCGTGCTCGCGCAGTTGAGCCATTCGGACATGTGTTTTCCCATTCAATACGCCGTCACCTGGCCGGACCGGATTCCCAATAATTTGCGTTCGTTGGATTTTGCTGAGCTGAACCAACTTACATTTGAAGCCCCGCGGAAAGCTGATTTCCCGGCGCTTGATCTCGCACGTCGGGCAGGCGACGAGGGAGGGACACTGCCCGCCGTCTTCAATGCTGCCAACGAAGTCGCCGTCGACCGTTTTCTGGCTGGTATGGTCTCATTCCCCGACATCTGGCGGATCGTCGCCGCGACCATGGACCGGCATGAGCCCGTTGAACATCCGGCTCTTGAAGCTATACTTGCCGCTGATGCCTGGGCGCGCCACGTCGCCCGCGAACTCTGACATTCTGCATGCCAATCCTCCGTTTTCTCTTCGTTTGTCTCGAAGTCGTCCTGCTGTTCAACCTGATGATCCTCGTCCACGAGCTCGGGCATTTTCTCGCTGCCCGGTGGCGCGGATTGGTCGTCGAAAAATTCGGTATCTGGTTCGGTAAGCCGATCTGGAAAAAGACTATCGGTGGCGTCGAATACAGCCTTGGCTCGATCCCAGCCGGCGGTTTTGTCGCGCTGCCGCAAATGGCGCCAATGGAAGTGATGGAAGGCCGCACGGACACGCCTCGGGAAATGTTGCCGCCGATTTCCGCGCTGGACAAAATCATCGTCGCCATCGCCGGACCGCTCTTTTCCGTGCTGTTGGCGGTGATATTTGCCTTCGTCGTTTGGGGCGTCGGACGACCGGTCGCAGAAGGGGAAAAGACCACACGAATTGGTTACGTCGAGCTCAACAGTCCTGCCGATAAGGCGGGATTACGCCCTGGCGATAAGATCCTCAGCGTCAACGGGAAACCCGTGGAACGCTTTGGCGGGATGGACAAAAGCGTTTCGTGGAACGTCATCAGCAGCGAAGGCAATACAATCCCGTTCGTTGTCGAGCGCGATGGGCAAAAGCTCACGCTGACGTCGACTTTTGAAAAAGAAAAGAAAGAATTTTGGGAACGCAAAGGCTTCCGACAGGTGGGGATTTCGCCCGCCCAAACACCGCTTATTGCAAAAATCATCGATGGTTCATTCGCCGCTCGAGCGGGCTTCAAACCAAACGACTTCATTACCGCGGTTGATGGCCAGAAAATCTACAGCCCCGAAGGGATTGATCTTTACTTGGAGCAGAATCCCAAAACAACCGTTCAGCTTACTGTTCAGCGCGGCCATGAAACGCTTCAACTCCCCCTCACCATCGACGGTTTGCCAGTCGCGGGCGTCGTCAACAATGGACCCGCTGAAGTAGCAGGCATCCGCGCAGGCGATGTCATCACCGCTATCAACGGAAAACCTGCTGTCAGTCGAACCAGTCTTTCCAAATCCGTCCGCAATTCACCTGGACAGATCATCACCTTTACGATCCGCCGCGGCACCGAAACGCGGGACGTAAAGCTCAAGCCGGCTCGCCCGGACAGCCCGAAATCGTTTACCGACCCCGTAGTGGGAGTTCAATGGCAGCCGGACGCCCTGGGCGGTATTACTTGGGATCTCAGCGGCCGCTTGCAGATCGCTCATCCGACTCCATGGGAGCAAATCAAGGCAGCCAGCACGACGCTCTTCAACACGCTCGGTGCTGTTCTTTCGCCAAAATCCGACGTTGGCCTCCAACACCTTTCTGGTCCCGCCGGCATTGGTCGTATCTACTACATCCTGTTGCAGAATGAATACGGCTGGCAGGCGGCGTTGTGGTTTAGCGTGGTGCTCAATATCAATCTGGCAATCATGAATATGCTGCCGATCCCCGTCCTCGATGGAGGTCATATCACGCTGGCGCTCGTCGAAGCGGCCCGGAAACGGCCGGTCAACGTCCGCATTCTGGAGCGAATCCAAAGTGCCTGTGCCTTCCTGATTATCGGCTTCATGCTGTATGTCACATTTTTTGATGCCCAGGATTTCTTTGGTCGAAGAACAATCAAATTCGAGCGCCCAGTCCCGGCAGTGACGCAGTGATTGAAAAAAACAGACGGCAAGGACATTCTTGCCCTTGTTTTTCAGGCTCCGGAATATCCCTGCTCCAATGATCTACTGCCCGAGTCCATACACGTATCAGCGGCGCGTGAGCCGCGAAGTCCATGTCGGCAACGTCGCCATCGGCGGCAAGAACCCGATCCGCGTTCAGTCGATGATCACCTGCGACACTATGGACACCAAAGCGTCCATCCAACAGACTCTCGACCTGGCGGCAGTCGGTTGCGAGATCGTCCGAATCACAGCGCCGACCGTCAAGGACGCGGCTAACCTGCAGCACATCAAAGCTGGGCTCCGTGCGTCTGGATGCGATCTGCCGATTGTCGCCGACATCCACTTTAAGCCAGAAGCAGCAATGGAGGCGGCAAAGTGGATTGAGAAAGTCCGGGTTAATCCGGGAAACTACGCGGACTCCAAGAAATTCAAGATCATCGATTACACGGATGAGCAATACGCCGCCGAATTGGACCGAATCCGTGAGCGTTTCTCGCCTCTGGTAAAATTCTGCAGAGCGAATGGCGTCGCCATGCGCATCGGGACGAATCACGGCTCGCTTAGCGACAGAATCATGAATCGTTACGGCGATACGCCCCTTGGCATGGTGGAAAGCGCGCTCGAATTTGCCCGTATCGCGCGCGATTTGGGCTACCACGATTTTGTTTTCTCGATGAAAGCCAGCAACCCGAAGGTGATGATTCAGGCCTACAGGTTGCTGGTCGCCCGGCTCGATGCGGAAGGGGTCGATTGGAATTACCCGATACACTTGGGTGTTACCGAAGCCGGAGACGGTGAAGACGGGCGCATTAAATCAGCCATTGGCATCGGTTCGTTGCTCAACGACGGCATAGGCGACACCATTCGCGTTTCGCTGACCGAAGACAGTATTCACGAAATCCCTGTCGGGAAGGCACTTGTGACGTTTTACAACGGCCTCACGCACACCCCGGACCTCTCGGCAGCTTCTTTCAACGACACACCCGGTTTCGATCCTTTTTCCTATCGGCGCCGGGCCACAGAGCGGATCGAGATCACTGGCATCCCGCTCGGCGGCGAGGAAACCATCCGCGTGTTTACCCCCCGGAAGAACTGGGATGCACTATCCCACAAGCTCGACAAAATGGGGGACTACCAGCCGGAAATCGTCCTCGAAAACTCGGGTATTGTCGAAGTTGACCCGCGAGACACCGAAGCGGTGGCCCAAATCAACGCCCTCCCCTCGCCCGTGGCCGTCACCGTTGCCGATGGCATTCCTTTACCGGTCATTCCTGCGTACCGCCTGTTATCGGCCCGCCTCGATGAGCGGCATCCGATCTTGCTCAAGGACATCCTGTCGCCTGGCCAGAACGAACAGGCCGATTTCCTTGCCACGTTGCTTTCTTCATCCACCCAGATCGGCTCCCTCCTCTGCGACGGCATTGGCGACGCCATCCTTATCCGCAGCGAAGAAGCGCCCGGACAATCCTTGCGCCTCAGTTACAACATTCTTCAGGCGGCGGGGGCACGGATTTTCAAAACCGATTACGTCGCCTGTCCAAGTTGCGGACGCACGCTGTTCAATCTCCAAACCACGACCGCGAAAATCAAAGCGGCCACGGTCCATCTCAAAGGCGTCAAAATTGCCATCATGGGCTGTATCGTAAACGGTCCCGGCGAAATGGCCGATGCCGACTTTGGATACGTGGGCGGCGCCCCTGGCAAGGTCAATCTCTACGTCGGCAAGACGCCTGTTAAGTTCAACATACCCGAAATCGAAGCAGTCGACCGTCTCACAGATCTCATTCGCGAACATGGCAAATGGGTTGAGCCGCCTGTAGAAACCACTGCACTGGCCGCCGTTTGACCCGCGATTCGCAGCCGTCCACGCCCTGTGATGCGTGGGGCCTGTTTTTACAGGACCTCCCATCCCTGAACTTCACCGCAGTAGAAATGCCTTTTACAATCTCAAAAGCGGTATTTGAACGTTCGGGATCAAAGACGAGCCGGGCGCACGGATAGGCGCACAAATCGGCAATCTGAATCCCGGCGACGTTGTCTTCCTTTGAACAAAAAGTCAGCGAGCAATCCAATGGCGACAGCCCCTGAGCAGAACGCGCGGCGTTTCTTTGCGAGTGATCTCTCGCAAAGGTTCGGGCGAGATCGTCATCCTCCCGTTTGCCACGCACTTCAGCAATGACGGGAAGCTGCAGGTCGTTTCTTCCATTCAAAAAAGCTCCAGCCGTCGCATGGTGGCGGTCAATGCGACTTTGTAGGGATTGTCCGCTCCCGCGCCACATCCTTTCAGATGCGGGCGCTTATTGATGACGGTCACAAAAACGTGAACGACACGGTTTCCATTAGAACGGCGATTTCCTGCATGAAGCGAGGTCTTTTGATACGATCCATGACCGATCAACCGGGACGTGCCTTCCATTCCTGATTGGTCAACTTTATCGGATTACACTCGGAAAGGATATGTAAAACCACAGGCTCCCTCAGATCGATCCGCACTTCCCGCTTGATTCTACAGCGTCAGGAGCTAACACTCGGCAGCTATGTCTGCTGACCCTGCTTCCGTTTATTCGCGCAAAAATCCTTTCCCGGCAAAGCTCATTACGAACCGCAAACTCACGTTGCCAGGATCAGAAAAAGAAACGCGGCATTTTGAGATCTCGCTGGCTGGGTCGGGCGTTGTCTATGAAGTCGGCGACTCCCTCGGGGTCTTCGCGCTGAACGATCCGGCATTGGCAGACGAAATCATTGCCAAACTGCATCTCACAGGGTCGGAAACGGTCAACGGAGCAGATGGACAGCCGACGACATTGAGGCAGGCGCTCATCAAGGATTACATCATCACCCAGCTCTCCAAGCAGTTTCTGGAAGCGGTCCGGGACAAAGCCGAGGGGACGTCTGTTCTCCATGATCTGTTGAAGCCCGATCGCAAGCAGGAGCTGGAGAAGTTCCTTTGGGGCCTCGAAGTGATCGATTTCCTCATCGACCATCCGTCGGTCCGTTTTACAGCGGACGAATTCATCGCCGTGTTGCGGAAGCTTCAGCCCCGTTTGTATTCGATTTCGTCGAGTTTAAAGGCACATCCGGAGCAGGTACACCTGACCATCGCAGCAGTCCGTTACACCTCGAACGAACGTGAACGGAAAGGGGTCGCTTCGACTTTCCTGGCCGATCGGGTCGACAACAATACGCCTGTGCCGATTTTCGTGCATTCGGCAAAAGGATTCCGCTTGCCGGAAGATCTCTCGACGCCGGTCATCATGGTCGGCCCAGGAACCGGAATTGCCCCCTTCCGGGCCATGATGCAGGAGCGCAAAGCAACGGGAGCGACCGGCAAAAACTGGCTGTTTTTCGGTGAGCAACGTTCGGCTGTGGACTTTTTCTACAAGGAGGAATGGGAGGCGTATCAGGCTGAGGGTATTCTAACGAAGTTCAGCACCGCGTTTTCGCGGGATCAGGAAAATAAAGTCTATGTCCAGCATCGGTTACTGGAAAACGCCGCGGAAATCTGGGCGTGGCTCGAAGCAGGGGCCCACTTTTTCGTCTGTGGCGACGGCCAGCGCATGGCCAAGGATGTTGATCTCGCGCTGCATCACATTGTCGAACGCGAAGGTGGCAAGCCGCCGGAAGAAGCAGCCGTTTACGTTGAACAACTCAAGAAAGCGAAGCGCTACAAGCGTGACGTTTATTGAGAGATGCGTCGGTCGTCGTAGGCTTTCGGAACGAAAGGCAGGGACTAGTCGGCTGTCGCGGAACATTTGCACGCGTTGGTAATGATTCGCGTTGCATTTGCGGCGAAACCGGTTATCCGTCTTTCCCCTTTTTCAAATCGCTCAACCCGGAGACGACATCATTATGAACAGCATTATCCAGAAAATCGAATCGGAGCAGTTTAAACAGACGATCACCCCGTTCAACGTGGGCGACAGTGTCCGGGTCCACACACGTGTCGTCGAAGGCGACAAGGAACGCATCCAGATTTTCTCCGGCATCGTCATTGGCCGTAAAGGTACCGGACTCAATTCGATGTTCACCGTCCGACGGATTTCATATGGCGAAGGCGTTGAACGCGTTTTCCCCGTCCATTCGCCTCGCGTTGCAAAGATCGAAGTAGAAAGACCAGGCAGCGTCCGCCGGGCAAAACTCAACTACCTCCGCGACCGCAAGGGCAAGCAAGCCATGGCTGTCAAAGACAAGGCTGCCTGAGTTTCTCCTGAACCTGGCCTTCCTGAGGCCGTTCGCATTCAGGAATATTTGAATGGCTCGCTGCCGGCAGCCGTCTGAAGTCGCGTCGTGTTTCGGAACAACCTTGCTTTCAGGCCCGCGTTTGCAATCAAATCCCTCCCGGACGTCTTTTTGCGCCCATGAGTGATGATGATTCCCGGCAAAGCCGTTTGTTTTTTAAGCGGTTCTTACAGCTTCTCGTCGTTGTCGGGATCATATGCCTTTCTGCCGGTTGCGCCGAGACCGGACTCGACAAGAATACCGGCCTGACGATTGCTCGAAAAAAATCCGCTCCGGTCGGCCCGCCCCGTGTGCACTGGACGGTGAAAACAACGGCCTACAATCACGCGGAAGGCGGGGACGGCTCCCATGCCAGACGCAACGCCGTCGGAGGCATTCTGCAATCCGGCGCTCTCAATAGCGCTTCAGCCGATTGGTCTCGATACCCATTCGGCACGATTTTTTACTCCCCTGACACCGGACGCAAATACATCATCGACGACTACGGTTCGGCGCTCGTCGGCACCGAAACGATCGATCTTTACATGCCCACAATGGGGCAAATGCACCGTTGGGGGGTCCGACGCATCCAGGTTGATGTCGTCGAATGGGGCGATCGCGAAAAGAGCCTCAAAATCCTTCGTCCCCGCGCCCGGCACGGCTATATCCGGAGAATGGTCGCTTCGCTTGAAAAAAGTACTGAGCGTTTTCCAAAACGGCGCTAGACAGTCGGAGCTCTGTCAGGTCTCATCACTCGTCATCCCTAAATCACTGATCCACGCATGAAAATTCTTGTTACCGGCGGTGCCGGCTATGTTGGCAGTATCTGTGTCGAACAAATGATCAATGCAGGACACGAGATCACCGTGTTCGATAATCTCACTGAGGGCCACGGACGCGCTGTGCATCCCAAGTCGACATTCGTTAAAGGCGACCTCGCAAATCCAGCCGAAATCGATGCAGCCATCGCGGCAGCACAACCGGAGGCTGTTATGCATTTCGCGGCCAACGCCCTTGTCGGCGAGTCGATGACGAATCCGTCGAAATATTTCCTCAACAACGTCGCCGGCGGCGTCCACCTCCTCGATGCGATGGTTAAGAACGGCGTCAAACGTTTCGTCTTTTCCTCTACCTGCGCCACCTTCGGTATTCCGGAAAGCATCCCAATCCACGAGGGACTGCCGCAAAACCCGATCAATCCTTACGGCGAATCCAAGCTCCTTTTTGAGAAGGTCCTTCGCTGGTATGGCGAAATCTTTGGCATCACCTTCGTCGCGCTCCGCTACTTTAATGTCGCCGGCGCCACGGAAGCCTACGGCGAAGATCACCGAATCGAAACACACCTCATCCCGAACGTCCTCAAAGTCGCCCTGGGGCAAAAGGACCACGTCGAAATTTACGGCACGGATTATCCGACACCGGATGGCACCTGCATCCGCGATTATATTCACCTGCTCGACCTCGCACAGGCGCACATTCTCGCGTTAAACGCCCCGAAAAGTGCCTTTTACAACCTGGGTACCGGCGGTGGAACCTCAGTGCGGGAAGTCATTAACGCCTGCGAAAAGGTCACTGGCAAACCAATTAAAGTCATCGAAAAACCGCGTCGCGCAGGCGATCCCCCGCGCCTCATCGCCAGTTCGGAAAAAATCGAAGCCGAACTCGGTTGGAAGCCGCAGTATCAGGATATCGAGACCATCGTCACAAGCGCCTGGAAATGGCACGTAAAAAACCCGCACGGCTACGGGGATTGAGCGCACTCTAGCAGACGGAAGTCCGGTGGACCTGAACTCCAAATATTCAGGAGGACAGGCCACTGACGCCTCGGATCTCTAATGATTCCGATGGATCGTCGTTGGTTTGACGCGACTTCCGCCGGAAAGCCGATCAGGAAACAGGCCAGCAACCTACGCTGGCCTGTTACAGTTTCCGTAGATCAGGACCGAGCACGCCGCGTAATTCGTGAATCAATCTTCGGATTTCGTGAACTGCCCGCCGCATAGCCGGACTGTTGGCAGTCAGCAATTTAATCGTCAACCCTCCCGTACACAGTCGACTGGCGCCCATCCAAATGTCCGTACTTTGGAGCGCCGTTATTTGCTTCAGCAAATCCAAAGCTGGATCGACCTTCCCACCGATCCAGTAAATGCTGCCATAATACGCATTCGGGAAAACGTTTCGGACGGCCTGCAGGTTCGGCCTTCCGGGTTCCAACACAGATCGTTCGCGAACGATCGGCTTTCCACCCAGAAATATGTCCATCCGCCAGTCCAGGAGCCGATACTCAAAGCTCTCGCCCATCGCAACCCGGCCTGGCGCAAGGACATCGATCCATAATAGTTCGCCATCCGACTCCACATCCACGTGTGTCCGCTGCCTGCATGAGGTGCCTGCCTGGGGGATGAACATCTCGGGAAAAACCTCCAATTTTCCCCCAGCGGCCACCGTAAAATCCTGCGTCAGCTCAATGGTCCCGGCCAGCGAGCGATAGGCCCGGGTGGCGCTCGGGGTGGTAATCAGCAGACAGGCGCCGGACTCGACCTTCACCTTTGTCTCCACGGAATCGCCTGTGAGCAAGCCCGCTGTCGGATTGACCACGTTGACCACGAGCGTCTCGCCATCAAGCCACGGTTTGCTCAGATGCATTGGCGCCCGGAAGGATTGCGAAATGAGCGTGCTTTTGCCGAGGTCATCCAATCCACAAATCAGATGAAGGTGCCCGCTCAAACCGCGTCGCGGAGTTCCCAGGCTCATGCAAATAACACTTCATGCCGCAGCCAGGCGAGTAATTCGTCCTTCCCCTTCCCGCTCCGCAAATCCGCAAAAAGAAACGGACGCTCTCCGCGCATTAGCTTTGCGTCCCTCGCCATCACGTCCAGATCCGCGCCCACGAACGGTGCCAGCTCCGTTTTGTTGATCAAAAGCAAATCGCTGTGCCGGATGGCGGGGCCGCCTTTGCGCGGGATCTTGTCCCCTTCCGCCACGTCGATCACGTAGATAAACGACTCCACCAACTCGGGCGAAAACGTCGCGGAAAGATTATCCCCGCCGCTTTCCACAAGGATCAACTGCGCCTCCGGATGGCGTTTTTCCAGCTCTGCGATCGCGGCCAAATTCATCGAAGTGTCGTCGCGAATCGCTGTATGCGGGCATCCTCCTGTCTCAACTCCGATGACGCGATCGGCAGCCAGCGCCTCATTGCGTACCAAAAACTCCGCGTCTTCGCGGGTATAAATATCGTTCGTTACCACAGCGATGGAAAATTCGCCGCGGAGCCACTGGCAAAGCCGCAGGACGAGCATGGTTTTCCCTGAGCCCACCGGCCCCCCGATTCCAATGCGCACAGCACGTTTCATTGGGATGATCAAACAAGACTCATTGTGCGATTGCAACGGCAGACGCAGACTTGCTTGCGGCGGCGGCTCCCGAAAATCACGAGATAAACAGCCTCTCTTCCGCGAATTCGTGACGCATCGAACCGATTTCAAGAAGCGGATTGAAGCAGCCGGCATCCTCGCGCATAACTTCCAGCGATTTCGCAATCGCCTCCGGGATTTGCAACGCTCCAGCTCTTAAAACTCGCTGGCACGCGTCTTGTCCCACCCGGATCAGTTTTAGCGCCGCGCCGCAAGTTGCCGCGATCGATTGATAGGCGTACGCCGCGAGCGCAGCCTCCAACGGCACGTTTTCCACCCGCGCCTGCAACGCACAGACAACCAGATGATGACCCAGCGCTCGATCCTGCCGGATTGCGTCTTCAAACTCAGCCAACAGCACCTCCTCCGATATGGTTCGCAACCCTCTCAAACGCCGGCCGCCAATTTGTTTGCTGGCCTCCCGAACCTCGCGTGCCAGCTTCCACGCTTCGATCTCCGCGTCGATCCGACAGAGTTCCTCCAAATCCTTCGCCCAAAACGCAAACCGCACGTAAGGCAGCTCCAAACATGCGAGCGCCGGAGCAATCTGCTCTTCAACAAATTCCCGTAGCGTGACTTCATCCCTCACAACACCAAGGCGAACCATTTCCTCAAATCCTAGCGAATGCGCATACGCCCCCGTCGGGAAAAGTGCATCGGAAGTCTGCAGCAAAAAAGGCAACCAGGACAATCCCCCCTTCCCCGGAGGCGCTCCTTCATCGTCCGGTTCTGACTTCTGCGTCCTACCGTCTGCCTTCAATGGTGATGGTGACCGCCGGATAACGGGTGAAAAACAGCTTCCCCAGCGTTGAAATGGATGTGTTCACGCTCGAAGAGCTGGCGCAGCGCAGGATCATCAGCGACGCGCACGCGGCCCTCGGCAACGTCGAGTTGGAAATGGAGATTGCCAATGATCCAGCCAAGACGGGCCGCTTTCGCCGCGTCAGTCCCAAGGTCGACTTCGAGCACAGGCTCGGCTTTTTGGGCGATCACATAAATCGCGGCGTCCTTTTCAAAGAAAACGTCGCCATCTGCCAACGCATGCTCCAGATCGAAGCCAAATTCCACCCCATCCGCAGCGACGCTGCGCCAGCGGCGCTTCGCGAGCGTGAGGCGGTCCACATTGAGCATGATTTTTTCTGCATCCTTACGCCAATGGTGCAGGTGATGGTGAATCATCTGCATCCGGCTTCAGAAAAGGAAATAGCGCTGGGCGAGCGGCAACACCGTCGCGGGTTCGCAGCGGAGCTCGAGGCCGTCGGCCTTGACGATATAGGTCTCAGGATCGACTTCGATTTTTGGCAGGGCATCGTTCCAAACCAAATCACGCTTGGTCACGCCGCGCGTGTTCTTCACGGCGGAAAGCGTTTTGCCTAGACCAAGCTCAGCGAGTTTGCCGCTACGAAGGGCGGCGTCGCTCACGAAAGTCAGTGACGTTTTGAATTTGGCCCGACCGTGTGCGCCAAATTGCGGTCGATAAAACATCGGCTGGGGCGTCGGGATCGAGGCGTTCGGATCACCCATATTGGCCATGGCAATCAGCCCCCCTTTAAGTACCACTTCGGGTTTCGTTCCAAAAAAGGCTGGTTTCCATACAACCAAATCGGCCAGTTTTCCCATCTCTATCGAGCCGACTTCATGGGCGATGCCATGCGAGATCGCTGGATTGATCGTGTATTTGGCGATGTAACGCAGCGCCCGGAAATTGTCGGCTGCAGCATGCGCCGTGGCTAACGACGCGTCGAGGTTCCCGAATTGCGTCTTCATCTTGTGCGCCGTCTGCCAGGTACGCGTAATCACCTCGCCAACGCGCCCCATTGCCTGGGAATCGCTGGACATCATCGAAAATGCTCCCAAATCGTGCAGCAAATCCTCCGCTGCAATCGTCTCGGGTCGAATTCGCGACTCCGCAAATGCCACATCCTCAGGAATCTTCGAATCGAGATGATGGCACACCATCAGCATGTCGAGGTGCTCATCGAGGGTGTTCACCGTGAACGGGCGCGTCGGATTCGTCGAAGAAGGCAAAACATTCGCCTCACCGCAAACCCGGATAATGTCCGGCGCATGCCCTCCGCCCGCGCCTTCGCTGTGGAACGTGTGAATCGTCCGTCCTTTGAACGCCGCAATCGAGTCCTCGACAAAACCGGATTCGTTCAGCGTGTCCGTGTGAATCGCGACCTGCACATCCAGTTCGTCCGCGACGCCTAGACAACAATCAATCGCCGCCGGCGTCGTTCCCCAATCTTCATGCAGCTTTAGCCCGATCACACCGGCCAGAATCTGCTCCCGCAACGGTTCGGGCGTGGCGCAATTTCCTTTGCCCAGAAAACCGAGATTCATCGGATACTCGTCCGCGGCTTCCAACATCCGGTAAATATTCCAAATACCCGGCGTGCAAGTCGTCGCATAAGTCCCGTGGGCCGGCCCCGTCCCGCCGCCGATCATCGTCGTCACGCCGCTTGCAAGCGCGTGTTCGATCTGTTGCGGACAGATAAAGTGGATGTGGGTGTCGATACCGCCCGCTGTGACGATACAACCCTCGCCTGCGATGACCTCCGTCGCCGCGCCAATAGTCATTCCAGGCGTGATCCCCTGCTGGATCCCCGGATTTCCCGCGTGGCCGATTCCGACGATGCGGCCATGTTTGACTCCGATATCCGCTTTGATCACGCCTTGAACGGCGTCCAGAATCAACGCGTTGGTGATCACCAAATCGAGCGATTCCGCATCCAGCGCCGTTGAGGACTGCCCCATGCCATCCCGAATCACCTTGCCGCCGCCGAATTTCACTTCGTCACCATAAGCGCCGGCCTCACCGATCAGATCACGCTCGACCTCAATAAAGAGTTCGGAGTCCGCCAGCCGCACTTGATCCCCCACGGTTGGGCCAAACATTTCGGCATATTGTCTACGAGATAATTGAAGGGCCATAATTTAGAATCAACCACCAAGGCACCAAGACACCAAGGGAAGACGGGGGTTGTCGCTTTCGGCGACGTTTGTTCTTTGCGAGTCGGCTGCTCTGGTCATAAAGCGATGCGTTTAGTGTCTTGGTGGTTCATCCCAACGTTCCGTTGATTTTTCCATTCAGCCCCCAGACTTCACGTGAACCGCCCAGTGCGACGATTTCCACTTCACGTGTGTCGCCCGGCTCGAAACGAACAGCTGTTCCCGCAGGGATGTTCAGCCGGAACCCGCGCGCTGCTTCGCGATCGAAGTTCAGCGCCGAATTTGTCTCGTAGAAATGGTAGTGGCTCCCCACTTGAATCGGCCGGTCGCCCGTGTTCGAAACTGAAATCGTCCTCGTCTCCAACCCAGCGTTGGCTGAAAGCTGGGGCGCGTCCGGGGCAACGATAATTTCTCCAGGAATCATAATTCGGTAATAATTCAGTATTCAACGTCAGTTCTGCACTCTGCTTTCTGACCTCTGCCTTAACGGATGGGGTTGTGAACAGTGACGAGTTTCGTGCCATCGGGAAATGTCGCCTCAGCTTGCACTTCATGGATCATTTCCGGGACGCCTTCCATCACGTCGGCTCGCTTCAAAATCGTCGTCCCGTAGCTCATTAGTTCAGCAACCGATTTCCCATCGCGGGCGCCTTCGAGAATCTCCGATGTAATGATCGCAATCGACTCCGGATAATTCAGCTTCAATCCGCGTGCTTGACGGCGGCGGGCAAGGTCGGCGGCAACGACAATCAGGAGCTTTTCCTGTTCGCGGGGCGAAAGATGCATGAAACAATGGTTAAATCAGAAAGGCGGTCATGGGCGAAAGGAAAAATTGACTTCGCCCATTCCGCGAACACGCTGCAACTCCCGTATGAGCGCCATCGAAGCCAAGGGTCTCACCAAAATTTATCGTACCTATAAAAAGCGGCCTGGCCTAGCTGGCGCAGTCCGGGGGTTGTTTAGGCGCGATTACGAACAGCTGCGCGCCGCGGACAGCGTCACTTTCTCCATCGAGGAAGGTGAATTTGTCGGATTTCTGGGCCCCAACGGCGCCGGGAAAACAACGGTTCTCAAAATGCTATCGGGCCTTTTGCATCCGACCTCCGGCACAGCCAGCGTTCTCGGTTTCACCCCATGGGAACGGAAGGATGGCCTGAAACGTCAGTTCGCCCTCCTGATGGGACAAAAGAACGCCCTCTGGTGGGACCTGCCTGCCCGCGAGTCGCTAGAGTTGAACAAGGCCATCTACGGCATCGCCCAGTCCGACTTCGACAAGATTGTAAACGAGCTCATCGACCTCCTTGATGTCCGCGACAAATTGAACGTGATGGTCCGCGAGTTGAGTCTTGGCGAAAGGATGAAAATGGAACTCATCGCCGCCCTGCTTCATCAGCCGCGGGTCCTGTTTCTCGACGAACCCACCATCGGCCTCGACGTCATCAGCCAGAAAAAAGTCCGTGAATTTCTCCGCGAATACAATCAACGGCGTCGTATCACGACCATTCTAACCAGCCACTACATGCAGGACATCGAGGAGTTGTGCGCCCGCGTCCTCATTATAGACCACGGTAAACTTTTCTTTGATGGCCCGCTTGACGAGATCGTGGATCGTTTCGCCGGCTATAAAATACTCACTTTCACCTTTGCCGGCGCGACGGCGCCCGATCTATCCATTCACGGAACCATTCTGGAAAACCGCTTTCCTGTTGTCACGCTCCAGGTTGAGCGCACGCAAGTTGCGGACGTTTGCCGAAAAATACTCGCCGAATTCGCGATCAACGACATGGAAGTGAGCGAGGTTCCGATCGAACAGGTCATCAGCGAAATCTTCGCCGAAGCAGAGCCAATAGCAACTTAGCTAGACATGTTTGCCTAAGTCTCGCTCACGGCAGTCACCGACCTACGGACCGACGTCAAATCTCCTCAAATCTCCCCGCCGCGCGGTTCTTTTGAACATTACCCGCGCAAAAAATGCGGCCGTTCATCGCGATGTATGCGCCTGGAGACAACGCTTGCAACGCTCCCACCGCAAGGCCGATATTAAAAACCGCGTCGCTGGTCCGAAAACGAGCTGGCAGCATCGAACCAGTTAACACAATTACTTTATCTCCAACTCCACCCAGAGCCGCTGCAGTTTCGGCCATCGTATCCGTGCCGTGCGTGATCAGAATGTGCCGCTCGGGCGCAGCCACAACCCGTTCGCGCACCAGAGAGCGGTCGGCATCCGTCATTTCCAGACTGTCCTTGCGAAGGACGGATTCGACCACGTACTCGAACGTCACATTCGCTTCCGCAAAAACCGGAACAACCTGGGGATCGCCCACTTCAAAGGCGCTCGCAGAGTCAAAATAGATCTTGTCGATGGTTCCTCCGACGGAAATCACGCGGATTCGAAGCGGTGCAGGCATCGCGCCATGATGCAGCGGTCCCGGCAAACTTGACGAGATTTACCGCTTCCAGCACAGCAAAATTGGTGGCAGGATGCGTTGCATGTTGTCCAAGATTTACTCGGCAGCAGTGTATGGGGTCGAAGCGCTCGAGGTCGAAATCGAAGTCAACGCAGCCAGAACGGGGGATGTTTCGGCCATTGTTATCGTCGGTCTTCCGGACACAGCCGTGAAGGAAAGCAAGGATCGTGTGATCACGGCCATCGCCAACAGCGGCTACCGTTGGCCGAGAACCCGGACAACAATCAATCTCGCGCCCGCGGATATTCGTAAAGAGGGACCCAGCTTCGATCTTCCGATCGCGCTCGGACTCATCGCATGCGGGAGCGACATTCCAGTCCCGCCGCTGGATGACTGTTGTTTCGTAGGGGAGTTGGCACTTACCGGCGCCGTTCGACCCGTGAAAGGGATCCTGCCCATCGCCATCGAGGCTCGAAACACAGGAAAACGTCGTTTGTTTGTCCCCACTGCCAACGCACGGGAAGCGGCTGTCGTCGAAGGAATCGACGTATTTGGCGTAAACAATTTACGTGAAGTTTTTGAATTTGTCGTCGGCGATTCCGGCATGAAGCCCGTCCTCGAAAACGTGCACACGTTGTTTGCCGCACATGAAAGCTATGAAGCCGATTTCGCAGATGTAAAAGGCCAGCATAATGCAAAACGAGCCATCGAAGTCGCCTCCGCCGGTGGACACAATTTGTTGATGATCGGACCTCCGGGATCGGGGAAATCCATGTTATCCAAACGAATAGTTAGCATTCTGCCATCGATGACCCTGGACGAAGCAATCGAAACGACGAAGATCCATAGCATCTGCGGATTGCTGGACGGAAAGCATGCCTTTGTCGCCAATCGGCCGTTCAGAAGTCCACACCATACTATTTCGGATGTCGGTTTGTTGGGAGGCTCCACAAACCCGACTCCAGGCGAAGTCAGTCTGGCTCACAACGGCGTCTTGTTCCTCGACGAGTTGCCGGAGTTCAAGCGCTCGACGCTTGAAGTTTTGCGCCAGCCACTCGAGGACGGACATGTCACCATCTCCCGCGCTGCCGGTTCCATGACCTTTCCCGCCGGATTCATGCTGGTTGCGGCGATGAATCCCTGTCCGTGCGGCTATTTCGGCGATCCGAAACGCGATTGCCGCTGCGCGCCTGGACAGGTGGAACGCTATCGCCAGCGCATTTCCGGACCGCTCCTGGACCGAATCGATATCCACATCGAAGTCCCTGCGGTCGAGTTCAAGGAATTAACCAGCCGGGAATCAGCCGAGTCCTCCGCAGCCATCCGGGAACGCGTCGAAAAGGCACGTTCCATTCAAAAAAAGCGGTTTACAGGTGCCAAGAACACCACTTGCAACGCCCGGATGACTTCACGCCACATCAAGGCGAACTGTCAGCTCGGCCAAGACGCTTCGGAACTGCTTCAAATGGCCATGTCCAGCCTGCACCTGAGCGCGCGTGCCTATGACCGCATTCTCAAAGTGTCCCGCACCATCGCCGACCTCGCTGCCAGCAATAGCATCACCGTCGAGCATCTTGGCGAAGCCATCCAATACCGCACGCTGGACCGCAGCCTGTGGACGTAAAGGCATGGGTCGAACAACCTTCGGGTCGAATCACGCAAGCCCAACGGAGGTTATCCTGAAAAGCGTAAATCCCGTTTCCAGGGTTATCGTGCGAACCCTACATCCAGGAGAACGGGATAACTCTGAATCTATTTTTCCGGAGTCGCGGCAGCCGCGCTGTTTGCCGAATCGAAGCGAAAGATGGTTTCGCCGTCCTTTTGCACATTTAGCTTATCCCGGGCGATATCGCCCAGGTAATCAGGATCCGTCTTCAGGCGCTGTAGCTCTCTGGAGCGCGACTGAAAAACGGTTTTTGCCGCGGCGACATCAGCGCGGATCTTTTCAAGTGCGGCGCGTTGCTCGGAACGCGCCTTCAATGCTGGAAGAAATGCCGCGATGAGGCCACAGACGAGGATGAGGACAATCAATATAACCAAAAACCGGTTAAGGACCTGGAGCACGCTCCGTTCCTTACGCTTCCGGAAATCCGGGAACCCGGCTGCTTCGCTCAATTGATGTCCTCCATCGTGTGATTAGCGCATCTTGCCTCCAAAAACGGCGTTGTCACCTAATTCTTCCTCGATGCGAAGAAGTTGATTGTATTTGGCAACACGGTCGGTGCGGCATAGCGAGCCGGTTTTGATCTGTCCGGCGTTGGTAGCGACGGAAATATCAGCAATCGTCGTGTCCTCAGTTTCGCCAGAACGATGGCTAATGACCGCGGTATAAGCATGCTCCTTGGCGAGTTCGATGGCGTCCAGCGTTTCCGTAAGCGTGCCGATCTGGTTGACCTTGACCAGAATCGAATTAGCGATGCCTTCATCGATGCCTTTCTGAAGGAATTCCACGTTAGTGACAAAAAGGTCGTCGCCGACCAACTGCGTTTTGGCACCGAGTTCGTCCGTGAGAATTTTCCAGCCCTCCCAATCGTTCTCAGAACAGCCGTCCTCGATGGAGATGATGGGGTACTTCGATTGAAGCTCTTTGTAGTAGGCAACGAGCTCAGCAGCCGTGCGCTTGGAGCCGTCGGACTTCTTGAAAACGTACAGGCCGCTTTCCTTGTCGAAAAATTCGCTGGAGGCGACGTCGAGGCCGATGAAGATATCTTCGCCGAGTTTGTAACCGGCTTTTTCGATGGCCTGGGCAATCGTGGCGAGGGCGTCATTGGCGTCGTCGAAATTCGGAGCAAAACCGCCTTCGTCGCCAATGGATGTGGCCAGGCCGCGTTTTTTGAGAATACCTTTGAGCGTGTGGAAAACTTCGGTGCCGTACCGAAGCGCTTCGGAGAAAGTCGGAGCGCCTTTCGGAATAATCATGAATTCCTGAAAATCGATCGGTGCGTCCGAGTGGGCGCCGCCATTGATGATGTTCATCATGGGGACGGGAAGTACTTTGGCGTTCGGTCCGCCAAGGTATTTGAAAAGCGGAACGCCGAGTTGCGAGGCAGCCGCGTGCGCGGTCGCTAGCGAAACCGCCAGGAGCGCGTTGGCGCCGAGCTCGGATTTATTTTTCGACCCGTCGAGGGCAATCATCGTTTTATCAATGGCGACCTGATCGAGGGCGTCCATGCCGACGAGGGCCTCGGCGATTTTCTTCTCGACGCTTGAGACGGCTTTCTTGACGCCTTTGCCAAGGTAACGGTCTTTAACGCCGTCGCGGAGTTCCCAGGCTTCGTGTTCACCGGTGCTGGCTCCACTGGGGACTGCAGCACGGCCGACTGCGCCGCCGGCTAGTTCGACGTCGGCTTCAATAGTGGGGTTGCCACGGGAGTCAATGATTTCGCGGGCGCGAACGTCAGCAATAGCGGAAAGAGGCATAAATATTTGGGTTGGATGAGGTGTTTAACGAATGACAACAGCATTCAGCCGGAAGTCTTTCAGTTTCGGGGGAGATCGGTCAAGAAATTGCGCAGCTCAAGGCGAGGTCAAAACGCAAAAGGCCCGCCCCGCTTTCGCAGGACAGGCCTTCCTTGCTGCTGGGTCCAGGTTCCCTCCAAAGAATTTAGGACGCCTCTAGGACACTCCCGTAGAAACACCCGCCGAGGTCGCCGCATCAGGGGAGGACGGAGGAGCAGGCTCGTCGGGAGGTGGCGGTGGCTCCGGGAGCCGTTCACGTTCCATGTCCTTGAGCCGTTCCAGAACGTCGCCGGGGATGGATTTTTTCTGCTCCTCATTATCAATGGGGCCGTTGAAAACGACGGAGCCGTCCGGTTTCGTGGCAATCAGCGTTCGTTTGCCGCCTTTCGAGCGAATCTCAAGCGTGCCTTCCCCGTCTTTGCTCACGACGTGCAAATCAGCCATGTCGATCTTGCTTAACAGTTTGCCTTCATTGAAACGGGCCCTGACTTCACCGTCTTTGCGCAGCACGTCTTTCATGCGATGCAAGCCAGGCCATTCGCCGGAATGCCTTCCGGGAAAATGTCCAAATTCGTGACGCCAGAGGTCCGGACCGAAAGCGACCGGCAGTTCTTTCCGGACAAGTTTAGTCGTAATTTTTACTTCCTGACCTTTGCGGAGAATGGTCAACGCGACGTCTTTGCCTTCAGGAAAACTGCGAACGAGGCTGGCGAGTTGCATCGGGTTGACCAGTCGCTGGTCCTCGATGCGTGTCAAAATGTCGTATCGCTCGATTTTTGCCGCAGCCGCGGGACTGTCGGGAACGACAAATTCAATGACGAGCCCAAAGCCCTCCGGGATCCCAAGTTGCGCGGCAACGACCGGCGGGACAGGACTGGTCTCTATTCCCAGGAATGTCCGCTGCTCAGTCTTGCGCGCAAAATGGTGCGCTTTTTCAGCAGGCTTGCCGGCCTTGTCCTGCTTCTCGGGCGCGTCAGCGTTTTCAGAACTGGGCGAAGCAGAAGCTGTTTGCGATGGCACTGCGGAAGCAGCCGGCGCCTGCTGAGCAAATGCCTCAGGACTTTGCCATGTGACGGATGCCGCCGCGAGACAGACGGGAAGAAGGGATTTTTTCACGGTTATTAGTGGGTAGCGAGTTTTGCTTTTTTCGGACGAACCGAAAATCGGGAACAGGGAAACGTTCAATTGCCGGAGACGGGGATGAGCATGGTTTCTTCACGCGGATAGGACATTTGAATGCTGGCGCCCGTCCTCGGGCTACGCCACCGGACGGTTTCGTCTGCCGCGTAGCGGACTTGACGCACGGGCCGGCCGGTTTCGTCAAAAACAACACCATCGTCCCGCTCAGAAAGAATTTGATAGTGAATGATGCGGCTGGAGGGTGTTTCATTCTCGCCAGCCCCCGGCCAGACTGAAGTAACCAGCGCGACACTCATAACAGCGACGAGTCCCCAGCCCCAGGCGAACCAATTCAGACGGTACGCTGCGGATTTTTTTAGACGGACATGCGAAGTAACAGCCTGATGCCTGAGTTGCGCGCTAATCCGGCACCTGAGAGCTTCGCTGGAGGCGCACGGTTGCAATTCGGCGAGTTCGGCTTCGAGTTTAGAAAGTGGGTCGGATTTCATGGGCTGCGAGTTCCTGTCGGATGGATTCCAAGGCGTAACGGTAGCGGGAGGCAGCCGTGTTTTGGGAAAGCTCCAGGACGGCGGCAATCTCTTTGAAAGTGAGGTCGTTCCAGATTTTCAGCACGAGCACCTCGCGAAGAGCAGCGGGCAGTCGTTCCACGGCATTCGCGAGTTCTTCGTTTGCCACCGCGCCATCCGGCTCGAACCGGGGCTCGACAAGGTCGGGGTCATCGGCAAACGCCATTTGTTCACGCTGGCGACGGCGGCCCGAGCTGCGCAGAAAATCCAAAGCCGTCGAGCGGACAGTGGCGAAAAGGAGTCCACGATTTTTTTCGGTGTAAGCGCCTTCGCGTTTCCAAAATCGGACGAAGGCGTCCTGGACAATGTCTTCGGCGTCGGCATGGGATGTGGCCCACTGCCGGGCGAAGAGGAGGAGTGGCGACGCCAGTTGCGCGAAGCAGGTTTTCCAGTTTTCATGGCTTTCGGTCATGCGGCTTTTTCACTTTGAACAACGCCGCAGCCGTTTTGTTTTTGTCTGTGCCGCGAAATTTTTTCTGAGCGGAGGTGTCGTGAATAGACAGCCCGCTACATCCATCCGGACTTTGCGTTCCGAGATTGAGCCTCAAACGCGGCCAGAAAACAGCGCGGCGCAACCCACGATCTCAACGGAAACATCTCGAAACCGCTGATTAAGGGCACGGCTCAAGTTTGCGAGGTCGTCCTGTTTGTTGGCAAAGATACCCGCGCGGTTATAGAAGGCCATCAGACGCTTCGCAAACCAGCCCCGGGTAACACCGCCCTGCAGTAATGTCGCCCCAAACAAGACGCCGTTGGGATTCATGAGCGCTTTGAGATAGTCAAAGGCTACAGATTTCGACCGTATGGAACCCGGAATGCAATGGAGGAGATAGTTGACACCCACCGAGTCGAATCGTGCGGCGTCTATCAAAATGGGCTCCAAGACGTTTCGGCGATATGTCTCTGGCTTATATCTGGCGATTCGTCGGGATGCAAACTCGAGCACGTCGGAATTTGCATCCATCAAAGCGATACGCGGCGTGGGTGAAGGGAATCGGCAGTGATCAAGGAAGTATCCTGTGCCTGCTCCAACATCCAGATGATTCGCAGTGATGTGCCGATTATAATGATCTTCAAGACGTTGAGTGGGGCATTTCCAGACGAACCGATTCGAAATGCCCAGCACCACGAAATCGTACGCAGCGAGTGTGCGCTTGGTATAAACAGCCCATCCGGCCTCAACCTGCTCAATCATAAATACGCATGACTAACCGGCAATCCGGTTTTTTGCGATTCTTTCCACCGCCGTTGAAAAATCGCGCAGTCCGGAGGAAGTAACATCCCAAGCTTCTGCCGCGATTCATAGCCAAAGACACACTGCACAGGCCTTGCCTGCTTTCGATTCACGCTCTATTTTCGCCGTCCCTTCGATGACGATGAATTATAAAGACACGCTGAATCTGCCGAAGACCGATTTTGCCATGAAAGCCGGTCTGACCACCCGCGAGCCTGCTATGCTCGCCGACTGGGAAAAAAACGGTCTTTACCAGCAGATTCAGGCCTCGCGCAAGGATGCCCCGCTTTTCGTACTGCACGACGGGCCACCTTTTGCCAATGGCGACGTTCACATGGGCACGGCGATGAACAAAATCCTGAAGGATTTCATCGTGAAATCGAAGACGATGGCCGGTTTCCGTGCGCCGTACGTCCCGGGATGGGATTGTCACGGGTTGCCCATCGAGTTCAGGGTCGTGAAAGAATCGCGCGGCTTGTCGCCGGTGGAAATCCGGAAAAAATCGGAGGCATACGCCCGGAAATTCATCGATATCCAGCGTAATCAGTTCAAGCGGCTGGGCGTACTCGGGGATTGGGAAAATCCGTATCTCACGCTGGATCCGGCATATGAGGCGGAGATCATCCGATCATTCGCGGTTTTCGTGGAAAAAGGACTCGTCTATCAGTCCAAAAAACCGGTCTACTGGAGTACCGGTGCGCAGACGGCGCTCGCCGAGGCCGAAGTCGAGTATGCAGAACGGACCGATCCGGCGATTTTCGTGACGTTTCCCCTCGTGACCGGACCGCTCGCCGGAAAGGCCGACATGGTCATCTGGACGACGACGCCCTGGACGCTACCCGCCAACGTCGCCATCGCCGTTCATCCGCAGCAGGAGTATCTCGTTGGACGTTTCGACCAACGCGCGTTCGTCATCGCACGTCCGCTGCTGGAGACGTTCCAGCAGGAAACCGGGCTAACGATGCAGGAGGAATTCGCCAGTTTTACCGGCCAGGAACTCGCCGGCAGCCTCGCGCAACATCCATTTCTCGACCGCAAATCGCTCGTCATCACGGGCGATTACGTCACCATGGACACCGGCACTGGCCAGGTTCATACGGCTCCGGGTCACGGCGCGGATGATTATATTTCCGGCATCGCCAACAAGTTGCCGATCCTTTCGCCTGTCGATGACAACGGCCGCCTCACCGCCGAAGCTGGCGTGCCTGCGCTCACCGGGAAATACGTTTTCGACGCCAACGCCGACATCGTCGCGCTGCTCAAGGAAAGCGGCGCGCTGTTGGCAGAACACAAATACCTCCACAGTTATCCGCATTGCTGGCGATCGAAAACGCCCATCGTTTTTCGCGCTGTCGAACAGTTTTTCATCCGCATCGACGCGTTCCGAGAAGACGCCCTGAAGGCCATCGATACCGTCAACTGGGTTCCCGCCTGGGGCCGCAATCGCATCGCCGGCACCGTGGAAGCGCGTCCCGACTGGTGCATCTCTCGGCAGCGCACATGGGGCGTGCCATTGCCGGTTTTTTACACACGGGATGGCCAGGCCATTCTCGACGCCACTGTCGCCCGTAAAGTCGCCGGGTTAATCGAGAAAAACGGCACCAATCTCTGGTTCGAAAAAACCGATGCGGAATGGGTGACGCTCGTCGGTCTCCCCGAAGGAACAACCCGTCGAAACGATACGCTTGACGTCTGGATCGATTCCGGCACGAGTCACCAGGCGGTTCTAAAAAAACGCCCCGAGCTCCATTTCCCAGCCGACGTCTATATCGAAGGAACCGACCAGCACCGCGGTTGGTTCCAGTCCTCCCTGTTAACCAGCGTCGCCATCGAAGGTTGCGCTCCTTACAAAACGGTGGTCACCAACGGCTTCGTCGTCGATACCGACGGGAAGAAAATCTCCAAATCCAGCGACTACAAAAAGCCGATGGATGCAAAGCATTACGTGGAAAAATACGGCGCTGATATTGTCAGGCTCTGGGTTAGCAGCACCAACTACCCCGACGAAGTCCCATTCGGCGAGGAAATGTTCACGCGCCTTGCCGATACCTACCGTCGCATCCGCAACACGCTCCGGATCCTACTGGCAAACCTTTACGATTTCGATCCGACAACCGACGTTGTCCCGGATGCCGAACTAACTTTCGTCGACCGCTGGGCACTCAGCCGCCTGGGCCACGTCGTTCGCGCCGCGCGTGAAGGCTACGAAGCATTCGAATTCCTGAAAGTCTATCACGCCGTCAACCAGTTCTGCGCCGTCGACCTGAGCAGCCTCTACGTCGATATCACGAAGGACCGCATGTATTGCGACGCCGTCGATTCACTGCGCCGTCGCTCGACGCAGACCGTCATGCATCGCATCTTCGACGCTCTCACAAAACTCCTCGCGCCGATTCTCGCGTTCACTGCCGACGAAGCGTGGGCCGCATCCGGCAAGAAGACTTCCGTCCATCTCGAACTCTTCCCGTCGCCAGAAGACTATCCCGTCAATCCAGAGGTCGAAGCCGAGGCCGAAAAACTCATGTCGCTACGCTCCCTCGTCGCACAGGGCATCGAAGCACGTCGGCAGGAAAAACTCATCGGCAATGCCCTGGAAGCTCGGGTCGATGTCTCTCTTCCTGCACCCGAAAACCCTGACCTCGACCTCTCCGAGATCGAAGAATTTCTTATTCTGAGCGATCTCACCATTCATACTGATGACTCTCTCTCACGCGAGACAGCAGCGGGCGAACTCATGTCGATGACCCTCGAATTATCTGTTACCAAAACCGACTATCCTCGCTGCGAACGCTGCTGGCGCCATCGACCTACCGTCGGCCTCAGCCTCGAGTACCCGCAACTCTGCGACCGGTGCGTCGCGGTGGTCAACCGTTAACCATGCCGCGGCGGAGCTGGTGGTTGACCATTCTGGCGCTGTTCCTTCCATTCAGCGTCAACGCCCTTACCGGAGCGGTTTTCCACGACAAAAACTCCAATCAAATCCGCGACGCCGGCGAACCCGGCATCCCAAACGTGGCGGTTTCCAACGGCCGCGATGTCGTCCTCACCAACTCCGAAGGTGTTTTCGACATCCCCACTCCTCCTCGGAAAGAAGGCTTTGTTTTTGTGATCAAACCGCGCGATTGGAACGTGCCGGCAAATGAGCTCCAGCTTCCGAAGTTTCATCGCCGGCGGTTCGAGAAACTCGACTTCCCCCTTAGCCAACGATCGGAGCCGGATGCCTTCAATGTGCTCGTCACCGCCGACCCGCAAGTTAACAACGAACAGGAAATCGACTATTACGACAAGGCCATCGCAGCACCGCTGTCTCGAACCAAGAACAAGCCGGCCTTCGGCGTCACCCTCGGCGATATCGTCAACGACCAGTTCGATCTCTTCGACAAAATCAACGTCGCTACCGCCAAAATCGGCATCCCGTTCTACAACCTCAACGGAAACCACGACGTCGATCTCACCACCGATCCCCAAAAAGCTGTGACGGCTTTTGAATCCGTTTACGGACCAGCCACCTACGCCTTTCATTACGCCAAGGTTCTCTTCATCGCCCTTGACGACATCCGCCCTCTCGGACCGGGAAAATATGTCGGCGGTCTCACCGACGATCAGCTAACTTTTATCGAAAACCTCCTTCGCGTCGCGCCGGCAGATGCGCGCGTAGTCCTCATGGCGCATATTCCATTTTTCAACACGGACGGCCCGAATTCCGACACTTTCCGTGCTATCGATCGCGCAAGATTGTTCAAACTGCTGGCCCATCGCAAAAACGTCCTCCTGTTGACCGGCCACACCCATGCGCAGCAACATTGGTTTCACGGCCCCGAAAAATGGCACGAATACAATGTAGCCGCCGCCTGCGGTAGTTTCTGGAGCGGGCCACCTGGCAAGGACGGCGTTCCACCCGCCATCATGTGGGACGGCACACCGCCCGGATATGCGGTCGTTAGTTTTCAAGGAGCGGAACGCTATCATGCGGTCTACTATCCTTCGCTTCTCGACTTCGAAGCCAACCAGATCGGCATCCATGCGCCACTCGCCATCAAAGCTGGCGAACCCTGGGTTTCGTTCTACGCCAATGTGTATAACGGCCACGACGGCTGGAAAATCGAGTATCGCATCGACGATTCTCCATGGCGCCCGCTTCGGCGGGTCCAAGGCAGCTGGGATCCCGCTTACGCCGCGAAGTTTGTCGCACAAAACGCTGTTTCCACGCCGGCCCCGTGGCGGCGCTTCCCCGACCCGGTTGTCTGCAACCACCTCTGGCGCGGCTATTTTCCCATCGACCTTACTCCGGGTAACCATACACTAACCATCCGCGCCGCCGATCCCGATGGCCGCGTTTACGAAGCAGACCAAAAACTGACCGTCCATTAACCCATATCCCCCGTCCCGGCAACCACCGCTTGGATCGGTACTATCAGCTGCTGCTTTCCAGCGCACATGTCAACGCGGGACGATCAGTCGTAGCACAACGATTCCTGCGCACGCCGCCACGAACCAGTCGCCCCATTGGGTATGAAACGTCCGCGCGCCGCTCACGGGAAAATGAATTTCTCCGGTCAGGATGCCCGGTGATCCAGCTTCCAACTGCTGCGTTACCCTTCCCTGACGGTCAACAATCGCCGTTACACCCGTATTGGCACAACGGATCAACGGAAGGCCTGTCTCCGGGGCGCGAAAAATTGCGTTTAGAAAATGCTGCCGCTCCGCCACACGGTCGTCAAATATTCCGTCATTGGTTAAATTGACAAGCACGTTTGCGCGATCACGGGCATTCGTGCGGGCAAGCTCAGGAATCGTGTCCTCGATACAGATAAGAGCGCCAAGATTCGCATTGGCATTCATAATCCATAACGGCTTCGACGATTTCCCTGGAGTGTAACCTTCGCTGCCGGTTTCGTAGAATGGGATCAAGTGCCGCTTGCGGTAAGTTTGAAGACCGGAGCCTCCAGGCGCAATGGCAAAGGCACTATTGTACGAACCATCCGGTGCATGCTCGTCCGAACCCGTCAGCAACCAGATGTTGCCGCTTTCCGGGACGGCCGCCTTCGCCGCTGCTCCGAAGGTAGCGATATTGTCCAGCAATGGTTTTCCTGGAGCGCCTTCCGGCCACACGATAAGATCCGGCTTCTGCACGGAAGCCAGAACGCTCAGTTGCAGGTATTCATCGAACGATTTGGCGTCATCCCCCGCAGCCGCCTGCACGAGGGCTACTTTCATTTTCCGGGTGTCGACCGTCTCGAGCGACATCCGCACCCCCTGGCCGAAAGCCACAAGCACAATCGCAAGCGCCACTGTAAAGTCCGAGCGGGACGCCCATGTTAGACGGCCCGCTTCGGCAATCAGACGCGACACCGTCGTCACAGCGATCACGTTGCCAAACACGACGAGAAATGATAACAGAGGCACGCCGCCAATACCGGCCAGTTGAATGAACGGAATGTTTCCGTGCAGCGCCACGCCCAGACCGTTCCAGCCAAACCCCGAAAACAGCCATCCCCGCGTCCATTCCAAGATCACCCACCCGGCCGCGAGCACCATCGCAACCGTCACACTGGTCACCGACCGCCGCCACGGCGCCAACCGGTCGCCCGGATCCAGCGGCGAGCCATCAAATCTCAACCGGCAGGCTGGCAGTCCCGCGAACCACGCCCAGATCGCCGGGTACACGGGTAGATACAACGTTAACGCCAGCCAACCCAGAATTGACGCTTTGCCTATCCAATAAAATGTTGCCCCAAAGAACAATACGCCACTGAGATACCCCAGCGCTAGGCGCCCGAGCTGGGAATTTGTTCTGAACCAGATTGCTGCTAGCAACGGGGAAAGCGCCAGCCATGCAAACCAGTCCTGTTCAAATGGCGGGAAGCAGAGCAACATCAAAATTCCGCTTAGTGCGGCGCCCAGGATTGGCCATGAACGTACTAATAAACTCATCGGCCAGCGATTCCAGATGCAACCGGAGATCCGCCGGAGGCGGCAAGCTGACGGTCCGAACTGTTCTTCTTTCCCCGGGCCCAAGCGCGAACCATCAAGAACACCAAGAGCGGCACGACGACAGATGGGAACGCCTGGGGCAGGAACCACATCCCCAAGAGGAACAGTGCCAGCACGATCGCCGTGAGCCGCCAATACATGCGTTGCAGCAGCGCTGGCAGGAACCACACGACAAGATGGGTTGGCCACGCCCACGCCATGTTCCAATTATCCTTGAGGACCCAGTGGCGTGTGCCGAACCAGCAAAAAAGCAGGAACACGCCGATCATGCCGACAACGACAAACAACGTTGCGTCTGCAACCCTGACCCACCGCCATTTCAACGAATGCCCGATGATTCCGACGATACCTAGCACCACCGCAAACCGCAGGGGCCACGGAGGGACCGGGTCCGGCCATCGAGGCCCTTCATTGAGCACCGACGTTCTGCGCACCAGCGGACGTTTCTCGGGGCCAATTGTCGCGCCATCGAATCCGCTCTTCATTTCAGATGGTAGAAACATTGTTTCGGCGGCGCTACCGGCCGCGTGATCCATTCGCGTCCCGAGAAGAAGCTGCATGCCCTGCCAGGTAAGCGGACGATTCACCATATAAGGTCGCAAATGCTCCCGCAGGGTCGTGTCAGTCGTCGCGGCGGGCCATTGGACATCAGCCGCCCTTGCCACAACATCGCGGATGCGGGTGGAGCAGTTGTCCAGGACGAAATCATAGCGATAGGCTGCATTCTCCGGCTTCAGATTGTTCTCCAGATCCCTTACCAACCGGTCCAGTTCCTCAGGAGTCAGGTTCAATTCCTGTTCCACAACCAATTGATGCGTGACCTCCCGATAATCGTCCAAGACCTCAGGAGCTATCGCAGCTGTTAGGAAGTAATTCAAGTAACCGCGGACGAATTTTAGATAGAAATCCGGCGTCTCGAAGTTGAAAGTGCCAAAGTTATACAAGCGGTCCACACCCAGCTCCGGATCGCGAATACGCACGGCGCTGTGTCCAAACGCCGCATACAGATCGGGGCCCGGGCCGACTGTCCACATCGACGCTGTCGCCTGATCCGACAAAAGGCGCTCGGCTCTTGCATGCACCCCCGCGACAAGCAGCACCATGCAGAATCGAAAAGCAATCCACACCCAACTATTCCTCGCCATCGTGATAGTCCACGACCGTGTACCGGAAATCGCCGATCGGCGGCAAATACCATTTGTCGCTATCCGGATAATACGCACCGTCCCGCGGTGGATTATCGGCGATGACGAAGTACGCCAGGGGCTCCTCCGAATCGTTGATAATTTGATGTGCCTCGCCTGGCGGAAAAATGATCGCATCTCCGGGCTTCAACGCCTCAAATCCGCCCGGATGCCGCGCCTTTCCTGATCCGCTGACGATGTAATACAACTCCGTCTGGGCCGTATGTGCATGGTACGGACAATGCCGTTTCCCCGGCGGCACCACGGCATATTCCAGCTCGAATGGATGCCGGTGCGGCTCATTCTCCCGTGCGCCAAGATGGACGGAAATCTCTCTGCTGAGCTGGCAAAAAGCGCCTTTCGGGGAGCGGTATTCGGATTCCGGCACATCATTGAAGGCAATTCGGCGCATGACATCAACTGTTGGAACGGCATCCGGCCATTTTCAAGAGCCTTCCGATTTCTTTGTTTCATGGAACCAAAGCAATGAGCCCCCTTTCCCCTGGCATCGTGTCTGCTTCAGGAAGCACCAAGAAACATCCGGTCGAGGCGAAATCGCACCCGCAGTCACGGCCGCGACGAAACTCGCCTTTTCGACGACGCCCATCTGGTGTTGGCAATGACATGATGCTCGGGGAGGAATCCACCAATGTTCGCGGTCGGGAAAACGCGTTGTCATTGCCCGAGAAATGACTTGCCTTCTGCTGAAGAGTTTTTACTAGTTGACTAATATCGGAGAAGCGGCGTTGTTGACGATCTACTGGCATGGCCCGGCGGAAATGTTGTCCGCTGGTGGAGGCAAAAGGATCGAATCGCTCCGCGGAAGCGGGTGCCACTCGCCGAAAGCGCTTCATCGCCTTGCGCAGGGAAACCTTCGTAGCGCGGGTATTTCTGTCTGCCGTTCCGCGGGTTCCTGAGGATCCGTGGAACTCTCTCCAGGGCAGGCCGGATGCCCGCGTTACGCAACCTCCTCTGTAAGAACATCAAATAAGTATTATCAGCAATGCCGCCAGAGGACGCACGGGCACGGATTCGCAATCCTTCTATCTGTTGACGTATCAACAATTCACGACGCTCGCGCCAGGACAGGCTTCGCGATGACATGTTAGCAGGCTTGTCGAGGACAACGCCGCCAAAAGCTAACAGAGAACGAAATTCACTTCTGGTCCGACTTCCACCAACCGGCCTCGACCATGACTTCACGCAGCATTCTGGAGTCCTCCCGCGAAAAATACTCTTCACTCTTATTAACCCATTCCATCCCTTTCCGCGGGTCACCGGTCTGGTAGGCCACGGCTGCGCGGGCAAAAAAAGGCGCGGCGCTCATGCCCGGCAGTGGCATCTCGTTGGCTTGATCCATCGCGCCCTTCATATCTCCTTTCAGCAGCAGGACCACGACGATTTTAAATTTGCACAGCTCGTTGCCGGGTGCCGATGTGAGAATCATCCGGTAAATGTCGAGTGCTGCATCGTATTTCTTCTGTGCCAGCTTGACCTCAGCGCGATTGAAATGACCGGTGAACGACGTCGGATCGACGGCCACGATCTGGTCATAAACAGCGAGCGCTTCATCGTATTTCCGCTGCTTGTAAAGGACCGCGGCTTGGATATTTCTGGTCGTCGTTTGCCCCGGCAGGATGATCTCTGCTTCTTCGATGCATTGACTCGTTTGGGCGTAATCGCCTTTCTCAAAAGCTTCGAGCGCCTGGTGTATTTTGACGTCGAACACACGTTGGATTTTGTCGTCCCCTACGGCCGACTCTCCAACAACGTCTGCGCCCGGCAGAAAAACAGCGCACATCACAAGAACCGCGCCAAATCGCAGGTGGACGGAGAACACATCCGCTGAATAGCAAACCCTCACCGGAGTTCAACCAAAATGGCGCCCCAGGATTTTCACGGCGGGAAGGCTTGCGCCCATGCTCCTCAGCCTTTACCGATTCCGGCCCTGAAATCATGAGCCGCTTCCGCCTGTTCGATCTCAACCCCGCCCAACACGACGCGGTTACCCACACCGAAGGTCCGGTGCTTATCCTCGCCGGCGCGGGCACAGGCAAGACACGCGTCATCACGGCCCGGATCGCCTACCTTCTGCATCAAGGAGTCAAGTCGGAACACATTCTGGCTGTTACATTTACGAATAAGGCCGCCAACGAAATGCGCGAACGCGTCGCCGGCATGGTCGAGGATTCGAAAAAAGTGACTCTTTCCACGTTCCACGCCCTGTGCCTGCGGATTCTGCGTACGTCGATCGAAAAACTGGGTTACAAAAACAACTTCACCATTTACAGCGAAGGCGACCAGACGGGACTCATCAAGAAAATCATCAACCGCCTCGCCGCCCGTGACGAAAAACTGGAACCGGGTGCCGCAAAAGCACTCATCAGCAAAGCTAAAAACAACGGCTGGCGTCCACCAGAGGACGATCAGACGCTTCTTGGGGCAGTTTACCGGCAATATCAGGCGGAACTGAAACACCTAAACGCCGTGGATTTCGACGATTTGCTTTTGCTCGCCGTCGAAGTCCTCAACACTCACGACGACGTTCGAGATATGTGGCGCGGAAAATTCCGTTACCTGATGGTCGACGAATTTCAGGACACGAACAAACTGCAGATGGATCTCGTGAGCCTTCTTGCGGGCGACCCGCCAAACGTTTGCGTTGTGGGCGACGACGACCAGAGCATCTACGGCTGGCGCGGCGCGGAAGTCTCGAACATCCTCGAATTCGAGCGCCACTTTTCCAACCCGCACATCGTCAAACTGGAGCAGAATTACCGCTCGACCAACGCAATCCTCAACACGGCCAACAGCCTCATCAAGAACAACCCGCGACGCCGCCCCAAAACGCTCTGGAGCGAAAACGGCGCCGGGGAAAAAATTCGCATAGTCGCCGTGCCGGACGACCGCCTGGAAGCGCAATTTGTCGTCGAGGAAATCCATCGTATCGGGCTGGAAAAATCCGTTCCATGGGACGATTTCGCGATTCTTTACCGGATGAACGCCCAGTCGCGCCTTCTCGAAGAACAGCTGCGACGGCTGAAAATTCCATACCGCCTCATCGGTGGGCGAAGTTTTTACGACCGGCGGGAAGTGAAGGACATTCTGTCGTATTTGTCCGCAATTCTGAATCCGGACGACGACGTGAGCTTGCTGCGGATCATCAATACGCCAGCACGCGGCATCAGTTCCGCCACGACCGACCGCGCCATCGAGCAAAGTATCGCGGATAAAGCGAGCGTCTTCGCCACGCTGCGTTCCCCGTCTTTTCTCGCCACATTCACAAAAAAAACCGGCGAAGCGATCCGGATATTCGCGGCGCTGCTCGACCGATACGAAACGCGGATTTTGGAACCGTGCGCCGATTACGCCGCCGTCGTCAATGACCTCATTGTCGAGACCAAATATCTGGAGGACCTCGCCCGCTCGTGTAAGACACCGGAGGAAGCGCTTTCCCGCGAAACGAACGTCCGTGAAATGCTCAATGCACTGGGCGAGTATCAGCTCCGCAAAGACGACGGCCTTCAAGGTTTTCTCGACGAACTCAGCCTCGATCAGCAGCGTGAAGAGGAAGACCAGGAGGACAAACAGAAAGGCGTCACGTTAATCACGCTGCACGCCGCAAAGGGCCTCGAATTCCCGCACGTCTACCTCATCGGCCTCGAGGAAGGCCTGCTCCCGCACGATCGCTCCAAAGTCGAAGGTACTCTCGACGAGGAACGCCGCCTGCTTTACGTCGGGATTACGCGCGCCAGAAAAAACCTGACGCTCACCCACTGCCGTGGACGCCTCAAATACGGCAGCGCCGCGCCCTGCGCGCCGAGTTCGTTCATCAAAGAACTGGCTCCCGAAGACATCGAGCACACGAACTATCACCAGCTTATGTCCGCTCCCGTGAGCAACGATTCCGCCCGGGCCAGTTTTGCGCGGATGAAAGATCTTATTCGGGGCGAGTAACGCCATGGCCTGATAGCGAAAAATGCCGAGGGCTCGCCTGCACAGAGTCCTACTCGAAATCATCATCGTCACTCCGCCAAGGCGGGGCTTGATGCGCATGCAAGCCCTGCGTAAGGTCGCCGCTGCCATGCTTCTAATGAAATTGCGCCGTTTTGCGGTTTTGGGACTCGTTCTTTTCTTTGGAACACTCGCGAATGTTCGCGGCCAGATCGCCCCGGAACCAGCAATGCCGCAACTTCCGGCCCCGCCGACGACGTATCAAACCCTCGACGGAGAATACGTCATCATCACGGGCGGTGTTTCTTTGATGCAGTGGGAAAAGTTCAAGGCACAGCCGCATGACAATTGGTGGCTGAATTTTATCCGGGCTTCCCGAATCCGGATTGCCGAGTTGCGCAATTCCCATGGGCCCACGGCGCGAATCACCTGGATGCTTTACACGCCGGCGTACAAGCGCCGGGGGGCGTTCACAGAAAAAGCAGATCTGTTCGGGATTATCCACTCGATCCCGTCAGCGTACGGGGTGAAATTTGTGCCGTTCAGCACGACATCGGAGCTGATCGGCTATTTAAATAACCGCAACGGAGTAAAAATCGCGGGGCTGGAGTATTTCGGGCATTCGAACAGGGCGTGTTGGATGTTCGATTACAGCAATGAAATCGACAGCGCTTCGAAGGTTTGGCTGCACGAAGATGATTTGGGACGGATCAAGGGGAATGGTTTCGCCAGGAACGCGTACATCCGGAGCTGGGGATGTCACACCGGGGAGAGCATGTCGAAGAAGTTCCAGGCGGCATGCGGCAGAAAAATGATCGGTGCCATCGGCAAGACTCAATACATGACGGAGACGCTGCCAATTATTTCGACGCCGGGCGGGAAATGGTATGGCCTCTGAGGCTGACCCTGAAGCGTTTTCCACAGAAGAAAGCAAAGGAAGCGAAGAACTTAATGAGACTCTCAGACCTCGATCGCGTTTACCATCAGCCGTTTTTCAAACTCATCCAGCAAAGTCGGGATGTGTATCTCGAGCATTGGACGGGCAATGAAGTGCAGCTTTGCACGTTGCTCAGCATCAAGACGGGTGGATGCAGCGAGGATTGCGGGTATTGTGCGCAGAGCGCCCGGTACTCGACGGGGGTAAAGGCGGAACGGCTCATGACGACTGCGCAGATTTTGCCCATCGCGCAGCAAGCCAAGGAGAATGGCTCGACACGATTTTGCATGGGTGCGGCATGGAAAGGCGTTCGGGAAGGGGATCCCCGATTTGAGCAGGTCCTGGAGACGATTCGCGAAGTCAGCAAGCTTGGTATGGAAGTGTGCGTGACGCTGGGGCAGCTCGGCGATGGCGAGGCGCGCCGGCTGAAGGAAGCGGGCGTCACGGCGTACAATCACAACATCGATACGTCGGAGGATTTTTATCCGGAGATCGTCACCACTCATACGTACCAGAACCGGCTGGATACGATTGCTTCCGTGCAAAAATCTGGAATGTCGGTCTGTTGCGGCGGGATTATCGGGATGGGCGAAACCGTTACGGATCGTCTGAAAATGCTGGAGACCCTCTGCACGTTCGATCCGCCGCCCGAAAGTGTGCCGATCAATTGCTTGATGGCAATGCCAGGGACGCCCCTGGAACAACAGCAGCCGGTGGATATTTTTGAAATTGTGCGCCTGATCGCGACGACACGAATTGCGTTCCCGAAAGCAAAAGTCCGGCTAAGCGCAGGCCGGACGCGGTTGACGCAGGAAGGACAGGCGCTCTGCTTTTTTGCGGGAGCGAACTCGATTTTCTACGGAAACAAACTGCTTACCGCGGCGAATCCGGGCAAGGATCAGGATCTGGAACTGCTGGAAAAGCTCGATCTCGTGCCGCAGATGCCGTTCGAGGACGGAGTAATTTGCGACCAGATGGCGTGTCAGTAAGTTTCATTCATGCCGGAAATCGGGAAAATGCTCTTCATCCTCGGCTTGATAGTCGCCGTGGTAGGACTGCTGTTGTGGAAAGGCGAGCAATTCGGCATTCCGCTGGGACGACTGCCGGGGGACATTCACGTGGAGAAAGGGAATTTTTCGTTTTATTTCCCAATCGTGACCTGCGTCGTGATCAGTCTTGTGGTGACGCTGGTGATGTGGCTGGTGAGGCGGTGAGCAAAGTCAATCGAAACAGACGGTCGTTCTGTCGTAAGGATCTCCCAACCGGATATCGATTTGGATCGGTGCGAGCTTCGGAATGACACCGGCCCCTTCGAGGCAACGTGGTGGCAGAGCAGGAGCAAGATTAAAGTACGACTTAAGCTGTGCGCTGAGTGAAATTGACACCCCAAACCCTGCTGATAGTTTGTCAGCCCATTTTATCTGCCCGTTTATGAAGGAAATCGTCAGCACAACCGCCGCTCCGGCTGCCGTCGGACCGTATTCACAGGCCGTTTGGACCGGCGACATGCTGTTTGCCGCGGGACAGATTCCGCTCGATCCAGCAACAGGCGAGCTGGTCGGGGGCGGCGTCACGGAGCAGACGACACGTGTTCTTGAAAACATCAAAGCCGTTCTCGGCGCCAAGGGCCTTACCTTCGCAAATGTCGTCAAGACCACCGTTTTTCTCACCGACCTGGGGCAGTTCGCAGCGATGAACGCCGTATACGCCACGTATTTCGCCGACCCATTTCCAGCGCGATCCACCATTCAGGTGGCCGGGTTGCCGAAAGGGGCACAAGTCGAGATCGAATTCATCGCGGTTGCCTGATTTGAGCTTATATATTTAGAGCAACGCCAAATGTCGGAAGAAATCCTCTCCCTTTTCAAACAAACGAATGCTCTCCTCGAGGGCCATTTTGTGTTGCGCTCGGGCCTCCACAGCCGCCAATTCTTTCAATGCGCGTTGCTCCTCCAGCACCCGCTCATCGCTGCGGAAGTCTGCGGCCAGCTCGCCGAAAAACTCCGCCACATCGACGCTAACACGGTGATTTCGCCGGCTCTCGGCGGCCTCATCGTCGGTCATGAAATTGGCCGCGCCCTCGGCAAAAAACACATCTTTGCCGAAAAGGAAAATGGCGCCCTCGTTCTTCGCCGCGGATTCGAGATAAGAGCCGGCGAACGTTTCCTCGTCATCGAAGATGTGGTCACCAAAGGCGGACGCGTCTCCGAGACAATCGCCATCGTCAAGCAACATGGCGGCATCGTCGCAGCCGTCGGAACCCTCGTGGACCGCAGTGGCGATCAGACTCCCGACTTCAGCGCACCGTTCGTTTCTCTTCTAAAACTCCACGTCGAGACCTGGCCTGCCGACGCCCTTCCTCCTGATCTCGCCGCCATTCCCCTCACCCGCCCCGGCAGCAAGTAAGTCATTCTGCCTTCATCCTTCATCCTTCTGCCTTCCCATGGTCAACTGGGTCCTCAAAAAAATCATCGGTTCGAAAAACCAGCGGGAAATCCGCCGGATGCTCCCGATCGTCGCGAAAATCAACGAAATCGAGAAGCGTTACCAATCCTTCAGCGACGACCAGTTGCGCGCACTTACGGACGAATGGCGGAACCGCCTCGCCGGAATTGACGACCCGCAGGAACTTCAGAGCGCCCTCAATGACCAGCTTCCTGAAGCATTTGCCGCAGTAAAGAACACTGCGCGCCGCCTCACGGAACGTAAAACCGAATTCACCGTCTGCGGCCAGCCGATGACGTGGAACATGGTTCATTTTGACGTCCAGCTCATTGGCGGCATGGTGCTCCACAGCGGACGCGTCGCCGAAATGGCGACCGGCGAAGGCAAGACCCTCGTAGCGACCTGCCCCGTTTACCTGAACGCCCTCGCAGGGCGCGGCGTCCATGTCGTTACCGTCAACGACTATCTTGCCCGTCGCGATGCCGAATGGATGAGCCAGATTTACAGCTTCCTCGGCCTCAGCTGCGCGGCCATTCAGCACGACGACTCGCCTCAAATCCGCCGCCTGAAATACGCCGCGGACATCACCTACGGCACCAACAGCGAATTCGGCTTCGATTACCTCCGCGACAACGGCATGGCCACCAGCAAAGAACAGCAGGTCCAGCGCGGGTATCACTATGCCATTGTGGACGAAGTCGATTCCATCCTCATCGACGAAGCCCGCACTCCGCTCATTATTTCCGGCCCAGCCACCGTTTCGACGCATCAATACGACAAATTCAAGCCGCTCGTCGAACAGCTCGTCCGCAAGCAGACCATGCTCTGCAACCGCCTCGTCAGCGACGCCAAAGCCTCATTCGACACCAGTAAACCCGAGGACGGTGGCCTCCACATGTTCAAGGTCAAACTCGGCCAGCCACGCAACAAGGGACTCCTCCGACTCATGGAAGACCCCGAGATGCGCAAGCAAATGGATAAAGCCGAGCTCTCGTTTTATCAGGACACACGCAAGGACGAACTTTTCGCGCTAAAAGAAGAACTCTACTTCACCATTGACGAAAGAGCCCACGATTCCGATCTCTCCGACCTTGGCCGTGAGTTCTTAAATCCTGACGAGCCAGAAGCGTTTGTCCTGCCCGATCTCATCACGGAATTTTCCGAGATCGACCTCAACGCCGACCTGACCCCAGAGCAAAAAGAAGAGGAAAAACAGAAGCGCCAGCAGAAATTCGATTTCCAAACCGAGCGCATCCACAACATCTCACAGCTCCTCCGCGCGTATTGCCTCTTCGAAAAAGACGTCGAATACGTCGTCGAAGACAACAAAGTCATCATCGTTGACGAAAACACTGGCCGCAAAATGCCCGGACGCCGTTGGAGCGACGGTCTGCATCAGGCTGTCGAAGCCAAGGAAGGCGTTCAGATCGATCGTGAGACGCAAACGCTCGCTACGATTACCATTCAGAACTATTTCCGGCTTTACACCAAACTCGCCGGTATGACCGGCACCGCCGAGACCGAGGCGACGGAATTGCACGATATCTACAAACTCGACGTCGTCGTCATCCCCACGAATCGGCCTGTTGCCCGTGCCGATGCGAACGACAAGATCTACAAAACGCGCCGGGAAAAATACAACGCCGCCATTCAGGAAATCATCGAATGCCACAGCCGAAACCAGCCCGTGCTCGTCGGCACCGTCAGCGTCGAGGCATCCGAGTTGGTCTCGCGCATGCTCCAGCGTTCGAAGATCCCGCACACGGTTCTCAACGCCAAATTCCATGCGCAAGAAGCCGAAATTGTCGCTCGCGCAGGAATCGCAGGCGCCGTGACCATCTCCACCAACATGGCCGGACGCGGCACCGACATCAAACTCGGTCCCGGAGTCCAGGAGCTTGGCGGCCTGCACGTCATTGGCACGGAGCGTCACGAATCACGACGCGTCGACCGCCAGCTTCGCGGACGTTGCGCGCGCCAGGGAGACCCGGGATCGTCACGGTTTTACGTCAGTTTTGAGGACGATCTCATGCGCAATTTCGGCGCTGCCGACCGCATGACGCGCATCATGGAGCGGTTCGGCTTGCAGGATGGCGAGGAACTCGAACATCCGTGGCTCAACCACAGCGTCGAGACCGCGCAAAAACGCGTCGAACAACGCAACTACCTCATGCGCAAACGCACGCTGGATTTCGATGACGTGATGAACCAACAGCGCGAAGTCGTTTACGGTTATCGCAACGAAGCCATCGAGACCGACGACCCCCGGAAAATGATTTCCGAGGTCATTGAAGAAGCCGTCCCGGCAAAGGTCAGCGAATTTCTCGAACCACCTACCGGCGAGGACCCGAACTACGGCGGCCTCATCCATTGGGCCAATACCACCTTCCCTCTCGGTCTCACGGCGCAGAATGCCCAATTCGAGACGCGGAACGCCGAGCAAAATGCGGCTTTCCTCGTTGAGCGGATTCAGAAAGCCTACAACAGCAAAGCGTCGCACGAAGACGACGAAGCATTGAAGAGTCTGGAGCGTTACATCCTGCTCAACGCCATCGACCGCCTCTGGCAGGAGCATCTCTATGGCATGGACGCCCTGCGCGAAGGGATTTATCTGCGTCAATACGGACAAAAAGACGCATTGGTCGAATACAAGAACGAAGCCTACAAGATGTTCGTCACATTGATGGCCAGCATCAAAAACGAGATCCTCAGCAATCTCTTCCGCAGCACGACGAATCTGATGGCGTTCGAGAAATTCCTCGCCAATCTGCCGACATTGCTCCTCAGCCACGACCAAACGTCCCGTGGCCCAGGCGAATCACAAGGCAACGGCGTGGAACCATCGTCCAACGAACAAACCGTCAAACTCGACCTGACCCCGCGCCGGGCAGCTGCCACCGTCGGACGAAATGACCCCTGCCCCTGCGGCAGCGGGAAAAAATACAAAAACTGCTGCGGCAGAACGGCGTAAACCTCAGGCCTCGTTGTCAAAAAGTGTCAAAAAGAGGCCGGAGGTCTAATTGTACGATTCCGCGGTATGCAGACATACCCCGTTCTCGAAAAACAACGTGCAAAAGCTAGTTGCCTGCACCCAAGGGCCCTGAGATGCAGAACGAGCAGGAACCAAGGATGCACTATGCGACACGCTTCCGCCGGATCATCATGGCACTCCATACCAGGCCACTGCCAAACAATACTAACGATGACGGTTCCGGCACAAAGGTCACCTCGCCGCTGTTGTTAGGAGGAATACCATTGACCTTGGCAAGGGTAAACACCGGGATATTTGGATTGCCGGCGTCGGTATAGAGAAAGTCACTGATGCTCAAGGCATTAGTCGCCGTGATTCGTAATACGAATTGGTCGCCCTGATTAAATCTTTGCACCCCACCCCCTGACCCGGAAGTCTCAAAATCCAATTCGACATCGAACTCATATCCGGCGTTTGCAATTTGACCACGGGCAGTTGTGAACGAAATAATGGGGGTCGTGAACGTCCCTGAAGATGACAACGGGGCTATGTTCAGCCCTAATGGGAGCGGTCCACCTTCCGGGGCCAGGTTAAAAAACCAGTCGTCGACATACTCGGTGCTGGATAGGTTCGAAACATTGAAAGTAAGATCCACGCTTCCTGCGGGGCCGCCGGTCGTAGCCGAATCAGCTATCGTATATTTCAAAAATGGCTCACTCAGACCACCACCAACGGGCAACGTTCCGTTCACCGTGGTATTGAGCCCGAAAGTGGAAGATGCCGCATGCGCCGCCGATCCGGCTACCAGAAAACAAACCGAAGTCAGTAACTTCTTGGTGAACATATTTTTGGGAAGGGGATATTAGTTACTCTCACGACTCTGACATCCGCAGAAACATCTCGTTCCGTTGGAGCATTGTCACAGTTTTCATGACGCTCCGCGCATTTTATCAAATACCTGAGAACCACCACA
>DATDAW010000058.1:0-28647 GCA_036525185.1 Chthoniobacterales bacterium | reverse complement strand
GTAGTCACTTTCCTGGGCTCGTGAAGAGCCCGGGTCTATACTACAGCGGTTTTTGAAAGTCCTTCCCCTGATTATCAGCTACTTACGACTGCAAATTGCCCCAAAATTGATGATTTCGCAGTCCAGTTGCGAAAGTTGGGTTTGGGCCGCAGACGGACGAAACCATGCCGCTGGCCGCCTGGACGGGGCGTTATGCCGCCCCATGCGTTTTCGGGAGAAGCAGCCCGTCCGGGACGCTCGCTGTTTGAGTCGAAATTTCATCATTTCAGCAACTTGAATGCATGACGCCAGTGGTTCCGCGCGAAACCGGGGATGCACCAGAGCATGCACAGCGGTTCAATCGCGCGCGCCGCATTCGCTTTGCCCATGTCCGCTGGTTCCCAGCCGAATTGGACGAGAATTTCGCTCACGACGTTCTTGGCCGCGTCGTCGTCTCCGCAGAAGAACATCGTCGGAGGACCGCCCTCGAGCTCGGGGTTGATCATCAGGCCTGCGCCGACGGAATTGAATGCCTTCACGAAACGCGCACCGGGAAATTCGCGCTGCAATTTCTCCATCATCGATTCGTCGAGGTTCGTCGTGAATCGCAACACCCCATCCTCCGGTGGCAAATCAGCGATGGGATTCGTTGCATCGATGACCACCTTCCCGGTCAGGTTTTCCGTGCCGGCGAGACGCAAAGCGTCGGACCCAGCGGTCCCTTTGACGGCAAGAGCAATCACTTCGCCAAATTTCGCGGCGTCCGCAAAAGTCCCGATCTGGCCGCCAGGATGCTCCGTTTTCCAGTCTGCAAGTTTGGCGGGATCGCGGCTGCCCACCATCACTTGATGACCGTGTTTGAGAAAGCCGCCGGCCAGCGTCTTTGCGACGTCGCCGGAGCCAAGGACTCCGACATTCATGGAGGTTTTCATGGCTTTTGGGCGATTCTACGACCGGGAATTTTTTCCACAAGCAGCCAGCCCACATCGCAGCGCTGGTTTGTCCAGGCCGATACTTCGATCTGAGGCCTTTCCCCGGAACGATCGCCTCGCCCGAAATCAGCCACGGTCACAAACCCCTGCTACAATCTCAAACGACCGGAGCCGCGCAGCATGATCATAAATCTGCGCCGTGATCATGATTTCATCCGCTTGCGTTTCCTCCACCACACGCTCCAGTCCTTTCCGGACCGTCACCGGCGAGCCGACGACGGAATACGACACCATTTGGTCAATGGAAGCGATTTCCCACGGAGACCATTCTCCGCCCAGCGTGTCCACGGGCGGCAGCAATTCGCCTGGATTTCCTCTGCGCAAATTCAAAACCGCCTGCTGTAGCGACGTGAAGAGTCGCGCCGCCGCCACGTCCGTGTCGGCGGCAAACACATTGAGCCCCACCATGGCATACGGTTTCTCGAGTTGCTCCGACGGACGAAATCCAGTCCGGTAAATTTTGAGCGCCTCCAGTAGATGGTCCGGTGCAAAATGCGACGCGAATGCAAACGGAAGTCCATACGCTGCAGCCAGTTGTGCGCCGAACAGGCTGGAGCCAAGAATCCAGATCGGCACTTTCAACCCCGCGCCAGGGACGGCCCGGACTGCCTGCCCCGGTTCGTCCGTTTTGAAATACATCTGCAACTCCTTCACATCCTGCGGGAAAGCATCCGCACTCGCGCCGCGCCGAAGCGCAATGGACGTTCTCTGATCGCTCCCAGGCGCTCGGCCCAACCCAAGATCGATCCGCCCGGGATACAGCGAAGCAAGCGTCCCAAATTGTTCGGCGATCACAAGCGGCGAATGATTCGGAAGCATAATCCCGCCCGAGCCGACGCGGATCGTTGACGTCCCGTTCGCCACGTAACCTATCAGCACCGAAGTCGCCGCGCTGGCGATGCCTTTCATGTTGTGATGCTCCGCCAGCCAAAAACGCCTAAACCCCCAGCGTTCCACATGCTGCGCCAGATCCAGCGACCGGTGAAAAGCGTCTGCCGCCGTCCCGCCTTGTAGAATCGGCGCGAGATCGAGAACAGATAAAGGGATATCGAGTTTCATAAATGCAGGGATGGTTCGCAAGTTACGAACAAATGCATCTCAAGCAATGGCGGTTCTCCGACCATACCGCACAGGTTGATACACGTCGTCACAGCCAAAATTTGTGAATGGCTTTGTTGCTCCTTTAGATCAGCGACCGTTGTTAGGCCGCTGACAATCCGCTTCAGGCATGGCAAGCCTGCTTTCGCACATTAGCGAGTTTATCCTGTTCTTGTCCACGGTTGACGTTTTTGTCGTCAGCGAACCGCGTCGGTGAGGAGGCATTGTTCCGTTGCCAACGGCTTTTGAGGAAAACAAACCCTAACATCTACAATATGGAAAGAATTATGACGCGGGCGGCCTAGCCTTGGCGATATCGGACACGGTTTTAGTTAGATGGACTCGTCCTTCCGGTTGTCATTAAGGTAGGCATAGAAAAGGCCAATCGCCAGGCCGCCACCCACATAGTTGCCGATTAACGAAAAGAGAAAGTTCTTGCCTACATGCAATACGCTAACACTCTCGGGCTGCTCGAGCAGAGCCATAGCAAAGAGGGCGGAATTGGCGACCACATGTTCATAGCCCATGTAGGCAAAAACGGTCACCCCCATCATGAACACCGCAATTTTCGCCAGGTGCTCCTTTAACTGCATGACAACTATCACCGAGACGTTGATGAAATAATTCGCGAACATGCCTTTGACAAAAATCAGCCAGGCGCCGCTGTTAACGGTCTTGTCACGCACGGTATGCACCAGGTTATTCAAGACAGCATCGCTGAGCATCCCACAGCTCATCACCAACACGGCGATCAACACAATGCCTAGCAGATTCCCGATCAGACACATGCCCCAAATCTTCATCGTGTCACCCCAGGCCACCTTGTCGTAGTAACGTCCCACGGTGAAGTACATAAAATTGCTGGTGAGCAGCTCCGAATTCGTGAAGTAGATAAGCACGAGCGCCATGCTAAAACTCGCACTCGTTAGGTATTTACTCAGCCCGGAATTAAAGTCGGGACCCAGATCGGTTTTGATCTGATACGCGAAGACATACATCAGGCAGACGATTATGCCGGCCATGGCTGCTCGCAGCGTGTATCGAATAAAGAATCGCTGCTGAAGAGCGCGTTTGACATCGATCGTTTCAATGATGCGCTCCATCACTTCCCGGCCGTAAAAGATCCGGGTCCACACCATTTCTTCGCGCTTGCGTTCTTTTTCTTTTTCCAGGGGAGTATCCATTTTTTCTGGTTCTCCTTCTTTCGAAGGCGCCGGGACGGGGGTAAGAATTGACGACAAGAGGCAGCGACTCCACCTCCTTTGTCGCGCCCCGAATCCCAGCTTGGAGCGCAACGTTTACGTGGCAAAGGCTTGATCATCAAGGATCCCGCTGTCAAGGCGGAGGTGCGCAAGAACAGCCATGGCCGATTCATCCCTTCGGGGTCCCGAGATGTCCGCTGGCGGGAGTTGCCGGACGTTGGAATTCCTGACGGGAGAAGACACTAAAGTATTGACATGAGACAATAATCTCATCACGATACACTCGTTCTATTCAACCAACCGAATTTGGAGGTCATCATGTTTCTAACCCCTGAACAAATGGACACAAAGATCGATGCGCATTTCGCTTACGAGGGAAATGACGACGTGGAGGGTGTGTTGGCCACCCTTGCCCCTGACGCCACTCATGACGTCGTTGGATCGCCTCTTGGCCCTCTTCACGGTCGCGAAGCCGCACGCGTTTTTTACCAGAACTTGTTCGCCGACTTGGCGGAAAGCAAAGTTACGCCACTAAAGCGACTCTACGGCGACCGCTTTCTGATCGATGAATCCCTTTGGGAAGGCAGAGCCCCGGGCCGACCCTTCGGCCTTGAAGGCAAGGGGCGCCCGCTATCATTCCGCCTGCTTCACGTGATCGAATTTACCCCAAACGGAGAAATACAAAAAGAACAAGTCTGGCTTGATCTGGCCGCCATCATTCAACAACTCCCTCAAGACCAGTGAGCAGCGAACGAAAGCCGAGCAATCAGGAATTGCGTGCCCGCAAGGACCTTCTTCTTGCGGCCAGCCGGCTTATGAAACAGGGTCGAAAACCTTCCATGGACGAGGTGGCGAAAGAGGCCCTCGTCTCGCGAGCAACCGCGTATCGGTACTTTGGGAGTATCGACGCGTTGTTGGTGGAAGCGCCCCTCGATGCGGCCATCAGGAACCCCGAGGAAATCTTCGCTAACAATCCTTCCGACGATCCCGAGGCAAGGGTCGACCAAGCGGAGGCTTCTTTGCACGAAGTCACTTACGAGAACGAGGCACAGTTGCGGATCCTGCTGGCCAAATCCATCAGCCGCAATTTGGAGGATGATGCCCTGCCCGCTCGACAAAACCGGCGAACACCGCTGATTGAAGCGGCGCTTGCGACATCGCGTCACCGTTTTCGGGACGACGACTATAACCGACTATGTGCGGCCCTTGCGATAATCTTTGGTCCCGAGTCGATGATTGTCTTTTGCGACGTGCTTCGCATTGACGAGAAAACCGCCCGGCAGGTGAAAAGCTGGGCGGTAAGAGCCCTTGTTCGAGCTGCTCTCCAATCTTCGAAATCCACAGTGGCCCCGAGATTGAACCGTTCCAAGCGGAGGCCAACTCAGCAAATGGAGTAAACGAAGGCAATTCGCGGACCGGTCTCACCCAGACCGAACCGTGAAAAATGTATTCTGCATGAACTCCTATCCGGGCGGCGTTCGAAATAACCCAATCTTTCCGGTTTTCAGGTTTCCGAATTCAGGTTTTGAATAAGCGCCAATGAACTGGACTCATTGGCAACCGAGGGAACGCGCCACGCTTTGTTTTATCGTCGAAAACGACCGGGTTTTACTCATCGAAAAAAAGCGAGGGCTCGGAGCCGGCAAAGTCAACGGTCCCGGTGGCAAAGTCGAGCCTGGTGAGTCGCTCCTGCAAACTGCGATCCGCGAAACCCAGGAAGAGATTGGAGTCACTCCGCTGGCGCCGGAATTGCGCGCGGAGTTGTCGTTTCAGTTTGTGGACGGATACAGCCTCTTCTGCGCGGTCTTCGTCGCGGATGATCATCTCGGACGCCCGATTTCGACGGTTGAAGCGGATCCGTTCTGGTCCAAAATCGACGCCATTCCCTACGAGAGAATGTGGCAGGACGACGCGCTGTGGCTCCCGCAAATTCTCGCCGGAGAGAAACTGCGCGGGTTCTTCCTTTTCGACAGCGACCGTATGCTAGAGCACCGCCTGGAGCCGCTCGCTCATTAAATTCAATGAATTTGCGATCGCAAGAATGGCCCGGCCGCAACTGGGACTACATGGAGGAAGGGAGAATCTTTCCGCAAAAGGCGATTGCCCCCTTTCGGGGTGAGCCCTAGAGTTTTCGCCCTGTCATGGCCTCCAATACTACTTTTACCCTTGGTCATTCCCCTGATCCTGACGACGCATTCATGTTTTATGCGATGGCGGAAAACAAGATCGACCTTCGGGGTTTCACTTTTCAGCACATTCTTCAGGATATCCAGACGCTTAACGAGCGGGCGACCCGGGGTGAGTTGCACATTTCGGCAATCTCGATTCACGCCTACGCCTATGTGCTCGACAAATATGCATTGCTTCCCTGCGGGGCGAGTATGGGCGATGGGTATGGGCCAATGATTGTGGCGCTACCGGGTAACACGCCGAAGGATCCTTCGGATGATGGCGTTCGCGCATGGCTTAAGGGTCTTCGGCTCGCGGTGCCAGGCACCAAGACAAGCGCCTTTCTCGCCCTGAAGCTTTTTACTCCCGACGTGGATTATCTTGTCGTGCCATTTGACGAAATTTTTGATGCCGTTAAAGAAGGACGCGCCGACGCAGGACTCATTATTCACGAAGGGCAGATCACGTATGCGCTCGAAGGGTTCGAACTTGTGCTCGATCTTGGCGAATGGTGGAAACGCCAGACTCAGTTGCCGCTGCCGCTCGGCGGAAATGTCATTCGCAAGGATATCCCGCCAGAAACCCGCAAAGTGCTGTCTGAAATTCTGAAAGAATCAATCGAATACGGTCTCGCGCACCGCGCAGCAGGCGTGGCGCACTCGATGCCGCTGGCGCGAAATCTGGATACGGCCATGGCCGACCGATTTATCGGAATGTATGTTAACGACTACACCCTCGATTACGGTTCGACTGGAAGAAAAGCGATCACCACTTTCCTGGGAGCGGCCAGCGAGAAAGGGTTGATTCCGGCGCCCGTGGAGTTGGAGTTCGTGGAATAGACTGGGCGGACGGCGTTCCAAATTTCACCACCAAGACATCAAGAGCACTCCTAAGATAAAATCTCTATCGGAAAGGAATTAATCCTGTCTTTTTCCTTGGTGGCTTGGTTCCTTGGTGGTTCAATCCAATCGACCAGCGAGGTACCCGAATTTAAAACGGGATGTCGTCTTCCTGAGGGTCGAGATCCGGATCTGACGGCTTCGACTTTGGGGGTGGCGGATTCTTGGCACTGCTGAAATTCGAGCCGTAGCTTTTGCCCGACGATTGACCCGCGGGCTCACTCGGATAAGCCTCCGCGTCGGATGGTCCGGAATAACCACCTCCACCCTGACGACCGCCGAGGAGCTGAATATTCTCGGCAACCACCCGTAAACGACTCCGCTTTTGCCCGGATTGTTTGTCATCCCAGGTGTCGAGCTGCAATCTGCCCTCGATATAAAGGGGGCGGCCTTTCTGACAATACTCCTTCACAACCTCGGCCTGGCGGCCCCACAACGTCACGTCCACAAAAGTCGTCTCCTCGCGTTTTTCGCCGGACTCGGTCGTGTAATAGCGATTGATCGCGAGTCCGATTTCCGTGACTGCGCTCCCTTTCGGAGTATAACGCACCTCAGGGTCGCGAGTCAGATTTCCAATGAGGATGACTTTATTGACGTTCGCCATGGCCCACTTGCGGTTGCCGTAAGTAAAAGAGAAATCAAGCCTCGGCTGGCGCTTGAACGGGCGCGGGTTTTCCCGTGCGCGGTTTCGGCACTTTGGAGGTCACTTTCAACTTCTGATAGTGCTGACGATAGACATCCGCGTCGAGCTTGAACTTGGCACGAAGTTTGGCAGGAAGCGCAGGTTCGCCCGAGAAGACAAAATTCACATAATATCCGGAATCCAGTTCGCCCGCAGCATAGCTGAACTGACGCTTTTCCATGCGTTGGATCTGCTCGACCTGGCCGCCTTCCTTCTTAATCTCGCCTTCGAGGCGCTCAATCGTTTCGCGGACAGTTTCGTCCTTGCCTTTGGTGTTGAGGACGAGGAGTCCTTCGTAACGGTTGCTCATGTTATGCGGGTTCTTTGGGTGCCTGATTGTAGAAATTCATAGCCGGCTCGATGCCGGAGGAGCATGCATGTTCAACCGCATCGGCTGCGCGGTCAAGGGCGCGCTTGATTTTCTCCCGTTCGTCAGGGGAAAAACTGGACAAAACATGGTCCACCAGATTGCGTCCCCCGTCCACGGCGCCAACCCCAATGCGTAAACGAGGAAATTGATCGGTCCCCAAATGCTGGATAACCGATTTCAAGCCGTTATGCCCGCCAGCGGAACCTCCGAGACGGATTCGCAATCGGCCGAGGTCGAGCGCGATGTCATCCACGACCACCAAAATTTGGGACGGTTCCAGTTTGTAATACCGCGCCAGTTTGCCAACCGATTCGCCGCTCAAGTTCATGAACGTGAGCGGCTTCAACAAATACAAGCTTTCGGTCGAGGCGATCTCTCCGAGAAACTGACGATGTCTCGACCATTTCGCACCCCTCCTTTGCGCCACGATGTCGAGCACGTCGAACCCGACATTGTGCCGTGTTCCGGCGTATTCCGGACCCGGATTTCCAAGACCTGCGACCAGGGTAATGGCAGACATAACGGGAGAAGCCGCTTCCTTGCGTCTCTTTCAAAGAGCTGGGAAGGGTCCTTCTCCCTGAAAGCATAGAGATTTGTGCTTCGATTCGGTTACTTCTTCGCCGGAGCAGCACCCGGTTTGGCCTCTGCCGCAGCCGGAGCGCCAGCTTCCGGTTTTTTCTCCTTGAGGACTTCCGGACTTTCAGCTTCCGGAGCCGCTCCTTCTTCCTCCGTAACAACCGCTTCGGAGACATGGAAGACGGTGAGATCTTCATCCGTGAGCGCAGTCACGCCTTGGGGAAGTTTGATGTCGCGAACGTGCAGGGAGTCATCAATGTTGAGCGCCGAAACATCCACTCGGAAGACATCCGGCATATCTTTCGGCAAGCATTCCACTTCGAGTTCGTGCAAACTCTGTTCGAGCAGACCGCCATGAGTTTTTACGCCAACAGGTTCACCTTCTGGCTCGATCGGGATATACGCAGTCAGGGTTTCCGTCGCGGAAACAGCTTGGAAATCCACATGCAAAACCTGACGTCCGACCGGGTGATGTTGGATTTCGTGGATTAACGCGAGACGATTGACGCTGTTAGCGCCGTCCTTGATCTCGAGATCAACAAGAATGTTCTCGCTGGACGCGTGGCTGAGGAGGGTCGCGATATCGCGAGCGACGACTTGCAGGTTCTCGGGCTGCTGTTTGGCGCCGTAGATGACGGCCGGAACGAAGCCTTCAGCTTTGATTTTCTTAACGGCGTTGCGTCCGGAGACGGCACGGCGCTGTGCGGTGAGTTTGACGTGTTGTGACATGACGTAGTTTTGCTTTCTTAAATACCGTTGATGTGAAAAAGGGAGCTGACGGATTCCTCGTTATGGATGCGTTTGATGCCTTCACCCATGAGGTCCGCAATACAGACGATGGAGATTTTGCAATCGTCGCGGCCAACGACAGGCACGCTGTTCGTCGTAAAAAGCTGTTCGATATCCGAGTTTTTGAGCCGGTCGTAGGCCATGTTGTTGAGCACGGCATGGGAGACAGCGGCGAAGATCTTGCGCGCGCCATGTTTCTTAAGGAGCCGTCCGGCGCTGGTGAGCGTGCCTGCCGTCTCCGTGAGGTCGTCGATAAGCAAAACGTCACGACCTTCCACTTCACCGATGACATAAAGCGCATCGATCTCGGTGGCGCTCTTGCGGCGCTTGGCGACGATGGCGAGGCCTTTCCCGAGAGCTTGCGAATAGGCGGACGCCATTTTGATGCCGCCGACATCCGGCGAAACAACGACAAAATCGTGACCGATTTCCTCACGCAATTTGCGGATCAAGACCGGCGCCGCATACAGATGATCCACCGGTATATCGAAGAACCCCTGAACCTGCTGCGCATGAAGGTCCATTGTCAGCACACGATTCACCCCTGCAGCGACAAGCAAATTGGCGACCAGTTTTGCCGTGATGGGCACCCGCGGCTGGTCCTTGCGATCCTGCCGCGCGTAACCAAAAAATGGAATCACTGCCGTAATCCGTGCGGCGCTCGCCCGTCGTGCCGCGTCGACCATGATGAGCAACTCCATCAGGTTCTGATTCGTCGGTGGGCAGGTCGGTTGAACGAGAAAAATGTCGCGGCCCCGAATGTTTTCGTTGATTTTGACAAACGTCTCGCCATCCGGAAACGAAGCAACGGTCGCGTCCCCGAGCGGAACGCCGACGGAAGCAGCAATTCGGCGCGCCAATTCAAGGTGGGCGGAGCCGGAGAAAATTTTCAGTTCGCGCAAAGTCTGAGACATGGGCCGATAAAGGGGACGCAGAGCTTAGGCGTGTTCGTTTGAAAAGCAACCGGGAAAACCGTTGCACTCCGGGGCTGAATAGTCTTGGCTATGGGTTTGGTTTGAATTCGACACCCACGCATCCCCAGGAGCCGGCTTTTATCCAGCAAACATTCAGCCGAATCGCCCGGCGCTACGACCTTGCGAATCATGTGCTCAGCGCAGGACTCGATTTTGGTTGGCGCGAGAAAGTAGGACGGCTCGTTGCCGCCGAAAAACCGTCACTCATCCTGGATCTGGCGACGGGCAGCGGCGATCTTGCGATTACGCTTGCCAAACATTGCCCAGGTGCGCGGATCATCGGGGCCGACTTTTGCCTACCGATGCTTCAGGAAGCGGCCAAAAAACATGTTCCGAGATTGGTCTGTGCGGACGGAATGCGCCTGCCTTTTGCCGATGACGTTTTCGACGTGCTTACCGTGGCGTTCGGGCTGCGCAACATGTCTTCGTACCGCGACGCGATTCGCGAATTCCGTCGCGTAGTTCGCCCGGGGGGACTTGTCCTCGTGCTTGATTTTTCGATGCCAGGTCCGGCTCTGAGACCCTTTTACCGGTTCTATTTGAAGAAAATATTGCCTCGCATCGCCGGATGGCTTACCGGAGACCGATCTGCTTACGACTATCTCAGCGAATCCATCGAAGCTTTCCCACGCGGCCGCAAGATGACCTGCCTGTTCGAAGAAAGCGATTTAAATGCGCCCAGTCGCAATGCAATGGCCGCAGGCATTGTCACGTTGTACACCGCTCGAAAATAACGTGGCCAGACACGGGCGCTGGCGAGGGGGCCATACACCGCCTCGACTTCGTATCTCGTCAACTGATGAAATCCCCCCTCGTCCTCATAACCGTGGACGGCTGTCCAAAGGAACCAGATCAACACAGTGAGCCCAAAAAACAACAGGGCGCCAGCAAACGAAATAACGGGAATCATGTTCTAGGGAAGAGTTAAAACTATGTGGGGGAAACGTGGGAAACGGGCCCTCGAAACGAAGAGCGCGCCCTAAATACCGCATAAATTTTTCCCGCTCAAATGTTTTGTGCAAATTTCTTTCTCAAGTCTCATCCCTGATCCTCGGAAGCGCGAAACCAAGTTCCGCACTCCCCCGGACATGTGTCGCAAAAACTAGAACCGGACGCTCAACCCGCCATAAAACCGCCGCCCGAGATTGGGATACCCGAAAACTTCCGCGTAATCCTCGTCAAACAAGTTCTCGATCCGGCCTGTGACGTGCAAATTCTCAGTCAAGGCGAAATCGGCCGTAAACCTGAAGACGGCGTAATCCTCGATATCAAAGTTGGACGCGCCAAAACTGAGCTCCTCCCGCCCGACAACCTGATCGACCTCCAATCCCGTCCGAAATTTGCCGAACCACAGGTAAGATATCGAGGCATGCAAATGATGACGCGGACGCCGGGGCAAGCGGGCGCCTTCGGGCTGGCTGATGTCTTCAAATGAGGTCTTTTCCGTGTCGAGATACGTGTAGTTGACTGCGATGCTCAAATCGGACAAAGGGGTCCAGAAAAGGCTCGTCTCGACGCCTTGCATGCGGGCGGAACCCAGATTGAACGTATTAAAGTTACCGTCGAATCCGATGATGTTGGATGCTTCGTTATAAAACCAGGTAGCGCCGACTCGAAAAGTACCGTCAAAGAGCGGTTGCTCGACGCCAAAGTCCACGCCCCATGTTTCGTTGGGATCCAGATCGAAGTTGTTGCCGAAGATTTTGTCCTGGCTCGTGGGCGGGCTGAATCCAGTGGCAAGACTGCTGTGAAGGATGGTCCCGAAATTGGAGGCAACGTAGTTGGCAGCCACACGCCACGTTCCGATATCGCCCGACTGACTGAAATAATCGAAACGCCCGCTGGCAACCACAGTCAGCTCCTCGGTCGGTATGAATGTTAGCTCGAGAAACCCCGCGTGGTTTTCGGTCTTGTCGTCGATGAGCGGATCACCAAAGAGGACAAAGGGACGTTCCTGCTCGGCTTCGATACGGCTGTAAAAGTAGCCAACCAGAACTTTGAGCCAGCTGGTCGCGTCGATTTCCGTTTGATAGTCCACCTGCCAGCGTTTGAACAATGCACGGGTATCGAACACAAAGCCGTCGTCGTTCGGAGAATTCACCTGCCGCTCGTGATCGTATTCGGCAGTGAGCGTATGCTTCCACCACGATGTTGTCTGCCATTCGATTCTCGGCGCGATCATCCACCGCTCGGTTAACATATTGTCCAATGGACGCGGAGACGTAATCGCGTTGGGATTTCCAGTGTCCGCAAGCGAGTATGTGCCCAAAACGGACAGGTGCAGATCTTCGCCAGGAGTCCAACCGAGTTTCAAGGTCCCGGCTGTGTAGCGATATTGATTGTTAGGACGATCATTATCCGTGTCCAGTCTGCTGAACGAAGCGAAATAGTCAACGTCTCCCAGCTTTCCGCCGGTCGTCGCCGATTCGCGCGCCGTGCTGAAGCTGCCGCCTTCCGCGTCCAGCGTGGTCAAGGGCTTATCTCCACCGGTCTTCGTAAATATGTTAATAACACCGCCCGAAGCCCGGGGTCCATAAATGCTGCTTTGCGGTCCCCGGACGATCTCAATGCGATCGATATTTTCGGTGGAAAAATCAGCAAAGTTAAACAGTCCGGCAAGCCCCTGATTAACAGGCAGGCCGTCTATCATCACCTGCGTCCCTTCACTCGTAACACCGCGCGTGAAGACCGAAGTTAGTTGCCCCGGTGAACCAGTCTGCACAACGTCGAGCCCAGGCACACTTCGCAGCGCCTCGGCGACATGGGTGATCTGCCGCTGTTGCAGCTCGTCGCCGGTAATAACCGTCACCGTGGCTGGGCTCCGGTCCAGCGGGGTCTCCTCTCGCGTGCTGGTGACGACCATCATTTCCAGCTCACCGGAAGCTGATGCAGTTTCCTGCGCGTATGCAGGCGCCACCGCCAGTGTGGCCAGCGCAATGGCAAGTCTGCCGTATTGGCATGCTAACATGTTTCTATTTTTCTCCTGTTGGCGAGAATCAGGAGCGCGAGCCTGAAAAAGAGCAGCGTATCCGGACTCTCATTCTTCTTTTTTGCGAAGAAGTTTTTTCGACTGTCCCGCACACGCGGGAATCGAATGAGACGGCTCCTGGCAAATATTCTGACTTCCGGCTTGGCCTTTTTCCCGCCTTCGCCTCCGGGATGGAGACTGGCATCATGGGAAATTGTATCCGGTTACAGCAGCGCAACTGCCCCCGATTTTCACGGGGTTTCTTGCTTCGGGCCGTATGGCTTCATGGTTGTGAACTCGCAAAGAACTGGGCACGCTTCTAGGGCGTAAATTCCGTGTTGCCAAGGGGAAATATTTCGCGGCATTCTCCGGACAAAACCACGAGTATGATGCATCAATCATCTGACGACGTGGTTGTTGCCGGGAATCAGGGAATTCAGGACAGCAACCTTATCAATACCGATCTCGCGCCCGTGCCTGCGAACCAACGAAAGTGGCGAGTGGGCAGTTTTGCGGCGCTTTGGATTTCACTGTCGGCGTGCATCCCGACCTACATGCTCGCATCTTCGCTGATCGGCGGCGGCATGAACTGGTGGCAAGGCATCCTCACGATCTTTCTCGCAAACTTGATTTTGCTGATCCCAATGATCCTTAACGCGCACGCGGGCACCGCTTACGGAATCCCGTTTCCCGTGCTCTGTCGGGCATCGTTCGGCACGGTCGGGGCGAACGTCCCGGCGCTGTTGCGTGCGCTCGTGGCTTGCGGGTGGTTCGGCATCCAGGCATGGATCGGCGGGAATGCGATTTTTAAAATTCTGGCGACTTTCGCGCCGTCGCTTGCCCATCCCGACGCGGCAAAGGTATTAGGCATCACGGCTCCGCAGTTTCTGTGTTTTCTGTTCTTTTGGGGGATCAACATGTGGGTCGTTTACAAGGGCATCGACTCGATCCGATTGTTGCTCAACATCAAGGCTCCGCTGCTCATTGGGCTCGGACTGATCCTCCTCGCGTGGGCGTATCAAGCCGCGGGCGGGTTTGGGCCGATGCTATCGCAGCCGTCGGCATTCGACCCCGGTCAGCCGCAGGCAGGCAGATTCTGGAGTTTTTTTGTTCCAGGATTAACGGGAATGATAGGTTTCTGGGCAACGCTTTCTCTCAATATCCCGGATTTCTCCCGCTACGCGCACACCCAACGCGACCAGGCACTGGGTCAGGCGCTGGGATTGCCCCTCACCATGGCGTTGTATGCCTTTATCGGCGTGGCGGTCACGTCGGCAACGACGGTTATTTACGGGGTGACAATTTGGGATCCGGTAGATGTTTTGACGCGCTTCACAAATCCCATTGTGCTCGTAGTGGCCATGGTCGCGCTGTGCATCGCGACGCTGGCCACGAATATCGCCGCGAATGTGGTAAGCCCGGCAAACGACTTTTCACATCTGGCGCCAAAGAAGATTTCGTTTCGCACGGGTGGATTGATCACCGGCGTAATAGGCATCCTCATTATGCCGTGGAAACTGGTGGCCGATCCGCACGGATACATTTTCACCTGGCTCGTTGGTTACAGCGGTTTGCTGGGACCAATCGCGGCGATCATGATTGCGGATTATTTCGTCGTCCGGAAGACGAAGTTGGACGTTGTGGCGTTGTATGATGAAAACGGAGAGTATCGGTACAACCGCGGTTTTAACCCGGCAGCAATCGCAGCGCTGGTGCTGGCGATATTGCCGAATATTCCAGGGTTTTTGGTGACGGTGAAATGGTTGAAACCAGAGGCCGTGCCGGCTGTGCTTGTGGATAGTTACGGCTATGCGTGGTTTATCGGTTTTGCAGTCGCGTTTGTGGCGTATCTGGTCCTGCGGAAGGTCATCCGGTAGTCCGGACCAGATCACCAAGAACGGAGCACAAAGCATCGATTTGTTCAGCGGTATGGCGCGCGTTGACGGTGATGCGCAATCTTGCTGCGCCCTTGGCCACGGTTGGGAAGCGGATGGCCGGAACAAAGAAACCTTCCTCAGCAAGCGAGCGCGAAAGCAGAACCGCTTCCTGTTCGCCGCCCACCATCCACGGAAGGATGGCACTCGTGGCCTTCGGGAAATTCAGATCGACTCGGCGCAGTCCTTTTTCCAAATGGCGAATGTTTTGCCAAAGTGCTTTGCGGCGTTCTTCACCCGCGTCCGTGAGCAAAAATTCGACCGCGGCCAAAGCAGCTCCTGCGAGGGCGGGAGGCGGCGCCGTGGAGAAGATGAAACTCCTGGCCCGATTGATAAGCAGGTCGATAAGCAATCGGTTGCCAGCGATGTAGCCGCCGCTGACACCAATCGCTTTACTGAGGGTGCCCATTTGAAGATCGATCTTCGCCGAGATACCAAGCTTTTCGGCGAGTCCGCGTCCATTTGCGCCCAGGACGCCGATCGCGTGGGCTTCGTCCACAAGCAGGAAGGCTTCGAATTTGGTCTTGAGCGCAACGATCTCTTCGAGGAGACCGTAATCGCCGTCCATGCTGAACACGGATTCCGTGGCAATCAGGATACGGGCCTCCGGATGATTCTCGCGCGCCCATTGGAGATGGCTTTCCAGCTTTCCAAGGTGGTTATGAGGAAAAACACGGACAATCGCCCCGCTGAGTCGGGCGGCATCGATGAGCGAGGCGTGGACAAGCTTGTCCAAAATGATCACGTCGTCTTTGCGCACGAGCGCCTGGACGGCCCCGAGTGCCGCGGCATATCCACTCGAGAACGTCAGCGCAGCCTCGGAACGTTTGAAGGCAGCGAGTTTTTTTTCCAACCGAACGTGCGGGCTCAGCGTTCCGCAAATGAGCCGGGACGCGCCGGAGCCGACGCCGAACTCGTCGATGGCCGCCTTGGCGGCGTTGATGAGGATGGGGTCGTTGGCGAGACCGAGATAGTCGTTGGACGAAAAATTAGTGAGTGTTTTTCCGACGAGTTCGATGGTATTCCCCTGCGGGGTCGCGATTTCGCGCAGGGAACGCCGGAGCGAACGGTTTCCCAATTCGGCTAGTTGGGACTGGATAGTTTCGGACATATCAAAAATCCTACTCTTACTCCTACTCGTAATCTTAATCTCTCGTCCTCTTGAATTCTTTCGTCCGCCCTCTGTGGAGCAAGAGGCGGGAGGGACGAGAAATAAAAGATTAAGATTACGAGTAGGATTCTTTAGCTCCCCAAGCCCCAGCTTAGCAACTTGAACGAGTCGTTCCAGATTCCCACCTTCGTGCTGTGCATGACAACCACGATGGCATCCCGTCCGTTGTCGCTTCCCGTCGAAACCAGACAGTGACCCGCGGCATCCGTATAACCGGTCTTCATCCCGTTGCAGAACGGAGCGCGGACCAAAAGCTTATTCGTGTTCTTATAAGTTATAATGCCCCGACCAGGACGGGCGAAATTCAACGTCTTCATCGAAACGATATTCCGAATGGTCGGGCTCCGATATGCGGCACGGGCGATGATGGCGATGTCGCGAGCACACGAATACTGGTCCTCGGCTGGGAGACCGTTCGGGTTCACAAAGTTGGAGCTCTGCGCGCCAAGATATCGGGCGAGCCGATTCATTTTATAAGCGAACATGGGGATGCTTCCGGCATTGTCACGGGCAAGGGCACGCGCTGCGTCGTTGCCGCTTTTTACGAGAAGTGCCTGGAGAAGCTGGAGGCGGGTGTAAGTCTCGCCGGCCCGAAGATACACTTTGCTCGGTTCGACCATCGTATCGCCTTTGGTGATCGTGACCGGTTTGGAAAGGTCGCCCTCCTGCAAGACAACGAGCGCGGTAAGCACTTTCTGCATGCTGGCAGCAGGCTGGCGAGAGGTTGAATTTTTTTCGAACAGGACACGCCCGGTGCCGGCGTCAACAACGATGGCGCTGCGTCCGACAATGAGCGGCCGGGAAATCTGGACGGACTCATTGAGCACTGGCTGGATGCCTGGGCGAGCAGACTGTGCGTTGGCCGCCACGGCAAAGAAGCCGGTGAGAAGTGCGAGAATAAAAGCGGAAATCGGCCTGGGCGCCATGTCGATGCGAATGGGCCGGATTTTGCTGGGAGCAGCCGAATTTGTCAATCGGGCAAAGGGCCTTCCCGGCGCTCCTTCTTAAAAAACCGCGCGATTTGTTTCGTTGCGCGTCCGCCTAAGCGGCTGGATCCGAACCGATCCTCTATTCCACGGTGACGGCTTTTGCGAGGTTGCGCGGTTTGTCGATATCGCAGCCGAGCGTGGCGGCCAAATGATAGGCGAATAACTGGAGCGGTATCACCGTTAGCAGCGGGGTGAGGAAGTCGGGGGCCTCAGGAATGTAAATGACGTCGTCGCTCACCTTTTGCAGGTCCTTGCTGCACTCGGTGCCGATGGAAATAACCGGGCCTTTTCGGGCCCGGACTTCCTCGATGTTGCTGATGTTCTTCTCGAAAACCGCGTCCCGCGGGGCGATGACCACGGTCGGAATTTCCGGTCGGATAAGTGCAATAACGCCGTGTTTCAGTTCGGCGCTGGGATGGCCGGACGCGTTTAAGTAGCTGATTTCCTTTAGCTTCAGCGCACCTTCGAGGGCGATCGGGTAGTTGAACTGTCGGCCGAGGAACAGCATCCCTTCAGCATGCGCATACTTTTCGGCAATCGCCTTGATGTGGTCGGCTTGCTCCAGAATTCTGGCGACTTTGTCAGGGATTTCTTCGAGCGCGGCGATGATCTGTGAGCCTTGTGAACTGGACAAATGCCGCATCCGGCCCAGGAGGAGGGCGATAAGCGTGAGAACGGTGACCTGCGAGGTGAAGGATTTCGTCGCAGCGACGCCGATTTCCGCTCCGGCGTGCATGTAGACGCCACCGTCGGTCTCGCGGGCAATCGTGCTCGCGACGTTGTTGCAAATGCCGAGTGTGCGATGACCTTTGCGTTTGCTTTCGCGGAGGGCAGCAAGGGAATCGGCGGTCTCGCCACTTTGACTGAGAACAAAAACGAGCGTGTCCTTGTTGGTCGGAACATTCCGATATCGAAATTCGCTGGCAAACTCCACTTCAGTCGGCACTAGCGCCAAAGATTCAATAAGATACTCACCGACCATCCCTGCGTAGAGGGCTGTGCCGCAGCCGGTGAGAATAATGCGATCGATCTCGCGGAGTTCCTTGGCGGTCATCTCGAGGCCGCCCAGTTTGGCAGTGGCTTCCTCAATGCTGAGCCGACCGCGCATCGCGTCGCGGATGCTTTGCGGCTGCTCATAGATTTCCTTGAGCATGAAATGCGGGTATTTACCCTTAGAAATATCCCGCTCGTCGATATCCACCTTGCTGACTTCGTAAACAGAGTCCTCACCGGCGAGTGACGTGACTTCGAAAGAGTCCTTTTCGACTGCGGCGATGTCGAAGTCGTTGAGGTAGACCGCTTCCCGCGTGTGCGCGACAATCGCGCTCACGTCACTGGCAATAAAATTCTCCCCTTTACCGATACCCAGCACCAGGGGACTTCCGCGGCGTGCGGCCACGAGAAGATCAGGCACATCGAGATGCAAAACCGCAATGCCGTAAGTCCCCTTGACCTGCCGGAGCGCCCGACGGACGGCTTCAATGAGCCCAGCTTTTCCGGGATCGCCGCGCATTTCATCAAAGCAACGGCCAATCAGATGCGCGAGAACTTCGGTATCGGTTTCAGAGCGGAAAATGTGACCTTTCTCCAGAAGCTGATCGCGCAGTTTCGAATAATTTTCGATCACACCATTGTGAACGACGGCGAGCCGCTCGGACTGGTCGTAATGCGGGTGCGCGTTGGGCACTGTAACGCCGCCGTGCGTGGCCCAGCGCGTATGGCAGATGCCAACCGAGCCTCGGGCTGGCTTCTGTTTCAGAAGCTGGGTAAGATGCGAAATGCGCTCGGTGGTTTTGCGAAGATCAAGCCGGTTTTCGTCGATCGTGACGATTCCAGCTGAATCATAACCGCGATATTCGAGACGCCGCAAACCATCGAGGAGAATGGGGGCAGCCTTGGCTTTGCCGATGTATCCGACGATTCCACACATATTTTGGTAGGAACGAACCTGAACGGTTTTGAGCTTGGACGCAAACCCTTCCTCAACGGCCGATTTCCAGAGCGTCCCGATTCAAAAATCCATGCAAACGAAGCGTTTGTCCATTTAGGCGGATTTCGAGGGCTCCGGTTTCATCTTGCCGGAAAAGCCGCACATCCCTTTCTGCAGAAAATTGCACGAGTTTCAGCGGCACTCGTTCGATTGCCGGGAATGATACGCAGCTGGAAACAATGGCTTTAGGAGCTGTCCTAAGGAAGAAATCCAGCGCGACGTCCCGGTCGCTTCTGTTTCGTCCCATGATGACGACGTCCGCCTTCGCTTTTTCGAGGAGCGCGGCATTTGCGAGCAAAGCCATTTTCGTCGAGAACCCGGAGTCGGACATCAGGAGCAGACTGCGTTTGCCCAAACGGAGAGCCACCACCAGCGCATTGTCGTCGGCCCGGCTTTGATGAGACGTTTCCGGTGGGAAAAGGATTTCGAGCGAAGCCTCCTTCGAGAGCATCAACGTATCGCCGTTTTTCAACCCGTTCACTTTCCCGAGCAGTCCAAGGCGCTTGAAAACTGGCGATTTCTTGGAGGCAACCGCCACGAAAACAGGCACTTGCGGAAAGTCGTTCGTCGCCCGAACGATCCCGCCCACGTGGGCTATGTCGCCATGAGTCAGCACAATGCCGTTGAGCGAATTGATCCCCCGCTTTTGCAAAAACCGCTGCACGATCCGGCCATAATCGACTTCTGAACCTGTGTCGATGAGCCAGCATCCACGCGGCGTTTCGATCACCACCGCCCCTCCGGCTCCAAGATCGAGCACAGTCACCCGATGCTCATCCGTGAATTCGATCCAGCGTCCGCCCACATTCAAATAACCCGCCGGCAACGACGCGAAGAATCCTACTATTCCCAGCATCATTTTAACCATGAGCCAGTTCGCATTGTTGAACAAAACCGGCAGAAAACTTCCCGCCGCCGATGTGACAACGCTCAAAACGCCAAGCAAAAGGATCGCAGACGACGCGGGAACGATGACCAGATTTGCCACCAGCGCGACGGGCGACAAGAGATTGAAATACCACGCGGTGAGAGGCAGAGAGCCGATCCAAGCCGCCACCGTCAGGCCAACGCTTCCCCCGAGTTTTTCCGCAAGCCACCATGCCGCGCGACGCGTTCTCGTGAGGAGTTTTCGCGGCACGAACGGATCCGGCGCGGCCAGATTTTGAACGAACCGACTGACTCGGCCTGCCAGCAAGATGATGGCCCCGACAACGCTGTAGGATAGCTGAAAGCCCGTCGAAAAGAGCTGATTCGTATCCGCCAACAACAGCAGAAACGCCGACGCCGCAAGACTGTTCAGCGTCATAGCAGGACGATCAGCCAGAATCGCCGCCAGAAAAATAGACGCCATCAACGCAGCACGGACGCTCGATGCACCCAAACCCGTGATGACAGCATAGAATAATATGATCGGAATCGTGAAAAGCACTGCAATCCGCCGCGGAATCCGGCACGTCTCGAGGGCAAACATGGCCATCCCTGCCAGCATCGTTACTTGCAGACCGCTCACGGCGAAAAGATGCAACGTTCCTGTTTGCTGAAAACGCGCCTTGAGCTCGTCCGACATCTCGTTCGTGCTCCCGAGCACCATCGCTTTGATGATCCCGGCAATTTCCGGCTCATTCTCCAAATCCAGCGCGAGCCGGGCCTCCAACCACCGCCGGCACCTCATCGCCGTCCGCATGACAGACCATCCCGGCGCCGCAGCGATAATGGTCGCATCCAGCGGCATCCTGACATTCACAACGCTGAAAATCTGCCGTCTCGCCAGCCAGCCCGCATAGTCGAATTCCCCCGGATTGCGCGGCGGCTTTGGATTAAACAACGATCCGGTAAAACCAATGCGGGCCCCATACTCAGGAGCATTTCCCGGCCACGAAACCAAAAGCCGTAACCCATCTTTGTTTTCGAAATCCGGAAAATCGATCTGGTCGACATCGATCTCGAACGAACTCTCAACGCGATTCTTGTAACCCACGCCCTGCACAGGCTGCGAAGTAACAGTCCCTTCACCCCTTACCAGGACGCGACGGTTGCCTAGTTCCCCTGCAAGCTGTCTCCCGGGATTTCCGTGAAATTGCAACGAATGAAGCAGGACAAACGCCGCTGCCGTCAGTGCCAAAAATGCGCACGCGCGACGCAAGAACAGCCACCAGAAAAGGGCCAGCGCGAGGCCGGGCAAGGTCACGGACAAATCCGGCTTTGCCCAATCCGCGATCAGAACCCCGCCAATCGCAGCCATCGCCAGACCGCAAAAAGGGTGCCTGCCGAATTTCTTCGTTATCGGATTCCATCCTCTGACTAACAGCACTGCCTTCCCAAAGCTCCGGACCACCACGTCGGCGACAAAACGCATACCACTCACAACCATTCCTCTCTCCGACCGCCGGCGAAGCCAAGCAGCAACCTCAAAGATTCAAGTCCGCCGAAAGGGCGGCGCATCAGATGCTTCAGACCCACGGCCAGGCTGCTGGGTTGCTTCAAGTTTTCCGAAAATCCCGAAACTCTGTGGTCAGCCAATTTCGGATGAGGGCTTTCTCATAGTACAACGAATCGGAGTACCGAGGCTGGAAGCTGCTCGTCAGAAAACTGAGATCCGTCAGCTTGCGATCGCCTATTCGGAGGACTTTGCCCTTCTGATCGGACAAACGGAATGTCAGATTTATCCGCGGTGGATAAACGTCTTTAACAATCCTGGCGTCCCGGAACCGCCTGCGCCACGGTTCGAAACTCCCGGCCATATCGACCTGGGTCACTTCGATATGGAGCCTTAGATCCGGGCTGAGATAAGCGGCCGCCATTTTACGCATGCTCTCAGCCAATTCACGCAGGAGGCTGTCGCGTTCCCGGTCCGTCGTAAAACGCTCCCGGCCCACATCGATGAAATTTTCGGGGTTGATGAATTCCACAGAGATACGGTCGGGCGCCACATTTTCAGGTTTCGCTACAGCCAGACCGGCAAAAAGAACAAACAACATCAAACTGAGAACAAAGGTTTTCATGGGGCACATGTTGGTTGACTGTAAGACTACTTTGGGCAGCTAATTTACACCCGCAAAGTGCGCTGCGCTAGAGCGCCCACGGCGGGGCGTTTCGCTACGCCCCAACGGCGCGCGGCTGATAGCCCGCCTTCCCGGCATGACACTGTCTCAACTGTTCCTGGGAGCGACAGATGCAACAGGGCGGAATGAGTGGATGCATCACCGACCGGCGACCTTGCTGCGCAACACATTGCCGATCAAAGTATTGCAGAACATCGCCGATCTTGGCACAGGCGATGCTGTAAGTAGCCGGGGAAAATCACGGGATCTCCTTAAAACACCAGCTTTCTTTCCATGACAACCACGCCAATCGTCATCACCGTCGAAGCCGAGCCGTATCCGTACGAGTTCCCACCGGAAAAAGCCGCCCTGGTAATCATCGATATGCAGCGCGACTTTCTCGAGCCAGGCGGCTTTGGCGAAATGCTAGGCAACGACGTCTCGCAGTTGCGCCGAACTATTGAGCCTAACAAGAGACTCCTTGCAGCCTGGCGCGCGCACGGGCTGCAGGTGATTCATACGCGTGAAGGTCATCGTCCGGATCTTACCGATTTGCCGCCTGCGAAGAAAATACGTGGACGCAGCGCCACATGCATCGGCGACGCCGGCCCGATGGGCCGCATCCTGGTGCGCGGTGAAGCCGGGCACGATATCATCGAGGAGCTCTATCCCCTGCCCTCTGAGCCAGTGATCGATAAACCGGGCAAAGGCGCATTTTTCGCAACGGATCTCCATGCGATTCTGCAGAACAAAGGCATTCAAAAATTAATCGTAACAGGAGTCACGACGGAAGTTTGTGTTAACACGACGGTTCGCGAAGCGAACGACCGCGGCTACGACTGCCTGGTGCCGTCCGACTGCGTTGGGTCTTATTTTCCTGAGTTCCAAGAGTTTGGCCTTAAGATGATCAAGGCACAGGGAGGCATTTTTGGATGGGTTTCCGATTCTGAAAAAATTCTTTCCGCCCTCGGATAAAGGCGGATTTGCAAGTCCACTAACCACCGTATCAATCATGAATGCTTCAACTAAACCAAAACTCTGGACACCGGGGGATTTTAACGCCTTCTTCGGATTTGGAACGAATATATTGGTGAATCTCCTTACACTGACCGCACTGCTTCGGTTTGTGTTGAAAATGCCGGACGACATTGTGTTCGGCCGCATCCTTCCGGCAACGGGCGTGATGCTATGTCTGAGCACCTTGTACTATGCGTGGCTTGCCTACCGGCTGGCCAAAAAAACGGGACGCGACGACGTCTGTGCGCTGCCTTCCGGAACGAGTGTGCCCCATATGTTCGTCGTTACATTCGTCATCATGCTGCCAATCACCCTCAGCACCGGAGACCCTATCAAGGGCTGGGAGGCAGGACTGACATGGGTGTTCATCCAGAGTTTTGTATTGATGGTCGGTGGCTTCATCGCGCCTGTTATTAGAAAGATCACGCCACGTGCCGCGCTATTGGGGACGCTCGCCGGGGTTTCGATCACATTTATCTCAATGAAGCCGGCTCTCGAGATGTTCATGACCCCGGCGATCGGACTTGTCTGCTTTGCCATCATTCTGCTGAGCTGGTTCGGTGGCGTGAAGTATTTTAGAGGCATTCCTGCTGGCCTCGTAGCAATCGCTGCAGGTTGCCTTATCGCCTGGGGCTCCAACCTCTTCGGCCTCAATTACGGCGGCATGACTTCCGACAAGTTGCTGTCGTCCTTTTCGAACTTTGGATTCTCTCTCCCTCTTCCTGCGTTAAATCACATCTTTTCCGGATTTCAATTTCTCGGCGTTATCCTGGTAACGGCAATCCCCTTTGGGATCTACGACCTGGTAGAAGCCCTGGACAACGTGGAGAGCGCCGAAGTCGCAGGCGACGCCTTTCCAACGACCAGAGTCCTAACAGCGGACGGCGTAGTCAGCCTCATCGGTTGCTGTCTGGGCAACCCGTTCATCAATGCCGTCTATATCGGCCACCCGGGCTGGAAAGCAATGGGTGGGCGGATCGGATATTCGGCAATGACAGGCCTCGTCGTGATCGTGCTGGCGACCTTCGGAATCATTTCCGTGATGTCGTCGCTGATTCCCGTCGTTGCAATCTCGCCGATCCTCCTCTACATCGGCATGCTGATCGGCGCGCAAGCCTTCCAGGAAACACCCAAGAGCCACGCGCCAGCAATCGTCCTTGCTCTGACTCCGCATGTCGCGGCTTGGGGCAAGACCATGATCGACAATGCCCTGGCCGCTTCCGGTACGATCGTAGGTAAACTGACGCCAGAAGAATTTCACAAATTAGTCGAAGGCATGGGCCAGAATGGTGTGCTTTATCACGGCCTGGAGATCATGGGGGGCGGCGCGATTCTCAGCGGTGTTATTCTCGCCGCGATCGGTGTGTTTGTGATTGAGCGAAAATTCTACAGCGCCGCAGGGTTCGCGGTCACCGGCGGGATTCTGACATTTTTTGGACTAATGCACGGCGAAAGGATTGGCTTCGGAATGAGCCCCGTTGTGGCCTGCAGCTACGTGGGTGTGGCTGCGGTGCTCGGCCTGTGCGGGAAGTTCGCCGTTGTCGAGCCGAAATCTGCAGAAGCGAAGCTCGGCCACGAACCCGACGCGGCCCTTCCTGGATTGGCGGCGGAATAGAGAAGGCGACAATGTTGTAACAAGAGCAGGCCGGCCGGGAGGAGTTGGAAGGGATCCCGGCCGGCCTGCGACGTTTTGATTTGGGCGATCTCCAACGTATTCAGCAGGCTTCTGTTTGATTTGCGTTGCTTCCAGTGGTTCGACGCCCCGGCATGAAATCGGGTCGACGAGGATCATTCGACTCGCTGCGCACGTGGTTGTGGAATATAAGGGATTGAAGGCATCCGTATTTGGTCAAGTGTGAAAACTGGCTCGACGACCGGCGCGTCGCCCCTCGGCTTTTTGCTCTTATGCGATCATCGATGACTCAGAGGCATTGGTCTATGATAAGCATGTCTCCCTTCAACCCGCGGGGACAAGTCGGAGAACACTCCAGGAGATGGGGATCTCATCGATCCGAGTAGGTCTGAGTCACTGACGCTACGACCATTGTGGTTGGAATGAAGTCTCCAAAATTCCGAGATCATCCGTGAGGATCTGAAGACTTTCCCCGCTGAGACGTTTGCTTCAGAACCGCTCACTTTATTCGCGCCTTACGACGCGGCCCACCGTTCGAAGCTTCGAATATCAACGCGGTTGGCTTGACCACTCTTGGAAAGAGGCCGGCGTTGCCGGGCGTCTAAGCCGGGGCGATTCCCTTGATATTGGTCTCTTGACAATCTAGCCCCATCCTTCCCCGGCACGGTCACGCCAGCGGAAGTGCGACGCAAGCTCGGAAAACGGGTTTCGGATGCAGCATTAGTCTCTTGCTGGGTCTATAAACGCGTTCTCTCTAGCCAAAAAATACTTGCAAACGTTCCGGAAATCCAGCAATGCTTACATTATACAGATTCTTCCGAGAATCAGTACTGCCTCCCCAAGTCAAGCGTTCCCCTCAAACATCTGTAACTTAGCTGTCCGGTCTCGCTGCATGCGCCTCTCGAGTCACCGTTTCCCCCCAAAACCTATGTTCCCTCCATCCACCCATTGGGTCTTCGCCCATACTGACTCCTCCTAGCTGTTTTTCGTCTCACAGAGGGAGTTCTCGTCCTTCTGAATTCTTACAGTCTCCCGTCTGCCACTTGGTTTCCAGTGTGTGGTTCGGGTCATTTCCGCACGTCGAGCGGGCATGCCCTCACGGCGTACCATTCCTCGCGGCCTGAATGTCGTTTTCATATCAAATGAAATCGTCCTAGTGGCACTTTTCCTCTTACGAAAAGCAACCTCTTCCTGATCCGTTGTAGTCCTCTATTTGTCCCCCATTTCCAGCACGTGTGACGCACTCCGGATCGTTTTGTTCCTGCAAACGCCCCCACGTTATGTCCCCCACCCCAATACTCTCCGCCGTCGACCAGGACGCCGATACTATCACACGGTGTCCAGTCGTTCCCGCAAAGAAAGACACCATCGCGAACCGCTTCAAAAGACTCATGTCGAAGCTTCTCACCCTCAGCGTCGCCTTGATGGGTTTTTATCTGTCCACCGCCGCCCGGGCTACCACCTATTACGTCGACGCCACAATCGGCAACGACGCCAATCCCGGCACATCTCTCACAGCTCCCTGGAAAACAGTGGCTAAAGTTAGCAACACACGGCTCAACACGGGGGACAAGATCCTATTTCAAGCTAGTCAAGTCCATTCCGGCAATCTCTCGTTCACGGGGCCCGACAGCGGCACTCAGACAAACCCCGTCATCGTCAGTTCCTACGGAGACGGCCGCGCCACGATTTATGCAGCAACAGGCGACGGGATCAAACTATCGAGCACCACTTCCATCACGGTCACTAACATTAATGTCACAGGCCCGGGCTGGAATGCGACCAACGACGGATCGCGAGGAATCGCGCTTACCGGATCGACAAACGGATGCATCGTGGATAATTTGACTGTTAGCGGCTTCCACAAGGCGGGCGTCCGCCTTGAATCCAATACGCATCACAACCAGGTTACCTTTGTCCGTGCAGAACAAAATGGGTTTATCGGTATTCACATTTCCGGCGATTACCAACTGGTTTCGGGGTGCAAGGCTTTCAACAACAACGGCGATCTAACGATTACCAACAATTGGAGCGGAAGTGGCATTGTGGCAGACTACGCCTCCTATGTGACTATCGAGGATTCTGAGGCGGCCTACAATGGCGCCAACCAGCCGTGGACCGGCAACGGCCCGGTGGGGATCTGGTGTTGGAACGCCGATCACGTCACGATCCGGCGTTGCATTTCCCATCACAACTTGCGTGGGCGAGGGAATGCTGACGGCGGCGGATTCGACATGGACGGCGGCACGACTGACTCCACAATCGAATACTGCTATTCCTACGGGAATGCAGGAGCCGGCTTTCTGCTCTATAACTTCAACTGGAAAAGTATTCCGCACCGCAACAACACCGTGCGTTATTGCATTAGCGAGAACGACAAACTGGGCGGAATTGCCATTGGCACAGGCGGTCTTCCCTTGGAGAATCTCAGTATTCACAACAATGTTTCCTTCAACACCAATGGGGCAATCGTCCTAAGGAATTATGGTGGTTCCGTGAATAATGTAGGTCTCCGTAACAACGTTCTCGTTTCCAGTGGCACACTCACCATGGGCAATAACGCATTTATCCTCCAGGGCAACTGTTACTATTCCACCGTGGGAGCCTACAGCTTCGGTTCTTACGCAAACAATTTTGCCGCCTGGGCAAACGCGACCGGAAAGGAAAAGTACAATGGCGTGATAGTTGGTTTGAACATGGACCCGGGATTAATCGATGTGGGAAACGGCACCAAACTCACCGAACCTCAGGATTTGGGCACACTGCGCTCATATTCCCCGGCGTCCGGCTACTCGGCCGTCGTCGATTCGGGACTGGACTTGTCGTCGCTTTTTGCGCTGGACCCAGGCGATCAGGACATCGCCGGACAGTCCGTTCCCAATCGCAGCTACGATATGGGCGCATTCGAATACCAAGGCGGAACTCAGCAGGATCTTGTTTCGCCGTCCGTCTTCATATCTTCTCCAATGGACGGGGCTACCGTTGCCGGCGCATCGGTAACCGTCTCGGCCAATGCAGCAGACGACGTTGGCGGCACCGGTATCGCTGGTGTTCAGTTCAAGCTCGACGGTGTAAACCTGGGCACCGAAGACACGACCAGCCCCTATTCGATTTCCTGGAACACAACCTCGGTAAGCAATGGCTCCCATAGTTTAACCGCCGTGGCACGGGATTCAGCAGGCAACATTGCCACCGCCAATCCGGTCAACGTCTCGGTATATAACGAAACGGGCACCGAGATCTGGACGTCCTCCGACATCGGAGCCGTCGCCGCAGCAGGAAGTTCGAGCTACGACGCCGCAACCGGCACGTTCACCGTGATTGGGTCAGGCGCGGACATTTGGGGCTCGGCCGACGAGTTTCACTACGCCACGCGCTCGGTTCCACTAGCCGGCGACGGAACCATCACAGCCAGGGTCGTCAGTCTTACTAATACGCACGCGTGGGCCAAAGTCGGGATCATGCTTCGAGAAACAGCAACCGCGAATTCAAAACATGCCGACGTGTTTGTGACGCCCGGCAACGGCATCTCTATGAATCAGCGTTCCTCAAACGGCGCCAACACCAGCCTGGTGGCAATGACCAGCGGACTCCAGGCGCCCTACTGGCTCCGGCTAACACGCGCGGGAAACACTTTCATCGGCTACCACTCGCCGAATGGAATCACATGGACGCAATTCGGGTCCGTACAACTAGCGATGGCTGCGGACCTTGAAGTGGGACTCTGCGTCACCTCGCATACCGACGGCGTCCTATGCACGGCCCTCTTTGATAACGTGATTGTGACGTCGCCTTGAGCCAGGCATTGGACATAACAACGAAGAACAGCGCAGCGGATCGAGTCGGACCTCTCGATCCGTTGATTCTAATGTTCCTTACAAAGGACGGGCACACGCGTCTCGTCCGATGGTTTGGTCGGTTCAAACAAATGCGTCCAACCCGGGAATAAATCGGTCCTCCCGCACCTCCAATGAGTGAGGAGAACAAAAATGGCCACGCCCATAAAGACACGCCCCAGAGATTTTATCAGACGCCATTTCGGATGGCTGGTTTTTGGCGGAGTGAGCGGTTACGTGATCGTTTCGGGATTAACTCAACCCAGTTCTCCTCGGCCGGGGATCTCTCTGACCACCAGCCTGCCGTCACTCGTCTCTTCCGCAGTCGCGGCCGAAGC
>DATDAW010000057.1:0-41970 GCA_036525185.1 Chthoniobacterales bacterium | reverse complement strand
CCAAGGATGTCTTGAATCGCGGCTCCTCTTGCAAAATCCGGCTGGTCGTTCACGCCTGTCTGGATGCTCCAGATAAATCGATCAAAGTTGTTCGGTGTGACCGGGCAAGCGACTTTCTTCCAACGGTTGGCGTTCGAATCGCGGCCCCGGAACTGCAGCAGGTACCGGCTCGATGTATCGAGGTCAATCAGGATGCTTCCCAAGGTTCCGAAAACACGAAGGCGGAGCGAGTTGGAGTGGCCGCTTGCCCAGCGGGTAGAGTGGATGACCCCCAGCGCGCCATTGGAGAACTCGACATTGATCACGGCGCTGTCATGGGCATCGAGGATGTATTCGCCGATCGCGACACCCTTTAATTCGTCGAAGCTGTGAAGCCGACAACTAACCGCGGTGATGTCGCCAACAGGATAGGAAGCAAAATCCAGGACATGCACGCCGATGTCTCCCAACACTCCATTGCTGCCATGACGGCTGGAGAGTCGCCACAATTTTGTCCAGTCAGTGCGCCATCCGGGCTCCTCGTCGCTGAGCCAGCTTTGAAGGTAGCTGGCCTCTACATGCACGACACGGCCAATTTCCCCGTCGCGAATGAGCGCTTGGGCCCGCTGAAGGGCGGGGGCGCTTCGATAGGTGAAGTTTACCATATTCACCACTCCCGCCGCTGCCGCCGCCTTGGAAAGCTTGTACGCGTCATCACGATTGACCGCGAGAGGTTTTTCACACAACACGTGCTTGCCGCGGGCGATGGCCTCCAGCGCGATAGGCACATGCGTGGCATCGGGCGTTACGACGCTGATGGCGTCGATGTCGCAGGAATCAAGCATCTCCTCTACAGACGAAAACGTTTTCGGATTTCCAGAGCGCTCTGACAGACTGGTGGCCTTCTTGATTTCGACGTCAGCCACGGCAACAAGAGTACATCCGGCTATTTTTCGGAACATCCGGGCGTGTCGCCATCCCATCACACCACAGCCGACGATGCCAAGCTTGATGACCGAGGAACTGTTGGGGCGCCGATGAAAAAACTTCAGCATAAAAGAATGCAGTTCGATTTGGTCGGTGATACTGGGCGGTTGAAAAGGTTTCACCAAGAGGCTTGTAGGAGAGGGCCGCGATTCCCGATTGGACCTTGGAGATTTGGTGTTCTTGCGTGTCCCTTGATGGGGAGGTCGTTTAGGTGGGCTGAGCTCGGAACGAAAGTCAGATGGGACTACACGAGGGAATTTGCCGCAAAGCGGCCCAATTCGCATCATGGATACGTGCGCAAATACGGTCTGAGTTCGCCGGACCTATCAGGTTGACCGATCGGGAAAAACGTTTGCCGGCGTGGCATAGAAGCTTGTGGATAGCGCTCGAGACAAGCTGCCGCCCCTGGTTGTTTCTTTCCGAAAAAACGGCCCTTGGGCATAGGTACGCGTGAGGAAGCCGCACGGCACGAGGTCTTATCAGGGTCGCCGGGAAAATCCAACGCAAATTGACATAACAAATCGACGTTTTTTTTAAATGCCGGATTTTCTTTTGGTTGAACGAACCCTCAAGGCGACGCCCGGTCCCGCAAGACGTGCTGCGTTAAGTGGGTTCAAGAAGGTTTTGAGGGCCGCATTCAAAAACCGAAAACCCCGTCAGCCGTTATGGCCGACGGGGTAGGGATGAGTTTTTCGGACGCTGAGCTTTTGGAACCTCAGAGCGTCGCTAAGATTTCGTTGAATGTCCCGCTGGGGCGCAGGGCGGCGCTGGCTTTGGCTTCGTCGGCTTGGTAGTAGCCGCCGATGTCTACGGGTTTGCCTTGGACGGCTAGCAACTCCTCCACGATTTTTGGTTCGTTGGCAGTCAGTTTTTCCGTAATGGGGGTGAAGAGTTGCTTCAACTCGGCGTCGGCGGTTTGTTCGGCGAGGGCTTGAGCCCAGTAGAGAGCCAGGTAGAAGTGGCTGCCGCGGTTGTCGATGGTGCCGAGTTTTCTTCCGGGTGATTTGTCGTTCTCGAGGAATTTGCCGGTCGCTGCGTCGAGGGTGTCGGCGAGGATCTTGGCTTTGGCGTTGCCGAAGACCGTATTGATTTGCTCCAACGACGGGGCGAGGGCGAAGAATTCGCCGAGGGAATCCCAGCGGAGATAGTTTTCTTCGAGGAATTGCTGGACGTGCTTTGGAGCGGAGCCGCCTGCGCCGGTTTCGAAGAGTCCGCCGCCGTTCATGAGTGGAACGATGGAAAGCATCTTGGCGGAAGTCCCGACTTCGAGGATGGGGAAGAGGTCGGTAAGATAGTCGCGCAGCACGTTGCCGGTAACGGAGATGGTGTCTTTGCCTTGAACGATGCGTTCGAGCGAGAACGTGCACGCCTCGGCGGGGGGCAGGATGCGGATATCGAGGCCCGAGGTGTCGTGATCAGCGAGGTATTTCTTCACCTTTGCGATGATTTGGGCGTCGTGGGCGCGAGCTTCGTTGAGCCAGAAAACAGCAGGGTCGCCGGTGGCGCGGGCGCGGTTGACGGCGAGTTTCACCCAATCCTGCACCGGGGCGTCCTTGGTCTGGCAGGCGCGCCAGATGTCACCTTGCTCGACGCTGTGTTCGAGGAGGATGTTGCCTGCGGAGTCGGTGACGCGGACGGTGCCGTCGGCCGTGATTTCGAAGGTTTTGTTGTGCGAGCCGTATTCCTCGGCGGCCTGCGCCATGAGGCCGACGTTCGGGACGGAGCCCATGGTCTTTGGATCGAGCGCGCCGTGGGTTTTGCAAAAATCGATGACGGCCCGATAGACACCAGCGTAGGAGCTGTCTGGGATGACGGCCAGCGTGTCGGCGGTTTTGTTTTCGGCGTTCCACATTTTGCCGCCGGCGCGGATCATGGCGGGCATGGAGGCATCGACGATGACGTCGCTGGGGACGTGCAAATTGGTTATGCCTTTATCGGAATTCACCATCGCGAGGGCCGGGCCATTGGCGTAAGTGGCTTGAATGTCGGCTTCGATCTCCGCTTTCTTGTCGGGGCGCAGCGATTGAATTTTCGCCACGAGATCGCCGAAGCCATTTTTAAAATCGACGCCCAGTTCCAGCAGTATGGCGGCGTGTTTGGCGATGAGGTCCTTGAAGAAGACTTCGACGGCGTGACCGAAAATGATGGGGTCCGAGACCTTCATCATGGTGGCTTTCATGTGCAGAGAAAAGAGGACACCGTCGGCTTTGGCTTTCGCAACTTGCTCTTCGAGGAAGGCAACGAGGGCTTTTTTGCTGATGAATGTGCTATCGAGGATTTCACCGGCTTTGAGCGGAGTCTTTTCCTTCAGGACTTTCGCGGCTCCGATTTTGCCGATAAATTCGATTTTTACATCGGTGTCGGCGGGAACGGTTACAGATTTTTCGTTGGAGAAAAAGTCGCCCTTACCGCCCATGGTGCCGACGCTGGTCTTTGAATCAGGCGACCATTTGCCCATGGAGTGCGGGTGCTTCCTTGCGTAATCCTTGACGGCTTTCGGCGCGCGACGATCGGAGTTTCCTTCGCGCAGGACGGGATTAACGGCGCTGCCTTTGATTTTGTCGTAACGGTTGCGGACGTCTTTTTCGGCGTCCGTTTTTGGATCGTCTGGATAATCGGGGAGCTTGTAGCCTTTTTTCTGCAACTCGGCGATAGCGGCTTTGAGCTGAGGGATGGAGGCGCTGATGTTCGGGAGTTTGATGATGTTAGCTTCCGGCTTGAGCGTCAGGGCGCCGAGTTCGTTGAGCGCATCACCGATTTTCTGATCGTCAGTGAGGTAATCGGGGAAATTGGCGATGATGCGCCCGGCGAGGGAGATGTCCCGGGTTTCAACCGCGATGCCGGAATGTTTCGTGAACGCCTGAATGATGGGGAGCAGGGAATAGGTGGCGAGAGCGGGCGCTTCGTCGGTCTTGGTGTAAATGATGGTAGGAAGCTGGGGCATAGTCGTGGTGATGCGTTTGGATCAGAACCTTGTGAGAGAATACCTGCAAATCATTTTTTCCCTGTCTTCTCGCCGGTAATCTTAATCTTCTTGTGCAGGAGATCGACCTCCTGGGAGGTCAACCCGCTGGGAATGACCGCGAGGCCGTCGCGAATGGGGCGGTCGATGAGGAGATCCACGACGTGGCGGCCACTGACAATGACGGCGAGGACTTTTCCCTTGGCCTCCATGCTTAGGGTCTCGATGGCCAGTCTGCCGTGGGAATCGAGTTTGAAATAAGCCCCGAATGTTCCGTCGGTTGCCTGATAGGGCAGGAATGATTCTATGTCTTCTTCGGAGATGGCAGGAATCTGGCTCACCCACAAGTCGCCCTGGCCGTCGGCTCGCGGGATGTGGAGTGTAAACGGGGCGCCGTTTTCCTTCGAAGCCTCCACGTGAAAACGGACGGTGACCGCCGGCTTTTTCTTTGAACCGGCGATATTAAAGAGGCCGGCAATTGTGATCAGAAAGATAACGAGCAGGCGGGAGGAGAGGGAAGACATCCGCTTTGCATGAAAGAATCCAAACGCAATTGCAACCTCTGAAACCTTTGTGTATGCGGAGGAAATGCGTAAACGCGTAAATTTTGCACTCTTTCCTATCGCCCTTGCCCTGATCGCTTTGAGTTGTGCCGGATGTTTTTGGAAAAAGAAAGGCCCCGCTGCTGCATCGGAAACGGCGGCCGTAACGGGTCCGGTCGATCCGACCGCACCTGGCGTTGCGGCGCCGACAGACATCTCGCCGCCGAAAAAGCGCAGCTTTCTCGATCGCGTACTGCACCCGTTCGACAAATCCCCTCAGGTCAAACAAGCGCGCGGGTTGGAATTTTCCGTGCTGGTGGATGATCCATCGCCTTCGCTGAGCGAAAAACGCCAGGTGTTAGTAACTGTGCGCGTCGCAAACGGTGAGAACAACATGGTCAACCTGACCTTTACGTCGTCGCAGCGTATCGAAATCCTCGCTCGCTCGCCTGAAGGAAAGATCGTTTTCACGTGGTCGGAAGATCACGCGTTCAATCCGGAATACGGCGTCATCACAATCAATCCCGGTGAACGAATCGAATACTCGGAGTCTGTGCCGACACGCGACATGGTGGCCGGGCGCACTTATACCATCGAAGCGGCGATGGTCGGGCAGGTCGGCCTGAGCGGGACAGCGAACGTGACGCCAAGGCCCTGAAGCGAAGTCTTAAGTCTTAAGTTCTGTAAGTTTTGAGAAGAATCGAGGGCCTTGATTACGCCGAATATCTAGATCGCTGTTCGTCATTGTTCACCGCCTGAGGAATGCATCTCCGCTCTTAAGACTTACAAACTGACAAACTTAAAACCTTTGCCGATGCGCCTTCTCCTGATTGACGGGTATTACTACGTTTACCGGTCGTTTTTCGCGATCCGGGGCCTGAGCAATTCGCGTGGGGAGCCAACGAATGCCATTTACGGATTTATCAAAACCGTTCGGAAAATGCTCAAGGATCTGGCGCCGGACTTTGCGGCTGTCGTCTGGGATGAAGGCTTGCCGGAACGACGGACGCAGTTGCAACCGCGATACAAACAGCAACGGGCGGAAATGCCTAGCGATCTCGCCATTCAGCTCGACGCGATCCATGACATCGTGCCACTGATCGGCCTCCCGAGCCTGTCCATTCCGAGCACTGAGGCGGATGATTTGATGGCTTCCTACACGGTGGCGGCGCGCGCTCTGGGGCACGAGGTCATCCTGGCCACCAACGACAAGGATCTATTCCAGCTTACTGGAGACGGCGTTTGGGTATATTCGACCAACAAAGCTGATCTTGCTTCGCCGTCGGATCCACACGCGTTGCTGGGCGAGGCCGCTGTTCTTAAAAAATGGGGCGTCCCGCCACCGATGATCGGGGATATTCTAGCCCTGATCGGCGACAGTGTGGACAACATTCCGGGCGTTCCCGGCGTCGGATTGAAAACGGCGGCCACTCTGCTTGTCCGGCACGGTGGCCTGGACCGGCTTTTGGAAAATCCGAATGCCATCGCCAATGAAAAGCTGCGGGAAAAATTTCGGGCTGCGCTTGATCTCGTCCGGCAGAATCGCGAAATGGTCCGACTCGACCTGGACCTGCCGTTGCCTGTCCCGATTGACCGTTTGAAAATTGTTCCGCGATACCCTGAATGGATCACCGCGATGGAAAAATGTGAATTCAAGGGACTTACCGACGAAGTCCGTGCCGAGTCCGAAAAATTGGGGCTGAAAGGCGGACAGGGTGAGTTTCTGTTTTGAGCTCGGAGTCGAGCACGGTTTCCAACTCTCTTCCTGTCTGAAAAAGAAGACTCCTTCGTCGTTCTGGAGGACAGCAGGACAGCCGGGACGTCGCTTGTACGTCGAAAAACTGGCAATTCCCGAAAAATTGGCCGAATTTCGTCCATGAAAGTGCACCTCAAGCAAATCCCTGCAGAGGGGCTGGTTTTGGAAGGGGAAGCGGACAGCAGCCTTCTGGATCTCCACGAAAGCAACATCCGGCCCCTCACAGGCATTCGCTACCGGCTCGAAGTGGGTATTTCCGACGGCGGACTCTTCGCCACGGGGACGATTGCGATCGATTTTGAACTCGAATGCGTGCGTTGCCTCGAGAAATTCGTTTACCCAATTCAGATTGAAGATTTCGCCCTGCAAACCGAACTCACGGGTCCTGAAATGATCGACTTGACGCCCATGGTTCGGGAAGACATATTGCTCGCCCTTCCGGCCTACCCGCGTTGCGATTGGGACGGCTCAAACCAGTGCCCAGGTGCTGGATCTGCCGCCAAAGCCTCGGAAACAGGAAGCCACATTTCAAGCGAAACCGAATCGGCGTCCGCCGCCCAGACACAGGCGTGGGATGCTCTCAAACAATTACAAATCAGACCAAGGAGTTAAAATGGGAGTTCCCAAGAGAAAAACCTCGAAAATGCGCCTCCGGACCCGCCGTGCGGCAAACCGCTGGCATGCGCCTTCGCTCGCAACCTGCGACCAATGCGGCAGCCGCAAGCCGGCCCACATCGCGTGCCCGGCGTGCGGTTATTATAAAGGGCGCCAGGTCCTCACGATCGGCGTTTAATTCCGACGTTGAATTGCGGAGACCGTCTTTGTGCGTCGTCGTCGCATCCCTTTGTGGTCGTGGTTGCCGTTAATCTTTAAGATCGCCCGATGAAAATCGCCCTCGACGCCATGGGCGGCGATTTTGCGCCGAAGAACATCGTCGCCGGAGGAGTCCAGGCGCTCGCAGAGTATTCGCAGATCGAAAAACTATTCCTCGTAGGCGACAAAGCCGCCGTTGAGCGTGAACTCAAGGCCCACCGGTTTCCGCTCAACGATCCCAGGCTCGAGATCGTCCATACGACGGAAGTTGTCTATATGACGGATGCCGCCCTCGACGCGGTCCGCAAAAAGAAGGATTCTTCGCTGTCCCGGGCGATGGATCTGGTCAAAAACGGGAAAGCGGACGCATTCGTCAGTGCCGGGCATACCGGGGCCGTTGTCGCCGCGGCACAGATCAAACTCCGCACCCTGCCCGGAGTGGACCGTCCAGGCATTGCCACCGTGATGCCCACGGAGACAAATCTTTTCCTGCTCATCGACGCTGGAGCGAATCCAGAGCCGCGCCCGATTCACCTCGTGCAATACGCCATCATGGGCAGCGTCTATTCGCGCCACGTCCTGGGATACAAGAATCCCCAGGTCGGTTTGATGTCGATCGGTGACGAAGACACCAAAGGCACCGATCTCACCAAGGAGGTGTTCAAGGAGTTAAAGCAGACCTCGCTCAATTTCCGAGGGAACGTCGAGGGCCATGATCTTTTTTCCGATCCTGTCGAGGTGGTCGTTTGCGATGGATACGTCGGCAACGTCGTCCTTAAAACGTGCGAATCCATCGCCGTCGCCATTATGACATGGCTGAAACACGAGCTGAAGGCCAATCCGGTCCGGCTTGCAGGTGCCATGCTTGCACAGGGCGCATTCAAGTCGCTGAAGAAAAAAATCGATCCCGACGAATATGGCGGGAGTCCGCTCCTGGGCGTCAACGGCACCGTCATCATCGCGCATGGTGCCAGCAGCCCGCGCGCTATCAAGAATGCCATCCGCGTCGCCGCGGAATCGGTTGCTCACGAAGTCAACCCGCATATTCTCGAGGAAATACGGCATCACCGAAAGACCGCCTCGCCCATCGCCCAATAACCATGCCGCTCCAAACCCCGCTCCGCTCCGTTTCTATCACTGGCACCGGCAGCTATGTCCCGGAACGTGTTCTCAGCAACGCCGATCTGGAAAAAATGGTAGAGACTTCCAATGAATGGATCGTCACACGCACGGGCATCCGGGAACGCCGTATTGCCGCAGAAAACCAGAATACGAGCGATTTGAGCGTCGAAGCCGCGAAAAAAGCGATGGAACAGGCCGGGGTCACCGCGCTGGACCTCGACTTGATCATCGTGGCAACCGTCACGCCCGACACCTTTTTTCCGGCCACCGCGTGTTGGGTGCAAAAAAAACTAGGCGCCAAGAATGCTGCCGCGTTCGATCTGTCGGCTGCATGTTCGGGATTTCTTTACGCGGTTGAAACGGCGCGCCAGTTCATTGGCAGCGGCACGTATGAAACGGTGCTCGTCATCGGCGCGGATAAATTGAGCAGCTGCATCGATTGGACCGACCGCAATACCTGTGTCCTTTTCGGCGACGGCGCCGGAGCAGCAATTCTTCAGCATCGTCCAGGGTCCCGAGGCATCCTGATCACGAAAATGGGCAGTGATGGCAATTTTTCGGATATCCTGATCATGCCCGGCGGCGGCTCCGCGTGTCCGGTCACGCCCGAAAATTTCGACAAAAAGCTCAACACCATTAAAATGTTGGGCAAGGAAACCTACAAACAAGCCGTCATTGCCATGACTGGCGCCGCTATCGACGTCCTGGACGCCTGTGGTTTGACCGCCGCGGAGATCAAATGTGTCATCCCGCACCAAGCCAACGTCCGGATCATCGAGGCGATTGCTGACCGCTTGAAATTGCCGATGGATCAATTCTTCGTGAATCTCGATCTTTACGGCAACACATCTGCTGCGGCCGTTGCCATCGCACTCGACGAAGCAAATCGCTCCGGCCGTTTCCAGCGCGGTGACAACTTGCTGCTGGTTGTTTTTGGCGGCGGATTGACGTGGGCCGGTGCGGTGATTGAGTGGTGAGAGATTTTTCGATTTTGGATTCTCGGCTTTGGATCTTGGCTGCAATCGGAGCTAAATCGAAAATCGAAAATCCAGAATCCAGAATCCGCGATGCTCATCGACACTCACGCTCATCTCGATTACCCCGAATTTCAGGCTGATTTTGACGCCGTGCTGGAAAACGCCCGCCGCGAAGGCGTTACGCGTATCATCAGCATCGGGACAGGCCTTGCCGCCAGCGAACGGGCGCTCGAACTCGCTGCAACGCATCCAGAGATCTTTGCTGTTCCCGGTATCCATCCGAACGCTGTTGATGAGGAGCCTGAAGATTTTGTGGACGCGTTGCGCGCTCTCGCGCAGCGACCGCGCGCGGCAGCCATCGGTGAAACGGGACTCGATTATTTTCGTTTTCCCAAAGGGGGTGTCTTCAAGTCTGGTCAGACCGTTGAAGAAGCCAAAGCAAAACAGGCGAAGTATTTTCGTCTTCAGCTGGATCTTGCAGCGGAACTGGGGCTGAACGTCGTCATTCACCAACGTGCGTCTTGGGATGACACGGTCGCCATCCTTTCGGAGTACACAGGACGTTTGCGGGCGGTGTTTCACTGCTTTGGGGAAAGCCTCGAATGCGCGCAGCACATTCTGGAAATGGGACATCTCGTTTCCTTTACAGGTATCGCCACTTTTAAGAACGGCGACAACGTTCGCGATGTCGCCAAAGGGCTTAAGCCGGGCCAGTTTATGGTGGAAACCGATTGCCCGTATCTAGCGCCTGTTCCCTTCCGGGGCCAACGCTGCGAACCGGCGCACACGCGCCGGGTGGCTGACGTTCTCGCCGACGTTCGGGGCGAATCGATCGAAGAGTTTGCCAGCCACACGACCCGGACGGCCGAGCTTTTTTTTCGATTATAGTAACAACTGTCGGATCTATCCACCGGCCTGCCACTTGCGGTGATGTCATGTCATCCCGGATGCGCGATGTGTCATTATGCAGCTAAAATTTTACAAAAACGTCCTACAGTTTTGTTGATAATGCAGTAATCTCCGCGCCGAAATGATACTCGCTCGCGTTCTACCACGAGCGGCTGTGTTCGCGCTGCTTCTAACATTCATCACACCGCTTCGTGCGGCGTTGATAGTCGCCCCCACAACCATCGGTAACATCTTCTTGACCACTGAGACTGTCTCGATACCCGTCTCGGGGTCGGGTGCCACTGTCGCTTGGCGGGTGACGGATTTCTTTGGAAATGAGGTGGATGCGGGTGCCAATCCGTTGGCTGGCAGCACGCAAATCAGACCAAACACCGGCAGTGTCGGTTGGTTTTTACTCGATTTAACAGAGAAAAATGCTTTGGGTGAAATTATTTCTACGCGGCAGACGCGATTTGCGATTATTACACCCATCAATGTCCTGGCCATGGGCAAGTCTCCTTTTGGTGTGCAAACCCATTTTTCACAGGGGGCGTCAACGGTTCTGATGGGGATCATGGCGCGGGCGGGGATCGCTCATTTTCGCGACGAACAGTATTGGGCTGCAGTGGAAAATCCGCAGGGCGTTTTCAATTATGCCCAGTATGCGAACTATATGAATGCCGCCGCGACTTCGCAAATCAATCCTCTTATTACTTTGGACTGGGGAAATCAATTCTATGATTGGGACACCAGCGGCTATCTCCCTGCTGTTTACACAGCACCATACACCGACGCCGGGCGGGCGGGATACGCGAATTACGCATTGCAAACGCTCAACCGGTATCCAGGCCAGATTGATTTTGTCGAGGGCTGGAACGAATACAATGCCGGCTCATTCATCAAAGGTCCGGCGACGACCAACCGCGGTTTCTATTACTCGGAAATGATGAAAACGCTCTGGCAGACGATAAAGCCGCTGTACCCGTCGGTGGCCATCGTTGGCGGCGCAACGGTGCCGGTGGGCCATGGCTTTCTCAAGAGCGTCTTCGACAACGGGGGCCTAGCTTATATGGATGCTGTTTCCGTTCATCCGTATCGGACTTATCCGGAGGGGGTGGATCTGGAAATTAGTGAGCTGAATGCGCTGATCAAGGGGTACAATGGTGGACGATCCAAGCCGATCTGGGCGAGCGAATTCAGTCAAAGCGTCTCAACCGCTGAAGGGCAGTTTGCGGCGGCTTCCTATCTTCCGCGAATTGTTACGCTGATGCTGTCGGCCGGCGTGCAACGGATGTACTACTATCTAATGCAGGATTGGGGTTCGAGTTTTGCGTACCGGGGTCTTGTTGGCAAAGTGGACAACGCCCGGGGAAGCTTTCTGCCGAATCCGATGTTTGTAACGTACGCAGTATTAATTCGTCAGCTTTATGGATGGGGTTGTCAGACACGGATTTCCTCCGAGATTGCCAATACCACTTATATCTATCGTTTTAGTGCCGGTTTGTCTCGCAAGTACGTGTGCTGGAGCACTGCGCCGACGACGGTCTTCTTCTCCACGGCTTCACCTGTTACGATCACCGACATTGTCGGAAATGTAAGGACAGTCGATCCTGTGGAGAATGTTGTTGCGCTCGAACTGGATCAAAATGTCACGTATGTTTCAACGCCAGGCAGCATTGATGCGGTGACGGAGGCGAGCAATGCTGTAATCGCGGATTCGCTGGCTGACTATTCAAAGACCCAGGGAGCTAACGGGTGGTACTATGGCTCTGCAGTTGTTCCTTCGGGAACGTCCTATACCCCGGCGTCCTTTGCACCGATGAATTGGGCGATCTGGCGACATGACAATTATCGGTGGAAAGGCACTGCTGATTTTCCGTTTATTACGCACAGTATGAGTCACCCAGCTGGTCATTGGGCGGTGCGCCGCTGGGTGAGCGATGTGGACGGTCTGGTGAAATTGACCGGAAAAATCTGGCTAGCTAATTCGAATGACGGCGTCCGTGCGCGGATTATTGTGGATGGGGTGGAAAAATACAATCGACTGGTAGCCCCATACCAGACGGTCACCTATTCCGTTCAGGGAGTCAGCGTTGGCGTTGGCAGCACTGTCGATTTCGCGATGGATCAGAACGTAAATAGCACGAATGACGCTGCGGAGTACACGGCGCGAGTCACCCTGAGTACACCGCCGTGATTGTCGCTCCGGCCGGGATCTTTGATGGCCAAGACAGCTCATGAGAACTGTGCTGAAATGGTTCCATGAGTATTTCTCAAACCACGATCAGCCGCCAGGTCGGAGTCTCCCGAAGCGCTGTAAGCCACGTGCTGAATGGGCGTGGCCATATGGTAAGTAAAGATACCCGGGAGAAAATTCTCAAAGCGGTCGAGGCCGCCGGGTACTATCGAAACGCGCTCGTTCACGCTCTGAAAACAAATCGCACGCATGTCGTAGGGATCGTCGTGCCGGATACGCTTCTGTCGTTTTTTGGGGAACCAATTGTCGCGGCCGAGAGGGAGGCAAGCGCGCGTGGGATGCGGTGCTTCCTGTGCCAGAGCCACAACTTCCCTGAAGCCGTGGCGACGGAAATCGCCGCGCTTCGTGAATATCGCGTGGATGGCGTACTGGTGATACCTGTCATTTCCGAAGCCGCCCCGGACGTTTACCAGCTGATGATTCGTCAGAAATTTCCCTTTGCGCTCATGGAGGTGCCGGTGCCCGGCATCGCTGCGCCGTATGTTGGGAGTGACGGTGTGGCCGCAGGCAGGCTCGCAGCGGACCATTTGCTGGCGCTTGGACACCAGCATATCGCGTGTATTCGCGGCTATCGGGGCAGTCTGAGCGCACAGGACCACTTCAAAGGGTATTGCGAAGCGATGCGTGCCCCCGGCTTCGAACCCGATGACGCTTTGATTGTAGGCGACGGCTTTGAATTTGAAGAAGGACGGAAAGCAGTGACGTTGCTGCTGGAACGTCGTGTGGATTTTACCGCGATCGTCGCGCCGTCGGATTTTGCGGCGGTCGGCGCGGTGCAACAATTGGCGCGTAACGGCCTTCGCGTGCCTGCGGACGTATCGGTGATTGGCTGCGGGAATTTGAACATCGCCGCAATGGCGAATCCGCCTTTGACGACTGTGGATCAAAAACCGCAAGAACTTGGACGCTGCGCGATGGAGCTCCTGATCGACGTGATTGAGAATGGAACGAACGCTTCGACGAAGATGATCATGAAGCCGAAGTTGGCCGTGCGCGAAAGCACCACTGCAGTTGCGCGTGGTTCCCGGTGATGGGAGTTCAACAGGCGGCCGCCTTTAGGCTGGTGGCGCTTTTTGGGGAAAGCCGGGAATGCCAGCTTTGGATGCCGTCTATTGACAAAACTCTTGCCTTGGTTCGCAGCTTACGTTTGCTGCGTTTTTGACAAATCCTCTATGGCATCCCCCTTTAAAGTTGGCGTTATCGGTTGCGGAAACATCTCGAAGCAATACTTCACCTGGCTCAGGAAATTTCCTATCGTGAGGGTTGCCGGGGCAGCCGATCTGGATTTCTCCCGCGCACAGGCACAGGGAAAGGAGTATGGGGTCAGGCCTTATCGGGTTGAGGATTTGCTCGCGGAAAAGGAGATCGATTTGGTGATCAATCTGACCGTGCCAAAGGTGCATGCGGCAGTGAATCTCGCCATTCTCGACGCCGGAAAACATGTATACACGGAAAAACCGTTCGCACTGGATGTCGCGGAAGGGCAGTTCGTGATCGAGCGCGCAGCGGTCCGTGGATTGCGAACTGGTTCCGCGCCAGATACGTTTCTCGGCGGCGGAATTCAGACCGCGCGGAAATTGATTGATGATGGGGCAATCGGCGTGCCGGTCGCTGCCGTGGCAAATTTGGCGAGTCGCGGCCCTGAAGGCTGGCATCCGAACCCGGAGTTTTTTTATCAGACGGGTGGCGGTCCGATGCTGGACATGGGGCCGTATTATGTGACGGCGCTGGTGAATTTACTGGGTCACGTGAAGCGTGTGACGGGGTCGGCGCGAGTTTCTTTCGCTGAACGGATAATCGGCAGTGAACAAAAAAGAGGACAAAAGATTCCCGTCGAAATTCCGACTCACTACGTTGGGGTGCTGGATTTTGCTGCGGGTCCCATAGCTGCGTTGAACATGTCTTTTGATATCCGGTCGCACACGCTGCCTATTATTGAGATTTACGGCAGTGAAGGGACGCTCCGGGTGCCGGACCCGAACACATTCGGTGGCGACGTTGAAATGCGAACTGGAAATGAAAAGGAATGGAGAACCATCCGGCTCACGCACAGCGACGACGTCGGTCGTGGCATTGGCGTAGTGGACATGGTCACTGCGATTGGCGAAGGTCGTCCGCACCGTGCAAGCGGCGAACTCGCTCTCCACGTTCTGGAAACGATGCTCGCGGTACAGAAAGCTTCTGAGGCCGAGGCCCACGTACATCTCGCGACGACAGTAGAAAAACCGGCCGCCCTACCGCCCGGTTTTTCGCCGTTTCAATAGAAGCGAGGCAACAAATTCGATCGATCCTCTTTTTCGGCCGGTGGAAGTGCAACGGCGGCTCCTGTTGTCCGTTGTCATATGTCGTGACATTGTCGCAGGCATGGAATCCCTTCAGGAAAAATCAGCTTCCGCCGACCTGAGCGAGTTAGCCATCGGAGAAAATGTCTCGCGGCTGGAGCACACACTTGGCTGCCTTGATTTTTGCATCGACCGGGCGGGCAAAGGCGAGGGGATTACGCTCGGCGTCCTGCTCGACGAGCTCGAAGGCGCAGGATTTTGCTTTGTGTGCCTCTTGTTGGCGGCGCCGTTTATTCAGCCAATGTCGTTGGGGCCGTTGACGATGGCGAGCGGCGGGGCGTTTATTCTCATTGGCTGGCAAATGAGTCGCGGCCGAAATCACGTTGCACTCCCGCAAAAGATTGCCGCCTGGCATTTGCACGGAAGAATGTGGGTGACGTTGTTGAAATTCTGTCGACGAATTCTGCTGTGGCTGGCAAAATTCACCCGTCCTCGGCTCAGCAACTGGGTGGACGGACCGCGCGGAATGAAGACGGTCGGCTGGCTCATTTTTTCCGGCGGCGTGTTGCTGACGATCCCGTGCGCAAATCTTCCGTTCAACAATACGATCCCCGCGCTAATGATCGTTTTTGCGGCTCTCGCCTGGCTGGAAAAGGATGGGCTGATGGCCGTGCTATCCGTTGCTTGGGGCATCCTGACGCTGGCGTATTTCGGCTTGGCGGCGTGGGTAATCTTCTGGGTCGGGACCAGTGTGGTCGATTGGGCAAAGGGATGGCTGAACTAGTGCTGAGACCGGCCGTGTTTGAGCGAGCTTTGCGAGCTTGGTTCAGGCAGCACGCGCGGGATTTGCCATGGCGTCGGACGTGCGATCCGTATGCGATTCTGGTCTCGGAGTTCATGCTGCAACAGACTCAGGTGGTGACAGTTATACCGTATTTCGCCCGTTGGATGGCGCGATTTCCTGATGTCAGAACGCTGGCTGCGGCCAATGAGGAGGAGGTGCTGCGGATGTGGCAGGGCTTGGGCTATTATTCGAGGGCACGAAACCTTCATCGCACGGCTGGAGTCATCGTAGAAAAGCATGACGGCTGTTTCCCGGAAACCGTTGAAGAGATGAGGCGCCTGCCTGGCTTGGGTGATTACACCGCGGGAGCGGTGATGACCTTTTCGCGGGATATTCCGACGCCGATTGTGGACGCCAATATCGGCCGCGTCCTGGCGCGGCTTTTCGATGTTTCACTGGCCATTGACTCGTCTGAAGGCAAGCGCTGCATTTGGAAGCTTGCAGAATCACTCCAGCCGACTGCCGGAGCGGGCGAGTTCAATAGTGCCTTGATGGAGCTTGGTGCTCTGATCTGCCTCCCGAAACCACGCTGCAAAGAGTGCCCTGTGAGTGGCTTTTGTAATGCGAGAGAGCCGGCGAAACTGCCCGTCAAGCGGGCTAAACTCGAGATTACGCGGAAATTGGAGCGCAGTTTCTTTGCAGAGAAAGACCGGCGCTTTTTGCTTCATCAACGGCTGGTTAATCCCTGGAAGGGCATGTGGATTCTCCCGCCGCTTGAGTCCGGACCGTTCGCGGAAGAACCGTTGGTCCGTCATGACTACAGTATCACGCGTTATCGGGTGACACTGGAGGTGTTCACCGTTGTAGCGGCGCTCTGTGAGCGCCGTCCTCTTCCGGGCGCTCACGGAGTGCCACCACAACAGATTGCGCCTGTCGAGCGGTGGGTCACAGCAGACGAAGCGTTGTATTTGCCGATGCCTTCTCCACATCGCCGGGCGCTGGAAAAGGTTCTACTGGCACGCCAGGCTGACCTGCCAGAAAGCCAGCGATTGTTATTTTGAAGGTGTTTTTCCAGAGCGGGTCCTTTGCGCGAGTTGCCTAAAGCCGCTACACTTTGCGGACTATGAGCACAGCCTCCTTGGAACAACCGCGGTTTGATACGTTGCCGGATGAGTTCGGCCACTTTGGCACTTACGGTGGAATGTTTGTTCCGGAAACGCTGATGACGGCGCTCACTGAACTCACGGCGGAGTATCACCGAGCTCGACGTGACCCGGGATTTCAGGCGGAGCTGGCTGGTTTGCTGAAGGATTACGTTGGCCGACCGACGCCGTTGTATTTTGCCGAACGCCTCACTCAGGAACTGGGTGGCGCGAAGATTTACCTCAAACGCGAAGATCTGCTTCACACGGGTGCGCATAAGATCAACAACGCCATTGGCCAGATTTTGCTCGCGCGACGAATGGGCAAAAAGCGCGTCATCGCCGAGACAGGAGCGGGTCAACACGGTGTTGCGACGGCTACGGTGGCAGCGCGATTCGGCTTTGAATGCACGGTTTACATGGGCGAAGTGGATATGAAACGACAGGCGCTCAACGTGGCCCGGATGCGTTTTCTCGGCGCCACTGTGGTCCCCGTGACTGCCGGTCAAGCGACGCTCAAAGAGGCCGTCAACGAAGCCATGCGCGACTGGGTTACCAACGTCCGTTCAACGCATTACATTCTCGGAACGGCCTACGGATCGCATCCGTACCCAGCCATGGTCCGGGATTTTCATCGCGTGATTGGTGACGAGGCAAGGCGGCAGATTCTGGAGAAGGAAAACCGCCTGCCCGATCATCTCATTGCTTGTGTCGGCGGAGGCAGCAACGCGATCGGACTGTTTTATCCATTCTTGAATGATCCCGAAGTTGAAATGACTGGCGTCGAAGCCGGCGGACGGGCGATTTTGCCTGGCCAACACGCGGCGCGTTTTCAGGGGGGCCGTCTGGGTGTGCTTCAAGGGGCGAAAACCTGGCTGCTCGCAGACGACAACGGCCAGGTCCTCGGCACGCATTCCGTTTCGGCTGGGCTGGATTATGCCGCCGTCGGACCGGAACATTGTTACCTGCACGACATTGGCCGTGTCGCCTACGACTATGCGACCGACGACGAAGCGCTTGGCGCCTTCCAGACGCTCGCCCGGCTGGAAGGCATTATCCCAGCGCTCGAATCCGCGCACGCGGTCGCGCATGCGATCAAAGCCGTGCCGAAGCTTGGCAAAGATAAAATTGTCATCGTTAATCTCTCTGGTCGCGGCGACAAAGACGTCGATCAGGCGGCTGGATTTTTGTTAAAGGAGTAAATGAAAAGTATGACCGGCTATGGCCGGAGCCAGATTTCAAAAAATGGATGGGCGGTCACTGTCGAAGTCAATTCCGTGAATCGGAAGCAGCTGGAAATCGCCGCTAATTTGCCTCGGGAGATTGCTTCGCTGGAACCACGACTGCGTGAAGCGACTACGGGAATCGTGTCGCGCGGACGCATCAATGCATTCGTAAGCTATGCGCAGACTGAAGTTTCTGACGCGTCGTCGTTGATCGACACCGTGTTTGCCGCTCATGCGCATGCGGCACTTTTCAGGCTTCAACAACAGCTCGGATTGGTCGGAGAAATTTCCGTGGCTACACTTGCGGCGATCCCCGGCGTAATCCGTGCCCAAACTGCCACCGTCGATGCGGAAGCTGTCTGGCCCGTTGTTGAAAAGGCACTTGCCGAGGCACTTAAGCAGCTCGTAGAAATGCGCGAACGGGAGGGGAGACAGCTTTCCGCTGACTTGAGAAACCGCCTGGCCCTAGTTGCCAACGCCATCGAAGAGATCCGAAGGGTGCATCCAGCCGTTGTGGATAAATACCGGGCGGCTTTGAGAGAGCGCATTCGGAAAGTTGCCGGCGACATGGAAGTGGACGTCGAACGGCTGGAAAAAGAAGTCATTCTTTTCGCGGATCGTTGCGATATTTCCGAGGAACTCACACGGTTACTGAGCCATTTGAGCCAATTTGAGCTTCATCTGACGAGCGACCAACCCGTCGGGCGGACGCTCGAGTTTTTGGTCCAGGAGATCGGGCGCGAACTAAATACCTTGGGGTCGAAGGCAAATGATGCGTCGATTTCGCAATTGATCGTGACGTGCAAGGCCGAAATCGAGAGGATCCGGGAACAGGTCCAGAACATTGAGTGATTTCCTGCCATGAGAGACACCGCGCGCCACGGCATACTTTTCGTAGTTTCCGCACCTTCGGGGGCGGGCAAAACCACTCTCTGTGACGCGCTCCGGCAGACGCCAGACTTTGTTTATTCCGTCTCGTGCACAACGCGGGCGCCGCGGCCGGGCGAGATCGAAGGCGAGGACTACTTCTTTCTGGATGAAGCCGAATTCGTGGCTCGTGCTAAAGCGGGCGAATTTCTGGAGTACGCCAAAGTCCACGGAAATTACTACGGCACCTTGCGCTCCAAAGTGGTCGAGCATCTGGAGAGCGGAATTGATGTGTTGATTGATATCGACACGCAGGGCGCTGCTTCGGTTCGGTCGTATCCCGACCCTTACATTAAAGATGCGGTAGCCGACGTGTTCATTATGCCGCCCAATTTGGAGGAGCTTCGCCGCCGGCTGCAAAAGCGTGGAACGGAGACGGACGAACAGATCGAGGTGCGCATCCGAAATGCGGCTGGCGAAATGCAGCGTTGGCGCGAATACCGCTATACGATTATTTCCGGCTCCATCGAAGAGGATTTGCAAAAATTCCGTGCCATTATGCGAGCGGAGCGCTACCTGAGCCGGCGGATGAAAGACCTGGCGCATGTTCCGGTGGTGAAACCGGTGTATCCATGACCAAACCGTCGCGCATTCTCCTTGGGGTGAGCGCATCCATTGCAGCCTACAAAGCGGCGGATTTGACCAGCCAGCTCGTGAAGAAAGGGCACAATGTCAGCGTTATTATGACCTCTGGCGCCTTGCAGTTTGTCGGACCGTTGACGTTTCAGACGCTTTCCAAGAACCCCGTCGTTACCGGAGTTTTCGACGAGCGCGAAAGTTGGCGTCCCGGCCACATCGAACTGGCCGATGAAGCGGATCTTTTAGTGGTTGCTCCCGCAACTGCCGACGTGATTGCGCGCCTGGCCAATGGTATTGCGGACGATGCTCTCACTTCCATCGCGCTTGCGACATTGGCCCCCCTCCTTATCGCCCCTGCCATGAATGGGAAGATGTGGCTTCACGCGGCTACCCAGCAAAACGTCGCCACTCTTAAATCCCGCGGTGCGGACTTTATTGGACCGGAAGACGGAATGCTTGCTTGCGGCTACGAAGGCGTTGGCCGGCTGTGGCCGGTCGTGGAAATCGTCGAGCGGATTGAGCGAATCCTGGCGAAAACAGGGAAGCAGGACTGATCAGCTGACTGTCAGCAAGAGTGGTGTGTGACACCCAATGCGCATCCTCGCAAAACAAACCAGTTGCAGTTTTGCGTCGTAGCGGCTTTAAGAAAGGGCTGGACCTAGCCGAGTGTGCATGACTGCGAAGTTGATTGTTTATCCGGAGGAGAGCGCCTCGTTTGAATGCGAGCTCCTGAATACTGCAACGATTGGCCGGAGCGCGGATAACACGATTGTCGTTCCAGGAAACAGCTTCGTGTCCCGTCAGCATGCCATCGTCCGAAAATGCGGTGTCGCGGAATACCAGATTATGGACCTGGGAAGTCGGAACGGGACGTTTTTGAATGGCAAGCAGGTCATTTTCCCTGAAACACTTCGTGACGGGTCGGAAATCAAGATCGGAAACTGTCGCATCGAATTCCATGACGCAGGCGAAGAAGCCACGGTGGAAGAAATGCCGGAGGTAACCATGGCCCTCCCGTCGGGCGCTTTTCGCAACGCGACGGCCGATGTAGCGATCATGGTCTGCGATGTTCGTGGATTCAGTTCGCATTCGGAAAAGCTTGGCCCACCGGAACTTTCGCGATTTTTGGGCAGCTGGTTCAAGCAGGCCGGCGATTTGATCCACGATTCGTGCGGAATCATCGACAAATTCATTGGTGACGCCATCCTTGCGCATTGGCCGGAGGGGAAGCTGGATGAAGATCGCATCATCTGCGAACGCGCTTTTGCGACAGCCAACCGGTTGCGTGCCAAGGCGCAAAGTTTCATCTGGCCGGACGCCGCTGAACCGATGAAAGTGGTCGCCGCGCTGCATTATGGCACGGTGAGTCTGAGCAATGTCGGTTTTGTGGCGCAACGCGACGCGACGATCATGGGTGATGCGGTGAACACCACGTTCCGGCTGGAGCGAATGAGCAAGGAACTGAATGTCGCGACGTTGATGTCGGAGGAATTTGTGAATCAGCTCGACAGCAAGCTCGCTGGTGGTTTTGTGGACTTTGGCGAGCGATTGCTAAAAGGGAAACAGATACCGGTTCGGCTGTTCGGCTTGGATTGAATCAAACTGCCATTTCGCCGTTTTCGTCGGTGCGAATCCGGATCGCTTGATCCACGCTCGAAAGGAAGATTTTCCCATCCCCGATTTTGCCGGTTTTGGCGGTGGAAATGATGGCCTTCACGGCTGGATCAACCATATGATCCGCGACGATGACCTCCAATTTGATCTTGGGAAGGAAATCGATGGTGTATTCGCTGCCACGGTAAACTTCCGTATGGCCCTTTTGCCTGCCGAAACCTTTGACCTCGGTCATGGTCATTCCTCTAATGCCAATTTCAGCGAGGGCCTCTTTGGTGTCGTCCAGTTTGAATGGTTTGATAATCGCTTCGATTTTTTTCATGGGGGAATTGAAAAGAAAAATTAAAAATGTCTCGCACAGCAAAAAAAGAAGGCAATTGAATCCAACACGGGGGGCGTCCTTGGCATCACGTTGCTATTCGCCTGTTGCGGGGCTTCCTAGAGGGTCAGGTTTGCGATTTCTCTCATCACGCGTTCGCTGATTCGTTGATAAGCGTCCCGGCCTCCGGTGACGTCTGCTTCTGTGAAATAGATGGGTTTTCCGATGACGACGGTGATCTTTGCCAGTTTCACTCGTTTTGCGTGGCGAGGGAAAGCTTCGTAGGAGCCGAAGATCCGCATCGGAACAACGGGCGCGAGTGTTTTTGCGATGACCAGGCCGATGCCGGGTTGGGCGGGTTGCAAATCGCCGTCGGGTGTTCGCGAACCTTCGGGGAAAATGATGGTGCGCTGTCCTTCACGGACGAGCTTTATAACCGTCTTGAGCGCGCTCATGTCCGCGCGCTCCTGGTCGACGGGAATGACATTAATTTTGGGAAAGATCGGTCCGAGAACAGGCCATTTAAGGAGGCTCTTCCGGGCGAGGAAAAAAATCGCTTTCCTGCACGACACGGCAATCACGGGCGGGTCGAAGTAGCTAGCATGGTTTGCAGCATAAATGACGCCTCCGTCCTCGAGTAAATTTTTCCTGTTAACGATTTTTAGGCGGAAAAACACCCGAAAAAAGAACCTGCTCAGCCAGTAGCCGATGAAATACCAGCCATTCATGGTGTTGAACTACGAAATGGCCAGGCCTTTGAGTTTCAGTCTGCCGACGATCTCGCCAACGACGCCGTCGATCGTAAGATGCGAGCTATCAATGACATATGCGTCATCGGCAATGATTAGAGGCGCAGACCTCCGGCCCGAATCAGCCTTGTCTCGTGACGCGATTTCGTCGGATTGACCTTGAGCGCTGCGGCGCTGGCGGCGTACTTCCGGCGAGGCGTCGATATAGAATTTGTAGGGAGTGTCCGGGAAAACCGTGGAACCAATGTCCCGCCCTTCCATCACGACGTTACTTTCCTCAGCGAATGCCCGCAGACGGCCCAGTAGAAACTCGCGGACGGCGGGGATACTGGAAACAGGGGAAACATTGCGATTGATCTGCTCGTCGCGCAGATAAGGCGTGGGGTCAAAACCGTCGATGCGGATGTAGGAAACCCCATTTTCAGCGCCGATGCGAATATGTGACTCGTCAAGAACGGCCGCGACCGATTCCGCATTGTCGACGGGCGCTCCTGAAAGGCAGATTTTCCAGGTGATGGCCCGATACATCTCGCCCGAGTTTACGTAGGTGTAGCCGAGTCGTTTTGCGAGTTGAGAGGCGACGGTGCTCTTGCCGGAAGCGGCGGGTCCATCGATGGCGATGACGTTGAAATTCACGGGTGTTTCGCGGCCTTTCTCCTAATCGTTCCGTTTCTCACGTGCAAAGGAGGAGATGACCGGGGTTGATAATTGCTGGGCCGGCGTGAGGATCTTTTTAAGCTGTTCCTCAAAACCGGGATAAGACGTGGCGACGCATTCCGTGTTCGTGATTACCGTTTCGCCTTCGGCGAACAGTCCCGCAATCGCAAAGGCCATGGCGATGCGGTGATCGCCAAAACTGTCGAGTTTGGCGCCTTCGAGCGGGCGACCGCCCTCGATGGCCAAGCCGTCTTCGTATTCTTCAACCTCAGCACCCATGGCCCGAAGGTTATGGACAACGGCAGAAATGCGGTCGGTTTCCTTGACGCGCAGTTCCTCAGCATTGCGGATATGTGTGGTGCCTTCTGCGAGCGCACCTGCGACGGCCAGAATCGGGATTTCGTCGATGACATTTGGGATTTCCTTGCCCTGGATCGTGGTGCCGTGAAAACTGCCGCCGCGTACTTCCAGGATGCCCATCCGCTCGACCTGATCCACTTCATCGACGACTTCGCGCAACCGGGCTCCCATCCGCACAAGAACATTCAGTACACCGGTGCGTGTGCTGTTCAGTCCGACGTCTTTGACGAGCAAATGCGATCCTTCCTGGGCCGCGGCGGCGACCAACCAGAACGCGGCGCTCGAGATATCGCCTGGGACCTGAAAATTGCGAGACTCAGGCATTTGTTGGCCCAACACGGACACGGTTAGATCCTCCTGATGCGTCTTCAGCAGGTAGTAATTCAACATCTTTTCCGTGTGATTCCGGCTCTGCGCGGGCTCGGTTACGGAGGTCTGGCCGCGAGCAAAAAGACCAGCGAGCAAAACAGCGCTTTTCACCTGTGCACTTGCAACGGGCGATTCGTAATGGATCGCATGAAGCTGCGTGCCACTAATCTTAAGGGGTGCGGTTTGCTTCGGTCCCTCCCCCGTGATCCTGGCGCCCATTAGGCTGAGGGGGCTGATTACGCGGTTCATGGGTCTGCCCGAAAGTGAGGCGTCACCCACCAGTTCGCTCTCGAAGGGTTGGCCTGCGAGCAAGCCGGTGAGCAGCCGCATGAGGGTACCGGAGTTTCCGCAGTCGATTGGTCTGGAGGGTGCCTTGAGCTGGCGGTGACAGCCCTTGATGATAAGCGTCGTTGGTTCCGGTTGCTCGATCTCTACGCCGAGGGCACGCATGGCATCAACAGAACATTGGCAATCTTCACCCGGTAGAAAACCAGTCACGACGCAGGTGCCGTTGGAAAGAGCTGAAAGGATGACTGCTCGGTGTGAAATGCTTTTGTCGCCTGGGACCCTGATTTCCGCCTCGATGTGGGGGGCACGTGTAACTCTAAATTCCGCCATTCTCTTTCTGTTTCAAACGCACAGAATCGCGGATCAACTTGGCCTCCGTCAAAAACATTCGCAAACCTTCTTCATCGCCGTTTTTAAGAAATGAATCGGCATTTTCGAGTTCCGAAATCAGCCGCTGAATCCCTGCGCGAACGGCTTCGCGATTCGAAAGCAGGATTCCAGCCCACATCGGAGGTGGCCCGGAAGCAATACGGGTGGAATCTCTGAAGCCTTGACCCGCAAAGAGTTGTGGCTCGCCGGGAATGGATGTCGCGGCGCGGGCCAATGCAGAGGCCGTTAGATGTGGAAGATGACTGATGGCGCCGATCGCTTCGTCATGCTCTCGGGGCGAAAGAAACCGGATTTCGCAGCCAAGTGCGCCCCAGAAGGCAGTCAGTTTCTTTAGAGCGTGTGCATTGGTCGAAGAGTCCGGCGTCAAAATGCAGACAGCTGCCTCGAAAAGATTCGGGCGGGCTGCAAAGAGACCGCCCTGTTCGGAACCAGCCATAGGATGGCTTCCAATGAAATTGGCAAAAATCGGGCCTATTTCTCGAAGCACGCGTTCCTTTACGCTTCCGACGTCCGTCACGACCGCATCCGCTCGAACGTCTGGCGCGATTCGAAGCGCGATGTCGTGCATTGCCTCAACGGGTGTGCAAAAAATCACAAGATCCGCTCCGTCAATCACTTCCCTGAGGTCGACCGAAGCCGTCGCGGCAATCTTTTGTTCCAGGATCTCGGCAACTGCCTCGGGGCGTCGCGCCCACAAACGCGTGTTTGCCGAATCTCGCAAAGCCAATGCGAGCGAGCCGCCCAAAAGACCGGGGCCGAGAATTGCGACTTCTCGAAAAGGCGTCGTTTTTCGCCGGGACTCCGTTACGCCGGCATTTCTGTTCCCGGCCATAACTTTTTGAAAAGACAGCGAGTTGAGTGGCTCAGGGAACGAGGAAAATCTTCCCGGAATAGGGATCGCGAACTTCGGTGCCGGGGGGATAACCGCGCACGTCGACGATGCCACTCGAGGAGTAGGGACTCGTAACAAAGCCCGGTTTGCCTTCAACAGGTGTTGCAACAGGATAATCCTGGGCGGCAGGGGTTGGAGTGGGCGTGGGGACAGGAGTCACTTCCGGGGCGATGCTGGTTACGTCAGGAACAGGCGTCGGCCGCGGCGTAGGTTTCGGCGTCGGAGTGGGATTTGCCGTTCCTCCCTCGCCGTACTTGGTCGGTTTCTTCTTTTCCTCAGGTGTATTGGTTCCACATGCAACGAGGCCAACAGCGGTGGCGGCCAACAGAAAAAAGGTAAACGGGCGACGCATAAGTTGAAAAATCTCAGTGAGGTGTAATGGAATCCGGTGCGTGTTACAAATGAAATTACACCCAGTCAGTTGGTAATGACGGCGGAAACATGAAGGTTATTGCCAGCTGGATCACGGATGAAGATGAGCACGTGTTTGCGGAACGATTTTCGAGTTATCCGGATGTAATCGTGCGCAATGCGCGGACTGGACCGGTTGATTTAGCGGCAGCTGATGCCTTGCTTTTGACCGGGGGTTGCGATGTGGGAGAGCCTTTTCTGCACCAGCCGGTACCGGATCCGTCGTTGGTGCGTAATGATGAGCCGGGACGCGACGAATGGGAATTTTCAGCGGTCGCCGAAGCTCGGAGGCGCAACTGGCCGATTTTTGCAATCTGCCGTGGTTTGCAGGTGCTCAACGTCGCTTTGGGGGGAACGCTACGACTGGACATCCCGGGTCACACGAAACCCACCCACGAGAATGTCCAGCAGATAGCGTATGAAACGGGCGTCCCTGCCCTTTTCGCCGGCGTGAATAGTGAACATCACCAAGCGCTGGATGTCGTTGCTTCTCTGCTGGTTGTAGAAGCTCGGCATCCCGTTGATGGCGTCGTTGAGCAGGTTCGGGCAGCGTCGGGTCCATGGACCTTCGGTGTGCAATATCATCCCGAGCGGGACGTGCTTTATCAGGGCCTGTTTGACGATTTTGTGGCAGCGGTGCGAAGGCAATGATGTCTTGCCCTCTCACTTAAACAGGCCCTGTAAGTCATCGAGTTTGATCGCGCGATCGATCTGACGATTCAATTCGTCGACCGATTGTCCCATTCCTTCTGGCATGGGAACTCGCCCGTAACCCGTTGGCGTGGAAGACGTTTTAAACGTAACCGCATCCCATTGTAAGGTCGCGATCTGCGAAGCGAATTTGGCGACGCTACGGCCACGAAACCATGCCCTCGTCGTTGGCGGCGGCATTTCGGCGGCTCGAAAAATGTCTTTGTCTGTCACAAAACGCTGCATTGCACCTTCCCGGACCAACTCAAAATAGAGTCCCTGTTCAGGATCGAGGTTGTGATACTCCAAATCGATCGATTGCAGCCAAGGATCACCCCAGTCCAGCCCTTCGCTCTGCTGAAAAGTCATGAGCAAATTGCGTTTTGCGGCCCAATCCAGACGGTCTGCACACCGCATCGGGTCGATGGCCAGATCGTTGAGCGTCCGTTCCCATTCCGTCATAACCCATGCGAAATCAGGGTTTCCCACCGAGATATGCGCCCTTGCCTGCTCCAGATAAAGCCGTTGCAAATCCACCGCGGAAATTTTTCGGCCATCACGCAGCTCGACGATCCACGCAAACGTGGGATCGCGGCTGATGGCTTTGGTGGCTTCGATGGGTTGGGCCAACTCGATTTCAGGCGCGATGCCACGCTCGATGAGTTCCAACACGACGAGAGTCGTTCCAATCTTTAGAGCGGTGGCGTATTCGCTGAGATTGGCGTCGCCGATGATGACATGGAAGCGTCGGAAGAGAGCGGCGTCGGCGTGCGGTTCGTCACGCGTATTGACCAATGGCCGCTTGTTCATTGTGTCGATACTCATCAGCACACTAAAAAAATCGGCTCGTTGGGAAATTTGGAACATTCCTGGGGGCCCCGAACGGCCTTCCGTTTCGATGCCCAGTTTCCCGGCTCCAGCGAAAATCTGGCGTGTGACCAGGAAGGGCATGGTTCCGGCAGCCAGCCGATCCCACGGCACGGCACGGCTCATGAGATAGTTTTCGTGGCAGCCGTAGCTGTGACCATCGAAATCCGTATTGTTCTTATAAATCCGCACTTCGCGTCCACCGCCGAGTTTGCGATTTCGGCGATGAGCGCATTCCTGCACGATCCATTCGCCGACTTTGTCCTGGGCGACGATTTCGGCAAGCGTCGAGCATTCGGGTGTCGAGTATTCGGGATGAGCGTGATCGTTGTAAAACCGGGCGCCGTTCCAGAGGACAAGATCGCTTTTTATTTCTTGAAAACTTAGGGGCCGATTGCGGTCGATTTCGAAATAATTCGCTTCATCGGTGTCCTGGAGCAGCTCGCGAGCTCGGAACCCTCGCGCGTCGATGTGAGGATCCTCGCTTCGATAATCCCATTTCATTAACGTCCCGGGCTCTTTCCACGCGCGTACAAGATCGATCGATTCGGCGACGACATCGACATCCTCTTGTCCGACCACTGTGATCCCGTATTCCGTCTCAATGCCAAAAACGCTATCTTTCATTGAGGCTTCGGTGCATTTCGGAAGTGGTTGGTATTCTGGTTGCTAAACGACTCGGGAATGCTGTGCGGCGTCGGGTGGCGTCGGGCGAACGGGTCGTATGCGAACCACGTTGTCCGGATCGTAATCGATCAATTTCAGCCAGTCCTCTGTGATTTCGCCTGGCGGGAAGAGGTCGTTTTCCTCGTATTCGGCAGTGAGTGCCGTGATCAAATCATCTTCAGAAATGCCTTCTTCTGCGCCGGATTCGATGGCCCGTTTGATGGAAAATTCCTTCGCACGCGCGACGATGGAGGCGATAAGAGCGCCGCTCGTAAGATCACCGCGATAAAGCGTCTCTTTGCGGGCGCTGCGCAGGGTGATTTCCAGGAAGCGGTTTTCCTCGGTTTTCGCAAATTGCCGATCTACCACGCGGTTGACGAGAAAATCGATCACCTTTTCCGGGCTACCGTGTTCCTGAAGCAATTTCGGGTCGTACGGCAGGTCCGGTGTCAGATAAATCCGGTAAATATCCAGCGATCCCGGACGATCCGGCCGGTTGACTTTGATTTTCCGGTCAATTCGGCCCGGACGCAGAATGGCGGGATCGATCAAGTCCGCGCGGTTTGAAGCGAGGATAATGACGACCTGACTTAAGGATTCGATGCCGTCCATTTCCGTGCAGAACATCGGAACGAGAGTGGAGAGAATACTTGAATTCCGCGTCGCACGCCTGGTGCCGAGGATGCTTTCCGCTTCATCAATGAACAGGAATGGAAGGAAGCCTTCGCGGCGTTTCTCGCGTGCTGTGGCGAAGATTTCCCGAACCATGCGCTCGCTTTCGCCAAGCCACATATTGAGAATCTCGGGGCCTTTGATGTGCATGAAGTATTGCTCCATGCGTTCGCCCGTTTTTTGGGCGAGATGGCGTGTGAGGTTGTAGGCCGTGGCTTTGCCTATGAGTGTTTTGCCGCAACCCGGGGGGCCATGAAGAAGGAAGCCCTTGGGCGTGGAATGCTTGTAACGGGCAAACAGGTCGGAATGCACGAGCGGCAGTTCGATGGCATCGCGAATGGCTGAAAGAGCTTCCTGCTGGCCGCCGACGTGGTCCCATGGGAGTTCAGGAACCGTTTCGAGATAGTAGTCGTGGGAGGACGGTTTGCTTAATAACTCTACGGCCACCCGCATGTTGCCATCGACCCGGACTTCGTCGCCGGTTTTAACTTTTTTTCCAACCAACGAAGCGGACCGGAGCAGAATGGAGGATTGAAGTCCCTGCTCGCTGCCGACCCGCAACCGGTCTTCGCCAAGCACTTCGACGACTTTCGCAACGGGGCCCAACGTGTCGTAACCGAGATCGCCTACGATGACGTAAGCTTCGTTTACGAGAACGCGTGTCCCGGTCTTCAGCCGGATCAGAGGCACGCGCGGATCCACGTTGCAGAAATAATCCGAGCCTGCGACGACGATTTGAGCCGTCTCTTTCCCGCGTGGAGCAATGAAAGTGCCGATCCGATTTGCAGGTGAAGTGACTTTTTTAACCACTTCCTCGAGTTGTTCGATCGCTCGTCGCGCCTCCAGAATCATCTCTTCCTGCTCTGAAACACTGGCCCGAAGGGCAATCAGTTGAATCCGCAGTGGGTTGTCTGGTGGAAGGATCGAAATGAGGCGATCTGCCTGTTCCACAGGAGATAGCCCGGCCGATCCTTCATGAAATACGTCGTCGAATGGTTCTCCGTCGCTCATGAGCCCTTAGGTTTTACGATATTACGACATCCAACTCCAAACGGCAAATGGGCCCTGGGGCGAGTCGGGTTGTTGAAGCAAATCCGTGTGGCAGGAGCACCAGAAAATGCGGTAATACGGTCCATGCTTTCTGGAGTCCTAAAAACGGTTCTTTCCTTTATCCTTCTGATGATTGCTCATCCTTTGTTTGCTGCGGAAAAGACCATCGTTGTGGAAGTTATCGTTAAAGCGCCCATCGACGACGTTTGGCGAGCGTGGACGACGACTGACGGCGTGAAATCATTTTTCGCGCCGGATGCGCACGTCCAACTGCAGGTGAATGGACCTTTTGAAATTTTCTTTAATCCTTACGCGAAACCGGGCGAGAAAGGGGCGGACGGCATGCGAATCATCGGTTTTCAGGAAAGCAAGATGCTGTCGTTCACGTGGAACGCGCCTCCGCACTTACCGGCAGCCCGAAAACAGCGCTCGGTGGTGATCGTTCGGTTTGCGCCCGATGGGAAAGAAGGGACGCGTGTAACCTTGCATCACGTCGCCTGGGGCGAGGGCGGTGAATGGGACAAGGCCCACGAATATTTTTCCAAAGCGTGGCCGATTGTTCTCAAGAGTCTCCAGGAACGTTTTGAGCACGGCCCGAAAGACTGGACCGAGTGGCTCGAGCAGCTGAAGAAAATGACGAAGTAGCGAAATATTGGTGCTAAGCTGGCGCCTATGGCCGTTCAATCCTTCATGCTGCCGTTGGGGACCGTGGCTCCTCCATTTCAACTGCCGGACGTCGTTTCGGGACGGATTGTTTCGCCGGACGATTTTGCCGGAAAACCGCTCCTGATCATTTTTCTTTGTGCCCATTGTCCGTATGTCATTCACGTTCAGGAGGAACTGGCGCGATTGGGACGCGATTACTCGTCAGAGAAACTGGGAATCATCAGTATCAGTTCGAATGATGCGGTGACTTATCCGCAGGATAGTCCGGAAGGCTTAAAGGCTTTTGCGACGAAGAATAGGTTCGTTTTTCCGCTCGCCTACGACGAAACGCAGGACGCTGCGCGGGCGTATCAGGCGGCGTGCACGCCGGATTTTTTCCTCTTCGACACCGGACACGCGCTGGTTTATCGGGGCCAGCTCGATGATTCGCGTCCCGGCAAAGGAACTCCGAACGGGCGCGATTTGCGGGCGGCGATTGAGGCTGTGCTGGCCGGCAAACCGGTTGCCGAGGTGCAGCGACCGAGCGTCGGTTGCAGCATTAAATGGAAATGAGCAGCGTTTTCCTTGAGGCGCGGCAACGTGCTTTCGTTGAGCAATTCGAGGTGATCCCGGATCCGCACGAACGTCTCGCTGCGATTGTCGCGCACAAACCCAGGCTCGCCCCGCTGCCTGCGGCGGCAAAGACCGACGCCAATTTGGTGCCGGGTTGTTCGTCGCGTGTCTGGCTGACGGGTTTCGTCGCGGAAAATGCTTGCCATTTTCAGACAGAATCGGAATCGCCGTTGGTTCGCGGATTGGTGGGCCTGCTCTGCGAGCTTTACGAAGGCGCGCCACCCGGGGAGGTGGTCGGATTTGAGCCCGAAATCTTCGATAAGCTGGAGATTTCGAAGAACTTGTCGCCCACGCGCCTGAACGGCCTGGCCAGCGTCCAAAATGTCATCCGGCAATTGGCTCGGGGAGCATAGACAGTTGGTCGATTTCCCCATCAGTCTGCAGGCTCGCCAGGTGTTCTCCGGCGATCCCGCGCAACTCATCTAGCGTCGACACACTCTGAAATTTCCCGCGCAGCAGTTTTCCGCCTGGCATTCCTCGCGAATATGCCATAAGGCGCGCGCGCAACGAGTGCATTGCCGGGATTTCCCGACCGCGATCCGCCACGGTCAGTTCACAATGACGCAGAATGAACTCCCACTGTTTTTCCATGGAGGGCTCGGGAAGCAGTTCGCCTGTCGCCAGATGGTGCCGGATTTGACGGAATATCCACGGCGAGGACATCGCTGAACGGCCGATCATCACGCCTGCTATGCGCGTTTGAGCGCGGCGAAGCATCACGTCCATCGCACTGGAAATATCGCCATTTCCAATGACTGGAATCGAAATCGCTTCAGCCACTTCGCCGATTACGTCCCAATTTGCTTGTCCGGAATAACCCTGCTCCTTGGTGCGTCCATGCACCGCTACGGCTTGCACGCCGGAATTCTCCAGGATGTGGGCCGTCTCGCGGGCATTGATGGTCGTGTCGCTCCAGCCAATACGAATTTTTCCGGTCACGGGAACTTCGCTTGCCCCACGAACGACGGCCTCCGCCACGCGCCCGAGCAGTGGACAATCCTTCAAGAGCGCTGATCCGCCCAGTTTGCTTACGACCTTGTTAACCGGACATCCGAAATTCAGGTCTATAAAATCGGGTTGGACCCAGTCAATGACCGCTTTCGCTGCTTCAGCAAGGGTTTCGGGCTCTGCGCCGAAGAGCTGGACTCCGAGGGGGCGTTCGACTTCTGAAAATTTCAAATACTCACATGTCCGTTCGTTGCGCCGCAGGATTCCTTCTGCAGAAACGAATTCGGTCACCAGCACGTCCGCGCCTTGTTCCTTGCACAGTGCGCGAAAAATATGGTCCGTCACGCCCGCCATCGGGGCGAGGTAGAGCGGAAACTGGTTTTGGAACCACGGAAGCATCGGCCACACTGCCTCCGAAATGGATATTTGTCGAGCAGGCCGGCCTATGCCCGTTGGCACGCAACATGAATTTTACTTGTTCTATTTTTAAAAAAGATCCCAGCTTGCTAAGGGCAGTTTTTTCTTGCGCTGTTTTGCAGGCGCATGTATGAACGCCGGCGGTTCTAATATTTGACCAGATCATGCCATCCAACGGGCTCAACGCATTTTTTGTTTCACACGTGAGTGTGCGGCGGGCGGGCATGTCCGAATGCAAACCCGGCAGAATGCTTCTGTCGCACCAATGCTCCACGGAATGGACGGACGGGTTGCTCCACTAAATCATCGGAAGAAACGGCGAGATTTTATACCCTTTTGCACCCTGTCCGCGCCGCGTGGACAGGGTTTTTTGTTGCCGCATCGAGCGACGAATTTAGCAAACAGTTAGCAAAACAGAATCAACGTTATGAGCGACATCCTGACAAAAGCGACCGTGCTGGTGCTGAATCGCAACTGGCAGGCGATCAACGTCCGAACACCGGCGGGTGCGTTCTGCCAAATGATGACCAATGCCGCGACGGGACTTGATATTAGTGAGGGAGCGATGACTCCGGTGCGATGGAACGAATGGCTGCGACTGCCCATTCGGGAAGGGGACATTTTTGCAAACACTCCCCGTGGACGCGTTCGTGTTCCAACGGTTGTGGTGGCCGTCCGTTACGCCCGGGTGCCAAAGCGTCGCCCGAATCTTTCGGCGCGTTCAATCTGGGTGCGTGACGGCGGTCAGTGCCAGTACACGGGCCGTCGCTTGAAGCCTGGAGAGGGGAATATCGACCACGTCGTGCCTCTGTCGCGCGGTGGCGTGACGTCGTGGGAGAATTGCGTGCTTTCGCACCGTGAAGTTAACAGTCGCAAAGGCAGTCAGCTGCCACAGGAGGCGGGCTTGCGCCTGCTGCGACAGCCGGTGGCTCCGAAAGAAGTTCCCGTGACGGTGCTCATTAAAAATCATCACGGAATCGCGGACTGGGAGCATTTTTTGGTGGCTTAGAAAACGGTGCACGCGGAAACAGCCCTTTTTAGGGGCCCAAGGGCTGCAAACCGGATTTGCCTTGCCGACGAATTTTTCCAGTTTATACGGTTGGCCCACGCCGGGTGCGTCCGGTTTTTCACTCCATGAGCGATAAAATTCTCGTTGTCGACGACGAACAGGATGTTGTGGACCTCGTCGCATTTCACCTGCAGAAGGCTGGTTTTCAGGTGGACACGGCGAACGATGGTCCTGCGGCTTTGGAGGCTGTCCGAGCGAAACCGCCCGGGTTGGTTGTGCTGGATCTCATGTTGCCAGGAATATCCGGACTGGAGGTTTGCCGGACGTTAAAGGCCAGCGCGCAGACGGCGATGATTCCAGTGATTATGCTCACGGCGAAGGCGGAAGAGATCGATCGCGTGGTGGGTTTTGAGCTGGGTGCGGATGATTACGTGGTGAAGCCATTCAGTCCGCGCGAGTTCATTTTGCGGGTGAAAGCGGTGATCCGCAGAGGCAAACCGGTCCTGCAACCGGAAGAAACCCTGACTGCTGGCGGTGTGGTGGTGAACCGTTCGCAACATCTGGTAACGGTGGGCAACAAGCCGGTCGAATGTACGGCCACGGAGTTCAAGCTGCTGGCTTTGTTGATGGAGCGTCGCGGCCGTGTGCAGAGCCGCGACCGGCTCTTGAGTGATGTGTGGGGATACGAAGCTGCGATTGATACGCGGACGGTGGATACCCACATGCGGAGGTTGCGCGAAAAACTGGGCAAATACAGCGCATGCATCGAGACGGTGCGCGGTTTTGGTTACCGGTTCGTTGGGTAAAACCCTGGCGGAAATGACGGTAATAAACGTTCCGCCGGCATGCGGAGCGCGTCGGTTTCTCGAGGACGTTCATTGTGCCCCTGAAATGTTACAACGGCGTCATCTGTTCGTAACATTGCGCCCTTTAAGTGGCCCCCGCAGACACGGCACCCCGAAATGCCGTGACCACAACCAACCACCCTGAAACCGTCCCCTTGACCCTAAACCGGACGGTCGCCTTCAACCTGGCCACAGGGCCAACTCAAAAACCCAAGGAAAATGACCAAAACAACAAGTATCATGCTGGCAGCCGCGGCGTCCCTCGGTCTCGCGACTTCGAGCCTTCATGCCCAGGACAGCGGTCCTTTGATCGATAAACTCATCGAAAAAGGCATTCTCACCGACCAGGAAGGTGAAGAACTCCGCGCCGAACTCATCAAGGACTTCACCACCAACACGTCTGCCGGAAAACTGAACATTTCGAGTGCGCTCACAGAGATGAAGCTCTCCGGCGACACCCGTTTCCGCTGGCAGTATGACGACCAGCAATCGCAGGTGGCCAGCGGCAACCATGTTTCCCAGCGTTCCCGTTTCCGGTTTCGTCTACGGTTGAACGCCGACTTCAAATTTGCCGGCGATTGGTTCGCCGGCGTCGGCCTCGAAACCGGCCAGGCTGCGGATTCCGGCAACCAGACGATTGATGCGGGATTTTCAGATTCCAACATCTACATCAGCAAGTGGTTCCTGGGCAAAAACGTCGATGATTGGGGCACGTTTGTTATCGGTAAACAGAAGAATCCGTTCTACACGACGGACCTCGTCTGGGACGCCGACATCAACCCGGTTGGTTTGACGGAATCGGTTGCCTTCCACAAGCTGTTTGGCGGCAGCCCTGCTGAAGAAGCCCCTGTGAGCTATTCGAAGGACAGCGGCTATTCAAAAGACGGTAAGACTGTCGCCACTTACACGGCCGAGCCAAGCGGACCAGACTGGGGCGGTTTTGAGCTCACGCTCGTAGCCGGTCAGTTTATCTATAACACCGACGCTACCTTCACAAACGATCCCGGCTACAATGAAGAGTATCCGAGAGACAAGAGTAACTTTCCTGACAGCGACGCGAGCAATGACGTTTACATGTTCGTCCAGCAGTTGATCGCCAGCTACAAGTTCAACAGCAAGACCAGCGTGACCTTTGCCCCCGGCTTCATGATCAGCAACGCGGGTGTTCTCATCGGTTTCAACAACGAGACTCCGTTTAACGACGTGCTTGGCAGCGACGGCTATTACATCGGCGCCTCGCGCGATCTGGCGGTTATCACTGCTCCCGGCGACTTCACCTTCCCCCTCGGGCCGCTCAAGGGCAAAGTCTACTGGGATTTCGCGTATAATGTTAATGGAGAAGACCGTTTCTATGACGTTTACAACTTCTTCACAAGCATCAGTCCGGACGGCGAACTCCGTGGATACAGCGACAAGGACGGCATTGCCTGGTTGGTGGGCCTCGAAGTCGGCGCCGGGAAAGGCGCCGGTGCGTGGACGTTGTTCGCCAACTATCGCGAAACGGGCGTCGCTTCGGTTGACCCCAACCTGAACGACTCCGACTTCGCTCTTGGCAGGCTCAATACCCGGGGCTTCAAGTTTGGCGCTACCTATGGAATCACCGACTTCGTCTCGCTCGGCGTCACCGGTTTCGTGACTTGGAACCTCGACGAAAACGGTTTCTTCGGTCCGGTCAACAGCACGGCCATCGAGAACCGAAACGCGGTCAACACCGTCCAGGTTGACCTGAACTGGAAGTTCTAATCCCAAGATCCGCTGCAAACTGGCGGACGACGCGATTCCCCGCCAGTTTGCGACTAGAATCAGTAACCCAACCAAACCCATATGAAATTCAATAAATTCCTCACCCTCGCTGCCGCTACGCTTGCCACGGCAAGTCTCGCTCACGCGGAAAAGCTCGTTATCAAAGGTTCCGATACGCTCGGGGCCAAACTCGTCCCGCAGCTTGCCGAGGCATTCAAGGCCAAATATCCCGGCACGACTTTTGAAATCGCCGCCGAAGGTTCGACCACCGGAATCGCCGCCATCACCGACGGTACTGCGCAAATCGGCATGTCCAGCCGCCGTGCAAAACCGGCTGAAATGTCTGCTGCTGCTGCCAAAGGCGTCAACATGAAGCCGACGATCGTGGCTTATGACGCCATGACGGTCGTAGCCAACAGTGCCAACCCGATTGAGGGTCTCACCAGGAAGCAGGTCGAACAGATCTTCACTGGCGACATCACCGACTGGAGCGCCGTTGGCGGCAAACCGGGTAAAATTTCGGTCTATACCCGAAACACCTCCTCCGGCACTTATTCCGACTGGAAGGAACTAGCCATGAAGAAACGCGACTACGCTCCTTCCGCGCAGAAGATGGCCGGTCACGAGCAAATCGCTGCCGAAGTCGCCAAGAATCCGAACGGCATCGGCTATGTCGGTCTGGCATACTTGGATGTCGCAGGTTTGAAAGAAATCAAGACCGACGGCGTTCTTGCTACCCAGGAAACTGTGAGAAGCAAGAAATTCCCGTATTCCCGTCCGACGTTTTACTACACGAATGGCGACCCGAAAGGTCTGGCCAAGGCGTTCGTTGACTTCACTTTGAGTCCTGAAGGAGCTGCCATCGAGACCCGGGTTGGCTTCGTCCCGCCTGCTAGTAGCAAGTAATCTTTACCTGGAGTCTTTGACGGCAAAGCCTGTCGAAGTCCGACCCTCGATGGGCTTTGTCTTTGCCGAAAACACAAAGCTGTTATCCATTGTCCCGAGACAGCATTCCGAAAATTTCTCCATCAGAATTCAATTTTCCCATGAATGAATCTTCTCTTGAAAGCCCATCGCGCATCCGCGAAGCCCTGAAAAAGTCCAGCCAGTTCCGCATCCTTGGTCAGAACATGGACGAATGGATTCATTACCTTTTCGGCGGCAACGCCGCAGTTTCCATCGTGGTGCTGCTGCTTATTATGCTGCTGCTCTTTAAAGAGGGACTTGGGTTTCTGCCACAGAACCTCGACAACCTCCGTGTCTATCGCCATGCCGGGCTGGAGTATGTGGATTATGTCCGGACAGAGGTGGACGGATTCACGAAGCTGGGGCGCGACTTGAATCAATTGCGCCTGGACGAAGTCCTGGCCCTGCAAAAACAGGGCCGCAGCCTCGAGGAGATCAATGCAAGCCTCGGGGAGTTTGATGCTTTCAACGAAAAATTCAGCGATGTTACGACTGACCTGAATGGCATACTCTCCGACCAGACTGAACTCGCCTCCGGACTTAAAGAACGCGTCCTGATTTCCGACAATCAGAAGCAGGAGATCCAAATGCTTCTGGGCGAAAAAAAAACTGAGGAAGCCGCGAAGTTGAAGCCCGAGGTTTTCGATTTCGCCAAAGAGACGCAGCCCTTGCGGGATATGTTTCCGCAATTTCAGGAAGCGAATCGCAACCTGGAGAGAAATGTCAACGGACTGCTGTCTGCTCTGCCCAAGATGCCCAACCCTGATGCCGAAGCTGAATTGCAAAAATTCGCGGCCAACACCCGGGCATTGGTGGCTACTTTGCCAGATCAAGAAAAAGAGATGCAGGCTTGGGATGTGAACAAACCCGTGCCGATGTGGAAGGCGGTGACCAGTTTCCTGTTTGGTCCCCGGTGGTTAACAGCGAGCTTTTGGCAGGATTGGTATGGGGTCGTGCCGCTGTTCGTCGGGTCGCTTTTGATCAGTATTGTCGCGATGGCTATCGCGGTGCCGTTCTCGATTTTCGCGGCGATCTACATCAACCAGATCGCCAGCAGCAAAGAACAGTCGTTCATCAAGCCTTACATCGAATTCATTTCTGCAATTCCCTCCGTCGTGCTCGGATTTTTCGGCGTGGCAGTCTTGGGAAGTGGATTGCGCAGTCTATCGAATGTCTCCTGGCTCCAATGGGTTCCCGGTTTCCCGATGAGCGAACGCCTCACCATTCTCACCGCGGGCTGCTTGCTCGCGTTGATGGCGGTGCCGACGATTTTTTCGCTGGCTGAGGATGCCCTCAACAACGTGCCTCGTCATTTTACCGAAGCGTCTCTTTCGTTGGGTGCGACCAAGTGGCAGACGATCATTAAGATTATGTTTCCGTCAGCGCTCTCCGGCATCATTTCCGCCGTGTTGCTCGGTTTTGGCCGCGTCATCGGCGAAACGATGGTCGTGCTCCTCTGTGCAGGCAACCGGATTGAGATTCCCGATTTCTCCGCGGGCTTGGGCGCATTTGTGCAGCCCGCGCACACGATGACAGGCATTATTGCCCAGGAAATGGGCGAAGTTGTCCAAGGCAGTATCCATTACCGGGCATTGTTTATGGTTGGTATGGCGCTGTTCTTTATTTCGCTATTGATCAACTATCTGGCGCAGTTGGTCGTGCGAAAGTTCCGCATCGTTGGGTGATACAAAGAAAGGATCATTTCTCATGCACGCTCCTGCGAATAAATTTCAAGCTGTCAGCAGCCCCGCTCGCAAGACGCAGGCTGTAGCCTTCTGGCTGTGCCGCATCGCGACATATGCCATCGTTCTCTGTGCGACCTACATTTTTGCCGACATCCTCGTCAAAGGTGGCGCGGTTGTCCTGAAAGCGACGCCACCATTCATCAACCTGTCCTTTCTTACGGAAAGCCCCGAGACGCTTTATATTTACGATAAGGACGGCAAGGAAGTGGCTGTTGGCGACCGCGCGATGCGCCGGGATGCTGCGGCGATGGGCAAACAACCGGAGTTCAAACAAACCTTCGTGTATTCCGCGGGCGGCATCTTCCCCTGTATCGTCGGTACTTTCCTGCTGGTGCTTGGTTCCATGGGCATCGCACTTTTCTTGGGAGTGGCGTCGGCGATTTATCTCAGTGAGTACAGCCGCGACGGGTGGTTTATCCGGTGGGTCCGGCTTGCAATCATCAACCTTTCCGGTGTGCCGTCCATCGTCTTCGGGTTATTCGGCTTCGGCATGCTCGTCATTCTTTTGAAATGGAACGTGTCGCTCATGGCAGGATGGTTTACACTGGCCTTCATGGTGCTGCCGGTCATCATCACGGCCAGCGAGGAATCACTGCGCGCCGTGCCCAAAGGTTTTCGCGAAGGTTCACTCGCCCTCGGCGCAACAAAATGGCAGACGATCTGGAAAAACGTTCTTCCCTATGCGTTGCCGGGGGTTCTGACTTCCTCCATTCTCAGCATCGCCCGTGTGGCGGGTGAGACGGCGCCGATTATGTTTACTGCTGCTTACGTTGTACGTGATTCGCTGCCGTGGCAGATCAAGCACCTTAGCGAATTCTTTTTCCAGGGTGTCATGGCGCTGCCGTATCACATCTACGTTGTCAGTGCCAAGATCCCGCAGAACGCCTACACGGCCAAAGTGCAATACGGTACTGCGTTTGTATTTTTGTTCCTCGTCATGGCCATTGCGCTGGCTTCGGTTCTCATGCGGATGCGTCTGCGGAAAATGTATCGCTGGTAAAACAATGTCACCATCCGCCCACCTATGAATTTACCCACCGAGAAGACTCCGACTCCGACGAAAACATCCGTCCCTGCCGCTCCAGGCACCGCTGATGATTTGAAAGATATTATGCCATCCGAGCCACGCACTTTGATCGAAGTTGATAATGTAGGTTTCAACTACGGTCCCAAGGCGGCACTTTTCGACGTGACGCTAAACATCCCGGAAAAACAGGTCACCGCCTTCATCGGACCTTCCGGATGCGGGAAAACGACTTTGCTGCGTTGCTTCAATCGCATGAACGATCTCATCGATGGCACGCGCATAACGAAAGGCGAAATCCGGATCGATGGCGCCAACATCTACAGCCCCGCGGTGGACGCTATAGAACTTCGCAAACGCGTCGGCATGGTTTTCCAGAAATCGAATCCCTTCCCGAAATCCATCTACGAAAACATCGTTTACGGCCTGCGCCTCCAAGGCAAAAGCGACAAGAAACGCCTCGATGAAGTCGTCGAGAAAAGTCTCCGCGGCGCGGCGCTCTGGGACGAAGTGAAAGATCGCCTCGACTCCAGCGCGCTCGGCCTTTCCGGTGGCCAGATGCAGCGTCTGTGCATCGCGCGTGCCATCGCCGTCGAGCCGGAAATCATTCTCATGGACGAGCCTTGCTCCGCGCTCGACCCCATCGCGACGATGAAGGTCGAGGAGTTGATTGCTGATTTGCGGCAGAAATTCACCATCGTGATCGTCACTCACAACATGCAGCAGGCCGGCCGCTGCTCGGATTTGACGGCGTTCTTTTACCTTGGACGCCTGATTGAATTCGCCAACACGGAGAAAATCTTCAGCAACCCTTCGCAAAAACAAACGGAAGACTACATCTCGGGACGTTTCGGTTGATCCGCCGGTTTCACGTCGTATGGCAGAGATTTCCGGTCGTCATTATTTGAGCGGGTTTGATGTGGCCCTGGGGTCGCTTCGGGATCATGTGCTCATGATGGCGAGCCTAACCCAGCGCAACCTTGATCATGCGCGCCGCGGGCTTTTCCAACGCGAGGAAGAGCTGTGCAACAACGCCATTGCCGACGACGAAGAAATCGACGCTCTTGAAATCCAAATGGACCGCGACGGAATGGCTCTTCTTATGCGCTTTCAGCCCGTTGCCTCCGATCTTCGCGTCGTGATCGCCACGATGAAACTGAGCGTGAACCTGGAACGCTTGTCCGACCTCGTGGTGCACATCGCCCGCCGTGCTCGAAAACTAATCACGAAACCGGCGCTAGCCGAAATCGCGGAACTCGAACCGCTTTTCGACCATGTAACGCGAATGCTTGACGATGCGATCAAAGCTTTTTCGACGGGAAATTTCCTTGTCGTGGAGTCGCTCAAGGAACGCGACGCAGCAATTCGGACAAGATCACACACTCTCGCAGGCCGTGTCACTCAGCGTATGTCGTTCGAGACCGGTGATGGCATCAACGCGTATCTGGAAATCATTTTCATTCTCCGCTACCTGGAGCAGATCGGCCATCTGATCACTAATTTAGGAGAGGACGTCCTTTTGGCTTTTTCGCGGGAAAGCCCTTCGCCTATCCTTGGCCCGTAAAATTATGGTTTCCGGGCGGTAATATTTGCGGACGCGACATAGTCACCGGCGCGTTTACCGGGCAGCCAGTCGTTGATGAAGTCTCGGCTGGCCTGTTTGACTTCCACACGGATCTCTCCAAAACCCGCCGAGGCCAGCATGGATTCGATTTCAGAGGCCGAGGCCGCTCCCGTAACGCAGCCGATGTATGCCATAAAGTCCACTTTCAATTCCTCCGGGATCGGCTGCAACGCCACGAGATCGGAAATAGCAACCCTGCCACCGGGCCTCAAAACCCGGAACGCCTCGGCGAAAACACGCGGTTTGTCAGGCGAGAGGTTAATCACACAATTGGAGATAACTAAATCCGCCACGCCATCCGCCACTGGCAGGTTTTCCATTTCACCCAGCCGAAACTCGACATTCGTGTACCCGCCTTTCACCGCATTTTCGCGGGCCCTGGAAATCATCTCGGCAGTCATGTCGATGCCGATGACCCTGCCGGACGGACCGGTCTGTTTTGCGGCAAGGAAACAGTCAAACCCGCCGCCGCTGCCGAGGTCGAGCACAGTTTCCCCGGCTTTGATCGAAGCAATGGCCGTGGGATTTCCGCAGCCAAGTCCCATTTCTGAGCCATCTGGCACGGAGGCAACATCGCCTGGTGCATAGCCGAGCTTCTCAGGGGCCGTGCCGGACGTCAGAACGCCTGCGCTGTCACTAGAGCCAGCAACCGCACCCGACGATATTGTCTTGAGCGATCGCTCCGTATCGTTCCTGCACCTTGCGGCGCACCTGATCTTTTTCGAGAGTGTCATTCATAAGTCTGTCTTTTTGCCTTCACCTAAGAAGACGGAATCCTGCCAGCAAGGACGCATACTTTTTTGGAACACTTTACGACTCACCGCACGTGTCGCGATCCAACCCCGTGGCGGATCGTCGCCGCACCTCAATGACCGTGCCATAGGCATCCGTCTCCCAGCGGCAGCTTCGTTCGATGATTTGCTTCACCATTTCGCGAGCGCGCTGGGTTCGCGATTTGGCAGCCGTGAGCGAGATACCAAGCTGTCTGGCCATTTCAACCTGGCTGATCCCTTGGAACTCAGTGAGAAGAATCGCTTCCCGGTATTTCTCGGGCAGTTCGCTAACGACCGAATGAATATAAACTGCCAATTCCCATGGAAGACCATTGTCGGCGGCGGACGGGAGAGCAGTCAGCGTGTCTGAAACCTCTTCGG
>DATDAW010000056.1:0-28445 GCA_036525185.1 Chthoniobacterales bacterium | reverse complement strand
CTCCAAAAAAAAACCGGGCAACCTTTCGGGTGCCCGGTTTGCAATTGCGTAACTGACTTTCGCCAGACGACTATGACTTAGCGCTTTTTGGAATCGCCGGGGCGATATTCCTCTTGCGCAGCCTGGAAGGCTTGTTCGAGGCCGACCATGTCTTCGCCGGGACGGAGATTGTCGAAGGCTTCGCTTTCGCGTTTGAGGTCTTCTTCGCTGTAGTTCGCGGCCTTGATGGAAAGACCAATCCGACGTTCGGCTTTGTCCACCTTGATAACGCGGGCTTCGACTTCCTGACCCACTTTGAGGACGTCCTTGACCTTGGCAACGTGCTCTTCGCTGAGCTGCGAAATGTGCACCAAACCGTCGATGTCGCCGGCAAGCGAAACGAATGCGCCGAAGCTGGCGAGTTTGGTGACTTTGCCCTGGACGAGATCGCCGATGCGGTAACGGGTATCGATTTCCTTCCACGGATCGTTCTCGAGCTGTTTGACGCCGAGGCTGATCCGCTGGTTGGCTTTGTCGATGTCGATAACCACGGCTTCGATTTCGTCGCCCTTCTTGAGGATCTCGCTCGGGTGATTGATCTTGCGGGTCCAGCTGAGGTCCGAAACGTGGACCATGCCGTCGATGCCTTCTTCGAGTTCGACAAATGCGCCGTAGGCGGTCGTGTTGCGGACCTTGCCTTTGACCTGTTTGCCGATCATGTAGCGCTGTTCGATTTCGTCCCACGGATTGGCTTCGAGCTGGCGAAGGCCGAGGGAAATCTTTTGCTCTTCCTTGTTAACGCCAAGGACGGCAGCTTCAACGACCTGGCCAATGCTGAGAACGTCGGAAGGACGGGCGATGCGCTTGGTCCAGGAGAGTTCGGACACGTGGATGAGGCCTTCGACGCCTTCCTCGATTTCGACGAATGCGCCGTAAGGAACGAGGTTGGTGATCTTGCCGGTGACACGTGTGCCGGTTGGGAAACGTTCCTCGATTTTGTCCCAAGGATTCTTCTGGGTCTGCTTGAGGCCCAGTGAAACGCGTTCCTTTTCCTTGTTAATATCGAGGACGACGACTTCGACTTCCTGGCCGACTTTGAGGAGTTCGCTCGGGTGACCGAGGCGGCCCCAGGTCATGTCGGTGATGTGCAGCAAGCCGTCCATGCCATTGAGGTCGATGAACGCACCGAAGTCGGTGAGGTTCTTGACTTTGCCGGTGACAAGCGAGCCGATCTTAACATCCTGGAGGAAACGGGCGCGCTGTTCGGCACGTTCCTGCTCGATGATTTCGCGGCGGCTGAGGACGACATTTTTACGGTCGTCGTTGATCTTGACGATCTTGAAATCGTAGGTGTTGCCGACGAATTGCTGGAGATCTTTCGGCGGGACGATGTCGATCTGCGATCCCGGAAGAAATGCTTCAACGCCGATGTTGACGGTGAGGCCACCTTTGACAACGGAGCGGACCTTGCCTTTGATGAGGCCGTCGCCCTGAAAAACTTTGACGATTTTTTCCCAATTCTGACGATGCGCAGCCTTTTCTTTGGAAAGGATGACCATGCCTTCGTCATTTTCGAGGCGTTCCAGGAGCACCTCAACCTCTTCACCCACTTCGAGGTTTTCAATGTCGTCAAATTCGCTCGCAGGGATGACGCCTTCGGATTTGTAGCCGATGTCGACGAGCACTTCACGGTGACGGATCTCGAGGACGCGGCCCTTAACAATACTGCCCTCGCGAAAATCCCGCATGGATTTCGCGATCAGTTCCTTCATTTCGATCATAAGGAGATGTAACTATCAAACCACGGTTGCCACTTGTTTTCTGTTTTTAAACGGACGACCGGTTATCCGCACACGCGGGCCGGTATTTCTTCAGCACTTGCCGAAGGGTTGAGAGCATAGCGCTGTTCGTGGAATTGGCAAGCAAGGTTCTCGGCCCGGCCGATTCGAAAAAAGATGGAGGCGTTTTCTATATGCGAGGTTGTGTGCCGCCCCACGCCGTTACTGTTTTTGCTTTCGTGATGTGCGGCGGCTTCAGGTAAACGGGCGCCAGAGGGAGCGGCTTGCCCGCAAACCCCAATGCGAAACGGCGGCCGAGAACGGAAGCGAGTGGAGAAGCCTGGGACCTGTAAATCGTTCCGCTGGCCTGCGATAAACGCGTCTCGAGCATGGCAGCGTCGAGCAGGATCGGCGGTTGAACAAGCTGTTCATCGCGAACTTCCGCGAAAATCCAGGCGCCGCGCGCATCCATCACGACGCGGTAATCCGGCTCTGGATGGCCGAGAACGGAAAAAATGCCGATCGCAGGCAGGTTGCGGCCAATTTTCAGCCCGATTGCAGCCGATACGCCGACACGGATACCGGAATATCCACCGGGACCAACCCCGCACAGGATTTGGTCGATATCGCCGGACTGACCCAGGAGTCGGTCGAGCACGGGAAAAAGTAGCGAAGCGTGGCCGCGTCCGCCGCCAAAGGTCTCTTCAGCAACGACTTCCGCGCCTTCGAGCACTGCAACGCTGCCCATTTCTGCCGAGGTCTCAATGACTAGCGTTCTCAATTTCCACCTCCCGCTCGAAGTCGTTCAGAATCCGGATTGCGATGTGTCGTGTGTGTTTGGGGAAGATCTCCGGGAACCGTTCCGCCCACTCGACCAGCGCGATGCCATCGGCGGCGGGTAAATATTCTTCCATGCCAGCGGCCACGGCTTCTTCCACGGATTCAAGCCGATAAAAATCGATATGATAAATGGGCATTCGTCCGCCGCGATACTCCTGGACGAGGGAAAACGTCGGACTCGTGACGTCACCACCATAGCCCAACCCCGCAGCGAAACCCTTTACGAAATGAGTCTTCCCAGCTCCGAGTGTGCCCTCGAGAGCGAACACATCGCCAAGCCGCGACTCATGGGCCACGCGACCACCGAGTGCGAGCATTTCCTCGACGGAAGTGACGGTGGCAATCTGTTTCAAAAGTGATGAAATCCGCCTGTTTGTTCCGGGCCGCCCGTTTTTTTCCGGGTCTGCCGGGTCATCCGTCCGATCACCGTTAGCGGCAGCTTCGGAAATGCCAAAAACCAATCCTCCAGTAACGATGGCAATTCCGCAGGCGCGACGGTGAGCAGGAGTTCGTAGTCTTCCCCGTCATTGAGCGCCGCCGTGATCCCCATGTCCGGATTACAGGGAATCGCGGTCAGATCGAGCACGTAATCCAGGCCACTCGCATCCGCAAGCCGAGGCAAGTCGGCGGACAGCCCGTCGCTGAGATCCATCATTGCGTGGATATCGGCATGTTGCGCCAGCCAGCGCGCTTCGGCTACGCGCGGCATAAAGCGTAGATGCCACCCACGCATCGAGCCACCCAAACGCCCTGTCACAAGCAGAATGTCATCCTCTTTTGCCCCGGTGCGCAGGATGGCGCGGTTTTTCTCCACGCGCCCCGTCAGTGCCACCGAAATAAACGCCGGCCCAGGCGAGCGCGCCGTTTCACCGCCTGCAAGCGTAACCCCATATTTTTTGGCTGCGCGTCGGATGCCACGATAGAGGTCACGCACCCATTCGACCGTCTGATCCGGCGAAACAGCCATCGTCACCAAAGCAAAACACGGCTCGCCGCCCATCGCCGCCACGTCGCTGATCGCCCGGCAAAGCGCCTTCCAGCCCACGTCACGCGGGTTTGCATCCGCTGCAAAATGGATGCCCTCGACCACGGCGTCCGTTTTCAGCAATTGCCAGAAAGCTGGATCACCCGCGTCCACTATGGCGCAATCATCTCCGGGGCCAACGACAAGCGCAGGCGATTCCGGTCCGGTCCCTGGGCCCGATGTCAGCTCGCGCACGAGGCGATCTTCTCCATATCCGGCAAGTTTCGGCGAGGTCATAAGTACGTGTCGATTCTCAAGACGATGAACAACAGCGTCGTAGCGTTAAAAATCGCATGCATCAGCATTGGCACGAGAAGAGTTCCGGAAAGTTCCAGTCCAATCGTGAGGCAGCACGCGAGCACGGTCAACGGCACAACCGACGGCAGGTGTCCGTGCACCACCGCAAACAGAACCGACGTGAAGAACATCGACGCCACGCGTCCAAATTGACGCTTCAAAACCCCGTAGATCAACCCGCGAAATACGAGCTCCTCGACGATCGGCGCGATAATCACCGCCGCAAGAGCCATCCACCAACGAATCGCGGAATCGGGGTTGTCTTCGAAAAATTTTACAAGGTCCTGCGAATTTTCACCCGTGGCATCAATGCCGTTGACCAGAAAGTTCGCCAATCCAACCACCGGCCACAGCAAAACCATCAGCAGCACAGCCAACCCCACTGCACGGGGCAGGGACGTGGTTCCACTCCAGAAAAACTGACCCAACGGGACTTTGCGAACGACCAGATAGGTCAGCACTCCGCTGCCGACGATGATCTGGATGACAATCCCAGTCAGCAGGAGATCCAGCGTATAGACCGGCGCGGGTGCCTGAATGGTTTGCACGCCTAGAGTCCCAAGGAACATCGCAAATGCCAGGACTACGATGGTATCAAAGCGACTGAACCAATGCGCCTCGTCCAGCAACGACCGTGTGCCGCTGAAAAACGCGCGTTTCAGCAAGACGATAAACGCCGCACCGCTGACAGCCATGAGCGCGATTTCGATCAGGGGCACGATTTTAAAGAGGCTGCTGGCTCTGTCCCCCGATTATTCTGCATAGTATGCCGGCAGCAAATACAGCCGTCCGCTTTCCAGGCGCGGCGAAAGAGCGCCCGGCAATTGGATCTCGACTTTTTTCTGCTGCGCGCTCTCCGTTTCGCCAAACGCGCGGAAGAAGTTGGTAAACTTAAATTGTGCCTCATACCGGACGACGGCCGCGTTAGGTGCCTGCCCGAGTTCGCGGGCCTTCGCATAGGCATCCTCGATATAGCCCGTGCTATTGACCAGCTTCTGCGCCACCGCGTCCTTGCCCGAGAGAATGCGGCCGTCCGCAATATTGCGTCGTAGATACATCTCGGGAATCTTTCTTTCGACCGAAACGATTCCGACGAATTTTTCGTAGGTCTGCATCACCATGTCCTGGATGAATTTTTTCTCCAAATCGGTCATATCACGGGTCCCACTCAGGATGTCCTTGAACTGACCACTTTTAAAGACCACAGACTCGAGCCCGATTTTTCCGAAGAGATCCTTGTATTTGAGTGTTTGTATAATGACGCCAATGCTCCCCGTGAGAGTCGTATCGTGAGCCATAATATAACTCCCCCCGCACGCCGCATAGAACCCGCCCGATGCTGCGATGGAATCCAGATAGACCACGACTGGTTTGCGTTCGCGAGCCGCGCGCACTTCGTTGTAAATCACGTCTGACGCCGTCACTTCCCCGCCCGGGGAATCCACGAAGAAAACGATCGCTCGAACGTTTGGATCCGCCGCAGCCTGGCGCAAGGCGATCTTGGTATCATCGATCATCGAGGGGGCAAGCCGTCCCTCAATGCCTGAACTGATGAGCCCTTTGAGGGCAATCACGGCAACTTTGTCAGCGGAGTCATTTTTCGCCGATTCGATGCGCACCTCAGAAAACCGTCCCGTTGCCCCCCCTTCGGAGATTGCCGCATTGGCGGTTTTTTCCATAAACACCCCGATCTGCGCCGCAAAAAGCGCAATGTTCACGAGCAAGCTCACGCAAAGCAGCACGAAGAGAACGATAGGCAGGCAGCCGGATTTCTTCTGGTCACTCATAAACCGGCGCAACTTGACGGAGAATCGGAAATTCCACAAGGCAAAGTCCCGAGCGGCGATCCCTGCCTAGACAGCTCCGAGGTCCCTGTTCGTTGCCCGAAGACGCCGGGCCAGAATCTGTGAAAGGTTCCGCAATAGAAGACGCTGGAGATTGGGATGGCTGGCTGTAAGTCCATCGAAACAGCCCGCGTCCAACGAGAGCAATTCCACATCGGTATCGGCGGTGACTTGCGCCGAACGCGGCTGGCGATCCAGCAGCGCCACTTCACCGAAAATCATCCCTGGAGTAAACGTCGCCACGCGTTTTTTCGGACTTTCCTCCGAATGGAGCCAGACACTGGCTGTGCCTCGAGTCAGAACGCACATCTCCGAAGCATCTTCACCGGGTTGTATGATGACGTCGCCACTGCGAAATAACCTGAGTCGCAACAGTGCTTTCAGGGCTTCCACGTCCTGCCTGGACATTCCATGGGCGATCTCGCACTCGGCCAGGTCAATGCGCTCGGGCGTCGCGGGTTTCCATCCGTGGCGTGCAAGAATGCGATTCTCCGCGTCCTCGAGCGCGAGGTCCAGGTCGCCGAAAAACTGAATCCGGTCCTTCAGCTTCTTTCGAAACGCCTGGGTCACCTTGGGCATATGCTCTGCGTGGGAAAAGGACATGAATTTTCCCGCGCGAACAACGAGCAGAGCCAGTTCGGCAAGCAATTCGCGCGTAACGAAATCCATCGCCTGCACGTGCTGCAGATCCAGGATCATGCCATCGAGGTCGTGCACCCGTTTCATCAACTCCCGTATGACGACCTCGCTGGACGCAAAAACAACGACGCCTTGCACGAAGACAACGGTCACACGACTCCCGTGTCGCTTCAGCAGATCCGTTTCGTCACTGCAACGACACCGGTTCGAGGAAACTTCTCCCACATGAGTAATCCTCCGCAACACGGACGCCGACACACGAGGGGCGTTGAACATGTGCAGGCCAAACCGGCGCGACAGTTCCAGGCAAAACTTAACCCCCCGGACGCTGTTGCCGCATGCATCCAGCCGCGGAGAAAATACGCCAATACCCAGTTGTCCCGGCAACACTGCCAGAATTCCTCCCGCCACGCCGCTTTTCGCAGGCATCCCCACGCGATAAATCCATTCTCCGGCGCCGTCATACATTCCGCACGAGCTCATCACGCTTAGAATGCTCTCCACATACTCGCGCACAACCGCCCGGTCTTTGGTGATCGGATTGACTCCCTGGTTGGCCAGCGTCGCAGCCATCACCCCCAAATCGCGGCAGGTGACTGCCAGCGAACACTGCATGAAATAAGCCTCCAGACCGGGCATGGGGTCGGACTCGATGATGTTAAAATTGCGAAGCATGTACGCGATCGCCCGGTTCCGATGCCCGGTTTCGCTCTCGGATCGATAAACCGCTTCGTCGATGCTCAGCGGCCGGCCGGCATATCGGCCCATTCCATCCAAAATACGGCGCATTTTCTGTTGAGTCGTCACGCCCGACACCAGCGATGTCGTTGCAATCGCTCCGGCATTGATCATCGGATTCGCCGGCTGCCCGGATCCAGGCCGCAGGCTGATCGCGTTAAATGCTTCGCCAGAGGGTTCCATCCAGATTTTTTCTAAAACTGCTGCCTGTCCATTATCTTCGAGCGCCATGCCGTAGAGAAATGGCTTGGATATCGATTGAATCGTAAAGGACTGGTCGGTATCTCCCGCCTCATAGGTTTTGCCGTCCGCCGTCACCACGCATACGCCAAACCAATCGGGATTTGCTCGCCCCAATTCAGGAATGTAAGTGGCAACTTCCCCGGAGCGATCGTTGGCCAGCTTCCGATGAAGGTCCTCAACGGCCTTGTCGATTGGGCATTTCAAAACGGATCGTGACTTCCGTCCTTCTCTAGACGGCCTGACCTTTTTTACTGTACGCATGTAAACCTGCCTCGTGTTGCGTGTTTTTCATTGGACTCGCAGAATCGTAATCAACCGCCCAGATCCGGGTCCGAAATTCCTTGCCGCGGATCTCGCTTTCGCCAAGATCTCTCAGAGGCCATGAGTGCTGCAGTGCCTCGCGCGTCGCATCGCTGCATATGATGCGGGCCTTGAAACGGGTTTCCTTGGTCAAACTCTCCAGTCGAGACGCCAGGTTCACGTCGTTTCCGATGACGGTATAATTGTAGCGCGACGATGATCCAATATTCCCTGCCACCATGACGCCGCTACTAATGCCGATGCCGGTGCGCAGGGGAAGAAGTCCTTGCGCTGCGCGTTTTCGGTTAAGCTTCTCTTCTGCTTGCAGAATCGCCAACGCCGCAGCCACAGCGCGATCAGCGTGATCGCGCAACGTCGCGGGCGCCCCAAAAATGGCCATAAGAGCGTCTCCGATGTATTTGTCGACAACCCCGCCCGCTGCCTCCACGGCGCCCGTAACTTCCGTGAAATAAGCGTTTAATTGCTGGAGCAAGGCTTGCGGCGACTGAGTCTCGCTGAATGCCGTGAAACCGCGCAAATCGGTAAAAAGGATAGTCGCTTCCCGCAGCTCGCCTTCCACCTCGACCCGGGAGCCAACCAGTTCATGCGCGATTTGCGGCGAAACCACTTTCCCCAAAAGATCCCTGACCTTGTCCCTTTCCTGCAACCCAAGCACCATTTTGTTGAAGGCCGACGCCAGCCGCCCCAATTCATCGCGGCTTTTGACGGCGACGCGGGCGCGAAAATCGCCCTGTTCGATCCTTTCCACGCCCATGGCCAGTTCCATCACCGGCCGCGTAACGCTACTCCCCAGCAATATGGCTCCCAGCCCGGACACCCCGAGCGCCAGGACGTTTAACACCAACAAAGTCCGTTGCAGACGCTGAAACGGCGCCAGTTCTCTTTCCAGAGAGCGCAGCATCACCACCTCAGTGTTCTTCCCATAGTCGGCCGAGAGCTGCGCCTTTTTCCCTAGATAACGTTTCCCACCGATGACTACCGTCAGCAGGTCGCCCCTTTTCCCAGCATTTCTGCTTAGCCCATACGAAATAGAATCCGCTCGTTTCAAGGCCTCCGTCGACCCAACCACCTGCCCCTTGTGAATAAATCCGACTTCAAAATCGCTCAATTCGCCCAGTTCCGCCGCACGAGCATCGTCGAGCGGAAACCCGACAGCAATCCAAGCGCTAGGCTCCGGCATCAGCAGGGGCTGGATCACAATTAGGTGAAGCGTGTCACGAATTCGCTCCACCGTTGTCACCTTTAAATCAGGCGAATCATCGGCCGCCTGCAGCAATTTTTCATCCAGCACCAGATCGCCCGCCATATGCGGAGGCAGCGTGTCGGCCATCAGCTCTCCATCCAATGAAATCAGACGCAGAAACGACGCGGTAACGATACGCAAGCTGTAATTCTGAAGCGCAGATCGAAGCGTGGCTCGTGCCACCGGATCATCATGTTCTCGGAGCTTTGCAAACGTGGATGAGAACGCATAATCGCTATTGAGGAGTCGCACCGCCAGTTCCAATTCCTGGACCCGCTCGCCGGCCAGTTGCTCGAAAATGCGAGTGGCTCCTTCGATTTCGTCCTCGATTTGCGCCCGGGCATTGTTTTCTGCAGCCGAAGCCACAAGAAAGAACGTGGCCCCCTGAGTCGCCAACAGGAGAAGAAGGATCACCGTGACCAGCCGAAGTCGAAAACTGGAAAACAGTCGGTTCACGGATACACGCCTCCTTCTGTATCTGGTGGAGTCCGACGAAACGCAGGCCTGAGCCGCAACTTCACTTCCGTGGATGTCGCGGGGCCCCCGAGATTAACTGACGACCTGACAGGACTGCCTCGAAGACGCGGATGCCACGTTTGAATACTTGCCGCACCCGTGGGGAGTCCGGAAATCATCGCGAACCCTCTTGCATCCGTTTTCGCATAGAGGTCCGTGTCCAGCACCATGATATAAGCCGCCATCCAGTCGTGAATGTTGCAGCCCAGCGTGACGACACCCGGTTTGTCCAATTTTATAGCGCCCGGCGATTCACCGATGTAGAGCGGAAAATCAAACGTCTTTGCCGGGCTGAAAGAATAGACATGGTGCTGGACTGTGTCCCGATTCGGAAATGTCACCGTGCTGTTCAGGGGAACGATCGTCACTTCCGGAGTGAACTGACGATTCCTTTGCACGATCTCGCGGCCCACAGGTTTCGGATGTCTTGCAGAAGGCGTTACCCAAACCACGGCGCTCTCCACCGGCTGACCGTTCTGGTCCTTGACGGTAATGCGCAGATCAGTCGCAAATGCCGCCGAGAGACAGGCCATGCAGACTGCCAGGATTGCTCGGAGGCTAGAGCCTGACGCGTGCGCTAAGCTGGAAGATGTGATTTTCATACTCCTTGCCTTTGCCCTGTGTAATCTCCAGACGATAGATTGCACTCAAAGCGATTCGGTCGTCCAGCTGTTGAGCGACTTCCGCCTCGATGGAATACGTATCTGCATCGAAGCGATATCTCACCCGGGGAGAGCCAAACACAAGCGTCGTCTCCTGGACTTCGCTGATGGCAACGAGATCCGGCCGCGGTGGTGTGGCATAGGAGACAACGTCCCCTGTCCGAAACCCATAACGGACCTGCAAGCGCGTCATCGGAAAAAGGTCGAACCAGGCAGAGAATCCAGCCGTTTGCGCCGTCGAATCAAAAATCACGCCCCGTGCAAAGAACCATTGGGGCGAATATTGGACGCTAAAACCCCATCGTTCTCCTGCCTGCCACGTAACACCCAGTGATGGCAAAAGGCCGACCCCGGACGAATCCCACTCCCCTGAAACCCGTCCTATCGACCGGACATCCAGCTGCAATCGCGGCGCCTGCCAGCCAAGACCGAACTTTCGCTCCAGCCCGACGCGAATCCCCGCATCCAGCCGGCTCAGATCGGAAAATCGGACCACCGACTCGCCTTCTGCCGTCAAGCCCAGATGCCAGCGCCAGTCCCGCTCCCACACCCCAGCCCTTTGAGCCGCGACCCGCCCGCCCACTATGCCCGTTCCTATACGATCGCGTGAAACATCAGAATTCGAGATATTACTTTCGTACAGCGCCCAGGCGTCCCCTCCAATATCGAGCCCTCCGGCCAGGAGCACGCCCGGGTAAACTAAGCAAATTACTAGCATCCATTGGTGCAGCCGCATTGTGGGCTTCGATTATGCACCGCAAAGGAATATTCGTCCATAGAGGGATGTCTCAATGAGCATCCCGGAAAGCGCCTAATTTCCGGGATACGCGAGGTAATAGTTGTTTTGGATATCGTGTTCGAGCACGCGGACATCGATATGCTGAAAACCGGCCTCCTGGAGAAACGCGATCGCTTTCCCCTCACCCCACATGGCGCCCAAACCCATCCCGCCCTGCGCGAGTGAGGTCGTCATGCAGTGCATGCAGGAAATGGTGTAGAGGAGCGGACCAAGCACGTGATCGCGATTATCCGCCGGGTTGCTGGCGGCCCGAATGTCTTGCATCAGGAATATACCCGTCGGTTTGAGACTGCGCCGGATGCCGGCGAGGACATTATCCGGGCGAGCCTGATCGTGAATGGCGTCAAACGCCGTCACAAGATCATAGGCCGCTTCGGGAGCTTCGCAGTGAAAGTGGGTGAGATCGCGCGTTTCGAAGCGGAGGTTACGCAGTTCCGCACGATCGGCGCGATCCACGGCAAAAGCGATGGCTGTTTCGCTGAGGTCATAGCCAGTGAATCGGCTGGCCGGAAACGTGGCAGCCAGCAAATGCAGAGCCCGTCCCCTTCCGCAACCCACGTCGAGAACATCGATCCCGTTTTGCAGAGCCAGTATGAGCCCGGGAACCAGCGGCAAAATGTGCTCGATCAGTGGCTCCACGACACTTTGCATGCTGTCCTCGGCCATGACATCGTGGAAACGCGGGTAGGCGCTGTAGGAAACGCCGCCGCCCTTCCTAAAGCAATCCACAATGCGCGTCTCCACTTCGCCGAGAAGACCGATGTATTGCGAGAGATAGGCAATATTAGGGCTTCCTTCCGCGTTGGTGAATAACCGCGACGGCGCTTCGGATAGTGTGAAGGTGTCGCCTTTGCATTCGACAATTTTCCCAGCGACCATAGCGCCCATCCATTCCCGGACATAGCGCTCATTCAAACCAGCGGCATGGGCGAGTTGCTCGCTCGTGCACGGTCCGCTGGTATTCAACGCATCAAAAAGGCCGGTGCGGTGTCCGATCGAGATCATCAGCGCTAACGCTCCATGATTGAGGATTTCGAGATAGTGACCGCTAAACGCATCAAGGTCAGCGACGTTAATTTTGGTTTCACAAGCCAGGCACATAGTTTTAAGAAGGTTGGGATGATTGTTGTCAGGTTGTGACAAGCCTTCCATGACTGACGCAACGCCGGTAGATCGGAGAATTACGGTATTTACCCGGCTCGAGTACGGTAAGTTCGCTTCCGTTACACCCAACCGCGTTCAGTCGCTTTGCGGACCGCTTCCGCTCTGGTGCGGCAGTTGAGGGATTCCAGGAGACGGGCAACGTGCATCTCAACGGTTCGCGGGCTCAAATGAAGGCGGCTGGCGATTTCCTTGCCGGTTAAACCGATTGCGAGCAGATCAAGCACCTCCCGCTGCCGACGTGTCGGGCTGGAGGTTTTTGCCGTGGCAAGACGGGCGAGCAATGGTCGGAGCCCCAGCAGCGACGCTATGTGGGCGGCGCGGCGAGCTGTTCCGCGAATCATCGCCGGATCGCCCGGCAATTGGGTTCGCCTCCAGTAAATCCACGCAGTCTCGAGAGGGAGTTTCGCCTTTTCAAACAGCTCGGCGGCCTCGGAAAACTCCTCACCGGCCCGTTCCTTGTCGTCCTCAGCCCAGGCGGTTTCAGCGGAAACAGCGCGCAATGTGGCCCGCGATTCGGGATTGCTGTTGTCCCGCACGATGACATGCAGAATGTCGAGACAGTCGGAGACGTCCGATACGCGCCCTTGATCTTTGTAGAATGACGAAGCGAAAAGCAGACCGGACAATGCCAGGTGGCGGTCCTCGCACGCACGCCAAAGAACGCGGAGCTCATCGTAGCTCGATGCGGCCAAACGAAAATCGCCCTCGTTTTCAAAATAAAACGCTCGCGCCCAAAGCAGTTGAAAATCAAGCCCGGCAAGGCCGAGCCTGCGCAGCTCGAGCAGGTTGCGCTCCAGAAGCTTTCCAGCTGTTCGTTGTTCACCGCGGAAAGCGGCAATCATGGCAGGAACCATGCGCGCAATCGCATGGTAAGCTGGATGCGCTTTGCGGTCTTCAAGGACGGAGTTGGCAGTCTCGAGGGCGTCCTTCCATTCGCCGGTTCGAAAACAGGCGTTGGCCAGGCAACTGAGGCAGGAAATTTCGCCGGACCGTTCGCCCAAGGAGCGGCAGTAGCTGATGGCCTGGAGATGTGCCGCAGCCTCGCCGGTGTAGTCCGCAGCGTATTCGCAAATATTGGCGCGACGCCGATAGGCAAGTGCGGTTTGTTCGGGCAGATCGTGGGCCACGGCAATGCGCAGCGAGAGATCAGCCAGATCCGACGCCTCCTCGGCGCGCCCCCCCATGGCTGCCACGAGCCCGCAATAGCCCACCGTTTCCGAGATCAAAGCGTGGCTTTTGCTCTTCTCGGCGTATTCGCGGGCAGTCTGAGCGGCCTCGCGCGCTCTTGTCACCAATAGACGGTTGGCCAGGTAATCAGCCCACGCCAGCCAGCACTGGGCGGCGTCTGCCGCGGGAAGGTTTTCTTCAGCCAGTCTGGCGGCTTGCTCAAGGTGTCGCCCCGCTTCTTCGAGTTCCCCCCTAACCTGCTCCAGCGCGGCCAGTTGGCGGAGCGCCTCCACGCGGCGGCCGGGATCAGAAGTCATCTCCAGAATTTCCTCCCAAGCGAGACGAGCAATCGCATCCTCGCGGCAATTCATGGCACATCGGGCCATCTCGTGCAGAATACGAAGTCGGGTTTCAGAATCGACCCCTATTGGCCAGATATCCAGCGCCTGCCGGATGAGAGCCAGTGCCGGGCGGAAGCGACGCTGCAAGCACGCTTTCTCCGCAGCTCGAATGAGCAGCGGTCTGGCTTCGGCGAAATCTCTCGCCGCGAGATAATGGGCCGCAACGTCCGCAGGCGGCAGCCGGTGCGCCGCGCACGCCCGTGCGAGGGCTCCATGAATGAAGCGTTTTCGCGACCAGGAAAGGGAAGCGGCAATCTCTCTTGCCCTTGCGGGATCGGCGAAACGCGCCATTCCCGCTTCCACTTCGACCAGACATTCCTCGTCAAAAAGCTTGTCCAATCCCTCTGAAGTGGCACCCGCCGAGATCAAAACGGCTAGCGAGAATTGCTCTCCGAGTAAAGCCGCCATTTCCAAGGCATCCCGAGCCGCCACGGAGTCTTTCTGGCTGCTCTCTTTCATCGCCACTGTCCGGCTACTTCGATCGGCGCGTCAAGGCGCGTTAAGTAGCGGCTCGCTATATTCAGTGAGAATTTCGCAGGTGATATTGTCAACGATGACCGGCGTATCAAAGTAAGTGATGGATGGATCCACATGGAAATTTTCTCTAATCATGGATCGCAGAAAGCCTTCAGAAAAATCACGTGCCTGTTCGCTGGTTTTCCACAGATAAACACCGCCGCTGGCCGCTCCATCCTCTGAGATCAGGAAATATTTGCGTAACAATCCGGGAGGCGCCTGAAACTGGGGTGCGACTCCGACAAGGTCCTTTTTCAACGTGTCGATCGAGAGCCCGGGCGGTAGAGGAAAAGAAACGATCGTCGTGGTCATTCGGCAGGCTCTGCTGAGAAGCCAGACAAATCAAGAGGATTAACCAGTCATTGCCCCTCCGTTTTTGCCGATGAACCATTAGAACTAACGGTTTGTTCACCGCCCCCATTGAAAAGGTCTGCCTTATGGGCTGGCGGATTACCGGTTCAAGCGAGGGTGGGTCATGTTTTCTGGTTTCAACAAGTCGTTGAGGGTTTCCTTCGTAATCCAACCTTTGGCAATGACCAAATCGTAGACGCTGGCTCCTGTCTTAAGCGCTTCCTTGGCAATGGATGCGGATCGCTCATATCCGAGGACGGGATTGAGGGCCGTGACAAGGCCGATGGAATTGCGAACGTATTCGAGGCAGCGCTCCCGGTTGGGTTCGATACCCGCTATGCATCGCGAAGCGAGCGCGACGGCAGCGTTGCGAAGAAGTGTCAGTCCAAAAAAGAGGTTAAAGGCAATGATTGGCTCCGCCATGTTTAATTCCAGTTCGCTCGCTTCGGATGCCATGGAGACGGTGACGTCGTTGCCAATGATTTGAAAGCAAATCTGGCTTACCACCTCGGGCATGACCGGGTTTACTTTGCCAGGCATAATGGATGAGCCTGGCTGCAGCGCTGGCAGCCGGATTTCGTAGAGACCACAACGCGGTCCGGATGAGAGCCAGCGAAGATCGTTACAGATTTTCGAGAGCTGGATGGCAGCCGTCTTCATCGAACTGCTCATGAGCGCGAACTCACCGGAATCCTGTGTGGCTTCGACAAGATTCTCCGCGAGCCGCACTGGCGCGCCGGAAATCTCCGCCAGGTATTTCGTGCAGAGTGGCGCATAGCCGGGAGGGCTGTTCAACCCGGTCCCAATGGCTGTCGCCCCCATGTTAATAGAGAGCAATTCGTTACCCGCGTGTTCGAGATGGCGGAGGCCGTCGCCTATCATCACGGCATAAGCGCTAAATTCCTGGCCGAGTGTCATGGGCACGGCGTCCTGATTTTCCGTGCGCCCCATCTTGATCACATCGCTAAACGCGGCAGCCTTGGCTTCGAGAGCGGTCTTGAGTTCGCGCAGTCCGCCGAGTGTGTCGCGAAGGGTAAACCAGACACCGATCTTAATCGCTGTGGGATACGCGTCGTTGGTGGACTGCGAGCAATTAACGTGATCGTTTGGGTGGCAAAACTGGTACTCGCCCTTCGCGTAACCGAGCAGCTCCAGCGCACGGTTGGCGATAACCTCGTTGGCATTCATATTCGTCGAAGTCCCTGCTCCTCCCTGCATCATATCGACGACAAACTGGTCATGAAGCTCGCCGTCGAGAATCTCATCGCAGGCCCTGACGATGGCATCTGCGATACTACGGTCCAAGGAGCCGAGTTCGGCGTTGGCAAGCGCAGCGGCTTTTTTAACAAAGGCAAGCGCACGCACGAAGTGCTCATAGTGACTGAGACGGATCCCGGAAAAGGGGAAATTCTCCATGGCCCGAATGGTTTGCACTCCGTAGTAAACGCGGTTGGGCACATTGCGTTCACCGAGTGAATCGTGCTCGCGGCGCACATCGCTCACCGGCGGCACGCCGGTTTCCCCAGCGAGACCTTCCGCGGCCTTTTTGATGCGATCGCTAAGCCGGTGAGCGATTCGCCCGACGATACGATAGTAAACTTCGGGTTTTTCCGCGCGAACGGCGTCGAGCTCCGCGTGCGAAACCTGCCAGACTCTCGCACCCTGCCGTGTCACACCTGCCGTGCTGTGGCGTGTACCGTCCAGCATCACCCCTTCGCCGACGAGTGCGCCGGGCTGCACAAGGGCGATACGACGACGGAGCGCGTTCACGCCGCGAACGAGGTCAACCTCGCCTTCGAGCACCAGGCCTAACCACTGCCGCGGTGCCGATTCATGGAAGAGATAGTCACCTGCCTGATAAGCAATCGTCCTGCCATTCTGGAGAATGATAGAGAGGTCGTGGGGGGCGACGCCAATTCGTTGTGCGGCTTCGGCGATAGTGTCAGGGTCGGGTTGCATTGGAAGATTTTCTATCGAGTCGAAGGGTAAATTTGAAACCAAAAGAAAGGCAAACCTGGGTGATAAACCTGTGCCAAAGGTAAGCTAATGCGGGAGTGGCAATCCGGAGTTGCATCTGGATGCAACTCGCGAAAGTTGTCACGGAAATCCGGGCCATGATGATGGAATTGCAGACGTGATAACTTCACATTTTCGAACCGCGACCCACGCCGCCAGCCCCTCGTAAGTGCCTGGTCCTTTGCGTTGCAGATAGCAAACGAAAACGAAATCTCTCCGCAGGCAAAAACGGCGCTTTGCGGTCTTACCGCTCCTACCGGCGCACAACGCTTTCCACTTCACCCAGGCGAAACACGAAATTGTCAATTCGCAGCGGGATGGTGTCGCGTTTGACGTCTTCAGCGTCAAACCACAGCTGATCGTCCTCAATCAGGCGCAAAATGCCGCAATGGACAGGGCCCTGTTTGAGGGTGACTTCGACGGTTCGATTCAGAGGGACACCGAGGTGATGGCAGAGTTCCTCAATCTGGCGTTGGCGTCCCAAGCGCCATCGATCGAGCTGGTCACGTTGTGCAGGCGTCGCTAGAGACGGTTCCGGTTTTGACTCGGAAGGGGGCGGCAAAGGAGGTAAATCTGCAAAGAAATCGAGTTGGTCCGGGTTGTTTCTTGGAACTTTGACCATACACCTGACACTGACTGCTGGAAGGAATCTAGCAAGCAACATTCGTCACTTTCTCTGGATAGTGAGCAAGGTTTTGTAACAAGACGGTCGCGGGTATGGATGACAGCGCCATAAAAACGAAAAGCGATGCCTCCAATTCGGAGACATCGCTTTGAGAATGAAAACAGAGAATTACTGCTGAGTTAAGGCATCAACAGCACGCTGCGGCTGCGTTTAATTTCGCGAGTAATTTTGCGGTGAAACTGCGCTGGCATGCCGGTAACGCGCCGGGGCAGAATCTTGCCGCTTTCGGTCACGAAACGTTTCAGAATTTCCGGATTTTTATAGTCGATCGCTTCCAGGGCGATATCGATCCGACGACGTGGCATAATGCGGTTCGCGCGGCGGAAATTGGAGCGGCGTTGGGCTGTCTTGGGCTGCATAATAAAAAGATCGGTAATGTGAGACTTCGCTTACTTGGTCTCGCGGTGAAGCGTATGACGCTTAAGGAACGGATTATACTTCTTTTTTTCCAAGCGCCCGGGTGTCCGGGGGCTTTTCTTATTGCGCGTGGTCATGTAACGCGACGTAGGTTTGCCCTCGGCTTTCGCTTCGGTGCATTCGAGGGTGACGATTTCCTGTGGCATAACGGTTTGCTCTGTTTTCTAAAAATTTTGGCTCAATCCTTGGTGTCGACCGGGGATTCTTCTTCCTCGGGGCCTTCGCCGTCGTCGTCTGTAAGACCGAAAAGCGAGGTAACAGATTGGCGAACGCGGGAAATCTTGTTCTGTTTCTCGAGCTGGGACTGCACTTCGACCGTGAATCGGGTGAACGGAATGGCTTCAAGCCGGACGTGCGGGATGGGTTTGCCGGACATTTCACAAATGCCATAAGTGCCACTATCGATCCGCTTGATGGCTTCCTCGATTTCGTTGAGGGCATCCGTTTCTTGAGAGAGCAGGCTCAAGGCGAAATCGCGGTCGTACGCGTCACTACCGGCATCGGCCTGGTGCATCCCAAAGGCGGACGCTTCACTGCCCTCGGCCCGGGCACGGAGGTTATCCTTGGCAACGCCCGCCATGGAGTCAACCATGCCATCCCGAAGAGCGATGAGACGCTCCTTCTGCTTTTTCAGGAAAGGAGTAAGGTGCGCGTCGTCCAGTTGCTCATTCCGGGTCGGCAGAATCTGGACGGATTCTGCGTCCTCCAGCGAATGGCCGTTGGAGGCAGACAGAGGGGTTTGGTCTGTTTGTGATTTGGACATACGAAATGGGATGTTTCTAGGTCTCCCCGGAATTTGGGGAGCGGATATGTAACGGGTTCGCAGGTAGTGCGCAAGTGGAAAAAGGGGAAGGCTGGGGTCTTATTTTCGCGACTTGGAAACGCCGGAATACACTCCCGGCTCTCAACCAATTGGTGGCAATTGTGAGAAACGTGTGACGGAGGGAATGTGGCCGTATTCAGGAAAAGGCACAAGGACGGGCCCAGACGCCAGCAAAGCGAAATCCCCTCGTCAATTTTCTCGACAGAATCAAAACTGAGACTGGAAAACTGCACACCTTCCAATGCCGTTCCCGTTCACCCGATTCGTTTTTTCCTTCCTCGCACTCACGTTCCTGACGGCGGTGACGCTGTTCACCCGGCACAACGCATTCCCTTACACGTATCACCCGGACGAAGACACCAAAGTGCGGCAGGTGATAACTGCGAAACGCAACTACTTTCATCCCCTCCTCATGCTGACAACGACAACGGCGGTGGTGAAAGCGGGGCATTGGGGAAAACAGCAAAACGACGTTGCCCGGGCCGGACGCTGTGTGGCAGCGGTGTTTTCGGCCGTAGCTGTGGCAGCGCTGGCCGCACTTGCCTTTCGCTGGACCGGCTGGCCGGGAATGGTTTGCGCGGCAGTGTTCCTGACTTTGAACCCGCTTATCTTCGAGCTGGCGCACTATTTTAAGGAAGACCCGGCGCTGTTGATGGGGATCGCGGTCACATTTCTCGGGCTCGACATTTTCTGGCAATCGCCCGGGCGCTGGCAGGCGGCGTTTCTAGGGCTCGGCTGTGCGCTGGCGATCTCTGGGAAGTACCTGGGCGTGATGATGCTCTTATTCGCCATTCCACTGCTGGTGATACGCTGTCGCGCCGATAAACGTTTGATTCTGTGGTTCCTAGGCGGCTTTGTCCTGCCGTTGGCAGCAATCAATGGATCGCTATTTTTCCATCTCAACGACTTTTCAAACGGCCTATCGCGAGAATTCGAGGGCGCAACTGAAGGGCATCGCGGGGTTAAGCGCCAGATTCCGCACACCTATTATTTTCCAAGAATAAACGAACTGACGCCTGTCGGCTTGTGGCTGGGGCTGGTCCTGTGTCTGGCTTTTTTTGTTTGGACGCCCAAAAAGCGAACGCTTCCGCAATGGCTGACGTTTCTCTTTCCGTTCTTGTTCTTCGCAATGCTGTCCTTTTCGCCGAAGACAGCCGGCCGGTATCTTCTGCCGGTGGAGGCATTTGTGGCGTTTCTGGCAGCATTGGGCGTCGGGTTTTTGATGGGTAACGATCGAAACCTCCGAGGGCTGCCGGCACTCGCGGCGCTCCTGATTTTCTTCGCCGGAACCCGGACGAGCGCAAATGATCTGTCCGTGTTGTTCGGCGAATTTGCCAGGGATGCCCGGAACGAATTGCGTACTTGGATCGCGGCGCAAACGCTTGCAAATGCCGTCATTGCCCAGGACGGCCGCGTTGATCTCGCCGCCACTCCGACCTGGAGAAGCGCCCGTCCCCTACTCTCCTCCGAGTTTGCCGCAGATCTCGGCTCCATTACGGAGCTGCGTTCTAAAGGCGTCACGCACGTAGCGGTCGCGCGGCAGGTATATAACCGTTTTTTTGACCCTGGTTTGAGGCCCAGCGCAAAAGAACGGTCCGACTTCAACCGTCGCTCCACGTTTTATCACGAGCTCTTCCAGGGTCGCAAGCCTGTCTGGGAGAGCCCCTTGGGAAAAGTGATTTATCTCCAACCTGGAATCCGGGTTTACGATATTTCCGAGCCGTAAAAACCTTTATGGTTGGGATTCCGCACCCAAAGCCCTCACGACGCTTTCCAGTTGCGCGCCGATTTTCTTCCAGCCTTCGCGCCGATTTTCGACGCCGGCAAAAGTGAGCGGCCGCCCAATGCGTAAGCGGAGGGGAGCCGGACGCGGAAATTTCGTTCCCGGAGGACATGCAGCAAAAGCGCCGTCGAGATGGCAAGGAACTACCGGCACATCACAAGCGGCGACGATCATACCGAGTCCCGGCTTGAACGGGCCCATTTTGCCGTCGCGGGTGCGGGTGCCTTCGGGGAAAAGGATGTAAATGGCCGATTCGCCGATTAGACGATCGCGCAACTCCTGCATAGCATGCGAACCGCATTGTTTTCGCCACATGGGCAGGGCATTCAACATCATTGCCGAAAACCACGTACTGGCGGGCGTCTGGAAAAAGACGTCGCCTGCCGCAATGGGAAAAGCAAAACGCCGCAGCCGCCACGGAAGCGCCGTAGCCAGGGTGAGCGCATCGAGATGGCTGGAGTGATTGGCGATCATCACGAACGGTGGCTTTGCTGGAATGTTTTCCTTTCCTTCCACGCGCAGCCTGTGGTAACCGCCCAGATAAAGCCGCACAACCGCACGCCACGCCGTTTGGGTAAGAGTCGAGACGAGCCCCGCTTCCCGTCGCACGCTGCGCATCGCGTCGCCAGGAGGGAGATGCTGGTCCGCGGCAGGTTTGTATTTCCACGCATCCATCAGGGGCCGGTAAAAATCCGTGTCGGCGTCTCGAGACTAATTCCGCCGAAGTAGCTCAGGTAATGTAAGACTGCCGGCCCGACAAAAATGAGGCTGTCAAACCGGTCGAGCAATCCGCCGTGGCCGGGCAAAAGAGTCCCCAGATCCTTGATGCCAAGGTCACGTTTGACGCTCGACATTACCAAATCGCCACACTGGCCCGTGAACGAAAGGAGCATCCCCAGTGTAATCAAATGAATCGGCCGATCGATGCGGGTTCCGGCGGCGATAAAATGCATGAGCGTGGCGAAGAGCGCAGTCGTCAGAATGAGCGCGCCAACTGCCCCGGCGATCGTTTTGTTTGGACTGGTTTTCGGCGCGAGTTTGCGGCGTCCGAAGAGTTTGCCCGTGCAAAAGGCGAAAATGTCGTTGAGTTCGACACAGAACATGATCGCAAGCAGAAAAGCCTGACCACGTTCCTCATTTGCAAAATAGCCGAAGTGCCCGAGACAGACGCCAAAAACAAGAAACGCAAATACTCCGAGCCCAACCCGCTGGATATAGCCTTTCGGTTCGTCCGCAAGCAAGGCCGCGATAACCAGCGCCGACACACAGAGCGAAGTCAGCGCCACGAAAAAGTCATACCAGTTGTCTGCGACCGCGAACGTCAGCAAAACAATGCCCAACGCCACGATTGCACTGATGGTCCGATGCCGGAAAAGCCCCGTTGCGCGCGCAAATTCGCGGTAGCACAACAGCGACAAAATTCCCACGCTCAGGATCGCCCACAAACGCCCCGCCAGCAGTGGAACAACCAGCAACGGCGCGAGGATGAGCCACGACTTGTAGCGCATCCACAGCTCCACCTGAAGCTTGTCGCCAAGTTTAAAGGTTTTCTCCAGGAGCAATAACATCAGCGGGATCACCGCCAGCCCCACAGCAATCGCAGCAGCGATCCAAAGAGCAACAGGATGGATTCCGGGCATATGAAATAATAGAAGTCAGGAGCGCACCGGTCCCCGGTCATGCCTGGCAGACGTACTCAAGGCCTCCTGGTCGTCCCGCAGCCAGATCGCGATCCGCGCCAGTCGCCGCCAGACCGTGATCAATCCTCCCGCAGTCACCACGGTCAACGCTGCGCAGATGAGCCATTTCGAATAGTCCGGAACCACCGCCGACGCCACGCTTGCCGCAGTAACCACAGCCATGCGCTGTTGTTTCGCCTGAGGCCCGATAAAAATCTGCCCTGCCCCCACACTCGCGCCCAGGGCGCGCACATATGCGACCAGCACCGCCACAAGCGCGGCACTGAAGCCCAGGAAGGGGTCCGATCCCGCGGCAAAACCCGCACCGATCAACGTCAATGCGTCCGACAAACGATCCGGGGCTTCATTCCACAATTCCCCGACCGGCCCGCCTTTTTTCCCCTCTATGGCAACCATCCCATCGAGAAGATTTCCCATGAGCCGGAGTTGAATGCAGACCGCCCCCACGAGCCACAAAAACCGAAATACCCAGCCATCCGTGAACGCCGTCCCAGCGAATGCCGCGCCCGCAATCGCACTAAAGACAATCGTCATGCACGAAATCCCGTTGGGCGTCACCCCGCTGCGTGCAAGCCATGCCGCGAGATTCTTGAAAAATGGCATATCGCGACTCTTGAGAGGGCGGCGTCCACTGAGTTCCGGGGGTCGCATGAGTTATTTTCCGAGCAAATACATTCCCGTTACCAGCAGGAGTATCCCACCGATATTCACCGGCTTAATAGGCGTCCCATAAGCCCACCATGCAATCAGCGCCGCAAACACAAACGTCGATGCATAGACCGGATACAGAGTCGTGAGCGCTCCGCCGCGTTTGAACGCCGCCACAAACAGCACCATAACCGCTACGTAGCAGGCGACACCTCCGAGCAATCGAACATTGAGCAAATAGCTTAACGCGGAACCGCCCGCCTCTTCAGCGCCCGATTTATAGAGAAACTGGCCAACCGCACCCAGTAACGCTGCCAAAAGAAAGAGTAAAATCGATACTACCGGTGTTTTCATCAGGTCCGCCGCAGCCTAATAACGCGTTTTCGAAAACGCGAACCCAATTTCTGTAACCCGAAAAACAAGGCGCTCGCTCAGCCCCTTGGACGACTTCCCCGAGGCCGGGCCATAGAACGCTGTGGGGAAAATCTGTTAATACGACTTCGCGAAAACCACCCGCTGTTTGCTGGGCTCTCCCGTGAAAATGCACGTCCCCGGCTCTGCGACCACGCCGTCACGAGCAAATGGGATGCAGCGAATCGTCACTTTCAGGTCTTCCTTGATTTTCGCTTCAACGTCCGCGGAGCCGTTCCAGTGCGCCAGGGCAAACCCACCAGACTCTGTCCCCTCGCCCTTAAAGAAATCGTAAAATGCCTCTTTGCTATCGATCACCTTCGTATTGGCGTCGCGAAACGCTTTCGCCCGGGCATAGAGATTGGACTGCATAGAGGTCAGGGTTTCGCCCATTCCAGAAACGATCTGGGTCAATGGCATGAATGCCTTTTCCTTCACACCCTGATCACGCCGGCTCACCGCTGCGGTCCCCTGAGCCAGATCTCGCGGCCCTATCTCGATTCGCACCGGCACGCCTTTTTTGATCCACTCCCAACTTTTCACGCCGCCGCCCAGATCGCGTTTGTCGACCTCCACCCGGATGGCTTGACCCGCGTAAGTCTGCCCACGAAGCGCCGTGGCAAGCTTTTCGCAGGCGTCGAAGACCTCTGCACGGCTTTCCTCTTTCGGCGAAATGGGCAATATCACGACATGCACGGGCGCAATGCGTGGCGGCAAAATCACGCCATCATCATCGCCATGCGCCATGATCACTGTCCCGATCATTCGGGTGCTCACGCCCCAGCTCGTTGTCCAGCCAAATTCCTCTCCCCCTTCGCGCGACTGGAATTTGATACCAGACGCCTTGGAGAAATTTTGCCCAAGAAAATGCGATGTCCCGGCCTGAATCGCTTTCCGATCCTGTACCATGGCTTCGATCGTAAACGTCTGTTCTGCGCCCGGAAACCGCTCTGACGCCGACTTTTCTCCAGGAAAAACAGGCAACGCTAGCCAGTCCCGGGCAAATGTCTCGTAAACGCCCAGCATTTTCTCCGTTTCCTCAAGGGCTTCGGCAGCTGTCTCATGCACGGTATGTCCTTCCTGCCAGAGAAATTCGGTCGTGCGCAGAAACAGGCGAGGCCGCATTTCCCAGCGGACAACGTTTGCCCATTGGTTGATCAAGATCGGCAAATCCCGATACGATTGCACCCAGCGTGCATAGGTTGCTCCGATGATGGTTTCCGAGGTCGGCCTCACAACCAGCGGCTCGGTCAGGGGCCCGGCAGGTCTTAACCGCCCCTCGCCATCTGCTTCGAGCCGGTGATGGGTAACCACGGCACATTCCTTCGCAAACCCTTCTACGTGAGCCGCTTCCTTTTCAAGGTAGCTCAGCGGAATGAATAACGGGAAATAAGCATTCTGATGCCCTGTTGCCTTGAACATTGCATCCAGTGCAGCCTGCATGTTTTCCCAAATACCGTATCCCCACGGACGGATGACCATCGCTCCGCGAACTTCTGAGTTTTCGGCGAGTTGCGCCGCGCGCACGACCTGCTGATACCACTCCGGGAAATCCTCCGAACGAGTGGGCGAAATGGCGTTGGCGGGTTTGGACGATGAATTTTTCTGAGACACGGGGCGTGGAACTTATCCCGAAACTCCCCCGAGGAAATGAGAAAATTGTCGCTCGCCTCCATGCGGGCATTCGATTCTGCATTTCCGAAAACGCGGACACTCTGCGCGGGTCACGGTTGCCGGGATACGGGGCTGCCTGTAGAGCGGCGAATGATGAACTTGGTCGGTAACTCGCGTCGCAGAGGCCCTTTCTCATCCAGCAACGCCGATACGGCCAGACGCCCCTTTTCAGCGAACGGCTGACGAACGGTGGTCAGTTGCGGCGTAACGAGTCGCGCCGCGGGTACGTCATCGAATCCGACTACCGACAGGTCACGTGGGACGCGAAGTTTGCGTTTCCGTGCCGCCTCAATTATCCCAATCGCCAGGCGGTCGCTCGTTGCCAGAATGGCCGTCGGCGGGTCGTCTGTCTTAAACAAGTTCTCCGCTGCCGTTCTACCATGCTCTTCGGTGCTCAGCAGAGTCTCCCAGATCTTTACATCAAATGAGGATCCGCCTCGCCCGAGAACATCCAAATATCCCTCAATCCGATTCCGAGGGAGAGTATAGCGGCAATTCTTTAAGCGCGCCTCGTCTACGAAACCAACGCGCCCGTCAATATCGAGCGCGAATGTAACGACTGCGATCTTTTCGTGCCCGAGCTCCTTGAGGTGTTGGGCGCAGACTTGTCCGGCAGCCCGGTTGTCCACCCCGATGAATGCAACCTTTGATTGCATACCCTGATCGACGACGACCATTGGCAGACCCCGCTCTGCAGCCACTTTGAGTGTCTCTTCGTCCCTCGGCATGGAATAGAGAATGAATCCGTCTACTGCCGCCGTTTGAATAATACTTGAAGACGTTTCCTGCCCCTGCACCAGCAGCAACCCGAGGCCGCGCTCAGCGCAGGCTTCTCCCACGCCACCCAGGAAGGCGGAAGCCGCAGGATCCTCAAAAGCGCGATACAAAAGGTCCGACCACACGACGGCGATCGTTTTAGCAAAACCGGTCCGCAACATTCTCGCGGCTGGATTTGGCCCGGAATACTTCATCGAACGGGCCATCGCCATGATTTTCTCCCGGAGCTCGGGTGAAAGTTGGTCAGGCCGATTGAAGGCATTGGAGACAGTCGTGTGCGAGACACCGACCGCCTTGGCGACGTCGATCAACGTTCCCCGCGCCTTCAAGGATGGTTTCATTTGAACTGAAGATACCAAAATTTTCTTTATGGATCAAGATTTCTGTTGACGGGTATACCAGGAACCGTTTTACTTGAAGCATAAAGACGTTCCCGACTGGATTAGCCCGCAAAGACCACCTTCGAGAATAACCACTGATGCACATATCCCCCCGATCAGCCCTAGCTCGCGCCATTCATTCGTCCGATCTATCGCCGCATCAGTCATACGCACCTGTCCCTAAGACACATCCGCGCCACCGTTTCGATTCAAACAGTCGGAAGAACGCGGCCCCTGTCATCGCTCCCAAGTCAAGGCATCCACATGTCTTCGGTATAAAGACCACGGCTCATTCCTTGAGCGCGGCAAAGTATCACAAGCTTTAGGACCCGTTTCAACAGGACGGCGTCCACCAATCTCTCCTTCAACATCAGCCGGCACCTCCATCACAGGGGCGCCTAACCTCGTTAGTTATCAAATAACCATCCTATGAAACCCTTCAGAGAACCGATCCGCAAAGCCCTTAAACAAACTGCACTTCGCTTTCTAGCTCCCGCCTTGCTCGCGGTGGTGCTAACACCCGCTGCTCTGGCGGAAGGAATCACCCTTCGTCTTGCAGCAGGCTCGGACGGAGGCGAGGGCGGTCGATGGACCAAAGCGAAGGCCCAAGAGTGGGCAAAATCCACCGGCAACAAGCTCGAGTATATCAGCTCTCCCAACGATGCCACGGCGGCCCTCCAGCAATATCAGCAATACTGGGCCGCGAAAAGCCCCGACGTTGACGCTTACATGATCGATGTGATCTGGCCAGGCATTGCCGCGCCACATGCAGTGGACTTGAAAAAATACGTCACGGAGGATGAAATCGCCGCGAATTTCCCGCGAATCATTGCTAACAATACAGTCAATGGACAGCTTGTGGGCATGCCGTTTTACACCGATGCCGGCATGTTATTCTACCGCACCGATCTGCTCGCCAAATACGGTTTCAAAGAACCGCCAAAGACCTGGGAAGAATTGACCACGCAAGCCAAAACAATCCAGGAGGGCGAACGAAAGGAGGGCAAAGCGGACTTCCAAGGGTTTGTTTTTCAAGGAAAAGCCAGCGAAAGCGTCACTTGCAACGCACTCGAGTGGATTTTCAGTTTCGGCGGCGGCACGATCATTGATCCCGACAAAAAAATCACTATTAACAACCCCAATGCTGTCAAGGCGCTCGCACTAGCCAAGAGCTGGGTCGGCACGATCTCACCCAAGGGTGTTACCACTTATGGTGAAGAAGAGGCTCGGAACGTCTGGCAAAGCGGGAACGCGGCTTTCATGCGAAATTGGCCGTATGCCTATGTTCTCGGCGCAGATCCAAAGAGCTCCATCGCAGGCAAGTTCGACGTGACCGTTCTGCCAAAAGGCGGCGACAACGGCAAGAACGCCGCTACTCTCGGTGGCTGGCAGCTGATGGTGTCAAAATACTCCAAGCATCCGGAGGCCGCCGCCAGCCTGGTTAAATACCTCACATCAGAGGAAGCCCAGAAAGATCAGGCGGTGAAACTTGGCATCCTTCCCACGCGTCGCGCCCTCTATTCCGATCCCGATGTCCTGGCCAAGAACCCATGGTTCAAGAGCGTGGAACTAGTGCTCGAAAATGCAGTGGCACGCCCGTCGACAATCGCCGCAGGGAACTACAATCTGGTATCCACGGCGTTCTTCCAGAACGTGAACAAGACACTCTCGGGCGGTTCAACGCCTGAAAGTGCCGTTCAACAGGTCGAGCGCGCCGCAAAACGCGCTTTGAAATAGCATTTCGCAAGCCTGGCAATCACCACACTATCATGGCTCGAACTCCTGACTTATTAGATCACCAAAAGAAGCTGGCATGGTGGCTCATCCTGCCGGCAGTCTTTGTGGTCGCTCTCGTCATCGGTTATCCTCTTTTCCAGGTCGTTGCGTATTCTTTCATGGAATACCGGCTGGATGGAGTCACCCCGCCACGCTTCGTCTGGCTCGCAAACTATGCGTTTATTTTTTCCGACCCCGACTTCTGGCGATCCGTTTCCAACACCCTTATTTTTGCGGTGTTCTCCGTTAGCATCGAAGTCGTCCTTGGACTGGTCATTGCGTTGGTGGCCAATTCCCCGTTCAAAGGACGAACCCTGCTCCGGATCGCCATGCTGGTTCCCTGGGCAATTCCCACCGTCGTATCTTCGCAGATATGGAAATGGATGTTTAACGACATTTATGGCGTCGCCAATATCATCCTAACGAACCTGCACATCATTCCGGAGAAGATCGCGTGGCTGGCAACGCCTGCGACCGCACTGCCGGTAATCATTGCGGTCGACGTGTGGAAAACGACCCCGTTTATGGCGCTCCTCCTTCTCGCAGGCCTGGGCCTCATTTCGTCAGAGCTATACGAAGCTGCCGAGATCGACGGCGCCACCGGCATCAAGAAGTTTTTCCGTATCACACTGCCCTTGCTAATGCCGACCCTCCTTGTTTCGGTTATTTTCCGAACCCTGGACGCCTTGCGTGTTTTCGACATCTTCTTCGTTATGGTTGGAGGTCAAGGAGACATGGCAACGATGGCGGTGTACAACCGCCAGCAACTCATCGACTACCTTGACGCAGGGACCGGTTCCGCTGCCTCCATCATCATCCTTTCAATCATCATG
>DATDAW010000055.1:0-36805 GCA_036525185.1 Chthoniobacterales bacterium | reverse complement strand
GGTTCGGACGGGCTATTTCGAAATTCCTCAAAAGTCATGGCCCATCCTGGCACGCCGGCGGTGAAGGGTAAAATGGCTTTCCGCTTGCTCGCCTCTCGATTTTCCGCGGACTCTTGTTTCCGAAAACCTCGCGCTTGCTTTTGGGACGCACGATCGGGACCCTGGTTTCGATTCCTTATTGCTATGAGAGCGATTTGGAAAGGGGCCATTAGTTTCGGTCTGGTGAACATTCCCATCGCGCTTTATCCGGCGACGAAAACGGAGGAATTGAAATTTCGCCTGCTTCGATCCAGCGATCACAGTCCGGTGAACTACAAGCGGATTGCTGAAGTTGATGGCAGGGAGGTGCCGTGGGATGAAGTTGTCAAAGGTTACGAGTACGAAAAAGGCCGGTTTGTGGTGTTCAAAGACGAGGATTTCCGGCGAGTCGATATCGAGGCAACGCAGACGGTCGATATTATCCATTTCGTTCCCCTAGACGAAGTGAATCCCATTTTTTTCCATAAGCCCTATTATATGGAGCCCCAAAAAGGTGGCGACAAGGCATATGTCCTTCTGCGGGATGCACTTCAGAACAGCCGAATGATCGCCATCGCCAAAGTCGTCATCAAGACGCGGCAACATCTCGCTGCTGTAAAACCACAGAACAAAGGCCTGATGCTGGAGTTGATGCATTTTGCTGACGAGTTGCGCGATGTGAAGGAGTTCAAGCCCCCGACCGAGCAAAAGGCTGGAAAAAAAGAGCTGCAAATGGCCGCCGCTCTCATCGAGTCCATGTCAGCCGAATGGAAGCCGGAGGAATACGTTGATGAATACCGTGTGGCGTTGGAAAAGGCGATCGAGGAGAAAATCGAGAAGGGCGACAAGGCCTTGCCGAAAGCGCCGCGTCGCCGGCCGCCGAGCAATGTGATCGATCTGGTTTCCGTCCTGAAGAAGAGCCTTGAGGAAACGGGCGCGAACCGCAAACGCAGGCCTTCTCGCAGCGGAACTCGGCGGAAACCTGCGGCCTGATAATATAGAGCGTTCGATGAAAAAGCTGCGCGAATACGCCCGGAAACGGGATTTCGAGAAGACGGCTGAGCCTCGTGGAGGTCCTTCCCAGCCTGCTGGCGGGAATCGGTTTGTTATCCAGAAACACGCCGCGCGGCGGCTGCACTACGATTTCCGTTTGGAACTGGATGAAACGCTCAAATCATGGGCGGTTCCGAAAGGCGTCCCATTCGTCAAAGGAGACAAACGTCTTGCCGTGCAGGTTGAAGATCATCCCGTCGAATATGCCGGTTTCGAGGGAATCATTCCGGAAGGCCAGTATGGCGGTGGAACAGTAATGGTTTGGGACAAGGGGACTTACGAAATAATTGACGGTGATCTCAGGCGCGGGAAGCTGCACTTTACGTTGCACGGACACAAACTCCGCGGCGAATGGATACTCGTCCGGATCCGTGACGCCGAGCAAAACCAATGGTTGCTCATCAAGAGCGCAGAGACTCTCCGGCCCATCGGCAAGAAACGGGACGACCAATCCGCATTAACGGGTCGCACCATGGCCGCGATCGGCCGTCAAGCGGATGCAGTATGGCAGTCCAGCGACGAGAATGCCGAACGCTCGCTGGAATTCGTGCCTCCTATGAAAGCAAAGCTCGTCTCGACGTCCCCGGCCGAAAAAGGCTGGAGCTATGAGCTGAAGTTTGACGGTTATCGCGCGGAGGCCCTGAAGGAAAATCTGCATATCGACCTGCTTTCAAGCAACGCGAAGCATTTTAATGCCCGTTTTCCCGAAATCGTGGAAGGCTTGGCGGAATTTCCTGCCAAGGCAGCCGTTCTCGATGGCGAAATCGTAGCGCTCGACCCGGAAGGACGTCCCTCTTTTCAGGCACTGCAAGCTCGCGAACTCGGCACGGCCCGGCCGCCGTTGTTATTCTACGTTTTTGATTTGTTGTATCTCGATGGGCAGGACCTGCGAAAACTTCCGCTGCACGAGCGTCGAGATCGTCTTGCTAAATTGCTCCAGCACGACATAGATCCCATCCGGTTCTCGGCCGATCTTGGCGATGATCCTGAGCGATTGTTGGAGGAAGTCCGTAGCAGGGGTTTGGAAGGAATCATCGGGAAACGCGAGGATTCGGTTTATCACACCGGGCGGCGCAGCGGCGCGTGGATTAAGCTCAAGTGCGTGCAGGAGCAGGAATTTGTCATAGGCGGATACACTCCACCGGCCGGGACGCGGAAATATTTCGGGGCGTTGCTGATTGGATATTTTGAAAAGGGCAAATTCTGTTTTGCCGGCAAAGTCGGGACCGGCTTCAATGCTGCCCTCCTCAGAATGCTTTTTAAACGAATGGCAGCACTGCGAACGGACGTCTGTCCTTTCGCTATTCCGCCGGGGAAAATACGCGGCGAATGGTGCAAGCCGGGCCTGGTCGCCCAGATTCGTTTCAGCGAATGGACGGCTGATGGGAAATTACGCCAGCCGGTTTTTCTCGGTTTACGCGACGACAAGAACGCTCGGCAGGTGATCCGGGAGAACCCAAATTGATCATCCCGAGCTGATTCTCAGGTGGAGACCCGACCCATTCAACACGTCCCTCGTGGATCGCGCAGGCGAAACTCAAGTATGAAGATTAATTCACTAAGGGACGTCTACGTTCATGAACTTAAAGATTTATACAGCGCGGAAAAACAACTGGTTCGCGCGCTGCCTAAGATGGCGAAAGCCGCCGCACACAAGGAACTTGCGGACGGATTCGAGGACCACCTCCACCAGACTGAAGAGCACGTAAACCGTCTGGAGAAAATTCTGACAAAGCTGGGCGAAACTACCCGCGGTGAGAAGTGTCCTGCCATGGAAGGCCTTATTGAAGAAGGCGCGAACGTCATTTCCGAAGGCGGCGTGCCTGAAGTCAAAGACGCTTTGTTGATCAGCGCTGCGCAGCGGGTCGAGCATTACGAAATAGCCGGCTACGGTTCTGCGCGGACGTTCGCGCAGTTGCTAGGAGAAACGGAAGCGGCGAAAATTCTTCAGCAAACGCTCGATGAAGAGGCGGAGACAGACAAGAAACTCACCCAAATCGCGGGGAGCGCTGTGAACGTCGACGCCCGCAAGGCGGGAATGTAATTTACCGACAAGGCGCGTTTATGGCCCGCGCCGATACTCCTGCGGCGCAATGCGCTGCAGGAGTTTGTTTCTGTGCGGATACGAAGCTTTCCTGTCCGCTTACCGGCGCTTTTTCCCTCGGGCTTACCCCGGGATGGGAATTGCTGAGAGCGTCGCAAGACACGCAAATTCTGAGGAGGTGATCCCATGGCAAAAACCACTGAAATCGATGTCGCCGGACGCAAACTGACGGTCTCGAATCTGGAAAAAATTCTTTATCCCCAGACAGGTTTCACCAAGGCGCAGGTCATTGACTATTATATCCGAATCGCGCCCGTTCTCCTGCCGCATCTGCGAGATCGTCCGATCACTTTGAAACGGTATCCCGAGGGCGTGGAAGGTTTTTTCTTTTACGAAAAGCAATGCCCTTCACACCGCCCGAAATGGGTAAAAACCGCCGCTGTCCCCACCGCGAGTCGCGAGGGAAAACGCATCGATTATTGTGTCATGAACGACCTCCCGGCGTTGATCTGGGCCGCGAATTTGGCGGACTTGGAATTGCATACGTTTTTGCATCGGGCACCGGCGATCGAGCGGCCCACGGTCCTGGCGTTCGATCTCGATCCCGGCCCCCCGGCGGACATCCTCGCCTGCTGCCAGTCAGGCCTCTGGTTACGTGAAATCTTCGACGCCCTGGACATGCAAAGTTTCGTGAAAACATCTGGTTCGAAAGGTCTCCAGGTGTTTGTGCCGCTGAACACGGCTGTTACTTACGAACGCACGAAGGAGTTTGCCCGCGCACTCGCCAGGCAGCTCGAGTCACGTTATCCAGACCGGATAGTTTCCCGGATGCAAAAAACACTTCGCAAGAACAAAGTCTTCATCGACTGGAGTCAGAACGACGATCACAAAACAACCGTCTGCGCCTATTCGCTTCGCGCGAAGGACCGGCCCACCGTTTCGACGCCGGTCGAGTGGGACGAAGTCCAGGCCGCGTGGAAGAAAAAGGATGCTGGACGGCTTGTTTTCGAGAGCGACGAAGTGTTGAGCCGGGTAACTGAACACGGCGATTTATTCGCACCGGTCTTGGAATTGAAACAACGCCTGCCTTCGATCAAACGCATCGGGTGAAAAATCAACGCACCATTTTCCAGCAGCTATCGCGGGAAAACCCGATGATTCTTTCAGGCAGGGCCCGACTCGCAAAAGCCGCCCGAATTCTTCTCCTGAATCGAATTTCAGATATGACAACGATTCTATTGATTGTGCTGATTTTGTTACTTATCGGCGCGTTGCCGGCGTGGCCTTACAGCTCAGCCTGGGGCTACGTTCCCAGTGGGACATTGGGACTCATTCTGCTCATCCTCATCGTTTTGCTGCTACTGGGACGGATCTGATTGTTTCCAGGCCCATTAACCCAGGAGGAGACTCCAGGTTGTTCCCCAGCCGCACGGGATTTACGTGATTTAGGCTAAGGGGATCTTAAGCGTCTCAAGTCCTCGACAAACCTTCCGTATTCTCGTTCTCGATCCGCCGAATCTGGGACTCTTAACAGGGATGACGGATGCACCGTTACCAGCGTCCTTTCGGAGGCGGGGCTGACAAGAAAAGCGCCACGCTCTTTTTGCACTCGCACTTCACGCTCGAAAACCACTCGGGCAGCGGTCGCTCCGAGACAAACAAGCGTTCGCGGCCGAATCAGAGCCAGCTCCGCTTTCCACCAGGGTTTGCAGGCAGCGATTTCAGATTGATTCGGCTTTTTATGCAGGCGCCGTTTGCCGCGGGGCTCGTTTTTGAAATGTTTGACGGCGTTTGTCACGTAGCAGGCGTCGCGATCCAGACCTGCGTCCGCGAGTGCCCGGTCGAGCAGCCGCCCCGCCGGTCCTACAAACGGTTTGCCTTCGCGGTCCTCCCGATCCCCTGGCTGTTCACCGATGAAGAAAATGGACGCCGTTTGCAGACCTTCGCCGAAGACGGTTTGCGTAGCGTTTTTCCACAATGGACACGCCTGGCACCGGCTGGCGGCCTTGCGCAGGAGAGACCATTCGTTCGTTTTCGGAACTATCGCTTCGTGCGCAATTTTCATCGAACTCCGTGGAGCTCCGGCTCTCTTTTCCGGTCCCAACGACCTGTGTTGAGGCGTCGCCTTAGAGCGATTGCATCAAAAGGGGCGTGGACCTTTTGATCATTGTCGAAATAGACGAAAACATCGCCACTGCGTGCCCAGCGACGGATTTTCCCCGCCCACGTGTCGAGCGCCGCTTCTGTGTAGCCGCTCGCGTACAATTCCTCTGCACCGTGAAGCCGCACGTAGACAAAATCGGCAGTTACGTCTTCCAGCAACGGCCACTTGCCACCGCCGTCGGACACGACCAAGGCAATCTGATGCCGGCGTAAAAGTTCGATAAACGCCTTGTTTTCAAACGATTCATGCCGCACTTCAAGCGCGTGGCGCAGTGAGCGAATGCCGCCCGGCTGGGTCCACGCCCGGAAACGCAGCCGGTTGTCGTGCCGGCGACCCAAGGCGGCGGCTTCGTCGCTGCGACGCGGCAGGAGCTGAAAAAACGCCTCCAGACGTTCCCGGTCGTAGACAAAATTCGGCGGCAACTGCCAAAGGAAAGGCCCTAATTTTTCACGCAATCGCAAAACGCCCGAAGCGAGAAAGTTTGCCAGGGGTTTTTCCACCTCCTTGAGCCGACGCAAATGGGTGATGAAACGGCTGCCCTTGATCGAAAAGACGAATTGCATCGGCGTTGCCTCATACCATGCCTGATAACTCGAAGGTCGCTGCAGTGAGTAGAACGAGCCATTGATTTCGATGGTCTGCACCTGGCGTGATGCATACTCCAGCTCGCGTTTCTGTGGCAAATTTTCCGGGAAAAACACGCCGCGCCAGGGAGCATATGTCCAGCCGGAAATGCCGATTCGGATCATTTGGAGACGCTAGTTTCTCATAGCGCAGACTGGACGGGGGATGGCCAGATCTGTCGTAGGTCGTGAGGCAGGCTCCCCCGGACTTTATCGATTTCACCTGGCGATATAAACCGAGGTAGAACGCTGAAAACGCCGGGCACGACCCTGTGCGGGTCGATGAAATGATCTGAGACGATTTTGTCTCCGACCGCTTTGAGGAATGCCTCCTTGTGGAGCTTCTCATGGACTCCAGCAGGATGCCAGCCCTCGTAGAACAATCCTCGGAGCAACATCGGCAATTGCGCAGAGAAATGGGCAGCGAGTTCCAAAGGCAGCCGGTCACGCAGTGTTTGAAGAACGGCTCGGAGAGCCTTGTACGAATCCTGGGTGTCGAGATGAGTTGCATCCGACACGGCAGCGACCCATTCCCGAGTCTTCTGGACGGTCGTATCGATTACATCAAGAGAATTGTTTTTGTTCATGGCGGGGTGATTGCATTTTGAAGAGGAGCTTTCCATCGATTGCCCTCCTCAAATTATCGTCGGCCCGCGCCTCTTCGGTTGCGCCAAACGGGCGTCACCGGCGGCAAACAGCCACCCCTTTGGTAGCTTCAAAAACTGTGGCCGGGAAAGATGCGAAAACCGCCCGCGATTTGCCTCTTCATTCTAGCCATTTTCGTACGCTTCGTCGTGCGCGGCGTTTACGGCATTTTCCAAATTGCCCAGGGTGCGATTGAAGTCCTTACGAGCGGCAATGTATCCACCTTCCTTGGCGTCAGAAGGAAGCTTTTCGAGCTCACCTCGTGCAAAATCGAGATGTTCCTGCAAAGCCCGCACACGGGTCGCAAAATAGGGCCGCGAAGCCATCGGGCCGGTCTCGGATTTTCTCAAATTGTCGATTGAGGTAGCAAGCTCGTCCAATCTGCGGCTGGCCCCTGCGCGGAATTCGGCTGGGTTCGGGCTCAAATAAGCCTTGGTTGATCTCCATGCTTCACGCACAGCACCGGATGCCGTGCTTGTCGCTTCTTCAGCCTCCTGTTTGACCTTCTCGGCCATTTCTGCAGCCCGTTCTTTCAAGGACTTATCCTCGGCCAAGCCAAGGACTGGCATCGAGAGAAGAATCGCTGCGATGAGAGTTCGTTTCATAATCCTTTTTCCTTCCGAGTTTCTCTTCGGGAACCAACCAAACTTGTGCGGGTAGAATCTTTTCTGAGCCCAGGTAATGATCCTGGGCTCACGCAGTGCTGCTATACCGGCAGGGATGGATGTCCTAGAAATCCTCGATCTCGCGTCGGATATCGTCCTTGCTCTTGCCAAGTCGCTTTTGCAAGCGCCCCAACAATTCGTCTTCCTTGCCTTCGGCGAACGTTAAGTCATCGTCGGTTAGCTGGGCATATTTTTGTTTCAACTTGCCCTTAACCTCGTTCCAATTGCCTTTGAGTTGCAGTGATGTCATACCTGTAATTCGGGCAGGGAAGACAGATTGGATGGCTTTGCAGGTATTTTGCCTAATAGCAACCTGGTGCCAAGGCAACGTTTCTTTGGCAATCTTGCGCCGTTTAACGTGAACCGCCCGCTTCCCGACGTTGGGCATTTGCGATGGCTTTGTTTGCGGCCTCTTTAAGGTTCGGGGGAACGGAGGAGTTGACCCACGCCTGAGCGGCCGCCGTGTCCCGCCGGGCCCATTCGAAGGCGATCCGGTTAACGGCATCTTTTTTGGTTGAATCATTGCCAATGGACGGGATCACGGCAGCTGCAGCCGACGGATCCTGCGTAGCCCAGTTTGAAATGGCGGCCGAGACGGCGCTTGACTGCGCGGCTGGCTCCGAAATTTGCGATGCCCATGAAAGAGCCTGCCGTGGATCGGTCGATGCCCACGCGGTGGCGATGGATGTATAAGCGGTGCGCTGGCTCTTGGGATCGGTCAACCCATTGGCCCATGTGATGGCTTGGACGGTGTCTTGTGCCGCCCACGTAGCGCTCACCTGCCTGATTGCCCGGTCGCGTTCGCGGCCTTCCGGAAAGGTTGCCACCCAAGCGGCGGCGCCGGCGGGATCGGAGCCAGCCCAATGTTCGATGACGCCGGAGATGGCCCATCGGCCACCGCCGCCCTGTTCCGAGCTAAGCTGCGCGGCATACGTAGCTGCAGCGATGGGATCCTTTTTAGCCCATTCGCGAGCGATGGCAGCGACCGCCATTCCCTTTTCACGGCCGGAGATCTCGTGGGCAGCCCATGCAGCGGCAGCCTCGGGATCTGATGTAGCAAGGACCAAGGCGACGCCTACGGATGCCGTGGAGGTCATAGGGCCGTTTTTACCGTCGGGACTGTTGAAAGCCCATTCCAAAGCGAGTGTTTTCAGGGCAAAAGTCCGGTCATCGCCGGTGAGCGTTTGAGCAGCTGCAAAGGCTGCTTTGGGATCTTTGTTAGCGATTTGCCCGAAGATGCCCTCGAGCAGCGCCAGACGGTCGGCGCCGGGTGTGAGCGTCGAGGCTTTTTTCAAGGCCTGCTCGAGGTTTTCGGCGGCAAGAATGCGGCCAAACTCTGCAAAGGCCATTCGGCGCCGTGCTGGGTCGCCAATTTTTGAAGCCCATTCCTGCGTGACGATGCCGTTACCAGGGCGCTCGTCGTCAGCAACGCGAGATGGGGCGGGGGGGTCGGTCGGATCAGCCAAACTCTCTACTGCAGGCGAGGAAAGCTCGATTTTTTTGGGGTTGGCTAACGACGCGTGCCTCGATGACGTTTGCGATGTCTTATGCTGGATGAGCAGTGCGCCGGTGGTGACCATTGCCACGATCGAAATTCCGCCAGCCGAATAAAGAAGTCTGCTCATTGAAAGTTAAGGAATCTATCAAACCACGCACGCGACCTGAAGTCGCGACGAAAAAGGTCTAATTTATTGCCGGAACTTAACCGAAGCGAAATTCGTTCCCCCGAGACTTGAGCCGAATCTAGGCTGCGCAGAACTCACTGGGAGTGTTTCGCTACGCTTGAAAACGTTCTGACTCTTTAAACGCACCCAGGCAGTCCGCAGGCCGTAAACAATCACCGCCAGGATAATCAAACCCGGAACGATAAACGACCATTTTGCTTTGCGCGCGTCGTTGTCGAGCAGCGCCTGGCTGCCATCGTCAACGGGATAGAGTTTGTTGAGAATCGAGTGAACCGTGAGAGGAACCGAAGTGGCAGGGCCTGCCTTGTTAATCACATCGATCTGAGCGCCGAGTTCCTGAAGCTCTCCGGCGGCGTCAAATCTGTCAAAAACCTCCTTGGTAAGACTGATGGAGAGTTTGTCGCGATGTTGGTTGTAGAGAACGATGAATCCCTGCGGTTCAGCGACCCATGCCTGGCGCAAATTGTCAGCGACTGCGGCGTCGCTGTCGCTGAGGCTCTGGAATGTGGCGACATAAACCGATATTTGGTTTTTCTTGAACTGTTTCTGAAGCTCTCGTGAAAGGCGCTCACGATCATCCACCTGCATAACCCCTGCATAATCGGCAATGCGATCGTCCGGTACCGGTGGCAGAGAGTGTTGGGCTGCTGCGTGGCTGGCGAAAGTGACTAGAAATGCTACTGCAAGGAGCGATAACACTGCTTTCATAGATCTTCGATACGTGCAGGCGGGCTCGGTGTACGCACTTTCTTTCCAGGGTTCTCTGCGCAAATGGTCCGGATTTTTGCCGCGAGGCTACTGAGGATGATTTTGCAGCCGTCGGCTAGACGGTTCTTACTGAACTGGGGTATTGCGGCGTCGAGGATCGCTTGCAAATCTTCATCCTGCAGCCACTGCTCAAAACCAAAACCGGTGCTCATAAACACGGAGCCGCTGGTGACGTCGATGACGATGACCACGGAATAGTTGCGGCCTAATTTTGCGTCAGCGGGGCCAAACCGGCAGCGGTTGAAGAGCCAGAAGACGTACTCGCGTAGATTGATGTTTGCGGGCAATTCCAAGGTCATCAAGGAGACGTGCAGGCCGGCATACTGTTTTTCGAGCGCCTCAATCTGGCTGGCGAGCGCTTCGTGGTCTTCGGCGGTAAACAGCGAGACATGGTCCGTGATGAATCGCAGATGCCGCGGGACGGTTTTGAATTTGGCATCCAGTTTGGCGAGGCTCATACCGCAAGCGGGGCACTCGGCGACGGGCCCGGTAACCGGAGTCAAACAGGAAGGGCAACGCATGGAAAATTGGGAATCACTCGGGAAATGCTTGGAACGGCTTTATTTACAATTGCGGACCAATAACATTAAACAAAGCGCACTTCTGCCATACCCCCATCCCTTCTGACTATGAAAAAAAACCTATCCATTGGAATGATTGGCTACAACTTCATGGGAAAGGCACACTCAAATGCGTGGCGACAGGCGCCGCGTTTCTTTGACCTCCCAGCCAATCTCCGTCTGAAAACCATCGCTGGACGGTCCGCTTCGAAAGTGGAAGCCGCCGCTCAGAAGCTCGGCTGGGAGAAAGCCGTCACGGACTGGCGATCGGTAATTGAGGATCCGGAAATCGACATTGTCGACATCACCACGCCCAACGACACGCATGCCGAAATTGCGATCGCTGCCGCTGCCGCGGGCAAGGCCATCCTCTGCGAAAAACCGCTCGGCATGGACGTCCCCGAGTGCCAGCGCATGGTCGATGCGGCCGAAAACGCAGGCGTCGTGAACATGGTCTGCCACAATTACCGCCGTATCCCGGCCATTGCCCTGGCCAAACGGATGATCGACGACGGCGCGATAGGCGACCGGATTTATCATTTTCGCGCTCGCTATGCGCAGGATTGGATCGCTGACCCCAATTTTCCGATCGTCTGGCGATTGAAAGCCGAAGTCGCGGGCTCTGGTACCCATGGCGACATCGATGCACACATCATCGACCTGGCACGTTATCTCGTGGGCGACATCGCGGAAGTCACCGGCATCATGGAGACGTTCATCAAACAACGCCCCATCCAAACAGCAGTCGGCGAAGGACTGAAAGCGGAGGCCGGCACGCAGTTTGGTGAAGTGACCGTCGATGATGCCGTCTCCTGGGTCGGTCGTTTCAAAAACGGTGCCATCGCAAATCTGGAAGCAACCCGTTTCGCTTATGGCCGCAAGAATCACATCACCCTCGAGATCAACGGCAGCGCGGGCTCGCTGGTTTTCAATCTCGAAGACATGAACCGCCTGGAATACTACAGCATTCATGATCCGGCCGATCGCCGCGGGTTTCGCAGCATCCTTGTCACCGAAGACACTCAACCTTACGCTGGAGCCTGGTGGCCTCCCGGTCATATCATCGGCTACGAACATACCTTCACCAATGCTTTCGCCGATTTCACCAAAGCTGTCGTGGAAGGAAAGAGCGTCCAGCCCACTTTTCGTGACGGTTTGGAAAACGAAAAAGTCCTCGCAGCCATCTCAACCGCGGCCGCGGAGAAACGTTGGGTTGCGGTTGAGTAAAACCTGACCATTAACCTCACCAGAACAATGTTGATCTACATTCTTCGGCACGCTGACGCAGCGGCTCTCGCCACCACCGACGAGGTGCGACCGCTTACCAAAAAAGGTGTCAATCAGGCAGAGATTGTTGGTGAATTTTGCGCAAAACACAAAATCAACCCCCAAGTCATCATCTCAAGCCCCTTGTTGCGGGCCGCAGAAACTGCTCAAATTGTCGCCCACCATCTCCCCGACGCTGAAACCGTCATGGATGCTCGTCTCGAGAGCGGCATGGAACCCGAAACTGGCTTCGAAGTCATTCGGGAATATGCGAAATCTACCTCCGTGATGCTGGTTGGCCATCAGCCGGATCTCGGCGCCTTTGTCGCCAGTTTCTTAAGCAACGATGCGTCGATGGCGGTTAATTTTCGCAAGGCAGCGATCATCGCCATTGAGTCGGAATCCTTCAATCAGGGCGGCGGTGCGCTCGAGTTCTTTGTTCCCGTCCGTTTGATGCACGGATGATGGTCTTTTTTTGCAACTTCTGCCAAAGGATGGTAGTGAAATGTTTATGATGAACAACTTGCTCGCCCTTACCGCCCCCGGGTGGCCGGAGATCATGATGATTCTGTTTTTCGTGCTGATCTTCTTTGGTGCGAAAAAATTGCCGGAACTGGCACGAAGCATCGGCCAGAGCATGCATGAATTTAAAAAGGCCCGAGACGAATTCAGCCGTGAATTGAACCGTCCCGCAGACGAAAATACCGCGCAGACCCCGGCGCCGCCAGCAATCACGGTCGCTGAAGCCAAAGACAAGGAAGTCGCGCACAAATCAGCGTAACGTACCCTCCGAATCCTCTGGAATCTGTTCCTTAAGAGGCCCGCATCGACGTATTGCGGGCCTTTCGTTTTTCATGAAACGACTCGTTGTCGCGGCTGCCGCTGTTCTCCTCCTTTTTGCCATTCGATGTTCCGCCCAGGAGATCATTTTGATGTCCTGGAACCTGCAGAATTACCTTCGCATGGACCGCTCGGAGCGCGGCCAAAGTGTCCAACACGCTGCTCCCAAACCGGAAAACGAAATTCACGCATTGATCGGAATCATCGCCGGTGTAAGACCCGACATCCTCGGCGTGTGCGAAATGGGCAAACCGGATGAGTTCAACGATTTCCTTGGCCGCTTGAGGGCCGTTGGTCTCAACTACCCTTATACCGAATACGTCGACGGACCAGACAAGGAGCGCCATGTGGCTCTCGCGAGCAAGTACCCGATTGTTGCACGAAATTCGCAGAACAACCTGCCATTCGAGCTGAACGGTTCCCGCCAGTTCTTGAAACGTGGGATTCTCGACGTGAGCGTCGAGATCAATCCGACCTATCGCCTGCGCCTGCTGGGAACGCACCTCAAATCACGACGGGAAGTCCCGGAAGACGAGGCTCTTCTGCGAAGACATGAGGCCCATCTCCTGCGCAACCATATCCGCGACATTCTCGCCAAATCACCCGACGAAAATCTGATCGTTTATGGCGACATGAACGACACCAAGGATCAACCGCCCATTCGCGAAATCATGGGTCCAAAAGGCGCGCCGGATTACGTGGAAGACATCAATTTGAAGGATCAGCACGGCGACAAATGGACGCACTGGTGGAAATTTGCCGATGAATACTCACGTATCGACTATGTGTTCATGAGCCGCGGCGTTCGGCCGGAAGTCATTTTTTCGAAATGTTATGTCGGACGTCCGAAAGACTGGAACGAAGCCAGCGACCATCGGCCGTTGGTGGTTGTTATTCGGGCGGAGGAAAGGTCGTGATAAAGGTGTCTTGTGACCGATTCGCGACTCCATTAGCCATAAAAAAAAGTCCTCGGTACTTTCTTCTAATATTGGTAGGATCGTCTTTTTATGACGATGACGTTCTCCCCTGGTCGATGGCTGGGCTGTGTTGCAGCCGTGATTTTTCTAGTTTTTGCCTTTCCATTGCGCGCGGAGGATCGTGATGGTTTCCGACTCACGGTGAGCAAGAATACCGTGTCTCGAAGAGATGGTCCTTCCATGTATACGAGAGAGATTGATCGCGACCTGATTCTCAAAGCCGTGCTCATTAATACGTCGATGAAGGACCGAAAAGATGTTCGCATCGAATACGCCATTCTGATCAAGCGCTGGCTCGGCGAAAGCGGCGGACTGGAGCGTCACTCCGGCAAAGTCGAAATCCCACTCCTGAGACGCTCGGAAGCGATGGATGTCAAAACGGGGCAGTTTCACATCGGCGGCCACTTGCACGGCACGTCAAAAATTCACGTCGACGAGCTTGAGGGTTGGAAATTTACGGTTTTTGTGGACGGTAAACCCACTGAATTCCGTAGTTCGTCGAACTTTGACGCCCTGAACAAACGCGCGGTGGATGTGACTCGCTGAATGTATGAGGGCGCGAGTGGCGGCGTTTTTGCCGTGGTGGCCTATTGCCGGGCGCACCGTTGCGAGTGCGGGATCGAAACCAGAATGGCGGCGGCGGTGTGGGTGTTGTCGTGGCCCCGGTAGGAGGGAGTCTTCCGCGTTGGCGCGTTCGCGGAGTTCGTTCAGCGACGCCGGAACGATGGTGGCCGGCGGCGGATGAGCCAAGGGAAAACGTGTTGCCGAGGAGAATCATTGGGGGCAGCATCGTTCTGACCAGAGGCGGGGATTGGAAGACGGGGCATCAGACTGGCACCAGCACGGTGACATCCGGCCAGAGGACGGAGAGAGAGAGGTCGAGGGTGGCGAGTTTGCCGCCTTTGCGGCGGGCCAGTTCGGCGAGCCACGAAACGGTGATCTGACGGTGGCCGGTGAGACGGGCGGGATCGATTTCGCCGTAGGAGAAGTTGTCCTGCCAGAAGACATGGCGGGGATGGGTGTGGATGGGGGTGGGCACGGCCCAGGCGGCCGCGGCGGATTTGTCGCGGGCGTATTGCATGTGCAGGCGCAGAAGCGTGCCTTCGGTGATGGGGCAGGTGGCAAGCTGATCGTGAGAAACCGAGGTCTGCCACCGGCGGATGCGTTCGTGATGAGGGTGGTCAAAAATCGCCCATGCCACCAGCACGTTGCCATCCAAAAGCCAGGCGCTCATGATGGACTGTCTGTTGGCGAGACCCAGCCAGCGGCTTCGGCAATGCGCAAATCGTCGTCATCCATCGCTCGCTGGATGTCCGCTTCGGTAAAGGGGCGATCCGCACGGCTGACCAGAATGCCCAGTTCCGGGTCGAAATAGCTGTCAGGATCGGATTTCTGAGCTGCCGCCCCGCCTGGATGAGTGGACACTTTTCGCCGCAACAAATCGCTGATGGCTTTGCTGATCGAGGTTTTGGTCGCTAGCGCGTGTGCTCGCGCCATGGCGTAGAGGTCATCGTCCAAGGTAATGGTGAGCCGGTTCATGGGTAACTATGGTGCAATGGTGCAGTGGTGTCCAAGCGGGCGAAGTGAAAGCGGGCGAGAGGATTCTGGAAAAAATCGCGCCCGGTGAACATCCACACGTTTGCCATTCGGGGGGTTCTAGCGATAAACAGAAGCGTGTTTGGAGACTTTCGGGCGAACCAGTCGACAACAAACGATATGGCCGCATCGGCCGACGAGCTGGAATCAGTCGTCAGGACGTAAACCGCAAACTCCCGCGATCCGCGCCGCTCGCCGTCCAGTCCGAAGGTTTGGCGTAGGCATCGCTAGGCAACGGATTCCTCTTCATGTATGAAGCCAGCCTGGTGATAGAGCGTCCTGACGTGCTCCTCGTGGAGGCGCGTTAAGTGACCAATTATCGCGGTAAAGGTCCGCGGGATTAGGCGATAATCAGGCGATGTTCGGTGCGAGCCATTTTTCGATGGTGGCTTGCGTGGCGGCTTTCCTTGCGGCGTAGTCGGCGATCTGGTCGGGTTCGAGTTTGCCGATAGCGAAGTATTTGGCCTCGGGATGCGAAAAATACAGGCCGCTCACGCTGGAGCCGGGGTGCATGGCCATGCTTTCAGTGAGGGTGATGCCGGCGTTTTCTTCGGCATTTAACAAGTCAAAAATGGTGCGTTTTTCGGTGTGATCGGGGCAGGCGGGATAGCCGGGCGCCGGGCGGATGCCTCGGTATTTTTCGCGGATGAGATCATCGTTGGTTAGGTTTTCGGTTTTACCAAAACCCCAATCGCGGCGGGCTTGGGCGTGGAGATATTCGGCGAACGCCTCCGCGAGCCGGTCGGCGAGGGCCTTGGCCATGATGGCGTTGTAGTCGTCGTTCTCGGCTTTGAAGGTTTCGGCAAGCTCATCCGCGCCGGTCCCGGATGTGACGGCGAAGGCGCCAATATAGTCTTCTGAACGCGGATTACCGATGGCGGATTGCGGATTGGCGGCTGGAGCGACGAAATCGGCAAGGCTGTGATTGAACTGACCTGCGGGTTTTTGGAATTGCTGGCGGAGACAGTGAAGGGTCGTCAGGATTTCCGTGCGTGATTCGTCGGTGTAGAGGTCGATGTCGTCGCCGGTTGCATTCGTGTTGGCGGGCCAGAAACCGTATACGCCGCGGGCGGTAAAGAGTTTTTCACGGACGATGCGATGCAGAAGTTTCTGGGCGTCAGCGAAAAGGTCGGTGGCTTCCTTGCCGACCTCGGGATCGTCCAAAATAGCGGGGTAACGTCCGCGGAGTTCCCAAGTGTGAAAAAAGGGGGACCAATCGATGTAGGGGACAAGGTCAGACAGGGAGATGACGTCCTGATGTGAATGCGGGTAGGGGACGCCGCAGGCGCAGCGGCCGGCGGGCAGCGTTTGTGGATCGGTCGAAAGAACGCGCACGCCGAGGAAGGAGGGTTTGGGCGGCGTGTAATTGCTCCAATCGATAGGGGTCTTGTTGGCCCGCGCCTGTTCGAGTGTGAGCGATCTGCGGGCTGTCGCTTTGCTGGCATGGTCGCGGCGCAAGGCTTCGTATTCGGCCAGGACGCTCTTCTTGTAGGCGATTCTTTGTTCGTCACTGAGCAGGCTGGCGACGACTCCGACTGCGCGTGAAGCGTCGAGGACGTGGATGACGCCGTTTTGATAGTGGGACGCGATTTTGACGGCTGTATGCGCCTTGCTGGTTGTCGCGCCGCCGATCAGGAGCGGCTGCTGGAAGCCCTGGCGCTCCATTTCCTGCGCGACGTGGATCATTTCGTCTAGAGACGGCGTGATGAGGCCGCTCAATCCGATGATGTCCGCACCAATTTCGCGGGCGGTGGAAAGGATCTTTTCGCAGGGGACCATGACGCCGAGATCGACGACATCATAGTTATTGCACTGCAAAACGACGCCGACGATGTTTTTGCCAATATCGTGGACGTCACCCTTGACCGTTGCCATGAGCACACGGCCCTGCGCGCGGTCGCCCGCTTTTTTTTCCGCTTCCATGAATGGCATCAGCCAGGCCACGGCCTTTTTCATGACGCGCGCCGATTTGACGACTTGCGGCAGAAACATTTTTCCCGCGCCGAACAGATCACCGACGATGCTCATCCCAGCCATTAATGGACCTTCGATGACTTGCAGGGGTCGGTCATATTTCAATCGAGCTTCCTCGGTGTCGACGTCGATAAATTCCACGATTCCCTTCACCAACGCGTGGCTGAGGCGTTCTTCAACGGTGCCTTTGCGCCAGGCGTCTTCGACGACCTCTGTCTTGTCCTTCTTTTTGACCGTTTCGGCGAAGGCGACGAGGCGTTCTGTTGCGTCCGGGCGGCGGTTGAGGAGGACATCTTCAACCAGCTCGAGCAAATCTTTTGGGATCTCTTCGTAAACCTCCAGCATACCGGCGTTGACGATTCCCATATCGAGTCCGGCGCGGATGGCATGGTACAGAAACGCCGAATGCATAGCCTCGCGCACGACATTGTTGCCGCGGAAACTGAACGAAATATTGGAAATGCCGCCGCTCACTTTTGCGCGCGGGAGATTTTCCTTAATCCAGCGGCACGTGTTGATGAAATCGACGGCGTAGTTGTTGTGCTCCTCCAGACCGGTCGCGACTGTGAGGATGTTCGGGTCGAAAATGATGTCTTCGGGCGGGAATCCAGCCTTGTCGACGAGCAAACGGTAGCTGCGTTCGCAAATTTCAATTTTGCGCGCAAACGTGTCAGCCTGGCCCTGTTCATCGAAGGCCATGACCACGGTCGCTGCGCCGTAACATCTTACCAGACGGGCGTTTGCGAGAAATTTCTCTTCGCCTTCCTTGAGCGAGATGGAGTTGACGATGCTTTTCCCCTGAATGCATTTCAGCCCGGCTTCAATGACGCTCCACTTCGAGCTGTCCACCATGACGGGAACGCGGGAAATATCCGGCTCGGTCATGATGTAATTCAGGAATCGCGTCATGGCCGCCGCTCCGTCGAGCATGCCTTCGTCCATGTTGACGTCGATAATTTGCGCGCCGTTTTCGACCTGCTGACGCGCAACGGCGACGGCTTCTTCGAATTGGCCGTTCAGGATCAATTTGGCAAATTTTGGGGAGCCGGTGACGTTTGCACGCTCGCCGATGTTGATGAAATTGGTTTGTGGCGTGAGTGTGAGCGCGTCGATCCCGCTCAGCCGCAAATATGGTTCGACGGTCGGTACGAGGCGCGGGGTAATACCGCGGACGGCTTCGGACACTTTGGCGATGTGCGGGGGAGTGGTGCCACAGCAACCGCCGACGATGTTGAAAATGCCGGCACGGGCCCAATCGGCAAGTTGGGGAGCCAGCGTTTCAGGGGTTTCCGGAAAACCTGTGGGGAGCAGTGGATTGGGCAGACCGGCGTTCGGATAGACGCTCACCGGGAGGGGCGCGATGCGGCTCAACTCCTCAATCAGCGGACGCATTTCCTCGGGACCGAGAGCGCAGTTCATGCCAACCGTGAGCAGGGGAACATGCGAAATGGAGTCCCAAAACGCCTCCACCGTTTGCCCGGTTACGCCCCGGGTTCCACCGCGCTGGATGAACGTCACGCTCGCCATAAGCGGGATGGCTTTTCCTCGAATGTCGCACGGAGACACAGAGGACACGGAGAGGTTATTGGAGGAATCATTTTCCGTTTTTTCCTCTGTGTTCTCCGCGTCTCCCTGTGAGATTTCCTTCGGCACATAGGCGACCGGAGATATTCCGCGTTCGTCGAAAATTTGTTGGATGGCAAAGAAGGCGGCCTTTGCGTTGAGAGTGTCGAAAATGGTCTCGACGAGGAGGATATCGACACCGCCATCGAGCAGGGCACGGGTTTGTTCGCCATAAGCCGCGACGAGTTCGTCCCAGGTGGTGCCACGGTGGGACGGATCATTGACGTCGGTGGAGATGGAGGACGTTTTGGTCGTGGGCCCGAGCGCGCCGGCAACGAAACATTTCCGGCCTGGTTCGGCTGCCATCACGGCATCCGCTGCGCGTCGAGCACATTGGGCGCCCGCGAATGCGAGCTCGTAAGCGAGATGCTCCATGCCGTAGTCGGCGAGGGAAATAAACTGGCCATTGAAAGTATTCGTCTCGACGATATCCGCGCCGGCCTCGAAATAGCGGCGATGGATTTCCTCGATGATGTGCGGCTGCGTCAGGTTGAGCAGCTCGTTATTGCCTTTGAGGTCCTTGCCTGTCCAATCCGCAAAGCGTTCGCCACGAAACTGTTCCTCAGACAGTTTGTATTGCTGAATGGTGGTGCCCATGGCGCCATCGATGATGACGATGCGTTCCTGGAGCAGTTGGGCAAGCGGATGGGTGGCCATAAGTAAATGACTAAATGACTACTGCCGAATGACCAATGATCAAGGAACAAATTAACGCATCATGATGTGATGATGTGTTGTTCTGAAATGGGCGGCGATCTTACGGAAATACCGACCCGGGCAACGGATTCCCCGCGAGTGGCTGGCTGCAAGGTGTGCGGCAGAAGAGCAAGAGCCCGCGTGTCCCGCTGGCTTGTCTAGATCGCTGGTCTGATGTTTTGATTCAGACGGAACAGGTTGGTCGCGTCGTATTTCGCCTTCAGCTGGACCAGTCGATCGTAGTTTGGTCCATAGGCAGCAGGGATGCGGTCTGTTTCGTCCTGAGTAAGAAAATTAACGTAGACACCGCCCGTCGCATACCTTGCAGACGCGTTGAAGAAGTCACGAGCCCAGGAAATGCAGGTCTTGTCATCCTCAGGGCTCTCCCAACGAGCATGCACGTTGAGAACGAATCTTGCGTCTCGATTGGCATAGGCGGTGGCTTCCTTCGGCACGCGGTTCGCCAGCCCACTAACAAGCCCGACTAAAATCTCACATTGAGGACCCGGGAGCTTGGCCGCGTATTCGATCATGATATCGATAACTTCGTCATTGAGCTCGGAGAAGTTGTGCGACTTCCAGTAATTTCGCGCGCCGGGCGTGAGCAACGGGTCGAATGCTTTCTGCCACGCCGTGTACGGGTGCGGCCCAACGTGTTCACCGTGCGACTGGCCGAAGCGGCGCAGTGGTTCGATCGCCTGTCTTCCCTCCTCGATTGCTCCAGCATAGAAAAACGGAAACACGACGACCTCCTTCCCATGAACTTGGGGGGGAAGGAATGGCAGTGGCGGTGCCTGGCGCAGTAACATCCAAACGGTTAAGTCCTCAGACACCTGGTCAATGAACTCGCGGTATTTCATGAGCAGACTCCTGGCCTGCGCGAACGGGAAGACGATGAGACCACTGAGCACTTCGGGGCCGACGGCGTGAAGTTGAAACTCGAAGAGGGTGACGATGCCGAAGTTTCCTCCACCTCCGCGAATTGCCCAGAATAGATCAGCATTTTCCTCTTCACTGGCGCGTATCTGGCGGCCATCGGCAGTGATAACCTCTACAGCGAGGAGGTTGTCGACCGTCATTCCGTACTTGCGAGTCAGCCATCCAAAGCCACCGCCGAGGGTGAGTCCAGCTACGCCTGTCGTGGAGTTGATGCCCAGAGGTGTGGCCAGCCCGAATGCCTGTGCCTCATGGTCGAAGTCACTTAACGTGGCGCCTGGTTCGACGTAAGCCCGTTTGGTTCGGGGATTTACGCGCACCGACTTCATCGGTGAGAGGTCAATCATCAGCCCGCCTTCGCACAAGGCATTGCCGGCGATGTTATGGCCCCCGCCGCGAACAGCGATCAGAAGTTCGTTTTGCCTGGCAAAGGCCACTGCGCGCATGACATCGGCGGCACCCAAACACCGGACGATCAGTGCTGGCCGCTTGTCGATCATGGCATTCCAGATTGCCCGTGCCTCATTATAGCCGGGACTGTCCGGCGTAAGCAATTCACCTCGAAGGCTTGCCTTGAAAGCTTCGACGGTCGGTTCCTTGAGGACCGTCTCCGCTCCATTCGTCTTGATGATTTGTACATTTGGCATGGTAGATCTCCTTGTGATGTGTTTGTTGAGGGTCGATAGCGCGCTAGACGTTCGGACTTGCTTGTGGCAGCCACTGTATGTGGCGGGTTACTATTAGGGTTTGATAGGCGACGGCCGGCATACTGGCTGGAGCGAAGTGAAAACGCTTATGGCCGGCCCGCGACTCGGACAGGTCGGAAAATCGCAAGGAGAGCTTCTTATGTTAGCTATGGCTCGTTTTGAGTCCGAAAGCAGTCGGAATCGAAGTCTTTAGCCCCCCAAGCAACCTACTAGGGATTAACAAAAGAATGCCTAACCGAAGAGGAACCAGAAGTCAAAATGGAAGTCAGACGCTCATCTAAGGAGCCTACTAAGGATTCCGCAAAGACGACAGCTTATCCGTCCAAATCTGGCGGCCCCGCGAGGAACTGGCGTTTGGCAAACCATCCTTATCTGCATGGAGAGGACAAGTCGGTTTCGGTCATCGCCATCTACGGCAAATTCGCTGGCGGTCTTTTTGTGTTTGAGTCGAGGCCATCGTGGCTGATTGAATCCGAAAACCCTCGCGATTCCCGAACTTGCATCTGAGGAGCTGCCCGCAAGGTGATAATTCTATGTCTGAGCCTATCCTTCACGAACGTTTCGACATGCCGGCCCTTGATCCGCGCCTGGTCTGGCACTGCGAACCGGGGCAATGGTCGATCGATTCCGTCAACCAACGCCTGATTATCAAGCCGGAGAAAGGCACCGACTTCTGGCAGACCACGCACTACGGCTTCCAAGTGGACAACGGGCATCTGTTGTCCGCACAGATCAGCGGCGATTTTGTTGCGACCACGAAAGTCGAATTTAATCCTGTTCATCAGTACGACCAAGCCGGGTTGATGGTACGAATTTCACCCGCCTGCTGGCTGAAGACGTCGATCGAGTATGAACTGGACGACCCAAGTCGCCTCGGGGCGGTCGTCACCAACGACGGCTATTCCGATTGGTCCACTCAGGCCGTTCCCGCCACGTTGCGAGAAGCTTGGTTCCGGATCCGTCGGGAAGGGACCGACTACATCGTTGAAGCGTCGCGGGACGGTGCGATGTGGGAGCAGATCCGGATGGCGCATCTCGGCGAGGATCGCCTCGGCGCTTCGGTGGCCTGCGGCCTCTATGCGTGCAGTCCAAAAGGCCGGGGCTATGTCGCCGAATTCAGGTTCCTACGCATTGAAGAAGGCCGGTTGGCTTAACACGGTCGGAGTTGTAGTGATCTATTGATCGAGGGGCCCTGCCTGGACAGAAACGTCTTCCGTTTTCTGGCTTCAGACTCTTGCAAAGTAGGTCCGCAAGTTTTCGATGATGGACGGCGAAGGGAAAATGCCCGCCTGTGACAAAGCCAGCAACGCGGCACCGCCGACCGGCGGCAATTGTGCTGCTTCGATCTGCACCGGCGACGCGCGCCGATCCAGGGCCGCACGAATCCGCGCATTGTAACTGGGCGCCAACGCAAGGCTTCCCGCGAAAATTGCCTTGTGGACGGCCCCTTTCGGTGAGCCAATCCGTGAAGCGACGGTGGAAATCATGAGAGCCAATTCCTCGGCTCCCTGCGTGCACAATTCGGATGCGACATCGTCGCCCGCATCCGCACTCTCGAGCACGCGGGGTGCGAGCGAGGCGATCTCGCGCTTTCCGAGCGAACTGGATTGAAGTCGCGCCATGAGCTCGTCGAGCCCCGGGATTTGGAGAAAGGAAAAAACGATCTTCTCCAGAGCGGTCTGCTGACCGCGACCATCCGCTGCGCGCACGGCGAGGTTGATGGCTCGCAAACCGAGCCAATAGCCACTGCCTGCGTCATCCGCGAGGGCGTCCCAGCCGATATACCAGGAGTGGCCATCCGCAGAACGGCCATAACAGGAGGAGCCGGTGCCTGCGATCAACGCAATGCCCGGCTGCCCCGCAAGCCCGCCCGCGTGCGCGATACGGACATCGTGATCGACGCCAATGCCTTCATCTGGAGCGAAATTGAGGCGCCTAGCAATCCCCGCAAATCGTTCCCGATCGGCGGCAGCTGTCACTCCGGCCAATCCAAGAAACGCGGCACGACAGGGGCCGGACAGTCCCTGCTCGGCGGTCGCATCGGAGAAGACGGTGGCCAGAGAGCGCTCTACGCCGTCCCAACCGGCGTGATGATAATTTGCCAGCGGCCCTTTGCCCGAACCGAGAACGTGGCCGGCTACGTCGACGATCACCGCCCGGCAGCCGGTGCCGCCGCCGTCGATACCAAGGAAAATGTTTCTGGGGTCTTGACTCACGGCTGGGTTTGTAAAGCGGGTGTCCGAAGTATCAATACCAAATCTTATGCTTACATAACGCAGACCATATGTCAGCCGCGATCCAGCGGGTTGGTCGCGCAGGCTTCCCCGCCTGCTGTGGCCGAGTTAGAAAGCCGGTCATGCTGAAACTTTTTAGTGTAAGAATATAGTTTATTCGAATCCGGATAAATTCCATTCGAATCCGGCGCGGCGACGTAGCGTCGGAGGCGCTGTGTCGTGTTAAGTTTCCGCCAGGTGCGCTCGCATGCGGGCCAGGGCCGTGCGTCCGAGAAGAATCGGCTCCTGGCGACCCGTGATGAACATTTTCCCGGTGTCACGATCGACAATCTTAATTTCCAGAAGATGTTGCTGATTCAAAATGATGGATCGATCCAACCGGATGAACATGCCTTTCGGAAGACGCTGCTCCCATTGGTTCAGGTTGCGATAGATCAAAAATTCTTTGCCATCGGTCAGGAACACAGTTGAATAGTTGCGCTCGGCCGTTATGCAAACGATTTGGCGGATGGGGACCATTCGCAAGGTACGATCGTTCTGTAGAAAAAGGGTGTCGTCGGTATGCAACTTTTCATCCGGGCACACGTCAATGCCCGAGCCGCTGGCAATCCGTTTGAGGGCGCGGTCGAGGCGGTCAGGGAAAACCGGCTTCATGAGGTAATCGACGGCGCTGACCTCGAAAGCGCGCAAAGCGAATTCCTCGTGGGCTGTGACAAATATGATGCGTGGCACAGGATCGAGTTTGGTGAGCAGATCGAAGCCGGAGGCCTGCGGCATCTGAATATCCAGAAAGAGCAGATCAATCGGCCGTTTTCGACAGAGATCAGCAGCTTCGCCAATCGTGCCAGCTTCGCCGGCAATCTCGATCTCAGGGTGCGCAACGAGCAATCGGCGCAGATGCGCGCGGGCTGGCGCCTCATCGTCAACGATAAGGGCGCGCCGCGTCATAGTGGAATTTGACTTAACCTGGAGTGCGTCTCTCTGGCGGCGCCTGCGGGATCCTCCAAGGTTATCTCTGCGACCGTCCAGTCGCCTTTAGAGCCAATTTTGAAATGGGAACGTTCCGCATAGATAAGGGCCAATTGACGGCGCAAAATTTCGAGGCCGGCACCAGGGGAATGTTCAGGTTGATCCCTGTTTGAATAGATCCAGGAACCCGAATTGGAAACTCTCAAGATAAGCTTGCGATCATCGAGTTGTGTTTCTACCACGATGCTCAAAGGCTGGCAGGAAACCTGCCGTCCATGTTTGATGGCATTTTCGACCAGTGGTTGCAGGAAGAGGCCGGGAACTGGGAGCGAGAGTGTGGGAGGATCGATTTTGATATCGATGGATAGAGCTTCCCCAAAACGCGCCCGCTCAACGTCTACATATCGGCTAAGGGCGTCGATTTCATCTCCCAAGGTAACAAATAGATTTTTTCGCTTGGCGAGTGCATACCGCATGTAGTCTGAAAAACCGCGTGCTACGAGAGCCAAGCGTGGGTTGCTGTCCGACTCGCTGACGATCGTGTTCAGCGCGTTGAACAGAAAATGGGGATTCATGTGGGAACGGAGCATTAACAGCTCTGCCCTGCGGCGGTGGTTGTCGGTGTCTTTTAGGGCGAGGGTTAACTGCTTGTTTGCCTGAATTCCGTTAAGCAGAAAATAGAGGAGGCTGACGGTAGAGAAAAACCAGAACCGGGGCCAAATGGCGGCGGCCAGGAGGAACTCGGGATCGGTTGAATTCTGAATTCGTCTGGCAAAAGGCGAAGCGGGAAGGGTCAGGCCGAGGTGGATGATCGAGAGTACAAACGCGATGGGTCCGATGACCAGAACTAGCTCACTCCAATCGATGTGTTGAAAGTAGTTTAGCTGGTAGAAATATCGTAGTCCGACCACGAGAAGGAGACAAACTGCGTCGGAAAAAAGGAGGGCAAAGGCACCGTCTCTGAGTGCGTCGAGGGCTGAATTGTCGTATGCCGCAACATGTAAACGTATGACGAAGGTGCCCAAATAAATTGCAAGGAATCCAGCCAACTGGAGCTTCCCGCAGAAGTGAACCCTTCCGGGTTGGGAAGACATCACCTCCTTATGGTTGCGCACTAACATGCAAATCCGAACACGGACCGGGCTAATTGCGTTAGGCTAGCAGAGGTGAAAATGAAAAGCACGCGAAATTTGTTGCGTTTTCGCAACGAATACGCCGAATTTTCCAGGAAAGTCTCCAATTGTCTCAAATTGAAGGAATTCTTACCGAACATATGAGGCTGTAGTGTCATTTTCGATTGCCGACTGGTGGAGGGCCCCATGCATCGTGATGCTGTGGATGAATCGGATCGGGAGAAATCACCTGCCGAAAACTGACACCGCCGCCAGAGTAGTGTAGCGGCTGTGTCAGGAAAGGGGGGAACCAATATTGGGCCAGGAAATGCCCGGATGCAAGAAAACAGACGACTGGAAGTGTCGCGAGAATATTGTCGCGACGAGACTTTCGCTTCGCCGGGTCAAATGTTCTGCCTCGATTCCGAATCCCTGGCCTTCTTCGTGCCGGCCGATGTAGCTGAGCGAAGCGATCAGTCGTCTGTTCGCTTCGAAGGGGGATGAAATGATGCGTCTTTAGCCACGTTGCGAGGAGTCCGCCAGCGGTTGAACACTAGCGGACTCGCTCCGAACGACGGTCGTATTAGTTAGCACTTTGCGTGGCACGCAATTCGCGAGGGGTGATGACGAAAAACAGCTTTTCCGTCCCCCGCAGAATCATCAGCGGGGATGATACCCCGATTTCGCTGACGACCAGCTGTTTATGCAGGTCGTCGATCGTGCCGATCGGTTGACCTTTGAAACCGACAATGACATCGCCACGGCGCAGGCCAGTGATGAAGGCGGGGCTGTTGGGCTCGACTTCAGCCACGAGTACACCGCGATCGAGCGGCAGTTTGTGAAAACGTACGACTCGGGGGTGAAGCGGGATGTTTTGGCCCGCCACACCGATGGAGCTGCGGCGGATTCGACCTTCTTTAATGAGCCAACCGGCGACGAATTTGGCTGTGTTGCTGGCGATCGCAAAGCAGATGCCTTGAGCGGGCAGGATGACGGCTGTGTTCACGCCAATGACTTCGCCAGCGCTGTTGACGAGCGGTCCTCCCGAGTTGCCTGGATTTAATGCGGCATCCGTCTGGATAATGTCGTCCATCAAACGTCCCGATTCAGCCCGCATGGAGCGTCCGAGTGCGCTGACGATGCCTGCCGTCACCGTCTGTTGGAATCCATAAGGCGAACCGATAGCAATGGCGATCTGTCCGACCCTGATGTGGGACGAATCGCCCAGACGAACATGCTGGAGGTCTGGCGCATTGATACGGATGACGGCCAGATCGGTTTCTGGGTCGGACCCGATGAGTTGAGCAGAAAAAACGCGAGCGTCGTGAAGTGTTACTTCGATTTCTTTAGCCCCGTGGACGACATGGCTGTTCGTGAGGACAAATCCGTCGGGCGCGATGAGGAAACCGGTGCCACTCCCTTGGCCGCGCTGACCGGATTTGATGCGGACATTGACAACGCTGGGCGCGACGCGATCGACGACGGCGGAGACGGTTCTTGAGTAGGAATCGAGCAATTTCGCGTCTGTCTGCGGCGTGGGCGCTACGGCGGCCGGTGGCTCGCTGAGATGCGATAAAACCGGGACAACTTTACGTCCTTGAGCACGAGCGGGAATCTTCATGGTTCTTATTATTTGAACTATTGAACAAAACTCCGTAAATGCAACTCGGCGGCGTTTCCTTTCGCTTGGTCACAATTCTTCCAGCTCTGGATTATACTCGTCCCCGGCCGATTTGCGCCCTAATGGTGGCGATTCGTGCGCCGTACCTCTCTGCCGTCTCGATGGCCCTCTTCACAGAAACCTCTGGCGGCGCGAACCGAAGGGCGTTTCGAACGCGGTCGTAATCCGTTTACAATCGAAGCATTCCTCGTGTTCTTGCGCATAGTACGGCGCTGATTCGGTCTTTCTGGCAGCAGTGATCGGCCATTTTTGCCGACAGACATTGCGTCTTCGCTCACTAGGGAAGAGCAACATTCGGAGGAACTTAATCACTTTTTCCACGTGATGTGATGGTTTAGTGCTCCTGCCGCCCGGGCTTTGGCATGGCCCGGGCCTTATCTCTTGTCCATTATTTAGAACTTCACGATGATGGTTGTTCCCGGGCTAGAGATCGGACGAGGCCCTCCAGAGATCGATGCCAGAATCGACGGCATAACGATCAATCTCGGCGAGTTCCTCGGGGGTGAACGCAGAATGGTCCAGGGCTTTCAGATTCTCTTCCAGCTGCTCCACGCTCGAGGTTCCCACGAGGACGGAAGTGACACGGGGATCCCGGAGCGCCCAAACCAGCGCCATCTGGGCAAGCGTTTGTCCCCGTCTTTGGGCGATCGCGTTCAATCCGCGAACGCGGGTCAGCGTGTCTTCGGTCAGAACGGAAACATCAAAGGTCGGGCGGGCGGTGGCGCGATGCACGTCCGCGGAGCCATGAAGATATTTGTCGGTGAGCAACCCCTGGGCAAGTGCGGTGAAAGCGATGGCACCCATTCCATTCTCCGCCAGCACGTCTGTGAGCCCGCCCTCGATCCAGCGGTTGAGCAGGGAATAGGATGGCTGGTGAATGACGAGCGGCGTGCCGAGGCTTCGGGCGATGCTGGCCGCCTCCTGCGCGCGCTCGGCGGAGTAGGAGGAGATGCCGACGTATCGGCATTTTCCCGCGCGGACCGCAGCGTCCAGGGCCCGGACGGTTTCCTCCAGGGGAGTTTCCGGATCGAAACGATGAGAGTAGAAAATGTCCACATAATCCAGGCTCATGCGCTCCAGGGAAGCATCCAGGCTCGCGAGCAGATACTTGCTCGAACCCAACTGACCGTAGGGGCCGGGCCACATATCCCAGCCTGCCTTCGTGGAAATGATCATTTCCTCCCGGTAGTGCCAGAAATCGCGGCGCATCATCCGGCCGAAATTTTCCTCTGCCGACCCGTAAGGCGGCCCATAGTTATTGGCTAGGTCGAAGTGGGTGATACCGCGATCGAAAGCAAAGCGGAGGATCGCGCGTTGAATGTCGAACGGGCGGTTATCCCCGAAGTTGTACCACAGGCCGAGTGAGAGAGGTGGCAGCATCAACCCGCTGTGGCCGACGCGGCGATAGGCGAACTGTTGGTAGCGGTCGGCTGCGGCCCGGTATGGATCGTGTGTGAAGGGAACGTTGTCGTAGGTCGAGATAGCCATAAGGATGTTCTTGTTCCTTCAGTCTACGGGAGGCGGGTTCCGTTCGGCAAAGCCTTGCTGCACGTAGTAGGGCCAATAAGGATAAGCCGGAGTCCTGGCGCTGGCGGCGTCGAGCTTAGCCACCTGCTCCGGCGTGAGGTTCCAGCCCACGGCGCCGAGGTTCTGGCGAAGCTGCTCTTCGTTCCGGGCGCCGATGATGACTGTGGCAACGGTAGGACGTTGCAGGAGCCAGTTGAGAGCGATCTGCGGGACCGTTTTCCCCGTTTCCTGCGACACCTCGTCCAGGACATCAACGACCTTGAAAACATCCTCATCATCAATCGGCGGACCCGCGTCCAGATTGCCGGGCGAGTTGAGGCGGGTGGTTTCCGGTTTCGGCTGGTGCCGGCGCAGCTTGCCAGTGAGGCGACCCCAGCCGAGCGGGCTCCACACGATCGTGGCGATTTTTTGGTCGATCGCCAGCGGCATTAATTCCCATTCGTAATCCCGGCCGATGAGCGAATAGTACGCTTGATGGCCGACATAGCGGGGCAGGCCGTATTTTTCCGAGATGGCCAGCGATTTCATGAGGTGCCAGCCTGCGAAATTGGAGCAGCCGACATAGCGGATCTTGCCGCTGCTCACCAAGTCGCCGAGCGCCCCGAGTGTTTCCTCAATGGGCGTGAGCGCGTCGAAGCCGTGGAGTTGAAAAAGATCAATGGTGTCCGTTCCTAACCGGCGCAGACTTTTTTCGACCGCCTGCAGCAGATGATATCGCGACGAGCCCACATCGTTTGGAGCCGGACCCGTGCGAAGATGCGCTTTCGTCGAGATGAGCACCTGATCGCGACGGCCCTTGATCGCTTTGCCGAGCACTTCTTCAGCGAGCCCATCGGAGTAAACATCGGCCGAGTCGAACAGCGTCAATCCTGCTTCGAGGCAAATGTCGATGAGGCGCGTGGCCTCCTCCACACCCGTCGCGCCCCAAGCCTTAAAAAATTCGTTTCCGCCGCCGAATGTGCCGGTGCCGAGACTCAATGCTGGTACCTGGAGGCCTGAGCAGCCAAGTTGTCTGTATTCCATCTCCTAGGGTCCGTGGGGAAATCCGTCCGGTAAAGGTCTCTGACCGGTGCTTTTTGGAGCAATTCGGGTATTTTTCCAGCCCAAACTCATGGAAAGTGATAAAAAACAACGCGCGATTCCTTTCCACGGTCTGGGAGATTACTCTCCGTTCGGAGGAGAGTCAGGTGGTGCTTACGTGGGTAAATTTCAGAATTCCGCGAAATACATGCCCAATAGGATGCGGCTGCATCGGCATCACTATTTCGAAATTTTTTGGCTGAACGGAAACGGCGCACACGTCAACGACTTTGAAGTTTACCGAATCTCCGCGCCGTCCCTGGTTTTCGTGACTCCCGGCCAGGTGCATCGCTGGCTGAACGGACGTCGGATGTACGGTGATTTTGTTTGCTTCACTCAAAGCTTCTTCGATGCGGGAGCGCCGCCGCCCAGCCCGCTTTTGAACTACACGTTTTGGTATCCGCACCAGACATCGCCTGTCCTCACCGTGCCCCCGGATGCGACTGCCGATGTGGCAATGATCTTCGATCAAATGGAAAAGGAGTTCTCCGATAAATCCGAGGGGTTTGAGACGGCATTGAGAGCTCTTTTGGAGGTATTGTTCATCCGCGCTGAACGGCTTTTCAAACAATCTACCGCCTCCGTGAAATCGGATCGGGATTCGGCACTGGTGCGACAGTTTCGGCTCGCGCTGGAAACTCATTTCAGCGCGATCCAGTCGGTCACGGACTACGCCAGGTTGTTGAAGATGTCGCCGGATCGCCTCAGCAAAGCCGTTCACGAGCGCATCGGACAACCCGCCAGCGAAATGATCCGGCAACGCATGTTGCTCGAAGCGAAGCGCTTGCTCGCGCACACGGACATGACGGTTTCCGAAATTGCGTACGCGCTGAATTTTAGGGATCCGTCCTATTTCAGCCGTTTTTTTCGGCGGGAAACAGATCAGGCGCCGGGCGAGTTCCGCGAGAGCGCAGCGGGAAAAGCGTCACCGCTTTCTCGCTGACGGCATCGATCGGGCGAAGCGCGTCGCGCCTTTTTCATGGCTGCGAAAGGGCCGATTCCCGTTGCAGTTGCTTTGCCGCGGCCCGGGTTGGTGGGGCGGTGAGGAGATAACCGGAGGCCAGAGTTTCATATTCGCGGACTTGGGCGCCCGCCCATTCCAGGTCGTGGCCGAGTTCCTCGGCAAGAATGGTCGCGACACGGGGCGCTGCTTCGAGGCTGGCGCGGGCGTTTAGTAGCAGAGCGCGTGTGCGGCGGGCGAGAACGTCTTCCACGGTGCGGGCGAGTTCGTGACGCGCCGCCCAACGAACCTGTGCTTCCACGATGGCAAGATCCGGGTGCAGTCGAAGATTGCCACCAGGGAGCTGCCGGATTGCTTCCGCTTCAGTGCCATAAACGCTGAGTTCGCCGTCGGGTTTTGTGGTCCAACCGTGCAGTTTGAGCAAGGCGGTGCGGGCAGACTTTTTTTCGAGGCCGCCGACGGGAACGGCGTGGTCGACAACTTCTTCACCCATCTTGCGGTAAGTGGTCCACTTTCCTCCCGTGATGGTGATGAGTCCGGATGTTGCGATGCGTATAACGTGGTCGCGGGAAAGGGCGGCGGTGGAGCCGTCGGCATTTACGGCTTTCACGAGCGGACGCTGGCCGGCAAAGATGCTAAGAACGTCTGCGCGAGTCGGAGGAACGGCCAGGTATCGACCCGCGTTACGAAGAACGAATTCGATTTCTTCCTCCAGCGCGCGGGGTTCGAGTGACGTGTGATCGACCGGTGTGTCGGTGGTGCCGATGACGACCTTGTCATGCCAGGGGACGGCGAAAAGGACGCGGCCATCGTCGGTTTTTGGAATCATGATGGCGGAATCGCCGGGCTGGAAGCGGCGGTCGACGACGAGGTGAATGCCCTGGCTGGGCGAGAGCATGTTGGCAGCGGAAGGGTCATCCATGCGGCGGATGTCATCGACGAAGACACCGGTGGCATTAATGACGGCCCGGGCGTGCGGACGGAATGCTTCGCCGGTCTCCGAATCGCGGGCGATAACTCCGGAGACGCATCCAAAGGTCTTCTGCAGTCCGGTCACACGCATGTGGTTGATCAGCAGCGCACCTTCATCGAAAGCGGTCTGCATGAGGGTGATGGCGAGGCGCGCGTCGTCGAATTGTCCGTCGTAGTAGAGGATTCCACCGCGCAACCCCTGGCGACGGAGGCTTGGCGTATGTTTTAGCGTCTGCTCGCGGTTGAGCCAGCGGGTGCGGCCAAGGCCAAGGTTGCCGGCGAGAAGGTCGTAAACAGTGAGACCGATTCCGTAAAACGGTTTGGACCACCATTTATAAGCAGGAATGACGAACCCCAGGCCGTGCGCGAGATGCGGCGCATTTTGCAGGAGCAAGCCTCGCTCGCGCAAGGCGTCGCGGACGAGGCTGATGTTGCCCTGGGCAAGGTAACGGACACCACCGTGGACGAGTTTCGTCGCGCGGGAGGAGGTGCCTTTGGCGAAGTCCTCGCCTTCCAATAACAGGGTGCGGTAACCGCGCGAGGCGGCATCCACCGCGGCGCCGAGGCCGGTCGCGCCGCCCCCGATGACGATCAGGTCCCAGGGCGTGGAATTACGGAGGGAGTCGAGAAGATGGGAGCGGGTGTGAGATGTGGTTTTCATAGGTGAGCAGGCGACCGATTCGCCTAATTCTTATTCTTTCTCTTGCTCTGATCCGCATGCGCTTTTTCGACGGACATGGCTGCGGGACCACGCGAAGCGGGCGTTCAAACGCTTTCGGAACGGGAATCGGGTTTTCGACCTCCAGAGCAAGAGTAAGAAGTAAGAGTTTGTTTTGTGAGTGTTGCAGTAGGGTTAGGCGGCTTCCTCCCAGTGTTGGGCGCGTTTCACGGCTTGTTGCCAGCGGGTGAGGCGGGAGGCCCGTTCATCGGCGCTTAGCCGAGGCTCGAAAGTGCGTTCGACCTGCCATTGTTGGGAGATTTCCCCGGTGCTTCCCCAGTAGCCAACGGCGAGTCCGGCAAGGTAAGCAGCGCCCAGCGCGGTGGTTTCGGTGGTTTTCGGGCGAACCACAGGCACGCCAAGGACGTCGGCCTGGAATTGAAGCAGGAGATCGTTTTTGGAGGCGCCGCCGTCCACGCGGAGTTCGGACAATGCGAGCCCGGAATCCTGGCGCATGGCGTCGAGGAGATCGGCGCTTTGGAAAGCGATACTCTCGAGCGCGGCGCGGGCGATGTGGGCGCGCGTGACGCCGCGGGTGAGGCCAATCATGGTGCCGCGGGCGTAGGAATCCCAATACGGGGCGCCGAGACCGACGAAAGCTGGGACGAAGAACACGCCGGCGGTGTCGGGCACGGTGGTGGCGAGTTCCTCAATTTCAGGCGCACTGCGGATGAACTGCAACCCATCACGCAGCCACTGCACGACAGCGCCGCCGATGAAAATGCTGCCTTCGAGTGCGTAGTCGAGCCGGTCGCCGATGCGCCACGCGATGGTGGTGAGAAGCTTGTTCCTGGACGGGATAAATTCTTCGCCCGTATTCAACACCATGAAGCAACCGGTGCCGTAGGTGTTTTTGGCCATGCCGCGTTTGAGTGCCGCCTGGCCGAAAGTGGCAGCCTGTTGATCGCCCGCGATGCCGGCAATTGGGATGCGTGCGCCGAAGATGTCGTCGGTGGTGTAGCCGTAGATCTCGGAGGAGCCGCGAACCTCGGGCAGCATGCTGCGCGGGATATCGAGAATGCCAAGCAGCTCGTCATCCCAGCGGCCGGCGCGAATGTTGTAAAGAAGTGTGCGCGAGGCGTTCGTGACGTCGGTGACGTGGAGGCCGTCGGTGAGTTTCCAGACAAGCCAGGAATCGACGGTGCCAAAGGCAAGTTCACCGCGTTCGGCGGCGGCGCGGGCGCCAGGGACATTGTCGAGTATCCAGCGGATTTTGGTTCCGCTGAAATACGCGTCGATAACGAGGCCTGTCTTCGATTGGAAAAGAGGTTCGAGACCTTCGGCTTTCAACCGATCGCAGAAACCGGCAGTGCGGCGATCCTGCCAGACGATGGCGTTATAAATGGGGTGCCCGGTTTTGCGGTTCCAGACGAGGGTTGTTTCGCGCTGGTTCGTGATCCCAATGGCGGCGATGTCGCTGGAATGGATACCCTGGCGGGCAACGGCTTCGCTGGCGACACCAGCCTGGCTGGACCAGATTTCATTGGGGTTGTGTTCGACCCAGCCGGGCTGCGGGAAGATCTGCTCAAACTCCTTTTGAGCGATGGAGAGCATGGACCCGCTTTGATCGAAAAGAATGGCGCGGGAACTGGTGGTGCCTTGGTCGAGTGCGAGGATGTATTTCTTGTTCATGGCGGGATGGGCTCGTGTGGATGTTTTTGGGTTTGGTGTGGGGGCCGGGCGCTTGCTGCGGAGCGTGACGAGAACGCTTTAAGCGGATATGAACGTTGCGTCAATAGCAATGAACAAAATTTCACGTACATTTTTATGGGCTCCCGCTTGCCATGGAATGCGGGTTGGTGACTACGATGGAGAACACCATGCCCGCCAAGGACCAAAGCCGCCTCGCCGTAAAGGCCGCACGTCTGTATTACTATCAGGATCTGACGACCGAGGAGATCGCCAGGGAGTTGTCGGTGTCGCGGCCGACCGTGTCGCGATTATTGACTTTTGCCCGGCAAAACGGGCTGGTGGAGATCCGGATTCACGATCCGGAGGGGCGGCCGCAACAGCTCGAGCAGCAGATTCAGGCGCGGTTCGAGCTGAAGTCGGTGAAAGTGGTCAGCGTGCCGTTGAATTCGCGGGAAGACGTTTGGCTGGAACGGGTGGCGGGTCACGCGGCGAATCATCTGAATTCGCTGATTCATTCCGACATGACGGTGGGGATCGCCTGGGGAAATACGCTGGAAGCTGTTTCCAAGGCGTTATCGCCAAAGCACTGCGCGCGGGTGGAGATCGTGCAGCTCAACGGGTCGGGAACGAACCAAATGGCTGTCGACGGACATATTAGTGACATTTACAGCCGGTTCGCGGCGAATTATGGAGCGCAGGCGTATTTCTTCCCTGTGCCGGCGTTTTTCGATTTTCCGGAAACCAAGGTGGCGATGTTCCGGGAACGTCTCATCGAGGGATGGCAGAAGATGATCAGCAAGGCGGATTTGCTCGTTTACAGCATTGGTTCGGAGGTCGCCTCACCGCCCAGTTACGTCTACTCCGGCGAATATCTGGATGCGCGGGATTTCCAGGAATTGAAGGAGCAGCGGGTCGTGGGAGACATCGCGACGGTATTTTTTCGCGAAGACGGGACTTTCGATGGAATTCCTCTCAATGACCGGGCCAGCGGGCCGGATCTAACGCTCTTTCAAAAGGCGAAGCATGGCCTTTGTGTGGTGTCCGGATTGGGCAAGGCGAGGGGGCTGCGGGCGGCGTTGCGTGGAAGATTGATGACCGAACTGATCGTCGACGAGCCGACGGCTCACGCGATTCTTCAGGAGGACAATACGTAGGTTGACCCTTTTTATGGCTTTCAAAGTTGCGAAATGGATGCCGCGGCGGGCTATGGCCAACGACGTGCCTGGCGCGTTCGCGATGTTCCGCCAGGGCACCTGTCTCCGCGCGAAACTCCTTTTTCATCCTTCCGCTGGCCGGAATCAGGGGTTATAGACCGCACACAGACCGCGCACACGCATGGCTACCATAAAGAATTTCGACCCCTGGAGCACCCGGACCTTCAATCTGCGCTGGGTATGGCTGGCCCTCGCAGTGATCGTTGCACTTTCAGCAGCAATAACGAGCTTCGTTTCCGTTCCGGCCGACTCGGTCGGAGTGCTAATCCGGTTGGGACGGTATCAGCAGACCGTTCCGCCCGGGTTGCGCTACAAACTGCCATTCGGGATCGACAACCTCGTCATCGTGCCGGTGCAACGGCAGCTGAAACTGGAGTTTGGATTCATGACCGAGGGCGCGACCAATCCCGCTCAACAGGCGCAGGAACCCGAGGCGGAGCAGAGCATCGTCACTGGCGATCTGAACATGGCTCTGGTGGAATGGGTGGTGCAATACCGCATCGACGACGCAAAGCAGTATCTTTTTGGGGTCCGATCTCCAGCCGACACGTTGCGCGCCGCAACGGAGTCGGTGATGCGCGATGTGATTGGTGATCGCACGGTGGATGAGGTGCTTACCATTGGCCGGCAGGAGATCGAAGTGCAGACGCTGGTTCACCTCAAAGCGCTTTCAGAGGTCTATGGTCTCGGCGTTAGCATTATGCAGGTGCAGCTCAAGAACGTGCATCCTCCGCGCGGCGTCCAGAGCTCCTTCAATGAAGTGAACCAGGCTCAGCAGGAGCGGGAGCAAATGATCAACGTGGCCAACGGCGAGTACAACAAGGCGGTGCCCAAGGCCCGCGGTGAAGCCGACCAGCGATTGCGCGCGGCCGAGGGATACGCCCTCAGCCGGGTCAATGAAGCGCGCGGTGACGCCGAGCGTTTTAATTCGCTTCTCGCAGAGTATTTAAAGGCGCCCGAGGTGACCCGCCAGCGCATCTATCTCGAGACAATGGCTGAAGTGCTGCCGGGCCTCGAGCGCAAGATCATCCTGGATGACAAGGTCGGCGGCCTTCTGCCGCACCTCTCTTTGGATGTAAACCCGAAGGCCGAAAAACCTCCCGTTTCAGAATGAAAGCATCCGTTCTATTCCTCCTCGTAGTTGTGTTCGCGGTGCTGCTTGTTTTGTCAGGCGCGTTTTACATCGTCCCGGAGACTGAGCAGGTTATCGTTACGCAGTTCGGCAAACCGGTTGGCCCTCCGACGACCAAATCGGGCATTCATTTCAAGGCGCCCTTCATCCAGGATGTTCACCGGATCGAAAAACGGGTGCTGGAATGGGACGGCCCAACGGCCGAAATGCCGACAAAGGACAAGCTCTACATCGTGGTCGACACGTTCGGCCGTTGGCGCATCAGCGATCCGATGCAGTATTTCATCCGGATGCGCGATGAACGCAGCGCGCAATCGCGGCTTGACGACATCCTTGGCAGCGAGACGCGCAATACGGTGGCGCGCCATGAATTGGTTGAGTTGGTCCGCACGAGCAAGGACCGCAAAGCCGCCATCGATGACACCCTGGTGGTGGGCAGCGGTTCCATCGCCACGGGTTTGCCGCCCATCAAGTTTGGCCGCAACGCTCTCGAGAAGGAAATCGGCGAACAGGCTCGCATCAAGATGAAAGAATTCGGCATCGAACTGCTCGACATCCGATTCAAGCGGATCAACTACAACCCGGCGGTGAGCGAGAAGATTTTCGACCGGATGATCAGTGAGCGCCGCCAGATTGCGGAACGTTTCCGAAGCGAAGGCGCAGGAGAAGCGGCCCGAATCATCGGCAGCAAGGAGCGGGATTTGAGGGCAATTCAGTCGGAAGCCTACCGCAA
>DATDAW010000054.1:0-72483 GCA_036525185.1 Chthoniobacterales bacterium | reverse complement strand
GTGTGCGCTCCGGAGATGGCGAAACTTTTGCAGTAACTGCGCACGGCCGCGGGGTTGAGCGGATAAAGACTAACATCAACAAATTGACTGAAGAAGACAATGAGATTGGTGGCGGGTTCTTCGAAGGCAACGCCGATGCGGGCCTGCGCAGGCAGCAATTGGCGTTGATGTTCAAACCACCGCAGCATGGCTGCGGGATCCGTGCTGACGATGTGGGCCGTCGCGCATTGAGTCGCCGGATCCAACGTGGCGATATCCAGGCGTGTATCGGAGCGGTCAATGCCGATAATCAGTGCAAAGGTGTGCGTCATGGGCTAAAGAGTTGAAGTCAATGTGTGAAGGCGCACTCACAACCCTTCGGCGTCCCGCAGAGACGGGATCAAAGTCTTCTTTGGAGAGACAGGTCGTTACAGTCATCCCGGTCCGGGGCGCCAAGTTTTCAAAATAGCTATGATGTTCCAAAATTGTGGTCAAAGGCGGAGTTATTCACATTTTCGCGACCAAAATTGTGAATAACTTTGTTGTGCCTTCAGAAACCCACATCACGCACCATGAGTTTCGGAGTCCATCCCTTCATCCTGTTTGCGGCAGGTGGCGCTGTTTTGGCGCTCATCGCAGTTGTCGTGGCTTGCATGGTTCGTAGTGGCGGTGTCAGAGCGTTGATGATCGTTTTGGCGTTGGTCTGCTTGCTCCCTGCTGCATACGTGTTCCTGGCGTTTCACCCGGAGTTGGTTGATGGACGGTTTCGGACATACAAGGCTTTCTACAGTGACATTCAGGTCGGCATGACCAGAGATGAGGTGTTTGCACTTCTTGATCGCCGCTATCCGAAGGCGGGAGCGAGACAGCGCCCGAAGGTGATGGACGATACGCCAGACAGTTTGGGCTTCTTCATGAATTCCGAAACTTCACGCGAGCCGAATTGCGAGGGGATATTTTTGAAGCTTGAGAACGGGACGGTGAAGAGCAAAGACTATTCACCAGATTGACTATGTGGGCTAACCAGGCGCTGCAGGCATGTGGTTAGGTCAAGCGGTATTTTTCATGGAAGACGTGGAGCGTGGCGGTTTTTTGGGCGAAGGAGTGAGGCGTTTGGGGTCGGGAGTGAGGCGTTTGGAGTCGGTGTGCAAAAAGCAACAAAACAAGCTCGCGATTCGTTTGGCTTGGTAGCCACGCTTGCCCGTCGATTTTCGCCCTTCCTTTCCGTGCGCGAAATCACTATCCATGGGCCGATGACCTTCGGAATCAAAAGCGTTCCCAATCGATCGCTATGCCGCAAACCCGCGGTCGATCTGCCTTAGGCGCTTGGCCCCATGCGAAAGAAACGCGACATCATTGACGAAGTGCTTTCGCGTCGAACCCGGCACATGCATAGGGTGCCGCGTTTGGATCAGACCGAGCACCGTCTCGTTGATCTCGATGGAGGCATTTATTTCCTCCAACGCGACACGAGCATTCCCCTTCGCCACAGACGCGAACTCTATCGCCATGTTCCGGTGGCCTTGATCGCGATAACCGAAGGCTACTGCAAAATGCTCTATCGTGACCTTATCGATTCCGGCGATCCATTTCTCTCCAATGCTAAGAGCTTTAAGGACATCCGTTTCGATCTGGAGGCGCTCGTTGCCACCCACCAGCGTTTGGCCACGATCGGCGAGATCGTAGCTCAGCAGTTATCTCACAGCAGCTTGGGCGACATGGAATCACATCTTAGCGTTGTCCTCGGTCAGGATTTCCCTGCGGAGTTTAGCAAGCGCCTGAAAGCAGAGGACGCTACAATCGGCGGGGAGGTGTTTCAGACGCAGCTGCGCCGGCTGATTGTTTACACGTTCCGGCAGCGTCACATTTACTGCCACGAACTCGCGACTAGGGTTTCTCCACGCCAGTATGAACTGCGAACAATGATCAAAGCATTTCGAGTTTTCATACGACTCATCGACGAGCATGCCACTGCAACAATCAACAACACGTCCACCCCGCGATCCAATGGACAACAATCACACCCCCTCTGCCAAACTCTTCCAGCTCGAGCTGCTGCACGAATCGCCGGGAGGCGACAGCCATAAATTCTAGGACCCGTTCAACATGCGCGTTATTCGCACGATCAGAGGTCACGTCATCGAAGCGTTCAATGGCTCTGCCGAGACCATTACGCCGCAACTTATCGACACGATCTTGGAGCCAGTGTATCAGAACAAGCTGCGAATCTTTGACACGACCTTCAGTATCGAGGACACCCTCGAAAGGATTATCTCACACTATTTTTTCGGCGATGACGCATCCAACAAAGAACGCGCGCAGAAATTCTCGGCGCTTGTGCTTGGTTCCGACTGGTGCAGCTTCTCGTCCAAGCGACGCCTTGTTATGCACATTATCAACGAGACGGGAGCCTTGAAGGGCGAGGCGAAGAATGAATACGACAAGTTGCTGCGGGACGTCATGTCAGCACGGAATGCTTTCGCTCATGGGACCGTTTCGACAGATGGCAGACAGGTCAAGCTCGCCTATTTTGAGGGAGCGCCACGCACCAAGTTTTTAGATGATGAGTACCTCACGCAAGTAGAGACGGCACTGAACCGATGCTTCCAAGTCACACACGATGTAGCGTTTTTGACAGGAGCACTGAAACGACATGAGGCCTAACAATAAACGTGTTGCCGCGAAGCCGGTAAATGCACCGTGGACAAGCCCCGGGGCAATGGTGGGGCACCTGGGGTAACATGCAAGCGGCTTACAAAATGGGGAGTCGCGACTTTGGGACGGACGATTGCCGACAGGCTGGAGATGCGCGCAAACCGTCGCGATACTTAGGTGTGTCGGAGAACGAGGAGGAAGTTCTTATCGTGATGACGTCGACTTCCTGCACCAAGGCATTCCAACATCGATTGATTGCTGCACCGAAAATCCGCGGCCTTAACGTATTTTAGACGCTGCTACGCGCATCCAATGAAGACCGATTTGATTTACTCTGCCGTGTTCTGCCTTGCACAGCTCGTTCTATTTTCCCCGTTAGGTAGTTCTTTGTTTCCCGAGTTTCTCGCGTCGCACAACGTCATTGTTTGGGCGATCGTGTCTGGTATTGCTTTCGCAGCGTATCCTTGGCTCCAGTCGTTCCTTGGTCCGACAGCTTTACGCTTGGCGCCCATATCGGCTCGTGCAGCAGCCATTTTCATCCTTTCTACGGCTGTAAGTTCCATCATCATCGGCTCTACCGCATCGGATCATTTCGCTGAATGGCAGCTTGGGCTTTTTTTCATTGCTGTTCCGTCCGCCGCCACCAGTATCGTCGCACTGCTCATTTCGTATGGCTTCTTCCGACTCAACCGCAACGCCTGACCTTGGAAATTGCATTCCTCGACACGTGGCCGGCCGAGATTTGGCCTTCCTTTCTGGCAGGAAATCACTATCCAAGGGCCAACAACCTGCAGGAGTGAGGCGTTCCGAATCGATTGCTACACCGCAAACTCGCGGTCGAATGTATGTGCGGCGATTCCAGCCGCTTGCCGTGAAAACGATGTTGTTCATCTCAACTGCGCTTCCGCTGCTGCTTGCTTCATCTTTGTTCGCAGCCGATGCGCCAAGTTTCGATAGCAGCATCTCCCTCAAGCCAGCCGTGGCTCCAAAGACTCCTGCTGAGCTTTGTGCATGGTTTCGGCCGTCATGATTCCTGTAGGCAGGAACCGGCCGTGGTTTAGTTTGGCGTTGCCTCTGGGCGACTTTTTCATCACACCGCAACTGATGGATAACCGATTTTACACGTTCGTCGGCGGTGACAACGGCCAATGGAGGATCCTCGCAATCCATGCTGTCATCGGCGAATCGCTTGAGACAGCACCATTTCTCGACATTAAGAGCGCCGATCTGCGTGATCTTCCCACAGGCGCACGATGGCTTCTGCGAGGTGTTACCAGCAACCAACGCTATGTTACCCGTTCCGAGCAATCTTCTCTGGTCGCTATTCAAGCGCCGCTCGGACGTCCGGAGGCGTCCTGCGCGGCACTGATTCCAATAACCAAGACCGCAGCATGGTGGCTTCTCACTCAGGACGAGCGGCGCGAGATATTCGAGGCGCGATCTTCACATATCGCTACGGGGCTCCGCTACTTGCCCGCCATCGCGCGCCGGCTCCATCACGGTCGTGACCTCGGAGAGCCATTCGACTTTCTCACCTGGTTTGAGTATGCGCCGTCAGACGCTGCCGCATTCGACGAGCTTGTAACGGAACTTCGCGCCACCGAAGAATGGAATTACGTCGAACGCGAAGTCGATATTCGACTCGTTCGCAGCGACAATCCTTAGGCCTATGAGATTATCGATCCTGCTTTTGTATGCTAAGAGAAGTCGCCCAGCGGTTGGCCGAGATGTTGCCGCAGAGTTTTGGCGCGTTTGCTGGACTGGAAATGGGCGGAATACCGATTGCGGTCACGCTATCCCAGGTGACCGGAAAGCCGACGCTGTTTATCAGAAAGAAAGCGAAGGAATACGGCACGTGTCGATTCGCCGAAGGCGATGAGATCAGCGGACGGCGGCTGTTGATCGTCGAAGACGTCGTCACCTCAGGAGGGCAGATCATTGAGTCCGTCCGCGCTCTACGAAGCGAAGGCGCAATCATATCCGACGTAGTCCGCGTGATCGACCGACAAGCGGGCGGCCGAGAGAATCTCGAAAGGGAGAGCCTGTCTCTGATCAGTCTGTTTACGAAAAGCGATCTACTGCATTGAAGGAAAGCCCAACAAAGGGCGCCAGAGCCAGACGGTGGTGGATCGTCCTGCCGGGGACGAGCAGGTCGAATCACCGAAAAGTGGCACCGCGAACCAGATGAGGCTGGCTATCAAGAACCAGTTGAGGAGGCATCCTTCGCATAGCCGCCGGCAGTTTGAGGACCGTGCGCTGGGCTCCCTCAAGCTATCCACCCGTTAAATTCTGGGGATCGTTGTCAGGAGGTCGACTGGCTGGCGTATCTCCTTGCCATCGTGCACGTTCTGTATCTCGACTCTGTCTAGAACCGGGTGATCTCAGCGGCAGAAAGCGGATTTATAGTTTGACCGACGCGCAGATGTGTAATGAAACGGCATTCTCTATGAATCAATTTCCCATTGAACATGAACCGTTTCCGGCCCGCGCGGCGGGCGCCTCACTGGCGCTCCTCGGTGCCAGCCATGGTTATCGCTTTGATTATGACACCGTGTACCTCAACGCGATGTTCACCGTCATCGCTCCCGCCGCGCATCAACGCTCGTGGGCGCTGCAACTCTGGGCCTGCCCTTCGGCGCCGACCAGTCGCGCAGACCTTGCCGGCCACCTCGTGGCACATGCCGCGCTGCCGCCGATCGGCGAGCTCGCCGACGAGGTGTATTCGTTTGAAGTCAGCACGCAGGCATTTCCACCCGCAGGAAATAGCGAACACGTCATGGTCCTCGCGCTCGTCGCCGGCACTGGTCGCGAGTTTGGCGAAGTCCACGATCTATTTGCGTATCCGCGTCCCGAACGATTCCTGCCACCGCGCTTGAGCGAAGGGGTCAGCTACCGTATCAATGGCGCCCGCGCAGAGATTGCGGTCGAGAAAATCGAAAACCCTCGCAGCGCGGACAATCTCAGCGGAACGCTATCCCTCGAACTGTGGGCGCTGCCCTCACGGTACCAGGGTGGCGTCTTTCAAGGTGTGTCGCTGGCGGGGGTCGCCTTCGATCCGCTCGCCGGCCACCGCTTCTATCAGCACCGGTCGTTCGATCTGCCCTTCACGGCGCCGCCCGCTGGTTCGTGGAATTTGACGCTTATGCTTCGCGAATGGACCGCGGCCGGTTACGTGACTCGCGACTTTGCCAATTTCGACCAGCCATACATTCAGCAACCCGCGATTTCGGCCCCCCCGGTGAATGCGGAACCGCCAGCGGCAGAAGCTGCAGCCACCCAGCCTCCGACAATCCAGGCTCCGGCGGCACAACCTGAGCGAGCAGCGGCCCGGCGGCGAACCGAGAAGGCGGCTCAATCGACCGGTTTAGTATCGGTCAATCAAGCCGATGTCTCAGAACTGTCCAAGGTGAAAGGCCTTCCGGAGAAAGTGGCAATAGCCATCGTCGCCAAACGGCCTTTCGATTCTCTCGACGAGCTCGTAAACGTCAAAGGCATGGGCCCAAAACTGCTCGTGAAGATTCGCGCAGGCCTGAAACTCTAACGTAAACCTGTACCCCATAGAAAACTTAGCGCACTGGCGCCGATGGTTTCAGCCATCGGCGCCAGCCGCTTTTTGGGGAAGATTTTTGCGTGAAGCGCTTTGGGAGTGCGGCGCTACGGCGCCACTTTGTTCGACTGGCTGGCTTGAGGCAAAGGCAGGCAACGTTGTCAGATCGACTCGCAGCCAGGAAAGCGGCGCCGCAGCGCCGCACTCCCAAAGCGCTTCGCGCGCCCTTCGGGTCACACACCAGCCGATGATTGGCGACGGCGGCGGGTGGCGAAACCGGCCAGACTCAAGCCAAGTCCGCCGAGGATCACGGTGTTGGGCTCGGGGATCACGACCACCGTGTATTCCGGATTCGCCAGCTCAAAGCTTTCGAAATTCTCATCGGTGTATGAAGCGAACAAAGTCCCGATCGTATAAGTCCCTGGGGCAATACCCGACAAGGCAGTCAGCGTGAACTCCGCCACCAGCCAGTCGCCAGCGCCAACCGGGGAGTCGGGGTCCGAAAGCGTCGCGCCGAGATTCACGTTGTTCTCGGGGTCCAGCAACGCGTTACCGATTTCCAGCACATCCACCTCGTCGGAAATCGGATCATCGAACAGTGAGTTGGTAATATTCCGAGAGACAATGCTGAACCAGCCGCTTCCGGCCCCAATGGTCTGGAGCTGATAGTCGATGCCCGTCAGGGACTCCGATGTGGAATGCAATGTTAGTTTAAAACTGAAAGAGAGAGCGGTCGCAGGATCGAGGACTTCAGACGAAGGATCCGCCGGCGGAGTGTCAAAGTCCTCAATCGTCAGCGTCACGTCGGCGCTGGCAGCAGACGCCAAGCCGACGCTGAGGGCGGCAACGGCCAGAGTACGTTGGAAGGAGGTGGATAATTTCATGCTGTTTATGGGTTATCGAATGTTTGCAGGGTGTGGCCGAGGTTCGCCTTGGTGAAAGCGATGTCTGCGGAATTGATGACGCCATTAATGGTGGCGTCGCTTCGAATGTTAGAGTTTTCGAGCGCGGCGAGGCCGGAAGCCTGCGACTTCACCTCGGCGACATCCGCATCATCGACAATGAGATCACCGTTTACGTCGCCTTTGAGAAAAGCGATTTTGACGGTCGTGCTGGGAAGATGATTGCCGGCCGTATCGGTGATGCCCGTGAGAGTGACGCTTGCCGATTGAACATCGCTGACGCCGGTCAGCGGAACTGCGATAGTATTGCGAAAAATGACTGGATCGCCTGCCGTACCGAAACCACTGAAAGTCGCGCTTCCGGAAGCGATGTCGTTGCTGAAGGTGAAAATCAACGAATGCGTTCCCGTTGCGCCGGGATTCCGGTCTTCAATTCCAATGGGGCCAGAAAGCGGCAAAACAATATCTTTATCACCGGCCGAGCCGTGCGGTTTACAGGAAACCGCTTTTAGAAGAGTCAGCGGCGCAGGGCCCAACGGCAATGCATTCCCATCCACAGTCGCGGCCGGAGGAACGCCCAGGATACGCATGATCGTTGGTGCCATATCCGTGTTCGAGACCTGACTCAGCGGAGCAGCTTGGGTGACGTTCGGACCCGCCGCGTAAAAAATGGCACTCATTTCAGGTCGAGCCGGGTCGTAGCCATGCACACCGTAGAAATTCGGCAGTGACAAAATGGCGTTGGTCGCATCCCGAAGACGGGTAACGGCGGGATTCTGCCGTCCGTCGAAATTGTAGCCCGGAGTCAGCAAAGCGAAGACGTCGCCGGAATCCTGCCCCACGACGTCGCTGACCCGGCGGCCAAACGTGGCATCGTTCATCGACCAGGGATTCGGCCGGGCATAAACTTTGTCGAAGACCGGCACACTGGCCGCGCCTTGCGTGTAGTTCGGATTCACATCGGCGAAATTTTTTAGCGCTTTGACGATGTTCCGCTGCAAATCCAGGTATTCGTAACGGCTGGCGACACCACCTTGTTCGCGGCCCTGGAGATTGATGTAAATATTGGCCGCCGAACCGGAGGTAACAATTTTCACCTTGGACGTATCGATACCGGCGTTGGTGAGAATCGGGAGTAACGTCACCGCTGTGTGGAAAGTGTCAAAGCCATGGTCGGATACGACGAAAATGTTGCTCTTGGGCACACCGTTGGCATCCACGCCGACGGCGTCGATGACGGATTGGACGGCGTTGTTGGCCGTGACGTAAGCCGCTTCAAGCAAGGCGTTGTAGCGCGCAACTTTGCTCGCATCCTGACCGACACCGATGGAATTTGGGTTGGTGAAATCCGTGGGCTGGCGGGGGTCCGTCAAAAAGAACTGATGGCCCGATCCATCTGGTTGTTCGATATAGATCATGACAAGATCCGCATCCGGGAATCTGGAAATCGCCCTCAAACCAACCCGCGACTGATATTTCGGAAATTCACGGACCAACTCGCCGTAGATCGCTTCCAGCTCCGTGTCCGGAAACGTCGCGAAAGTCGAAGGCGTGGCGTCGATACGTTCAACGATGCGAAAGTCGGGCTGCGGCTGCCAAAAACCGACGTTGAAATTGACATCGTCGACGTCACCCAGAACGGCAGCGTTGCGCGGAATAAAGCTGACTGAACTGCGCGCCAGACGGACGACAGCCAAGTCAGGCTCAAGACGCGAAACAAAATAGCGTACACCGCCTTTGTTGGGATGACCCTCAAGGTAAAACAACGCTGAAATAGCGGCCGCGGGATGTACGTAAGCGGGCCCGGTTGAAGGCAGCGAAAACGGCCCGGGCTGAATTCCCTGGGCCTGGTTAAAGAAAACAACTGTGTCGTAGTTGACGGCGCTGTCATTGGTCGAATCGAGCACGGCCACCTTGATGTCATAGCCGACTCCGGCCGACGTGAACGTTTCGAGGTTCGTTTGCTTGACAGCGCTGAAAGAGGGACGGCCGGCAGCGTTCAACTGGTTGACCGTCTCCGCCGGAGCATTCGAGAAGTTGGCAGCCGTCAGGGGAAAACCCTTCTGAAACGGCGAAGTGGACGCCCCGAATGGCACTGTGTAGTCCACCGTCCTCTCAGCCGCAGGCTGGACAACCGGGCCCGTAACACCCGTAAAACCGGGAAGTTTGACGTCGACGCCGTCGCCCCCTGGCCACGTGGCCGTGGCCACCACTTTGCCGGCGTTGCGAAGAGCAATCCAGAGCGGTTCCGCAGTCACTTCCGCGGACTGGGACGGATGCCCGTTTCCATCGCCGATTTCGTAACCGCCGATCGGCGCGCCGAAACCGCTGATGTTAAAGGCACTGAACGGGCTTGCTACGGTATGGAAACTGTTTGCCGGGATATCGTTGTGTGCCGCAGTGGATCCCGTCGCAATCGCAACATGCGCGACGGCCGTGAGCGACGGATTGATCGTCGTATTTTGCAGGGCTTTCACGCCCTTGCTTTCCAAAAGCCTGAGACCGGTATCCGGAGGAAGGGCCCCGCTCCGAGTGTATTTGTCGACCAGACGCGGAGTTGCCCCATCCAGCGAAATCAACACGACTTTGGGCGCCGCGATTAACGGCGTAACGATGCAACAGGCAACGGCATGGACAAGGACGCGCTTCATAACGATCAGGGGTGGTGCTCTGCAAGCGGCGCGACGATGCCCCTGCCTCCAACCCCGTGAAAAGCGCGAACCTTGCCCGAAACCGAATCTTAACCTTACCCGTGAGGACGCGTCACATTTGACGGGATATCGTCACGAAAGTCGCCGGATTGTCACCGGCGAAATTCCAGACGGCGATCATCTCATCGGCTCCACCGCCACACCGGATCGGGCCGAGCCGACTTCGCCCAACGACATGGCGGAGTGGTTCAAGGCCAGCGGGAGTGCCGATATTTAACCGGTCGCTCGGTGTGACTCCCGAGACGTCCGCGGTCACAATTTGGACTGATTTAGCCCGAACGGACGGAACAGAAAACTCGCCCCGCGACTTGGTATCGGCGCAGGGTGAGCCGATAGACACAACAGTGCGAACAGGGCCACGCGAGGCGTGGCTAAACCCTGTCTGCCATTCCGTAAAAACTAGGCGGCCACTATGTCCTTTATCTTTTTCGCCGGAATACCGCCGACCACGGTATACGGGTCGACATCCCGGGTCACAACCGCACCTGCCGCGATCACAGCGCCTTCGTGGATCGTCACTCCTTGTAAAATCACCGCACAGGCGCCAATCCAGACTTTGTCCTCGATGATGATTGACTTTACAGTAGTGCCCCTGCCTTTGCCTTCCACAAAGACCAAACCGTGGCTTCCCGTGTCAAAGCTGACTCGCGGTCCAATTTGACAGTTTTTCCCGATCTGGATGACGTCGTCGGAATCCCCAAACCCGTCGCAGCAGCCAAGCCAGGTATCGACGTTCACAAAAGAGTAATCGCCAATAATGACTTGATCGGCCGCCACCACCGGCACGGTTATTGGCCCCACCATGGTCACCATGTTGCCGATTTTCATGCCCGCCATGCGGTAAAAGATAGGCCTTTTGCGATTGAAGAAAGCGTGCGGCGGAAGGCTGTTGCCAAGCTTAATCCAAATATAATTGTAAATTATTTTTATCAGTTTTTTCATACGTTACGGTTGGACGTTTGACATGAATTCTTGGCGAATGGCCGCCGGCTTAGAAACGCCAATGCAACGTTTTAAGTCGTGGGCCCTGGCACGCCGTCTCCCTGCAGTCGCCCGCGATGCGGCTGCTGGAATGTTTCCGAAGTACTTCGTTACTACGCACTTACGTATCTGCTTCTCGATAGGGGCATGCTTCACGCCTCGGGAGCGGCGTGATCCGCAGTAAACAGCCAGAATCGACTTCTGTCGTTCCATGAGATGGGCTGCCGGAAAATCTATTTATGGTCAATATCCTTTATTTTTTTCGCCGGGACACCTGCTACCACGGTATACGCCTCGACATCCTTGTTTACAACTGCACCTGCGGCAACTACCGCGCCCTCGTTAATGGTGACTCCTTGCAAAATCAAGGCCCCCGTGCAGATCCATACCCTGTCTTTGAGGACAATCGGCTTCGTAAATGTCCCCCTCCCTATGCCCTCCTCATAAACAAGACCGTGACTTCCCGTATCAAAGGATACCCGCGGTCCAATTTGACATTCATTTCCGATCTTGACGTAATCATCGTGAGCGCCGAAGCCATCGCGGCACCCAAAACGGACTTCGCTGTTCAAAAAAGAACCATCGCCGATAAAAATTCTATCGGTAGTCACTGCATCCACGCATAACGGCCCCTTGATAATGACTCTTTTGCCGATGTGCATGCCTGCCAACCGGTAAAAGAAGTGCCTTTGGCGATTGAAGAAAGCGTGGCGTGGCAGGCAGTCACCAATAGTAATTAAGATGTGATTGAAAATTACTTTTAGCAGTTTGTTCATACGTTGTTGTATTGCGCTTTGTGTATGGCTGGTACGGGCAGGATACGTTTTCGACGAGTGTTAAGCCGCACGCCCTTTCATCGACCATATCAGCAAGGGCCCGGATTGCCGATCGTACACGCACCGGGAATCTGGAAGCCTGGGAAACATTTACGGTTTGATCCGGCAGGTCAAGACATTCGGTGTTCTTGGGTTTTGATAAGGAAACTGACCGGATGTTTTCAGCCGGCTCCATTTGGAAACATCGGATTGCAACGCCCCTTGATTGCAATGAGTAACCCGTTCAACGCCTGGCGTTTGCGACCCATGTCATCGCGTTTTCCGCCAGTTTGTCAAAAGCCGTAACAGCGAGTTCGAGATGTTCCTCCAAGGTATCTTCGATCTTGTTGTGGCTGATGCCATGAAGGCTTTGGACAAACATCATGACCGTCGGGATGCCGGCACGCGCGACTTCAGCCGCATCGTGGAGCGGGCCTGACGGAAGGCGCAGACTGCTCCCGCACGTCTCCAAAATGGATTGCTCACAAAGGTCGAGCAGGTCGCTGTTAAAAAGAACGGGCTCGATCGCCCAGATGCGCTCCCAATCGACGGAAACGTTGCCTGCGGTTGCGAACCGCTGACTGGCCTCCTGCGCCTCTGCAAGCATGCGTGCGAGCGCCGCGGCATCCAGATGACGCTGATCGAGCGTAATGCGACACTCGTCCACGACGCTGGTGACAATGCCAGGCTTGGTTATGCAGGAGCCGATCGTGCAGACGCCGCCGTTGCGTTCGGCGATTGGGTAAATTTCCTGCGCCATTTTGCCAGCGGCAAGAAATGCATCGCGGCGTCGGTTCATCGGCGTGCTTCCCGAATGGGCAGCCTGGCCATGGAAAGTGATGCCGTGACGCTCCACGCCAAAAGTCCCCAGAACGACGCCCAGCGGCAGATTCTTGTCGAGAAGAACAGGACCTTGCTCGATATGGAGTTCGAGGTAGGCAGCGGCATTTTCCCGTTCGATGCCGGAGTCTTTGACCGTTTCAAAATCGAGATCGAATTCTCGGAGCGCATCGGGCAACCGGACGCCGTCCTTGTCCGTCAGACGGCGCGCTTCATCGAGATCGAGATTTCCCGAGAATGCCGCGGAGCCGAAGAGGCTTTTGCCAAAACGCGCACCTTCCTCGTCTGCCCAATCGACAAGTCGAACCGTTACGGGCGGTTTCCCATCGTACTGGGCGTTGATCCGGCGCAGGATCTCGACTCCCGCAAGGACGTTAAGGCAACCGTCGAGCCAGCCGCCATTCGGCACGGAATCCATGTGACCGCCAATGAGCAACGCTGCGGGCGATGCGCCAGGGAGCGTCGTCCAAACATTGCCGGCGGCGTCTTGATGAATCTCGACAGGCATCGTCGCGAGTTTCTCTCGGAGCCACGCGCGCGCTTTCGACCACACAGGCGTGAATGCCACACGTTGCGCGCCATGGTCATCGCCAGAAAGGATGCGCAATTCCTTCAGCTCGGCAACCGTGCGTTTTGGGTCGAGAATACCGCTCACCCTTCCGACTTAGCTCCAATTGCGCGCTCTGGCGATCGTGATTTGAGGGAGTGGACGGGCACAACCGTAAAAAAAACAGCTTCTTATGAGGAATTTATGTTGCTCGAAATGAAAGTTTTTGGGCAAATACCTTTACTTTTCCAGCAAATCCTGGAATGCCCCCAAATTAACGGGTTGAACAACGCGACAACAATGAAAACACGTTATTTATTCGCAGCGATTCTGGCATTTACGGCTACCGCTCAAGCTGAGGTTTTTGTCGGTGACACGACAGGCGGTCCTTTGTGGAATCGTCCGGATGAGGGCGCCCCACCGATCCAACTTTCACTTGCGGGCACAGCAGTGCCCTATTCGGCGCAACCCTTCGTTGTATCCGAGAACGGAGAGTACACCTTCCACAGCCTTGCCACCGCGCCACTGAATTGGGACAACTATACATTCCTTTACCAAATCACGTTTGACGCCAGTCAACCCCTCACAAACGTCCTGATCGGGAACGATGACGAAAACGATACCGTCGGAGTTTCTTCGTTCCAACTCGTCCTAAGCACGGGTGTCCAGTATTTCTTCGTGACAACGGGTTTCGAGAATAGCGATTCCGGCGGTTTCGCCAATTCAATCACCGGACCGGGCAAGGTTACGTTTATACCGGAACCCAGCGCCGCAACGCTGATGCTCGGATCGCTCGCCATTGGCGGCGTCATCCTTGCGACTCGGCGACGCAGACTCAGCACGGCAGTGACACTTTAGTCCCGGAGGGCGGGCACACTTACCGGAGCAGCATAAACGCCGCGCCCATGATCACGGTAGGAATCAGGGCCGCGACGAATAATTTGAGAGGTGACACACCGTTCTCGCCGAATCGGTGTTGCAGAATGGACTGACCCGCCGGATTCGGGGCATTCGCTATCACCGTCAATCCGCCGCCGGTTACCGCGCCGGCCATCACGGCAAACTTGAGTTGATCGGTGAATCCCGGCACAAGGGACGCAAGGTAAGTAATTGCTGCGTTATCATTTACGGCGGTGAGCAGCGTCGCGCCAATCATCAGGGGCCATTCCGGCAGACTTCCCAGAACCGGCGCGATCCACCATTGCTGGCAGCGGCCATGGACAACGAGTGCCGCCAGGAAAAACCCCACCAGCATCGGTCCCCGCAGCCGGATCGGACCCTGGTGCGACCGGGTTGCATCAACAAATGCAAGGAAAAACAGAAACCCCATCACGACCAAAGGTGGATAATGCGCGGTCATGACGACCCACACGATAAAGAGCAGGTGGGTCGCCGTCACCCCTACGGGGGTACGCCGCTGACGCATAACGCCAGACGCCGGAGGCGCTTTCATCGCCAACAATTCCTTGCGGAAAACGAAGAAATACACTGCGTTCGCCACGAAGATACCCACGACGGCTTTCCAGCCAAAATGCTCGAACATGTGCGCAATCCCCCAGCCCCATTTCCCAGCAACGATCACCACAGGCGGCGCCGCAAAATGTGTCAGCGTGCCGCCGACGGAAATATTCACGAAAAGCAGCCCCAGCGTCGCATAGCGAAGCGTCATGCTCGGTTTAAGCTCGTAGAACCGCTGACTCAACAGCAACGCGCAAATGGTCATCGCCGCGGGTTCGGTGATGAACGAACCCAGGATGGGGCCAACCGTCAGGATCGATAACCACCACGCAGAGACACTGCCGCCGCCGAGCCGGGCCACCTGCGCCAGCGCTCCCTCTGCAAATCGCAACACCGGTTTCGAACTCGCGATGGCCATCACCACCACCACGAACACCGGTTCCGCGAAGCTCGTTCCCGAAGCGTAGTTTACAAAGGTATCCCAACCGTGAAACACCACGATCGCGATCGCCAGCGGAATGAGCCAGATGCCAAACACCGCCTCCACTTCACCCAGAAAATGGAACAATTGCGCCCTAAAGAGCAGTCGATCGTGTTTGTGCGTATTCCCCTTCTCGAGGTCAGGCAGATCGTCCGCGAGGTGTTCGTACTCATGTGCCCGTTTCGTAAAGCGAGCCGCTACGAACGTGTGCATAATTGCGCAAACAAAAATGGTCGTGGCAAGGAGGTTGAAGGGTTCTGCTTTGGCGCGTCCGGCGAGCTTGCCCAACACACCATGCGTCGCGTCGTCGCCGTACGACTCGATCGGACGAGGAAACTGGACGTCACCATGCCCCGCTGGCGACGCGCCATGCACAACGGGTGTGAAGATTAGCAGCAAGACAACCAACAAGCCGGCGCATATCTGCAGTTTCATGGCGCGCATGCAAGCAGGAACCGCCGTGTTTGGAAACGCAGAAGACGGTATTCGACTGCGTAAGTTTCCAGCTAAATCAAAAAAGGCACCAAGCCTACAGTTCGACGCTTACTTCTTCGGCGTACGGGAGGATGAATTTTCGAACACGAACTGTAGTGGCTGCGACCAACGGAGTCCCGAGGATCAAGTCCTGCACGTCAGCCGCCAGCCGTTCGATGAGACGCCACTCCCCCGCCGCCGCGTACGCCCGGATACGTTCGCTGAGAACAAAATAGTCGACCGTTTTCGCGATGTCATCGGCCGTGTCGCCAAAAGAAACCGTTGGTGTGACCGTGATGTCGAGCAACAGCCGCTGAGGTCTGGCTCGTTCGTCGTCCGTGACGCCGACACGTGCATCGACTTGCAGGCCGGAAATTCGGATCATGCCGGCTCGATTGTCCACTCCGAAATCCCCTTCCATCAGCTGGCGCAATCCATGAAAATCCTGGACGATTAAATCCGGACCGGCAGCCGCCAATTTCTCCGCAGGATCGAAGCCGGTGAGCATGGCGACGCTCATGACGCCCGCGCATTTGGCGGTTTCGACGTCGTGGACCATGTCCCCCGCGAAGAGGGTTTCGTTTGGTTCCAGGCTGTGCGTTTTCAGCAACTCAGCAATTTTGCGTCGCTTATCGGGAATGCCCGTGTAGGGATGCTCAAAAAAATCCGCGATTCCGAATCGCTTTGCCTGTTCGTTCCAAAGCGATGGCGTAATCGTACTTAGCACGAAAAGACGTCGGTTTGTGAGGCGGCAGAGTTCCAAAAACTCCTCAACGCCCGGCAATAGCGCAACGTTATGGCTGAAATCTTGAAAGTGACGATGGTACGCTTCGTCGAGAACTTGCCACGGGACGTGCGACAAGTATTTCTTATAAAACGGGTCGAGCGGCAGGCAGAACTCACGGCGAAATTCGTCAACGGCAAATTCTCTGCCGCCGTGTTCTCGCATCACCGCGTTGGTGGCCCGAATCACGGGTCCCAAGTCGTCGACCACCGTGCCCGACCAGTCGAGGATAACGTTTTTGATCATGACCGACAAAATCCGCCGAACCGAAGCCCGCAAAGGAAATAAAGAAAATCAGAAACCTCCGCTGCCTTTTCAGTATTTGTTTTTTTTACCCTGCCCGAAAACGGATATCTTTGATGACTTTCACGCCGTATTTCGCCTTCAATTTGGCCAGGATCTGAGGCTTCCATTGCCGATCCAGTTCGTATAGCAGGGTAGGCTGGATCACACGAACGATGAGCACCCGTTCGCGAATTCGGTCAGGAACGGAATGCGCCGCCAGAAAGTCTCCCACCAGCGCAGACCATTCCCTTGCGATTTCCTCCTGATGCAGCCTGCCAGCGAGGCCGAGTTTTTTCATCAGCGCCGGCAACGCGGCACTGAGAGGAACTGAACGATCGGGCCTGGACTCGGCATAACCACGCCATTCAGCGATAATTTGGTCGCGGAGTTTGGGATTCATGGCACGCGATTCTGCACCAAAAAAGCCTTCAACCGTGTGGATTGAAGGCTTTCTCGAAATTATCTCACGCTCAAATTATTCGCCGTCGTTTCCGATTGCCTCTACAGGACAACCTTCCATGGCTTCTTTGCAGAGCGCCTCTTCTTCCTCGTTTTCGGGTTGCTTATAAACGTATGAATGCCCGCCGTCATCGTTGCGGCCAAAATTCGCAGGAGCAGTTTCGCGACAAAGATCGCAGTCAATGCACTGGTCATCGACGTAGAATCTCCCAGCGACGTTGTCTTCGTATTTATTTGCGAGGTCGGCCATAAGATCGGTGTTAAAGAGTGCGGCAAAGGAACTTAAAAAGGCACCGGGTCAATGCAATCAATTTATTGAGGCAATCACGTGTCGCGCCGATTGCCTGCCCGCGGAAATTTCACTCCCCGTAATACAACATCCGGCCGCAATGTTCACATGAAGTCAGTTCGCGGCCCCCTTTCACGGCATGAACCGTTTGCGGCGTCACTTTCATATGGCAACCCATGCAGACTTCGTGCTCGAGGGCCACGACAGCATGGCCATTTTTCTTGTCGAAAAGTCGTGTGTATCGGTACATCAAATCCTCTTCAATCGGCGCCGCGAGTGCGGCTCGATCCGCCTCCAAATCGGCCAGGCGCTGTTTGATCGTCGCAATTCTCTCCTCAAGCGCCTGGGTTCTGCTGGCAGCCAGCTGTCTGGCCGCAGCGAATTCCTGCTCTTGAGCAATCAGCCCGGCTTTCAGGATCTCCGATTCCTCCATGATTTCGATTTCCTGATCCTCGATGAGCACGACGTCGCGTTCATAACGCGCTATCTCGTGCCCGAACGCTTGAAACTCCTCGTTCTTGCGCGTCTGAAATTGCTGCGTCTTGAATTTCGCGATGGAATCCCGCTTCGCCTGCGCGTCGAGTTCCAGCTTTTGCTTGCGCACTTCCAACTCCCGCAACGTCTGTCGCGCCTTTTCAAACGCCGCTGTCGCCTTGGCCAGATCATCGGCAATCCGCTTCTTGTCCTCCGGTGCCCGCTGCGATTCCACTTTCAGCCCGCGGATCTTCTGATCCCTGTCCTGCAGAATCAGTAACTGTTCGATCGCTTGAAGCATTTTTAGAAACTAAAGCCGCCGTGGATGCGTTTTGCCAGCGAAAACAAGGAGATTTCAGCGACGAGATTCTACAATTTCAGATTGCGGTTTGAAACGCGAAAGCGAAGTTGGGCGCCCCTCATGAAATTTACAACCGGGCAAAGCGAAGTGGCTGATCCAACTTCCTTCGAGCCCGAATCGGCAAAACCCACCCACTTAAGAATCAACCCATGCTATCCGCAGGCATCGTCGGCCTTCCCAATGTCGGCAAATCCACGCTTTTCAATGCCGTCACCCGCACTCGCAAGGCGCAGGCGGCCAACTATCCCTTTTGCACCATCGACCCGAACGTCGGCATCGTCACCGTGCCTGATCCACGCCTGGAGGTTCTATCAAAGATCAGCGGATCGCAAAAAGTCATCCCGGCCGCCATCGAATTCGTTGATATTGCCGGGCTCGTCCGCGGCGCCAGCCAGGGCGAAGGACTGGGAAACCAATTCTTGAGTCATATCCGCGAAGTCGATGCCATCGTGCAGGTCGTCCGTTGTTTTGAAGACAGCGACATCCATCATGTAAGCGGTTCGGTCGATCCCGTGCGCGACATCGAAGTCATCAATACGGAACTCATTCTCGCTGATATCGCCGCTTTGCAGAAAAGGGCCGAACGTCTTCAAAAACAGGTCCGCACCGGTGACAAAGCCGCCAAAGCCGAACTCGCACTCATCGAACGTCTCCTGCCACACCTCGATGCCGGAAAACCAGCCACGACACTCGAAGCCAGCGCCGACGAAAAAAAAATCCTGCACGATTTCTTTCTACTGAGCGGGAAGCCCACGCTTTTCGCCTGCAACGTCGCCGAGAGCGATCTGCCCGAACTTTCCGCTGATCTTGCAGGAACGGATTCACCGGCAGCCTCCTATGTTCGGCAGGTTCAACAATACGTCGGCACGCATCTTGGCACCGAAGCGGTCATCATCAGTGCGCAGATCGAAAGCGAACTGGTTGACCTCGAACCCGCCGAAGCCGCAGAGTATTTGAAGGATCTCGGCGTTGACAGCAGCGGTGTCGGTTCACTCATCCGGGCCGTCTATCATTTGCTCGGCCTCCGCACCTATCTTACGACTGGCGAAAAAGAAACCCGGGCCTGGACCATTCGTGCCGGCGACAAAGCCCCCGCTGCAGCCGGTGTCATCCATTCCGATTTCGAGCGCGGTTTTATCGCCGCCGAAACCGTCGCCTACGATGACCTTGTGCACTACGGCTCGTTTGGCAAAGCTCGCGAAGCAGGAAAACTGCGCATCGAAGGCAAGGAATACGTCGTTCATGACGGCGACGTCATGGAGTTCCGCTTCAACGTCTAAACCTCTAACCGTGAAAACCGATCCCGTAACACCAAATATAACGAATATGAGTTCTCTACCTTCCCCGCGCGAAAAACTGGCAGGCTGCATGTGGCTGCCTCGGATAGCAGCCAAAGCCAGGCAATTACAAAACGGCCAGCTTCCGTCCGAATACGCAGACCGCTTTTGTCACCCGACAGGAGTGGATAGTCTGTTCTTGAAATTCTTCGAGATCGATCGGGCAACCATTATGTCCGCGTCACGCTTGTCGGACCCGGAAATTGCCGCGTGGTTCCGCACGTTGCCGGTCACGACTCCCGGCCGAATCGGTGATTGGAATCAACTCGCTCACAATCTGGGGCGTCCCGGTTTCCCTTTGGCGGAGCGCTTTCCAATCGCGCTTGCGACCAGCTACAAGCACTTGAATCCGGATACGATTACATCCGTTTTCGAAGCGATCGAGGCAGATGAACGGACGTCACCATGTGCGTATGTGAGACGCCCGTTTGGCAAGGCATTGTACCAACGTCACAGTGTCGAGATCGCCGTTTGAGCAATAAAATCGGGGACACTTTCCGGCCCCCCTCTGGTCAAGACGGCGAGTGACGAGGCCGTGGCAAGCTGGGCCGTTTCAGCGAGCGGCAATTCGCGCAACTGGGCAAAAACAATCCCGGCTACCATGGCATCACCAGCTCCGACCGTGCTCAATATTTTAACTTTAGGCGGGACAGCCAGGAGGGCTTCAGCCGCGGTGACAAAACACGCGCCGCGTTCACCCATGGATACCGCCACGAGGGCGATCCCCGTGCTGACAAGCTGGCGTGCTGCCGCGACTACGTCCTTGATTTCGGGAAGGCTGCGCCCAACAAGCTCTTCGAGTTCCACAATATTGGGCTTGATAATGGCGGGCACGGCAGTCACGGCGGTCGCTAACGGTTCGCCGCTGGCATCGAGTAGAACTTTCCTCCCGGAGGCCTTCAGTTGATTGATCAAGTCGCGGTAAAACCCTTTGTCCACCTCAGGAGGAAGGCTTCCGGAAAGGATAAACCAATCCGCTTCCAAGACTTTGAGCAGCGCGGAAAAGGTCTTTAGGTCTTCCGGCGCCGGGGCCAGGCCCGGGAAATTGATGTCTGTCGTTTCGTTCCGAACCGGATCCGCGATCTTAACGCCGATCCGTGTCAGGCCGGGGATTCGAACAAAATAGTTTGCAATCTTCTTCTGTTTGAACAACGCCTCGAAAGGCGCGGCATTTTCGGCTCCCAGAAAACCTGTAACGGCCACTTTCAAACCATAATCGGCGAGAGCGGACGCCACATTGACACCTTTGCCTCCGGGTTCGGAGGACGACGATTTAACCCGATTCACGGCTCCAGGAGTAAACTCTGGGATCGTCAGCGTCTGATCGATCGCCGCGTTTAATGTAATCGTAACTGCGTGGTAATTTCCAGTTTTCATGGCAGGGTCAGCTGACGGACTTCGTTAGCCGTTGAAGCGGCGAGGGCAGATTTGGCAAGCGCATCGGCTTGAGACAGCGAAAGACGACGCAATGCAGCTTTAACGCCTGCGACCGCCGGCAAACTCATGCTGAGTTCCTTCACGCCGAGCCCGGTCAAAATGGCTGCACCAAGCGGTTCGCCCGCGATACCTCCACAGACGCCCACCCATTTTCCGTTGGATTTCGCCGCTCGAACCGTCTGCGAAATGAGGCGGAGAACAGCGGGGTGCAGACCGTCCACATACTTCCCGAGTGAGGCATGAAGGCGATCCATTGCGAGAGCGTATTGCGTGAGATCGTTCGTTCCGATGGAGAAGAAATCCGCCTCTTTAGCCAGTTCTTCAGCCATCAAAACGGCGGACGGAATTTCGACCATGATACCGATCTCGATCGGCGGAACATCGATTTCGCGTCGAACCCGCTCGGCCAGTTCCTTGGCAGCTCGCAGATCTTCCAGTGTAGCAATCATCGGGAACATGATTTTTACCGGTCCGAACACTGTCGCCCGATAAATAGCCCGCAATTGCGGTAGAAAGATCTCTGGTTGCGCCAGGCAAAGACGGATACCGCGCACGCCGAGAAACGGATTATCCTCCTTCGGCACCGCAATGTAAGGCACGCCTTTGTCGCCACCGATGTCGAGCGTGCGGATGATGAGCGGCAACCCGCGCAATGCTTTGATCATCGTTGAATACGCCTCAAACTGTTCCTCCTCGTCCGGTGCAGAGGCACGGCCAAGGAACAAAAATTCGGTGCGCATCAATCCGACACCTTCCGCACCCGTCTCGACCGCAGCGGCCGCGTCCTCGGGCTTTCCGATATTTGCGACGACTTCAACGCGATAGCCATCCGTCAAAACTGCCGGTTGAAAACGCGTATCCTGTTCCTCTTCACGCAAAGCGCGGAGTTCGTCCTGGAAGCTTTTTGCGGACTCGATGTCAGCCTCGGCAGGTTCGAGATAGAGATGACCGGAGGTGGCATCCAGAATCGTGACGGCCCCGTTCTTCAAATCAGCAAGCCCTTGCCCCATTCCAACCAACGCCGGAATGTCGAGCGAGCGCGCCAAAATCGCTGTGTGCGATGTCGGCCCGCCCAACGCGGTGCACACGCCCAAAATGCGTGCTGGATCCAGGCGCGCCGTTTCAGATGGCGCCAAATCTTCAGCCAGCAGAATCACCGGGTCGTCCGGCAAGTTAATGGTTGCCTCATCGCGTCCCGTAAGGATGCGCAGCACGCGTTGCCCCACATCATGCCAGTCGGCAGCACGGGCGGCCAGACGTTCGTCTTCGATTTCGGCAAACTCGGCAACTCGTTTCTTGACTGTTTCCTGCCAAGCCCAAGCTGCGCTGTGCCCGGCGTCCGTGAGCGCGCAAACCTCGTCACGCGCCTCTGTGTCCTGTACCAGGGCTAAATGCGCCCGGAAAATGGCAGCATCGGCTTTTCCGGCCCGCGCCGAGAACGTCTGATACAATTCGTCGAGCTGACGCGAAGCCGCAGCGATCGCGTTCGTAAAAGCCGTTTCCTCCGATGCCGGTTCGCCGGGTGTGTCCTGGACAACAATGTCCGCTCCGGCAAGGCGAAAGACAGGGCCCAGAGCCAGACCAGGACACGCAGTAACGCCGCCGATGGATCCCAGTTCTGAGACGGGCGTCCACGCGCGGACCGTTTTCGCCGGCGCCGGCTCCGGCTCTTCACCATCCCCCAGACCGCTGGCTATGGCCTCCTCTAAAGCCGCAAGAGCCTCAGCGGCATCGGGTCCAATCACTTCCAGGAGAACGTTTGCTTCAGGGCCCGCGCCAAGTTTGAGAATGGACGCCATGGCCTTTGCATTTGCCCTTTTCCCTTTGTAATGAATGCGCTGATCCGATTCAAAGCGACCTGCAACTTCCGCAAGGACCGAAGCCGGACGGGCGTGCAAACCGTGTATCCCAACGACAACCACTTCGGCCGTCAAGGCGTTCGCATCGGTTTCAACCGGAACAGAGGCCGCGGCCTGCCCGCCGCCCTGCAATGCCGCAATGATGTCCTCAGGGTCTTCCGTTTGGGCGAGGTGTTCAGCCCTTGCCGGGTCGTCGAGGACATCCGTCAACGCAGCCAGGATGCTTAGATGTTCATCGGATTTGGCGGCTATCCCTACAACCACCCGGACGTCTTGTCCGGGATTCCATTCGACCGCTTCCGTCAGCTGCAGAACGGCAACACCCGTCCGCAAAATGAGGTCGCGATTTTCCGGCTTGCCGTGGGGAATCGCGATGCCGTTGCCGAGAAACGTATTCGCCTGACGCTCCCGAGCCAACATACTGTTGGCATAATCGGGATGAATGCAGCCGTTTTGCGCGAGAACTTCCGCGACTTTCACGATGGCGTCTTCCTTGTTGCGAGCCGATGCGCGCAACCGGATGTCACCGGATTGAAGCTGGAGAGCCGGAGAATCGGTGGTGGTCATGAGAAGAATCAGGCGTGGGCTTCAGCGGCGATGGGAGTAGGAGCTGTAAGCGGTTTTTTGACAAAGAACAACGCCACAGTCGTAACAATCGAACCGGCGATAATCGCAACGACATAAGGAATCACGGGCGTTACCGCACCAGGAATAAGCGCTGCGAAAATACCACCATGCGGCACCAGCAAAGTCACCCCAGAGACCATCGAGATCGCGCCTGCAACCGCAGACCCTGCGATGAGCGCCGGAATCACACGCAGCGGGTCCTTGGCCGCAAACGGGATCGCGCCTTCCGTGATAAAGCACAGCCCCAGAACAAATGCCGGGCCGCCAGCCTTGCGCTCTTCTTCTTCAAAGCGCTTCTTGAACAGCCAGGAAGCCAAAGCCAATCCTAGCGGAGGCGTCATTCCCGCGGCCATGACCGCTGCCATCGGTGCGTAAACTTTGCTCGCCAGCAAACCGACCGCGAACGTGTAGGCGGCTTTATTGATGGGGCCGCCCATATCGAAGGCCATCATCGTGCCAAGGATCACACCCAGCAGGATCGCGTTCGCCCCTTGCATGGCGTTCAACCAGGTAGTCATCGCGTTCAAGATTGCTTGAACCGGCGGCGCAATGACGAAAATCATCAACAACCCGATCACGATCGACGACAAAAACGGCAGGATTAATACCGGCTTCAATCCCTGAAGCGTGTCGGGAAGACGGATTTTGTCGTTGAGAAACTTGGTGAAATAACCCGCCAGGAACCCGGAAGCGATGCCTCCCAGGAATCCGGCGCCGAGGTTCTGGGCAAGATAACCCCCGATCAACCCCGGCGCCAGACCCGGTCGGTCGGCGATGGAAAATGCAATAAATCCTGAAAAAACGGCGACGAACAAATGAAACGCGGTTGCCCCGCCAATCTGGCTAAGTCCCCACGCGAGCGTTCCTTTTTGATCACCCGCATAAATTCCGCCAATCGCGAACGCGAGGGCAATTGCCAGACCGCCTGCAACGACGATCGGAAGCATATGCGAGACCCCAGTCATCAAGTGCTTGTAAGCACCGGTGCGAGCCTTCGCCCGAGCTGCTTTTGCCTGCTCAACGCTCTCGGCAAGACCCGGCCCCGATGCTCCGCCGCCGGTAGGAAGAGGCTGACTAAGGCCTTCTTCGATGACTTTTTTCCCGTTGTGCAGAGCCGCTTTGGTCGACGTGGTATACAGCCGCTTTCCGGCAAAACGCGCGAGATCAACATTCGTGTCAGCCGCAATGATCACCGCGTCCGCAGCCGCAATTTCTTCAGCTGTCAGCGTGTTTTTCGCGCCAACTGAACCCTGCGTTTCAACTTTAATCTCATGGCCGAGAGCCGTTGCAGCGTTCTGCAACGCCTTTGCAGCCATGAAGGTGTGGGCGATGCCTGTCGGACACGACGTGATCGACACGATTTTCTTTTTCGCGACGGGCGCCGCCTCCGGGGCCTCAACAATGTTGTTAGCCGCCACCGGCGCCGGTTTCACGGCCGCAGGTGCCGGCGCCGTTACGGGCACCGCGATCGTCCCGCTTCCTTTATCTTTCGAAATCAGACCGATGACCGAATCGAGTACTTCGGAAGTTTTCGAAATGACTTCCCCAATTCGCGTTTGGAAAACTGGCTTACCGGCAAATCTCGCCGTTTGCACCGGCGAATCCGAGGCCACCAGCACCGCGTCAGCCTCGGCAATATCAGCCGCGGACAATCCGTTATCACCTCGGCCCGGCGATTCGATTTTCATGCTGACACCTAGACGGGATGCCAGGGATTTTAGAGCTTCGGCCGCCATTTTCTCATGGGCGACACTTTGAGGACACGCAGCGATAGCGACGATTTTATTCATGGAGGGAATTTGGGTTCCGGTTTGTTTGATGACGCATCATGGCGATTCGAAAGCTTTTCGTCAAATAAATTTTCGATTTCTTTCGACTCTGTCAGATTCTTTCGTATTCTTTCGTATAGAGCCTGTTTAACTACATTTGACAACCGCTGGCATACTCGCATTTCCCATGGCCTCTCTCAAACCTCGCCTTACCAATCAACGGCGCGTTGCGATCGCCGAGAAAGTGCTCAACCAGGGCATGGCCCGGGTCATTGACCTCGCACGAGATTTCTCTGTCTCTGAGGTTACCATTCGAAACGATCTCGAAATCCTCGAACGAGACGGTCACCTGCTCCGCGATCACGGGGGCGCCACAGCGATCAAGTCCGGCCGTATCGTTAAATCGCTCGTTGGTCTCGACGAACGCGCGACTCAATATTTGGAACAGAAACAGAACATCGGGCGTGCCGCCGCCGCCCTCGTCGATGAGGGTGACAACATCATTATTGATGCCGGGACGACAGCCGTCGAAATGACTCCTTGGCTCGCCGGAATTTCGCCTCTGACCATCGTCACCAACGCAATCAACGTCGCCCTCAAAATCGGCGCTGCGAACAGCGCGCGACAGGAACTCATCCTCCTCGGCGGCACATTTCACCGCGAATCGTCGAGCAATCTGGGTCCGCTAACCGTTCACAACCTGGACGAAATCGCCGTCCAAAAGCTTTTTCTCGGTACGCAGGCCCTGGACCTCCCCCACGGTCTAACCGATTCCACCATGGAAATCGCCCAAGTCAAACGCGCCATGATTCGCGCCGCCCAAAGGGTGATTCTACTCACCGATTCCAGCAAATGGGATCAATCCAGTTTTAGCAAAGTGGCGCCGCTGGAAGAAATTGACACGCTCATCACCGATTCCGGGTTTCCCGTTGCAGCACGCACTGCCCTGGAAAAGCTGGGAGTGGAAATCATTATCGCGTAAGCGTCCGTCGTCTGTCATGGGTCACTCTGGAGCTTCTGACCCAGTGCGTCCGCGATCAGCCGGAAAACGGCCGGCTGCAGCACCATCAACGGATGCGCGAGGACCCAAACCCTGACATTTCGCCCGATAGGCATCACCGAGCTGCGCGCGGGCAGAATCATCAGGTCAAACGGCGTCCAGATCGTGGTAAACTGGACCTGTGTTAGCTCCAACAAATCCGCATTCAAATTCTCTAAAAACTGACTGCGGCGTCGCATCTGAACGCAGCCGGGGTGTGAAATCAGGGACGCCATCCATGTGCCATGATTCGGCGATGAAATCTGGACAAATCGATCCACCCGGCGTACCCCGCTCATCCGCTGCAAATAATACCGGCAAACGATGCCGCCCATGCTAAACGCGACGATATCAAACTTCCTTCCACGCAAAAAAGTCGTGCTAACAAATGCGTCCACCTGCCCTGCCAGTTCCTCCAGGGGCGCCTTCCCGTCATTCGGCGTCAGGCTCAGGTCGTAAACCTCCCATCCCCTACGTTTCAACCATTGCCCCATCACGCGCATCGACGCAGCAGAATCATGGATGCCATGCACTAACAACACCGGATTCGCTGGCTTCCGCAATGCGCCATCCGCAGGAGTTCCCAAACATATGCCGGTAAAACTCAACACTCCCGTAATCCTAATCCAGATCTTCGAAGCTAAATCCTTCATTTTATTAAAGCGGTCGAATGTTGCTTTCCAGGGGCGGCACAATCCGTCATTCCGGGATGGTGGAAATGTGTTCGGCTTTGGCCCTGGCGGCAGTCCATGCCCGGACGTTGCGCTCGAGAATATCCAGGGGCACAGCGCCGGTCTTCATCAGGAAATCGTGATAGTCGCGGACGTCGAATTTGTCCCCCAATGCTAGCGCACATTCGTGCCGGAGCTGTTTAATTTTTAACTCCCCCATCTTGTACGCGAGTGCCTGCCCTGGCATGGCCAGGTAACGGTCGATTTCATTCGTGATATCCAGTTCGCTGCGCGGAGCGTTGGCTTTGAAATAGTCGATCGCTTTCTGGCGATCCCAGCCAAGCGAGTTCAGACCTGTATCGACGACCAGACGGACGGCACGCCACATCTCATAGGTCAATTGGCCAAATTTATCGACCGGATCAGTGTAAAGCCCGAGTTCATCCCCCAGCGATTCGGCGTAGAGGCCCCAGCCTTCAACGAACGCCGTATAGCCGCCGTATTTACGAAAATTAGGCTGACTGTCCTGCTCCATGGCCAGCGCGATTTGCGAATGATGGCCCGGCACGGCCTCGTGCAACGTCAGCGGGATCATTTCCCACGTGGGACGCGTTTCAGGTTTGTAGAGATTAACGAAATAAGTGCCGGCGCGGGATCCGTCGGCGGCAGGCTGTAGATAGTACGCAGTAGTCGTATCGGGGGCAACAAGATCCGGAATGGGGTTGACTCCATAAGGAGCACGCTGTGGCAGCTTGAAGACTTTGACGGTAAGCGGGTCGATCCGTTTGGCGATGGCACGGTAACGAGTCAGTAATTCTTCAGGCGTTTTGCAGAAATATTTCGGGTCTGTCCGAAGATGAACGAAAAACTCGTCTAACGTACCTTTGAAGCCCGCTGCGGTTTTAACCTTCTCCATCTCGGTGCGGATACGGGCGACTTCGCTGAGACCAATCTGATGAATCTGCTGCGGCGTCAGATCCGTAGTCGTAAATTTGCGCGCCAAAAATCCATAAAACTCCTGTCCATTCGGAAGATGGCCAAGTCCCACGTCACCGGGACAGGCTGGGAGATACTCAGTCGCAAGGAAATTCTTGAATTCGGTGAACGCGGGAATGACGGACGCGGTGATGGCGGCAGCGCCCGCTTTGGCAAGACGATCCCGGTCTGCCTGGGAAATCGATGCAGGGAACTTACAGAACGGCCTAAAGAAAGGACTGTCCTCGGGTCGCGCAACGAGTTGTTTGTCGATTTGCGGCGGGATGCGCTGCATGAGGACTTTCGGATAAAGCACTTTGCGTTTGATGCCTTCCCGAAGCAATTCCGTGACGTCAGCGGCATGCCTTGAAAAACCGTTGAGACGACCGATCCAGGCTTCGTAGTCAGCGACCGTTTCGAACGCGATGGCGCTGGCCAGTTCATCGTCGGTTTGCAATCCACTGCGCTGGTCGATCGCCAGAAACTGGCTGCCAAAACTGATTTCCTCGATGTCAGTGGCAAGCTGCTTGTCGAAAAGATCCGCGTTGAGCTGTTCGTGTTGCGGCAGATCGTCCCGGTCGATCCTGACAAGCTCTTTGAGGAAGCCTTGATACGTTTCCTGACGGGCGACGTAGTCAACCGGTGACAGTTTGTCCCACTGATCGGCATACCGGCGGTCGCCGAGATAAGATGCCTCGACTGGGAACTGCTTCATGCGGTATTCCCAGGCTTCGTCAAAAAGCGCGTGCAGCGCCGCGACAGCAGTGGCGGACTTCGCCATGGATTGGTCGGGAGCCGGCGAGACTTTGGCGGATTCTGCAATCGTAAAGGTCACCAGGAGGACAAGAGGGGCCAATAAAGCCAGACGCATAAGGTCGAAACTTATGCACGGGACCGCCGTGATGGCGAGGAACAGTCGTTGCGGCGAAGCAATCCCCCTTTCAACCTCTGCCAATCGTAGACTCGGAGACCTATTCTGCTTTCTGAAATCTGTCACACGGAGCCACGGAGGCCGCGGAGGGCGTCTCCATAAAGCCATTCCGTAAACTCTCCGCGGCCTCCGTGGCTCCGTGTGACACCGTTTTTAGTCCTGCGATACGGGAACCCGAAGCAGTCCTCGCCGCGATGCTCCCATATAGCGATAGCCATTGATAATTCGAAGACTCCTTAATGGCATAATTTCGAGTGAAATGGTTTTACGAAGTTTGCCGTCCACGTCCAATTCGTAAAGAACGTCCTCATCTCTGTCTCCGCATAAAATATAAAGACTCCGCCCAAAGGAGACGGCACGCGGAGGCCTTGGATACTTGTTTCTGAATTTCCATAGCGACTCGCCATTTTGGTTATAGCATTCAACTTCCAGGTCTGTTTTCATTACAATGAAGCAATCCTTTCCGACTAGCGTTGGCGGCTGCGAAATCGGAGCCGATAAGACCCTGCTCCATCGTATTTTGCCATGTTGATCGATTGAAATCAGCTGCCCAGACTCCGTTCCAACGATCAAGCACCCATCTTGTGAGAATCTATACCGTCCCTCGACCGAATCCAGACCGTGGACACTCCATAGCCTGCGGCCATTCGGTCCGAGGCACGTCATTGTGCCGTTCCACTCTCCCAGCGCAATTCGGCCATCTGCCGCGAGTTCCACACGAGACGAACCGGGATCTTCTAAAATTGGCGTCTCCCATAAATCGGCTCCTTCGGGAGATTTCGCCACAACTTGATTGCTATTGGTCATAAAAACGATCGTCCCGTCGGGCGAAACCTCAATTGTTGTCTCATCTGCCGGAGGAGTCGCTTCACGTGAGCGCCAGATCAGGAATCCAGCGCGGTCTAAAGCCAATACCTTATATGACTTGGCCTCGATTAAATAGCTGGTTCCATCATGGCCAACGGCCAGCTGTCCGCGAAGTGGAATCAGGCGGTTGACGCCTGTCATTTCGGAAAGCTTCCTGTCATCCAACCGAAACAGGCGTCTATCGGCCGTAGTAAATATAATCGCATTTTCATGGTTAGCCATGTTACAAACCCCGGCGTCCGTCGGTATGGGAATCGTCTCAAACTCGCCCAGCTTCCCATGAACATATGCCTGCATCAGGGCAATCGATAAAAAAATCCAAAGTTGCTTCATGGCGTGCACCCTCGGCAAGACGTCCTAGCGGCTGTCCTTTTTGGTATTTAATACTCGGTCACGATATACGCGCTGAGGCAGGTCGCTCAATCTAACAAAATCAGCCAGTGTCATTTTGTCTGTCCGTATTGTTAATGTTGTCGATGCTGGCCGGGTCCATTGCACCGATTACTGCAACTCATATTCGACAGCGTCGAGGTACTTGCCGATGGGATCCGTGTGATGCTTCGTGGCAGGGTTTTCGAACTGACTGGATAAACGGATGTAGCCCTCGAATTCGCGGCTTTGGCCAGGGAGTTGCGTGACTTCCATCCAGTTCAAATAATCAGCGACTTCATCGACGCGGCGCAGGATTTTCGCGCGAAGTTCGGCGAGGTCAGCAAGTTTTTCCTCAGCGTGGCGGGTTTTGCCGCGCTCAAAGCGGCGAACGATTTCCCGGTACTCATTGAGTATGGGACGAAAAAGCGGGTTGGCGCGAACGGAGAGACGGATGAGTTCCCAATCAATGTTAGTCATCGCCGTTTTCCGGGATTTGGATTTCATGAATTCCGGAAACTGCTCGAGCGCATACTCGCGGCGCTCGGCGGTCGCCGGGTCCGCGATGATCACGGCGAGAGCCTTGGTTAGCAGCCGGTCCGTTTCCGGCGCTGAAAGCGCTGCGTAACGATCCGCCGCCGACAGTTTCGCGAGACTGAGCGCCCACCATTTTTCCAGGCTTGAGGGCGATGCGTTGATCTGCGGGAACGTCGCGAACAGCAGCTTGATCTGGTCCGCGCGATTTGCCGGAGATTTTTTGAGGAAAGCGAGCAGCGCCCGTTTTCCGCCAGAAAGATTCTGGAGCAGATTGACGAAGGCGCAGCTGTAGGCGCGAAAAATCCCCAGCTCCGCTGCACTCATTTTCGAAGACGTCGTCGCGAGGAAATCCTGTAAATCGGGAACTTCGTGTACATCCATGAGCCCTTTGTAAATGGAAGCGTCGGGCTCGCCTCGCCGCAGACGTACTTTTTCCGAGATGCCCTCGATGAGCCACGGCGGAGGGCTGGCGTATGGCTCGCCAGGCTCGGGCGGCTTGTCACGAAATTTCTCCGCGAGTAGCACCGCTTGAACGATCTGCTCCTGAAAATCAGCTGAAGTTTCGCCATCCGAGACGCGCAGATTTAGCTGCACCCGAGGACCAGCGTCGGTAACGATCCAGTTCAAATCCGCCTCCAGCGCGCCGGGCTGAGTGGTGCGCTTGTGATCGACAAAGATAACCACCGGCGTAGAGGAGCCGGATTGCGCGCCAAGTTCGTCGATGACGATTCCGCGAATTTCGTCCGAAGCCCCTGCAATCTCCTGGCGCAAAGTCTTGTCTTCGCTGAAAACAAAAAACTTGCCGGAACCGCTGACGCTGCGACCGCCATTTTGCGCCGCCGCTGCGGCAAGAGGATGCAGGGCGCCACACAGAGTCAGCAAAAACAACGCGTAAAAGAGCGAACGCGTTTTCATCCGCGGGTCAGGGTCCCGAAGCAACTTCCACTTCACCAGGACGAATCGTAACGCTCTTAAGCGTTGCCAGCGCGGCGCGTTCCGCCCGAAGGCCTTCAACGAATTCGCTGAAGACGAGCGTATCAATGCGGTCGAAAATGAGTCCAGCAATCGGCAACCGACCGACCGCGCCACTATCAGTATTAACGTGAAGGGCGCCGCCACTGATGGACGGTTTGAAAACGCCCGCAACATAGATCGGATAACCAAGGAGCTGATACTCTTTGGTAAGCCGCAGTTTTCCATCGCCTAGATTTACAAAAGCTCGCTCGAAATGCGCAATATGGGCCGGTAGCACTCCTGCTCTGGCTTTCAGCTTGCTCTGGAGAAAGGCATTAACAGCCTGCTCCTGATAGACAAGCCGGCGAGGAGCAGCTGCCGCGGCCTGAAAATCCCTGGTAAAATTTGGCGCTTCGCCACCGCCGGGCGGCAGCGGTGCAGGTATGTCATCTGGCGAACGGGCCCCCTGAATGAGCGCCGCCACGAAGGCCGACCAAAGAATCACCCTAAAGAATCGACCGAAAAAACTGCCACTGGCGGCCTGGATCTGGCGCGGCTGTGTATTTCTAAGTGGTTGATTCTGCGCCGGACCGTATCCCCCGGCGAAACCGGCCTGGGGGAGCTTGGTGCCACATTGATGGCAATAGACGCGCTGCTCTTCGTTTTGATACTCGCACTGGGGGCACTTCAATACTGACATTTGCTTTCGGGAGATTTAAAAGCTGAACGTCAGGAAGATTACTCTGATGCAGGCTTGGGTGTCGAGGATTTTGAAGGTCCGGATTCAGAAGGCTTGGAGGCTCCGGGCTTGGAGGCTCCGCCGCTGTCGCTTTTTGCGCCCTGTTTGTAATTTTCGCTCCGGTAATCGGTTATGTAGAAGCCCGATCCTTTGAAAATGAGCCCCGCACCGGTCCCAAGCAGGCGCTTGACGGTTCCCTGTCCCCATGTTTCCATCTGGCACAATTTTTCGGGGCACGTCTCGAACGCGTTGTCTTTCATCGATTGGAACGCCTCGAAGGTCTTTCCGCATTTGCTACACTGGTAATCGTACGTCGGCATATGGTTGAAGCATGGTTATCTACCGAAAAAGGTCGGTTTGCAACGGCGACACTTTTCGCTTCTCACGTTTTACCACTTAAGATTCCCTCTCGATATGGACCTCCTGGATGAACTGAAAACCTCAATTCTCTGCGGCGATGGAGCAATGGGCACCGAGCTGATGGATGCCGGCATTTCCATCGAACGCTGCTTCGAGGAACTCGTCCTTTCCGAGCCGGAACTCGTTTCGGGCATCCATGATAAGTATCTCGCTGCTGGAGCCCGTGTCATCGAGACGAATTCTTTCGGGGCTAATGCCGTGCGTCTGGCCCGCTTCGATTTCGAGAACCAGGTGGCTGAGATCAATCGAACTGCCGCGTGGCTTGCAAAAAAGGCCGCCAAAGGCAAAAACGCTTATGTCGCAGGCAGCGTCGGTCCGCTGGGCATCACGGCCGACGAAGCCGCCGCGCAAGGAATCGATCGCCGGGCTGTCTTCCAGGAGCAAATCGCAGCGTTGCTGGAGGGCGGCGTGGATCTTGTGATGTTCGAGACATTTCGCGATCTCGACGAATTGTCGATCGCCCTCAACGTCCAGCAATCGATTGCCTCCTGTACCGTTGTCACGTCGATGGTTTGCACGGAAAGCGGTCATCTCGCCTCGGGCATGTCCATTGTCGAGGCATTCCGGAAATTGACTGCTGCCGGCGCGGAAGTCGTCGGCCTGAATTGCCTCACCGGCCCGTATGCCATGTTGCGTGCCCTGGAAAAAGTGCCGCTGGATTTCATCCTGAGCGCTTTTCCAAACGCCGGTTACCCGCTCTATCGCGACGGACGCTATCTGTACAACACGGCTCCCGCGTATTTCGCGGAAGCAGCCCGCGATCTCGCTGAACAGGGCGCTCGACTCATCGGTGGCTGCTGCGGCGTCGGACCCGCGCAGATCGCTGCCATGGCAACCACGATCAAGAATTTGAAACCGGTGACAAGCAAGACAGTCATTCGGATTTCCGAGCCACCGCGTCCCGTTGAACCGGTAAGAATCGCCGGTGAACCCAGCCTGCTCGACCTGATCGCTCAAGGAAAAATCGTCATCGTCACCGAGCTCGATCCGCCCAAGACGCTCGATCTGGAGAAATACTTTTCCGCTGCCAAAGCCCTTAGCAATGCCGGAAGCGACGCCATCACGCTCGCGGACAATTCACTCGCAATCCTCCGCGTCTCGAATCTGGCCGTGGGCGCGATGCTCAAACACCGCTTTGGGATCATGCCGTTGCTCCACGTGAGCTGCCGCGACCGCAACCTCCTCGGGCTCCAGAGCGAACTCATGGGCATGTCTGCCCTCGGCATTCGCCACGTGCTCCCTCTGACTGGCGATCCGGCAAGAGTCGGCGACCATCCCGGCGCGACGTCCGTCTTTGACGTCAACTCCATCGAGCTCATGAAAATCGTGAGCCGCCTTAACGAAGGCTACAATCATGCGGGCAAAAGCATCAAGATTCAGACGAATTTTGTCATTGGCTGCACGTTCAATCCCAACGCCAAATCCCTCGACGCCCAGATCAACCGCCTCGAACGCAAAATCGCTGCCGGCGCCCAATACGTAATGACCCAGCCTGTGTTCGACACACGCCTCGTCGAGGAAATGGCCAGGCGGACCGCACACTTGAAAATCCCGATTTTCACCGGCGTCTGGCCACTCTTGAGCGGGCGCCAAACCGAGTTTCTCCATAACGAAGTCCCGGGCATAATCATTCCCGATCCTGTGCGTGCCTCGATGGAAGGCATGGAAGGCGTTGAAGGTCGGAACAAAGGTGTCCACCTGGCGAAAGACATCGCCCGTGCCGCATTGGACCATTTCCCGGGTGTTTACCTCATTACTCCCTTCCTTGCCTACGACACCACGGCGGAACTCGCGGCATTTGTCCGCGGCGAATGAATCCGATAAGACGGAGCGCGCTGTGGTTTCAAGGCGGCGCGTTGTGTCTGGGAATCAGTGTAGTCGCCACCGTCAGCTGGCAATTTCCTGTGATGACCTGGATTGCCACTGCTCAGAAGGCAACCGAACACCTCGGCACGCGAGGCCTGTTTATTTACCCGTTGCTCTGCGCTGTCTGCAACGTGCTGCTGCTTCCAGGCGGCATCCTGTCAGCAGGAGCGGGAATGTTGTTCGGGCTCTGGAAAGGTTTTCTGGTTGTCCTTGCCGGCAACATCCTCGCGGCAGCGGCTTCGTTCGGCATCGGACGCCTTGTGGGAAGGGCATGGATCGAGAAGTATCTGCTGCGCAACCCGAAATGGCGCACCATCGACACACAAATCGCTCGCAGCAACGGGCGCATTGTCTTTCTTACACAGCTTCACCCGCTTTTTCCCACGAGCCTTTTCAACTACCTCTACGGCGTCACGCGAATGAAATTTTGGCCATGCATGGGCTGGACGGTGCTCGGCAGAACGCCCGGATTATTCCTCTACGCTTACCTCGGCACCCTCGGCAAACACGGCTTCCAGGTCCTCAAAGGACAGACAAACCCGAGTCTCCACGAATATGTTTTCTGGCTGGGCGGTTTCGCGGTGACGGTCGCCATCGCGGTCGCGCTTGCCCGATTGGCACGGAATATGTTGAAAGAGATGGAGTGATTGCTCCTTGCCCCTCCGTCGCCGAAGGCATCTGGTTTTCTCAGCCCCGGCAGAACCGGCGCGAAAGAAATTACGGCTAGGACTAAACGCAAGATCGCGAGAAACCTGCTCATGGACGACATCCTCAAAAGCCTCCAACAACCGGAGTACCTTCATGCCATCCTCAACCATCTACCGATCGTTGGGCTTCTTATCGGTCTCGCGGTTCTCCTTATTGCACTTTTTCAACGCAGCCGCGCCACCGCGATTGCCGCTTATATCATCATCCTCGTCACCGCGCTTTCGGCTTACCCCGTCTTCGAGCTCGGAGAAAAAGCCGAGGACAGAGTGGAGGGGTTGCTCGACGATGACGGCCGCGCCTGGCTGCACGAACACGAAGAACGCGCCGAAAAAACCATTTTCCTGTTCTATCTGACGGCCGGATTTGCCTTTGCCGGCTTGGCACTCCCAATGAAAACCTCCAAAGCGATCGCCTCAATGGCCGTGGCAACCCTGGTTTGTGGCACGATTGCACTTTCTTTCGGTGTCTGGATCGCCTCCTCGGGCGGAAAAATCAGCCACAAAGAATTCCGTTACTCCCCGCCACCAGGCGGCTAATACGGACCGTCGCCGCATCGCTGCGTCGTTCATTGCGTTGGTGAAAACTCTGAGAAAATCCAGCCTGCCTGTGGGACCGCCGTTTCTATTTGACAGAACTCCCAGCTCCCCCCGCCAGATGCCTTAATATGGTTCTGAAACGCCATGGAAGTCATCATTCAGAGTGACGCCTCGACCATCAGCCTCTACGTGGCGCGATTGATTCGCGACCTCGTCCGCCGCAAACCCAACGCCACCTTGGGGCTCGCGACGGGTAGCACGCCCTTGTTGCTATACCGGGAGTTGATCCGTCTCCATCGCGAGGAAAAACTGGATTTCGGCTCGGTCACAACGTTCAACCTCGACGAATACTTGGGCCTCGCCTCCGATCATCCCGCTTCTTACAACCATTTTATGCGGGAAAACTTGTTCAAACACATCAACGTTGCCCCCGCCAATATCCACATCCCCGATGGACAAATAGAAGGCGCCGAAGTCCTCGATTATTGCCGTCGTTACGAAGAAGAAATCCGCGATGCGGGTGGCATCGACCTGCAAATCCTCGGCATCGGTTCCGACGGCCACATCGGCTTCAACGAGCCCACCTCCGCACTGACGTCCAGGACGCGCATTAAAACCCTTACAGAGCGCACGCTCCAGGACAACGCCCCGTTTTTCGCCAGGCCAGACGAGATCCCGCATCATGTCATCACCATGGGCGTCGGCACCATCATGGAAGCCCGCCATATCGTTCTCCTGGCATTCGGCGAAAGAAAAGCGCGGGCCGTGGCCGAAACCATCGAAGGCCCCATCAGCGCGCTGTTTCCATCCACGATTCTCCAGATGCATCCCCAGGCCACGTTGCTGCTCGACAAGGCCGCCGCCAGCAAACTTCAACGTCGCGACTATTATCGGTGGGTTTTCGATCACAAACCTGAGTGGCAACAAATCTCCTGATCTTGCTTTTTACATCCAAATCCGCCATCTCAGCCGAATAAGACACGTGCATGATCCCAACGGCAACTTATCGGCTGCAATTTCACCAAAACTTCACCTTCGAGGACGCGCTTGCGTTGGTTCCCTACCTGGCGGGGCTCGGAATTGACAGCCTTTACGCCTCGCCGTTTTTTAAATCCGCCCCCGGCAGCACCCACGGTTACGACGTCTGCGACCACAACGCGTTTGATCCCGAAATCGGCTCGGAGCAGGATTTCGAGGCACTTTCAGAGGCTCTGAAACAACATGGCATGCGCATGGTCGTGGACTTCGTGCCCAACCACATGGGGATCACAGGCATTGAAAACCGCTGGTGGACCGATGTGCTCGAAAATGGCGCCAATTCACTGTATGCCCGCTATTTCGATATCGACTGGCATCCCCTCAAGAATGAACTTCACAACAAGGTCCTTCTCCCGATTCTGGGAGATCAATACGGGCGTGTTCTGGAAAAGGGCGAGTTTCGCTTGGAATGGAAAGACGGCGCGTTCACCCTGAATTATTATCAACACCGACTCCCGCTGACCCCGTCGTCGACACTGCCGATCCTCGAAAACGCAGTCGCCAAAACGGACATGCCAGTCGACGAAAAGAGAAACCTGCTCGACACTCTGGATCGAAGCTATCGCATGACAGGGTCCATGCGTCTCGAGGAACGCCGTGCGGTCAACGAATTGCTGATCGATCTAACCTCTCGAGGCTCGCAGCTCGCTCAAGCCATCGAATCGGAATTGAACGCCCTCCATGCCGATTTCGACCGGCTCGATGCTTTGATAGCGACACAGCATTATCGGTTGAGCTTCTGGAAGGTCGCCTCCGAAGAAATTAACTACCGCCGTTTCTTTGACATCAACGACCTGGCGGCCCTCCGCATGGAGCTTCCGGAAGTTTTTACAGACACGCATCACCTGCTTTTCGATCTCGTCTCGCGCGGTGTGGTCACAGGAGTTCGGATCGATCACATCGACGGTCTCGCAGACCCGCGTTCTTATCTGACACAACTTCAAGACGGACTTGCCACCGCCCTCGGAAAAACAGGAGGCGATAAGGCAGTCTATCTACTGGTCGAAAAAATTCTCGGCCATACGGAACAGCTACGTCCCGACTGGCCCGTGCACGGCACCACCGGTTACGAATTTGCGGCCCGAACGACCGCACTCCTGGTAGATTCGTCGGCTGAAAAACGATTGACGGAAGGTTATCACGACATCATCGGCGACGAATGGAACTACCGGGAAATGGTTTACCGCAACAAGAAGCTGGTGATGCAAGTGTCGCTCTCCAGTGAAGTAAACTACCTCGGCCACACCCTCAACCGAATCTCGGAGAGCAACCGCTGGTATCGCGATTTCACCGTAAACGCGTTAACCATAGCCCTTCGCGAGGTGATCGCCTGTTTTCCTGTCTATCGCACCTATCTCATCCCGGATAATCCACCGGACGATCTCGATCGAAGAATCATTCTGCGGGCCATCGCGCTCGCGCGCCGGCGCAATCCGGCACTTGAGAGGACCGTCTTCGAATTCATTCGTGACGTTCTTCTGCCGCCCGACCCCAATCTTCACCCTGTCGATCCGGAATTGCGCAGGCAGTTCATCCTGAAGCTCCAGCAATGCACCGGCCCCATCATGGCAAAAGGGGTCGAGGACACGACGTTCTATGTTTACAACCGTTTTATTGCTCTCAACGAAGTCGGAGGGGAACCGGACGTTTTTGGAATGAGCGTCGAAAAATTCCACGAGGCGAACACACGGCGTCTCGCGGAGTTCCCCCACAATATGCTAACGACGTCGACCCACGACACCAAGCGCAGCGAAGACGTCCGCGCAAGACTGGCCGTTCTCTCAGAAATTCCATATAAATGGCTCGCCGTCGTACGCAAATGGCGCAAGTTGAACCGCAAGCTTCGCCGAGAGATCGACGGAGAAATGGCTCCGGACCCGAACGAAGAGTACTTGATTTACCAAACGCTGGTCGGCTCCTGGCCCTCCCATCCGATGGACGATGGCGAACATGCCACCTATATCTCCCGTGTTCAGGAATACATGTTGAAGGCGTTGCATGAAGCCAAGACGCACTCCAGCTGGATCGAGCCCCACGAGCAATGGGACCAAGCCGTGTCGGAATTCGTCAAACAGTTGCTGACACGCGGTCCCCAAAACCAGTTTCTGGCACCCTTTCAGGCTTTTGTGGAAACGACGCTTGTCCCTGGGATGATCAACGCCCTCACACAACTCACGCTGAAACTAACCGCACCCGGGATGCCGGATATCTACCAGGGAACGGAGCTTTGGGATTGGAGCCTGGTCGACCCTGACAATCGCCGGCCCGTCGATTATGCCTTGCGCGCTGAGCTCCTGAGAACGCTCGACAATGTACCTTTTTCGGACCTTCTCGCCCACTGGCGGGATGGCTGGATCAAGCTGCATATCACCAAAACCCTTCTCCATCTGCGGAAAAGTCACAAAAAGCTCTTCCAGGAAGGAACATACGAGCCGTTAAAAACCAGAGGCCTTCATAGCAAGAACCTGATCGCTTTCCAGCGCGAACACGAAGGGACGACCCTGCTGGTTGTTGTCCCGCGCCTCACGACGAAAGCTGGATTCAATCCGCCGACCGAACGATGGGGCGATACAGCCGTCGCGGGGCTGGACAGCGCCATCCGCTGGCGAAACCTTTTCACGCAAAACATCCCAGCCGGTTCGGACGCTATCCGCGCAAGAGCCCTCTTCGATGGCTTCCCAATCGCCGTTCTTGTTTCAGAACCCTAGCTATCTGGATAAATTAACGTATCGCCCTCGGTTTCTCAGGATTTCTCAGGAAGATTAAATCCGCGACCTGCGCATTTAACGCTTCATCTCCGCGTCGATCTTTTCCCGTCCCTGCTCAAGAATTCGGCGTTCTTCCCGCGTTAGACTCCGCATGCCAGTCCGCGAAATCTTCTCCAGAATCGGATCAATCTCCAATGCGATGAATTGCTCCGGAGATAGACGGGCGCGCCGGTGACGCCGAACGCGACGTTCAATGAAGTAGCGTTCGATCGTGGTCGGGATGCCGAATCCAAGCATGCGCGCATAAATCCATCCGCAAGACATGGCGGCAGGAAAGACCAACGGTGAATTTCCCGGCAGCCAGCCTAACGCGGACGCGCTTATTCCCGACACGAGAGCAATCCACGCAAAGGCGCGGACCGTGACCCCGGCGGGTAACGGGATGAACAGGAAACGGTGCACCTCAAGTCCCGGAAGAATCGTGGCATACGTCGCCAGAATCCCGCCGACAGCGGGCATCACGCCCATTTGATGGGACGATGCACCCATGAGCAAAAGGGACGACGCACTTCCTAACATTCCCGTGGAAAAAAAGGCCCCCAGCAGATGTTTCGCACCGATGATGGGCTCAAGCTCCGAGCCGCAGATATAAAGTCCAGTCATCGCGATGCCTAGCTGGAGCACGGAGTAATCAATAAACAAGCAGGTTATCAACTGCCATACGTGTCCCGAAGCAACGCCTTCCGTCGAGAGAGCCAGGGCGCCGACGCTCGAACCGGGTTCGAAGCGATCCATGATCAATGCCGAACAAAAACAGGAAATGGCGAATGCGATGACAATCCATGTAGCGGGAGCATCGGGATTCGGCCACCCGCGAAAGCGCCTGGGAAGTGGATTCCACTGTAAACGCATCGTCACACCGCAAAATAGCGAAGAATTGAAGAATTGTCGATGGAGATCAAGACGCGACACCACCTAATTTGAGGCATTATCGATGTCCTCCACAGCGACACACCGGTGCTCGCAATTCCGGAGACTTCTCGCCCGACAGGAAAAATCAGCTTCGCGCGGAAGAGGTCGTTTCGGCCTCCGCCTCGTAAGCATAGAGGATGGATTTTATTAAGCCGGGAAAGCGCGTTTCGAGCTCGTCCGTGCGCGGCCGGCTCGCCAGTTCCACCCCGCGGCGTTCGCTCCAGATGAGACCGCTTTCGCGCAGGATTTGATAATGCTGCGAGCATGTCGATTTGGGCATTTTCAGTTTGGCGCGCGACATGGCATCCGTGCAATTGAGGCACTCGGTTTCCTGGACGAGTTCATTGAAAAGCGCAGCACGGACGGGGTCAGACAGGGCATGAAGGATGCCTGCGACGGTGACGGATTCGATGGAGGGATGATGTAACGGTCTGATGCGAACAAAGTAATCAAAGCCGCTTGCAATTCAAGAGTTCCATTGTTCAATAGTTTCGAACCATGCAAGGACAGATCTTCGAATCAGCTCCCGCCGCGCTGTCTGGCCCGGCACAGAATAACAAACAGACGTCGCTCGCCATTTTGGCACTTGCGATTGCGGCATTTGCAATCGGCACAACAGAGTTCGTGATCATGGGCTTGCTGCCCCAGGTGGCGACCAATTTAAACGTGTCCATCCCAAGCGCCGGATGGTTGGTAAGCGGCTACGCTCTGGGAGTCGCCATCGGCGCGCCGATCATGGCCATGGTAACAGCACGGTTGCCCAGGAAAACGGCGCTGATTGTCTTGATGGCGATCTTTGTCATCGGCAACCTGTTATGCGCGCTGGCGGCAAATTACAGCCTGCTGATGATTGCACGGGTCGTTACGGCGCTCTGCCACGGCGCGTTTTTCGGGATTAGCACAGTGGTTGGGACGAGTCTCGCGCCTCCCGGACGCAAAGCAGCAGTGGTCGCTCTTATCTTTACGGGTTTGACCCTGGCCAACGTGCTTGGCGTGCCACTTGGCACCGCACTCGGACAGGCCGCGGGCTGGCGTTCGACATTTTGGGCGGTGACCGGTCTGGGCGTGATAACGTTTATTTCGCTGATCACTCTGCTGCCTTCGGATAAAAACGAAGAAACCAGCAGCATTCAACGCGAATTGTCGGCCCTGCGCGAGGGACGAATCTGGCTGGGATTGACCATGACCGTGCTGTTTTCGGCGTCAATGTTTGTCCTTTTCACGTATATCGCGCCGATTCTCGGCGAAGTGACACGCATTTCGCCCCGAGGTGTCACGTGGGTATTGCTCCTGATCGGCGTCGGAATGACTATCGGCGGCGTGTTGGGCGGCAGATTAACTGACTGGCGTCCCATGACGTCTCTGATTGGTGGCTTTATCGCCATGGCGATCCTGGAGGCGTTGTTTTCCTGGACGAGCCACAACCTCCTGCCGGCTTCTGTGACCCTGTTTTTCTGGGCGTTGACATCCTTTTGCGTAGCCAATGGACTGCAGATGAACGTCGTATCGCTTGGCAAAGAGGCACCAAATCTGGTGTCGACGATGAACATCGGCGCGTTTAACGCCGGCAATGCGCTGGGCGCATGGCTCGGAGGCATCGTCATCGATCGGAACTTCGGTTGGACGGCTGTTCCGTTGACCGCAGCCGGCGTCGCCATCGTGGCTCTGCTGGTGACGCTCTTCCTGGCGTCGCTTCGGCCCCGTCAGCCCGAAACGGCTTCGGACGAACCGTCCAATGCAGCATGCGCGACCAACTGATTTAGCGACCATTTGATTCAAAAAAGGAACGAAAATGCCCACTCTGTTCGATCCCGCAAAAGTCGGAGACCTCGAGATTCCGAATCGTATCATCATGGCCCCACTCACGCGCTGCAGAGCCAGCGCCGGACGCATTCCAAATGCTCTAAATGCGAAGTATTACGCGCAACGGGCATCGGCTGGCTTCATTTTGTCGGAAGCGACTTCCGTGACGCCTATGGGCGTGGGTTATCCGGATACGCCGGGCATATGGTCGGCGGAACAGGTGGAAGGCTGGAAACTGGTAACGAAAGCCGTGCACGCCGCCGGTGGCCGGATCTTTCTGCAGCTGTGGCATGTCGGACGCGTTTCTGATCCCATTTATCTCGATGGAAAACTCCCTGTCTCGGCGAGCGCCGTCGCGGCAGTTGGAACCGTGAGCCTCGTCAGGCCGCAAAGACCGTATGTGACGCCACGAGCCCTGGAGATCGATGAAATTCCCGGCGTGATCGAAGACTATCGCAAGGGTGCGGAGAACGCGCTCGCTGCGGGTTTCGACGGCGTCGAAATTCACGGGGCAAATGGTTATCTGCCAAATCAATTTTTGAGCGACGCCAACAATTTTCGGACGGATGCCTACGGCGGCAGCATCGAAAACCGCGCCCGGTTTCTTCTCGAAGCCACGGATGCAGCGATCTCGGTGTGGGGGGCAAACCGCGTCGGCGTGCACATCTCGCCGCGTGGTTCCCGGTCCGAGCCTGGCCCGGATTCAGATCCGGCTGCGACATTTGGGTATGTGGCCAGGGAATTGCGGAAACGTGATATCGCCTTCCTTTTCGCCCGCGAATCGCTCGAAGGCCACCGGTTCGGCCCGGGACTCAGGGAAGCGTTCGGGGGATTCTACACTGCGAACGAAGAATTTACGCGGGAGAGCGGTGAAGCCGTGCTCGCCGCGGACCAGGCAGACGCCGTGGGATATGGGATTCCGTTTATCGCGAATCCGGATTTGCCAAAACGTTTTGCAAAACAGGCTGCTTTAAATGAGCCAATCGCCGAGCTCTTCTACTCGCCCGGCGTGGAGGGATACACTGACTATCCCGCGCTGGCGGCGTAATATTCTCACTCCCGCCCTTAGATCGTAATCTCCGTCTCAAAAAAGATTACGATTGCGCGTCGGAGTAGGATTACGATCGGGAGATGAACATGCTCCGCCACTGGATTCCACCCGATCTCGTCGCGGAATTTGCTGCTGTTGGAACGGACGCGCACCGGATTTTTTCAGAAGCCGGCGCCTGGGCGGAACGATTGGGAGATGTCGTTCTCGTTTCGCACAAGACGGACGCCGTGCGAGACGAGATTTTAGCGAATCTGGACGAATGGTGTGCCCAATCGGCATTGACAGCGGATCGCGTTTTCGCGCGATTTCTGGCGAAACAGAATACGGACCGAATATCGCCCGTGCTCATCCGCGGGGACGCGGAAAAATCACTCGAAACCGTCGTCAGTGAAAATTACGTCCGTTACGGGATCGATTTTTCAGCGGGATACTCGGTGGGGCTTTTCATCGACCAGCGAGCCAACCGGTCGTTCCTGCAAAAGCGCTGTGCGCGGCGAGTGCTCAATACGTTTTCATATACCTGCTCTTTTTCAGTTGTCGCCGCGCTATCGGGTGCAGAAACGGTGAGTATCGATCTTTCCGGCAAATCCCTGACGCGAGGAAAAGCGAATTTCGGATTAAATGGGCTGGATTTGGCCGGTCACAAATTCATCGCAGACGACGTGCTGGAAGTCCTGCCGCGATTGATCCGGAAAAAGGAGCTTTTCGACGCGATCATCCTCGATCCACCGACTTTTTCCCGTGGAGCAAAGGGAAAACGCTTTCAGGCAGAAGAGAATCTTACGGATCTGTTGCGGCTCGGACTGCAGCTTGCCGCGCCTGGGGCGGCGATCCTGCTTTCGACGAACTGCACCCGGATCGACACTTTCCTGCTTCAGCGAATCACCCGCAGTGAGCTTCGAGTCGCGGCCCGTCAGGGAAAACTGCATTACACAGAAGCGCTGCCCGATTTCCCCGCAGGTGAAGGGGCGCGAACCGTGTGGCTACTGCTGGTTTAACGCTGAATTCGGAAAATATTACGCCTTCACCGATGGTTGACCCCGGTTCGCGCGCTTGTCAAAGCAGAGCCGTTGGTTCCATTCAAAGTAAAGCTGACGAATGGCACCACCTGCGCCTCCCCACTCGCCGTCCCCACTCGCGACCATGTATGGGGATCGAAACGACGCAGACGGCAAAGGTAACGGAGCCCCGATTGCCGCTGTTCGTTTATCGCGCCAGCAGGTTCAAAAGCGGCTGGGGATAGACGCCGAGAATGAAAATGGCCGCCACTGCAACTCCAATGGTCCCTTTCGCGAGAGCGGACACCTGAAAGCCAGGCATATCACCAGTCGCTGGCTGCCAATACATAGCTTTCACGACCTTGAGGTAATAGTAAAACCCACACGCAACGGAAATGGCTCCGAGACCAACCAGCCACCAAAGATGCGACTCGATTGCGACCTTAAAGATCAGAAATTTGCCGATGAATCCAGCTGTAAACGGCACACCAGCAAGGGAGATCATCGCCACGAGCATCCCGAAAGCGAGAACCGGCGATTTCCTGCCGAGTCCGTTGAAATGCGAGATGTCGTCGCCTTCGAGTCTGGCAGTGGCAACGATGAGAACGAGGAAGCTCAGAAGCGTCATCACGAGATAAGCCGCGAGATAAACAGCGATCGCTTCGACTGCGCCCGCCGATGTCAAAACCGTCGCGGCAATGAGCAGATATCCCGCATGAGCAATGCTCGAATACGCGAGCAGCCGCTTCAAATTGGTCTGCGGCAAAGCCGCAAAATTGCCGTAGATCAGCGTGCAAAATGCTAGAATCGACACGCCGGTGGCCACTTTTGTCCCGATGCCGGGCACGGGCAATATCGCCAGCAGGAATCGTATCAGCACAATAAATCCCGCGGCTTTCGATCCGACCGACAGGAATGCGGTCACAGGCGATGGCGCGCCTTGATATACGTCCGGCACCCAGAATTGAAATGGTGCAGCGGCGACTTTGAAGCCGAGCCCAATGAGCACCAACACGATTCCAAACAGCAGCGCCGTGTGACTCTTCGGATCCAGTTTTGCCGCTTCCTGGCCAACCAAAGCGAGGTTCGTCTGACCGGTCACCCCGAAAATCCACGTGATGCCATAGACTAAAATTCCCGTCGAAAGCGCTCCAAGGATGAGGTATTTGACACCTGCTTCCAGAGAAGAGCGGGACTTGCGCAGATAACTGACGAGGACGTAAAACGTGATGGTCACCAACTCGAGCGACACAAAGATTTGGATGAAATCGTTCGCGGAAGCCATCCACATCAGCCCGGCACATGCAAAAATCGGCAACGCGTAAAACTCTCCGAGCCCAGCTCCAGGTTTTGCCGCAGGGACCAGTTGCTGCAACGTGCCGGAGAATTCGAGGCTCATAATCAGCACGACGATGGTCGTGACGAGAATGATCTGTTTGAAGAAGATAGCCAGCGAATCAGTGGCATAAAACCCTTCGTCGGGAGTGATTTTCGACGTGAAAAACGTGAGTGCCAGAACTCCGGCAAGACCCCAGATTCCGAGAAAGGCGAATTGCTTGCGATCCGGTGACGGGACGAATGCCTCAAGCAGCAGAATTAAAAGCCCAATAAACAGGACGATGGGTTCGAGGAGAATCGGCTGGATCATTGGGAGCAATTAGCGAAGAAGCGTCAGGAGACTGGGGCCGACAAAATTCAGAAAGATCTGAGGACACAGCCCGAAAAGAACCAGCCCCGCCGTGAGAATCGCGACCGGAATCTTGGCGCCCAGGGAAATGTCTCCAATCTCATCCCAGCGCGACATCAAGTTGCCGAAGAAAATCTGCCGGAACGCCCGCAGCATAAAAACGGCCGACATAACAACACCCCAAAGTGCAATGATCGTTGTGATTTGATACAGAGTGAACGGCCCTACCTTCGCGCCGCCCCCGCTGAATCCGCCGAAAAAGACAAGCACTTCCGAAGCGAAATTGCCGAATCCGGGCAGCCCGATCGACGCGAACGTTACGATCCCGAAAGCGAACATCAATGTTGGAGCCCTTTGGCCCAGCCCGCCCAAGTCAACGTAATCCAGCGTGCCGGTTTTTTCCCGAATGACACCGCTAAGTGCAAAAAGGGCGGCGATCATCAGGCCGTGCGCGAACATCATCAACGCCGCACCATTAAAGCCCGTCGCGTTCATGCTCACGATGCCGAGAAAAATGTAGCCCATGTGCATCACGCTCGCGTAGCCCAATGTTAGATCGAGCTGCTTCTGCGAAATGGTCGCCAGCCCGACATACAGGATATTGCCGATGAGCAGCGCCAGAATCAGCCAGCTCCACGATTCGATGCCGGCCGGAATGAGCGGCACCGCAACACGAAGCAATCCATACAGGCCGAATTTCTTTAAGACCCCGGCATGCAGCATCGCCGCAGGTGCCGGCGCACAAGCATACGCTTGCGGCGCCCACGTGTGGAAGGGAAACAGCGAAACCAGCGTCCCGAAGCCGAAAAGCAGCACGGGGAAAACCCATTTCGCAGGGAAAACATTTCCAGCCTCAGCCAGCGCATACAGCTTCGGAATATCAAACGTCCGTGCATCCGGCGGAAACGCCAAATAAAGGCCAAGCAGTCCGATGAGCAGAACTATGCTGCCGAATGCGAGGTAAGTGGTCACTTTCCACGCCGCGAGCTGCCGTTCGCCGCTGCCCCAAATGCCAATGAGCAGGAACGTGGGAATCAGCGCCAGCTCATGAAATGCGTAGAAAAAGAACAAATCCAGCGACAAGAATGCTCCGATCGCTCCAGCTGAAATGAAAAGCAGACAGGCGTAGAAGGAATTTTCGTGCTTCTCCAACTTCGGCGTCATCCAAACTGCGCTGACCGTCACGATGGCGGACAGCAGCACCATCGCGAGACTCAAGCCATCGACTCCAAGGAAATATTTCAGATCCCAATCCGCAATCACCGGGAAAGAACTCTGGAACTGAAATCCGCCCGGCGTCTTCGCGTAGGCGAAGGCGGTGACGACGCTCAAAACCAGCGCGGCGATCGCCGCGAAAAGCGATGTCTTACGCGCAGGCGCACCTGCGATGATGGCAATCGCAGCCATCAGCGGCAGCAAAACGATAAGATGTAGAAGGACGTTCATATCCGTTGGTTCACGCAAAAATCACAAAGTAGAGCAGCGCCACGACGCCCGCGCCGAAGAGAATCGCGTAAGCCTGAATGTTGCCGTATTGCAGAAAACGAAGGACATACCCAGTGACCCATACGCCACCCGCCGCGATCCAACGGACAAGCAGCGCGTCAAGCACCCATTTGTCGATAAACGCACTGATCGACGCCGCAGCGTCCTGCGTGCTTTTGACCAGCGCGGCATAGGCTTCGTCGATGTAGAATTTGTTGGCGAAAAGGCGAATTTCGATCGGGTCCTTCTCGCGACCTTTATAGAGCAGGACAGCGGCAATCAGACCGACGAGGAACGCCGATACCGCCAGAATGGGCACGATCGCGGGGGCGTGTTCCTCCGGCAATTTCAGCAAATGTTTAATGACAAACGGGTAACCGGCGATCACCGAGAGGATCGCCAGCAGCACCAGAGGCACAGTCATTACGAGCGGGGATTCATGCGCGTGCTCCGCTCCGTGGCCACGGGGTTTACCGAAGAACGTCACCAGCCAGAGACGGAACATGTAATACGAAGTCAGTGCCGCCACGAACACGGCGAGCATAAAGACCCCTTTGTTGTGCTCAAACGCCGCCCCGATGATCGCATCTTTCGAAAAAAAGCCGCTCAAAAACGGCACACCCGTCAGTGCCGCTGTCGCGATCGTAAATGTTACGAACGTGATCGGCATTTTCTTCCCAACGCCTCCCATGTTCCAGATGTTCTGCTCATGATGGAGGGAATGGATGACCGATCCCGCCCCAAGGAAAAGCAGCGCCTTAAACGAAGCGTGGGTGAAAAGGTGAAACATTCCCACGGCCGGCGCCGACAACCCGATCGCGCAGATCATGTAACCCAGCTGTGAAAGCGTCGAATAGGCCAGGATCCGTTTGATGTCATCCTGCTGGGTCGCCATGAGTGCTGCCAAAACCGCGGTGGCGATTCCAATCCACATGATGATGTCCAGCGTCGTGTGCGCAGGGACAAACAAAAAAAACGTCTTTGCCAGCATGAATACACCCGCCGCCACCATCGTCGCCGCGTGAATTAGGGCCGAGACCGGTGTCGGACCTTCCATAGCGTCCGGAAGCCACACATGCAGAGGAACCTGCGCACTTTTTCCTACCGCGCCGGCAAAGATGCCAAGCGTCGAAAGAGTCAGGAACCAGCCTGGCAGATTCAGGCCGGCCCATTTCGGAGCGATCTCGGAAAACACCACAGACCCCGTCGCCAGCCACACCATCAAAATGCCAAGCATGAAACCGAAATCGCCAATGCGATTTACCAGGAACGCCTTTTTCGCTGCCTCAGCAGCCGCTGGACGTTCAAACCAGTGGCCAATGAGCAAGTATGAACTTACGCCGACCAGCTCCCAGCAGATGAACATCATCACGAAATTGTTGGCCAGCACGATGCCCAGCATCGAAAAAATGAAGAGCGACAGCCCGGCGAAATACCTCGACTTCCCGGTGTCATCTTTCATGTAGCCCAGCGAGTAAATGTGAATGAGCAGGCCGATGCCGCTTACGACCAGCAGCATCAGTTTTTCCAATTCACTGATCGTTACGCCGAACGGAACTCGAAGCTGCGGCAGATTCAGCCACATGAACTGCGTATCCGCCGCATGATCGGGCTGGAAAAACAAGATGACACTGCCCACGAACGAAATCGCCACTGCGAGGACGGAAATACCCGCGGAAAGCGTCTTTATGGGTCTGGTCACCAACGCAATGATCGTTGCAGCGACCAGCGGTGTGAACAGGACGGTCCAGGGGAGAGTGCTCATGGGGAAATGCGTGTCCGAAATAGGGCACGCAGAGCAACCTGTAAATGAAATTTAAACGATGAGAAGCCTTCGAGCCTCTTTTCGTCTCGGCGGCTTCATCGAAACCGCCCTATCAATGTTTCGGACAAGGCAGGAACGCCTTAGCCCTTCTACACCTCGGTCGCTTCGAGGAAACCTTCGAGCTGCCGAATGCGGGTCGGATGGCGCATCTTCCGTAACGCCTTTGCTTCGATCTGCCGAATGCGTTCGCGCGTCACTTTGAACTGACGGCCCACTTCCTCCAGTGTGCGGCTGTAACCGTCGACCAGACCAAAACGCTGCTCCAAAACCTGCCGCTCACGTTCGGTCAACGTCTCCAAAACATCTTTGATCTTCTCCTTAAGCAACACGATTGCCGTCATGTCACTCGGATTTTCAGCTCCTTTATCCTCGATAAAATCGCCAAAATTCGTGTCGTCCCCGTCTCCCACCGGCGATTGCAGCGAGATCGGCTGCTGCGCCATCTTCAAAACCGCCCGCACCCGCTCGACCGGAAGCTGAATTTCGTCCGCCACTTCCTCCGGGGTGGGCTCACGCCCATAATCTTGAACGAGCTGCTTTTGGACCCGCATCAACTTGTTGATCGTCTCGATCATGTGCACCGGGATACGAATGGTGCGCGCCTGATCGGCGATAGACCGGGTGATTGCCTGGCGGATCCACCAGGTCGCATACGTCGAAAATTTGTAGCCGCGGCGGTATTCAAATTTCTCGACCGCCTTCATCAAACCCATGTTGCCTTCCTGAATCAGATCGAGGAACGACAAGCCGCGGTTCGTATACTTTTTGGCGATGGAAATGACGAGGCGCAGGTTGGCTTCGACCATCTCCGTTTTGGCTTTGAGAGCTTTGCGCAGCCACTTCTTCATCTCTCCGTATTCGTGATGGAACTGGTCGGGCGATTGCCACATTCGGAGTTCCATCTCGCGAAGTTTGCCGCGGTAATCGGTCTTCGAGTTCGAAGTGCCATTGGCGAGCTTTTCGACCTCCACCTGAAGGTGCTGCAACAGACGGCAATTTTCGTCTGCCAGATGCACAAATTCCTCAGTGACTTTTTGTTTGAAATAAAACTTGGGATAGAGGCCCTGCAGCGCCTTGTGAGCCTTTGCGAAGGCGCCGTGGCAACTCTTGGCGGCTTTTTGCGTTTCTTCGCAGGTCGCTGCGGCTGCAGCCTGGCAATGTTCTTTAAACGACTGCGCCGTCTCAATGGACAGTTTTTCAACCGTATCCACAAGTTTCGGCAATGCCTTCATGTAGCGCTCGCGGCTCTCGATTTTCTTATCGAGAATGACGCGATCAAAACGCTCACGGCCTTCAAGCAATTTTTGGGCAAGATCGATGTGGGCGCGGGCAATGAAACCGAAGCGGTTGATGTGTTTCTGAACATTGGACTCGGCGTCCTCGATGCGTTTCGAAATCTCCACTTCCTGCTCACGAGTCAGGAGCGGAACCTGACCCATTTGCTTGAGATACATCCGAACCGGATCGTCGAGAATATCCAGCCGGGCGTCGGTCTTTTCCTCTTCGCCGTTGCCCTCGTCCTCGCCGTCCTTCTTGCCGTCCTTGTAGCGATCGACCTCGGAAGCGTCGATGACATCAATCTCTACGGCTCGAAGTTGGGAATAAATAATCTCCAGCTCATCCGCGTCGTTGACTGCTTCAGGAAGCGCTTCGTTGAGGTCGTCAAAAGTGAGATAACCCTGTTCCTTGGCGAGCTTGATCAGTTCGCGAACTTTTTCCTGGGTTTCAGCATTTGGACCGGAAAACGCCGGCTTGGCCGCTGGTTCGCCGACGGGCGTTACGCCATTGGAACCATTTGTTCCATGAAGTTTATGATCGCCATTCTTGCCCTGAACCGTGTCGGCCTTTTCAAACGCCGACTTCGGCGCAACTAATTCATCAAAAGGAACTTCTGCGAATTCGTTAATCGAAGCGTCGAGGGATGCTTCCGCAGATTCTGCGGATTCGGTGACGGATGTCTTCGAGTCTGGCGGTGACTTTTTCGTCTTGGGGGGGCTGGCTTTGTTGGGTCTTGAGGATTCGGATGCGGGCGGGGTCTTTGTCATTAAATTCGGCATAACCAGCGTAACGCTCTTTATGATCAACAAACTGCCCATCCTTTACTAGAACGGGTCATCCGGCGGGCCGGAAGGTCGCGGAATATCAGTGAAGAGATTTTTGAGGTCAAGGGTTTCTTTCCTCTGAAGTTGTAAATGGTCGAGCGGCAAGCCCTCGGCGACTGCAGCTGTGATTTTGAAGTCGGTCTGTCGCAGCTTTTTTGAGATTTGCTGTTCGACGAAATCGCGCCAGAAGACCTCGGCAGTTGTATTAACGTCGTCCGGAAATTTTTCGGAAAGAAGTCGGGTGACGTAGGCTTCCTGGGATTGGTCAAGCGTAGCGAGAAAGGCCGCAAAACCTGGGTCGGCTGAGTTGTCATCGGTATCGACATTGCACGCAATGAGTCTCTCAAGCAAATCCGCTCCTGCCTGATCGCCAAGAAGCGCGCGCCATGGCTGCTGGCGGAGGCGTCTGCGAAGCGACACGCTGCGGAGAGTCAGCAGGCAAAGCATGCGCATGGTGTGAGTCGGAGGTTCGAATGCCAGCCCAGTCTCGCCAACCGGTTCCTGAGGCGCAAGTGGTACCGATGAATACGTTTTCCGCGGCAGCATTCTCTCGAAATCCGAGCGCAGAATCCCCAGCCGGGAAACCGTCTTGGCGATCGCGTCTTCCCGCTGGACCGGATCCTCAATGAGAACAATAAAGCCGGCCATTTTTCGCGCAAACACCTGCCGCGCCCTTGTGTCGGCATCTGATGCCAGCCGGGCGACCTGATAATCGAAAAAGTTGGGACTGCGATCGATGATCTCCCGGAACGCGGCCGGTCCCCTGCCCCGGATCAGTGAATCCGGATCCTCGCCTGGAGGCATTGTTGCAACCCGCACCAACAACCCTTGATCCAGCAACGGTGCAAGCGAGCGTTCAGCCGCTTTCTCCCCGGCAGCGTCGGCGTCGAAGCACAGCACCACTTCCTCAACAAACCGTCTCAACATTGACGCCTGTTTTTCCGTGAACGCGGTCCCCTGCGGCGCGACGACGTTCTTTACCCCGGCCTCGAACGCACTGATGAGATCGATCTGACCTTCGCAAACGATGGCTGTTTTCGCGTTGATGAGGTCCCGTTTACTGGCATGCAATCCAAACAGGACGTTGCCTTTGGTGAAAAGCATCGTCTCCGGCGAGTTGACGTATTTTGCCGCGTCCGCCTGCCCTAAGACTCTTCCGCTGAACGCGATGACTTCGCCGTAGTCATTCCGGATCGGGAACATAAGCCGGTCCCGAAAGCGGTCGTAAAATTGCGAATGATCCCGCCGCGCGCCAGTTTGCGGATTGGCGTCTTCACGAATTGAGACAAGGCCGCTGGCAACGATTTCCTGAATGGTAAAACCCCGTTCCTGGGCGAAATGGCCAAACGCATCCCATGAATCCGGCGCGTAACCGAGGGTCCAACGAACAGCGATGTCTTTGTTGAAACCCCGTCCTTTCAGGTAGTCGCGAGCGTGAGCGGCAGCGGTTATCCGCAGGAGATTCCGGTGAAACCAATCGGCTGCTTCCTTGTGCAAAGAGAGGAGCCGTTTCCGCATGCGGAGCCGCGCATCTTCTTCAGCAGTAACGGCTTCCTCCACGAGGGGGATCCCCGCACGCTCAGCAAGCCGCTTCACGGCGGAAACAAAATCCAGATTCTCATACGCCATGATGAACCGGAAGACTGAGCCGCCCGCGCCACACCCAAAACAGTGATACGACTGCCGCGCCTGATTAACATGGAACGACGGCGTTTTCTCCGAGTGAAACGGGCACAACGCCCGCCACACCGATCCCACCCGTTTCAATGGAAAATAGGAGCCAATTACTTCGACGATGTCGTTCGCCGCAGCAATTTGCTCAAGGGTTTCTTCGGGAATCCGGGACATATGGGAAAGGCAAAAGGTAGACGAGCGTCAAGCCGCTCTCGCAAAGGCCGCCGCCTGCATGTTCCTGAGCTTTGAATCCGGCGACCAAGGTTGATTAACACCAAGCAACTAAAGACATCAAGGATGGGCAAAAGAAGGGCTTTCCCAGCCGATTTTCGTCGGCTAACCCCCAGCCACTACCCGGATCAGCTCGATTTTGTCCCCGGCATTCACCGGTTTTTCCGCCCACTCATTCTTGAACAGCGCGATGCCATTTTGCTCGACGAGAAGCGGCTGCCCGGTCAGGCCGAGGTGCGCGAGAAGATCGGAAATCGTGAGATTTTCCGGGACATCGCAAGGTTCGCCATTGAGTTCAAGCGGGATCATGATCCTAAAATCGCTTGATCCCAATCTTTCCAGACAGCTTCAAAACCGCGACTGCGCAAAAGACCTGCAATTTCCTTTGGAGAACGCTCGTCAGCGATATCGAACTGTCCCGTCGCAGCCTCAGCCCCTCCAGTCTCAGCGACCACCCGCCCTTTCACGGTGAGGTGCAGCGCTTCCTTTCCTTGTCCCGTGTACCCCCCCGGTTCCGTGTGGCTTCCCGCGCTCATCATCGTCACGCCCAGAGGGATAAGCGCGTCGCGCAGCGCGGGCGTTTCACGTGTGCTCAGCACGATCCCGACCTGCGGAAAACAAATCCGCAACGCGCACAAAAGCTGAACGTAGTCGCGATCGGGCAGGCTGTATTTCGGTTTAAAGCCACCCGCCGCTGGACGCATCCGGGGCAGCGACACAGTAAATTGAGCTTTCCAGCAGTGCCGCAGCAAAAACTCCAGATGCCGTGCCAGCGCCATGGCTTCGTATTTCCACTCGTAAAGGCCGTAAAGTGCGCCGATCCCGATCCGGCGAAAACCAGCGGCATACGCACGCTCGGGACATTCCAGCCGCCAATCGAAATTTTTCTTCGGCCCGGCAAGGTGCAACGCGGCATACGTCTGGCGATGATAGGTCTCCTGGTAGACAACCAACCCCTCGGCGCCTGCTGCGACCATCGGGATGTATTCCTCCGTTTCCATGGGAGCGACTTCGAGTGAAATGGAAGGAATCTCTTCGCACAAACGCCGGATGCAACGTTCCAGATAACCGTTCGAGACGAACTTCGGATGCTCACCCGCCACGAGTAGAATGCTGCGAAATCCCTCTTGCGCCAGATACCGCGTCTCAGCTGCGACCTGCTCAACTTCGAGCGTCACACGAACGATCGGATTATCCCGTGAAAATCCGCAATACGCGCACGTGTTGATGCATTCGTTCGAGAGATAAATCGGGGCGAACAGCCGGATGGCCTTCCCGAAATTGCGCGCGGTAAGCGTGGCGCTTTCGACGGCCATGGCTTCGAGCTCGGAGTCCGTTTTCGACTCCAGCAACGCGGAAAATTTCCGCAAAAGAGCGGAATCTGGAAGATCGGTGCGGCGGTAAAGTTCGGCAAAAGTCACGGGGCAAAACTCTCAACTCTCAACGTCCAATTGCCGAATGAAATTTGCGAGGAAGTTTTGATCGGCTATCTCGCACTGCTCGGTTCTCAACGTTCAATTACCGAATAAATTCCTCTCTCGAGCTCCGCTCGCTGGGCAGACAGGAATGTCTGCGCTACCTCGTGTTGCGTATTTGTGTGAGCAGTTGCTGTTGCTGCTCGAAAGGAAAATCCCTGCCGGTTGACCCAGGCCTCGGCGGAGGGGCGGTCGGTACGAGCCCATTGAGAGATGACATTGCTCAGGGTGTTCCGTCGATGGCTCTCGCCGCCGATCGAAGCAGCCCAGCTGGCAGCGGCTTCAGGGTCGATGTCCGTGACGTTATTGGAAAAGCTGCTGATCATTTGATCCCGCGTCTTGCCGTCGGGAAGATGCCCGAGCCAAGAAGCGGCTGAGGCGGGATCGTTCCGTGTCCAATTCGAGACGGCGTTGCGCATGGCGTTGTCGCGATTGTCATCCTACGGCATTGGGGCCAGCCACCTCACCGCGGCTTCCGGTTCGTCATTCGACCACTGGCTGGCAACCTGACTGATGGCTTGCTGCCGGGCCTCTGGCGACCGGAGAGAATTGATCCCTCCGGCAGCTTTTTCGGGTTCATAATTCGCCCAACTGCCAAGAACGCTGACGGTGAAGTGTCGCTCGATCTCCGGATTGTTCTGCGTCGCAGCCCATTTGAGAGCGGCGGCAGGATCCTGCGAGGCCCACTCGGAGCCAACACTGGAAAGATAGCGCTCGAACTTTCCGTCTGCTTCCATTTTCACGATATAGTTCGCCGCAGCACCCGGTTCACCGCTTGCCCACGTGGAAAGAGCCTGTTGCAAGCCGCGCTCGCGAGCTTCGCCGGCGGGCAGGGTTTCGATCCAGGCAAGAGCGGATTTGGTGTCACTTTGCGCCCAGGCGAAAGCGAGGCTTTGCAATAGATCGTTGCGAACCAAGCTGGGCGGAAGGTTTTCGGCAAATTCGATCGCTTCCTTCAGATTACCCTGCGCCATTTGGAAGCTCATGCTGCGCAACGCGTTCACCTTTGCCGGGCCTTCGGGGAGGCTACTTACCCAATTCATGGCAGCTTTGATGTCGTTCTGAGCCCAACTTGAGACGACGTTTTGCAACATTTGGCGGCCAGCCTGACCTGCGGCGTGTCGCTGGGCGTATGCTGCTGCGGCTTCTGGATCGTTTTGCGCCCATTGCACGACAACTGCGCTGATGGCGCTGGTCTTGGCCCGACCTGTAGGAAGACATTCACTCCAAGCCAGCGCGGCAGCAGGGTCGCTTATCCCCCACTGACTGGCGACAACATTGACGGCCTGTTCCCGGACGTTTCCAGGTGGTAATTCCAACGCGCGGCGCGCCGCTTCGGCCGGATTTTTTTCAACCATAACCCGGAAGACCGAATAGGCCCATCCGAATCGGGAACGCATGCCTGGTGGAAGTTGCAAGGCAAGTCGCAAAGCGCCCTCTGGGTCCTTGCCAGCCATGGCGTTAATAAGATTCAGTGTGGCCATTAACTTGGTATGGCTGTCCTTGAGTCCGGAAATCCAGGTCCACGCGGCTGCCGGGTCTTTGGCAGCCCAATTTGAGGCGATCTGGGAGTAAAAACCCTGCTTCATTTCACTAGCCGGCAGTTCTTCAACGAATTGGACCCCTTCCCTGGGATTGAGTGAGGCGAGGCGCTCAACGAGAACACTTAGAACATTCTGGCGCACCGTGGTGGCCGAAGCGCCGAGGACTTTTTGGAGCGCCTCTATCACGCCATTTTCGTCGAGTGAATTGGCGAAATTCTGTGCGCCGGGAAACAATTTTTGCAAGTCCGAGGAAAGAAGCTCGCCGAGCGTGGGAATGGCGCTGCCGCCGTGATTGGGGTCGGGATTTTGAACTTCCTCGATGATGACGCGGGAATTGACGAACGTGGGGGAGTTGCCTTTGACGCTCTTTTTTTCGGTATTGGCAAAACGCGACGGAAGGTCGCTTTTACTCTCGGGAGCGGTAAGCCGCCCGGCAACGCCCCCAATGAGGAGGGCGGCGATCAGGAGGAGGATGACTTTGAGTGACATTGAAACAGAAATGTGTGTCTCCCCCCAACGTCGTTCGGCATTCCGCCTCACTTTTTAGGCCGGACCAAGCCAAGGTACTTGGCGCGGTCTTCCGGGGCAAAATTCTGTTGGTTGATCCAGTGGGTTGCGGCAGACGGGTTGGCTTGCGACCACTTTTTGAGCGCAACGACGGCGGCGGATTCGCGTTTTTTGTCGTCAGAAATGGAAAACGCCCAGGCTGTGGCGGCTTCAGGGTCGTTTTGGGCGACGTTGTTAGAGAACGACGAGATCATCGCATCGCGGGTGGCTCCTTCGGGGAGTTGCCCGAGCCAGGTGGCAACATCGGCGGGTTTGGATTGCGTCCAATTCGCCACCGCGCTGCGCATCGCGCTATCACGGTCATCGCCGGCGGGAAGGGAAACGAGCCACGCCATGGCTTTTTCCGGCGCGTCGTCGGACCATTGACGGGCAATGTTTTCCATCGCTTGTTTTTTCGCCTGCGGGTCCTTGAGCAAATTGATCTGTGCGATCGCTTTTTCGGGTTCGTTTTGCGCCCATTGGCCCAGGACATGCGACATGAAACTGGTCTCCACTCGTGGGTCCGTCTGCTTGGCGGCCCATTTGATGGCACCCTCAGGATCCTGCCAGGCCCACTGACTGCTCATCGAACTCAAATATTCGGGGAACTTCGGGTCGTCTCTTAGTTTGAGGACATAAGCGCCTGCCCTGTTCGGCTCGGACTGCACGAACTCCCAAAGAACCTGGCGCATCGCGTTGGAACGGGATTCATCATTTGGCAGGCTTTGCGCCCACGCGACCGCAGCTTCCGCATCGCTCTGTGCCCAGGTTCTGGCCACGTCCCCGGTCATACTCTTGCGAGCAGAATCGGATTCCAGCGATTGTGCAAAATCGGCGGCTGCTTTTGGATCATTCCTCGCCCACTGGCTGGCGATGCTGCCAAGCGTCTGGTTTTGCGCCTGCCCCGACAGCGTCTGAGCCCATGCCGCAGCCGCTTTGGGATCAATTGCGGCCCATTGCATCGCGATAGTGGAAAAAGCCGATGACCGGAGTTGTCCGGCGGGCAAACTGGCCGCCTTGCGGGCTGCGTCCACCGGATTTCGCTGTGCCAGGACCATGAAAACCTGAGAGCTGGAACCAGAATACGGGCCGTCTGCTCGCGGCGATGCCATCAGCATTTTTAAAGCGCGATCCGGGTCCTTATCGGCAACCGAATTGATAATCCCGCTCAAGGCAAATTGTTTTTCCCTGCCTTGGGGAAGGCTGTTTACCCATGCCATCGCTGCCTGAAAATCATTCTCCGCCCAAGCGTAGGTCACGATAGCTAGTGAACTCTGGCTGAATGTTCTGGTCCTTGCCTTTCGGGCGTATTCGAGAGCCGCGATTGGATTCAGCTCCGCCCAGCGTCTGAGGAGGGCGCCTTGCACGGAACTGCGCGTATAGCCTGACGGGCCGGCGTCGACCTGCTGAAGCGCGGCGCGGATGCTGTTTTCATCCAGCGTCTCAGCGAAACGTTTGGCCTGCTCCCATACCTTCGACCAGCCGGTCATCTTCAACAGCTCGGAAAGCGTAGGGATGGGCTTTTTGTTCGGAAATTCCGGCCCGGGAGTCACATCAACGACGGCGCGGGACGTGCCGGGATCGTTGTTTGCAAGAACGGCAGCGGCTTCGAGATTTGTTGATGTCGACGAGCCCTCCCGGCTCTTCTTCTCCAAAGGAAGCGTCTCCATGGATCTTCCATTTTCCGGAGCTGTAACGCGGCCCGCAATGCCGCCAACCATCAGGGCAAAAACAATGACAAGCAGACTTCTGGGAGAGAACATGGATACAGCCGCCGGGGGATTTAAAACGCCCCGCCTAAGTAGCAGAACAGCCTCGCAAAAGGCAAGCCGAATGAACCCTTCTACTGCGGGAGTGGACGAACCGGTTCGGCCCGGCGGATCTCGGGTTCGCTGGGTGCCGGACTGGGAGACACCGTCGGCGAAGAAATATCCGCAGAGTCATCAGGTGTTCCTGCGGGATTAAACACACCAGGCGCGTCGGGTGTATGGACAGGCAACGGGCGCGGATGCGGAGTTGTTTCCGTATTCGGACCTGATTCAGGAACAGGGGTAGCGGCGCCTGGTTTTGCCGACGGCGATTCGAGCGATGGCGTCGATGACGACGACTCGCCAGCCGTATCGCCACCGACTCTTCCGGTTTTCCCGAGGTCGAGACGCTGCAGGTTGACGGCAAAAACGGCCAGGAAAGCCACGATCGGCAAGGATATCACTCCAAAAATCAACCACTTGGCCGTCACACCCGACCCGGATCGCAGCGTCTGCGACGCCGCTGTCCGCCGGGCACGGGGGCCCGGACGATGCGGCGGTTCTTCCTCGCGGGGAGCATTCAAATACTGGTAGTGCTCGATCCCGATTCTCTCGGGCAGATGCAATCGATCGATTACGTCGCTGAGGTCGACGCGAAGAAATCTCCCGTACATTTTGAGAAAGCTTTTTGCGTAAGCCAGATTTGCAAAATTTTTGTAGTTGTCCGCCTCTAGGTCGCGAATCTGTCCCGGCCGCATTTTGGTCATGCGCGCTACGTCATCAATCGTCCAACCACTCCGTTGACGAGCTGCCTCCAATCGTTTGCCAGGGGAATCGCCCCTTGGATCCCTTTTATCGTTTTCTGGTGTCTCAGACATCAGAGTCGTTCTGATCGCTCACGTTACTTAACAGCAAAAAAACCGTTAAACCAAAGCGTCGAGATCAACGAGAATTTCGCGGGGCTTTGCACCTTCACCGGGGCCGAGAATGCCACGGTCTTCCAAAATGTCCACGATGCGAGCCGCCCTCGTGTAGCCCAACCGCAAACGTCGTTGCAAGAGGGATGTCGAGGCCTTTTTTTCCTGGCGGATGATCTCGATGCATTTCTGCACGAGCTCCTCATCTTCCTCGCTGACTTCCTCCGCAGAATCGGAGCCGGACTCGATGCTTTCCTGAACGTTGATATCGAATGATGGCGGCGCCTGATTCGAAACAAACTCGACAAGCCGACGAATCTCGTCATCGGTCACGAGCACGCCTTGTGAGCGGACCAGGCGGGACGAGCTCGGCGGCAAATACAGCATATCACCCTGGCCAAGAAGACGTTCCGCGCCTTTTTCGTCGAGAATAATCCGACTGTCGAGACCGCTTGCAACCTGGAAAGCGATGCGGCTGGGCACATTGGCTTTGATGACGCCGGTAATGACGTCTGCCCGTGGCGTCTGAGTGGCAACGATCATGTGGATACCGGCCGCGCGCGCCTTTTGCGTAATGCGGGCGATGGCGCTCTCAACATCGGCCGGGGCCGTTTGCATGAGATCGGCAAGTTCGTCCACGATGACAATGATGTACGGCAGGCGATCGGGAATGATATCCGCATCGCGAGTATTGCGGGCGGCTGGACGCGGAGCGGCTTCTTGCTCTTGCTCGGGAGCCGCGTCTTCGGCCGTCTCCGGCTCTACCGGGAAAAGCTCCATGGCAGGGGTTTTACCCGCCTTTTTAGAGGCGCTAGCGGCTCGTTCGGCGTCGAGCTCTTTTTGAGTCTTGGGAAGAGGTCGGGCATTGAACGTCGCAATATTCCGGACGCCGATCTTGGCGAACATCTGATAGCGATTTTCCATCTCGTTGATGACCCAGCGGAGGGCGAGCAACACTTTCTTTGGGTCGGTGACGACCGGGACAACAAGGTGCGGCAACGTGTTGTAAATCTGCATTTCGACCACCTTGGGGTCAATCATGATGAAGCGCAGTTCATCCGGCGTGAAACGGTATAAGATACTGGCGATGACCGCGTTAATGCAGACGCTTTTGCCGGATCCAGTGGTCCCGGCGACGAGGCAATGCGGCATTGCGGCCAGGTCGGCGATGATCGTCTTGCCATAAACGTCCTTGCCGAGTGCGATGGGAATTTTGGCCTTTGTATTAGCCCAATCTTCGGACTCGAGGATTTCCCGGAGGATGACTTTGACCTTTTTTGAATTGGCGATCTCGATGCCAACGGTGTCTTTGCCCGGGATCGGAGCCAGGATGTTGATGCGTTCGGCCCGTGTGGCGCGCTGGATATCGGCTTCGAGTGAACTGATCCGGTCCACGCGGACGCCTTGGGCGGGATAAACTTCGTATCGCGTAATCGTCGGCCCTTTCGTGATATCGCCTGGGCTGGCCTGAATACCGAAATGGGCAAGTGTCTCGATGAGTGTGGCCTGAATAGCGAGAAGTTCGTCGTGGTTGGCCCCGGTGCGTCCCGCCAGATCAAGTTCGTCAAGGAGCTCCATTTCGGGAAGCTCGTAGTTCTCGAAAGCAGCAGCGTTGTTTTGGAGAAGGCCCTGCTCTTTCTTCTCCGTTTTATCCGGCTTAATCTTCGGTTTTGACGCCGCAGGCAGCGGCAGGGAGGTATCAGTGACCTTGGGCGGCGGTCGGAATGAATCGGATTCCGAGCCAGCTGCACTCGGCGCCGGGATGGAGTCGGGCGAGATACCTTTCTTGCGAAGCGTTTTTTCGACGAGGCGCTGTTCTTTTGCCAAGCGCTTGAGCTCAACAGCTTTGCGCTCGGCTTCGGATGCCTGCTCAAGCTTTCGTTTTTCGGCGGCAGCGATGGATTCGGAGATCGCCCGTTTGAGAGCCGCGACCGATGCGATCAGCACGTGAATCGGCCGGACCCCCGTGGCCAGGATCAAGCTGATGACGTAAACGCCGCCGATGAGAATGAGCGAACCGGGTCCACCCAGCAATTTCTCCAGAAGCGCGTCGCCGAGCTGATAGCCGAGGGTTCCGCCCGGCCCATCTATGTTAAAGTCCTGTTTCCAGCTTTTTAAAAACCACGGCTGCAACTGAGCCAGACAAGCCCCACTGATAACTACTGCGAGCACCCAGGGAAGCCTTTTGCCGATTTTTGACCCTGTCAGCACCTTGTACCCGCCGTAGCCCATCGCCAACGCCGCCAGGAGATACGCTGCGGCTCCCATGGATAAATAACTGAACCCAGCAATGACGGCGCCGACGGGACCGACAAAATTTTGCGCCGGATTGTTCGGCGGCGAAGCGGTGGAAAACCAGACCCACGTCGGTACATCACGAGGCGTGTAGGAGACCAGCGCCATGAAATAGGCGACTCCGAGCACGATCAGGCAAAGTCCGATGACTTCGTTCCAGTGATTGGGTTTGGCAGCGCGAGAAACAGAAGGCATGGTGCGGCACGATCATATTCTTTTCGCAGGTCCGTTCAATCCCCGGTTTCAGCTCGGAGGCGCTCCCCTGCATCTTTCTCTTACTTCTTTCTCTTGCTCTTGCTCTGCACTCGGGGTGCCTCCGGCACCTAAACACCTGTCACCGGCAAATTGGGTCGCGTTCCTGAACGGATGCCCGCGTCCTGCCCAGAGCAAGAAGTAAGAGCCTGTGTCTTACGAAATTCCGATCAATGGCCCTTTGCCGAGAGCCACTCGCGAAGGCGGGCACGCATTTTCCCTAAATGATCGGCCACATCGTTCTGAAGATCGGTAGCGCCGAGGCAAGCGAGCGAAAGATCTTCAGACATTCCATCCGGCTGGGTCGGCAAAGCGGCAGCATGAACCAAAAGCCGCTTTTCGCCCGGGTGAAATCGGTGATTGGCAGCAAAAAGAATGTCAAAATAACTCGCCAGCCAGGCTGCGACGCGGTGATTCAGGCTGACCAAATCCTTGCGGGCAAACGCCGAGCGAATTTGACTCTCATACGAGCCAATGATGTCGCCAAGTAACGGAAAATTCTTTTCTGTGATCGCTTGGGCCAACTCTTTCGGATAGGCTTGTATCAAGCGATTTTGCAATTTCGCAAACCATCCGAATCGGTCAAAAAGGATATGCGATCGTGAAATATTGAAAAGGAACGCAGTTGTGTATCCGATGGACGCTTCAAAGCGGTCCAGGCGGGCATTGATTTCGTTGTCCGCCCAATCGCAAGAACGATACATCGCCTCAAATTGCGTGCCATCGTGCTCGATCCAGGCATCTTCTTCCTCCCAGAAGACCCGTTGGATCTCCAGATGCTTCGCTCTCGGACGCAGAATTTCCTCACGGAAATTCGGTGAAACAGCACCTCGCGAATAAAGATACAGGTCGAAATCCGATCGGTCATCCACCGTTCCCGAGGCGACCGAACCAGATAATACAACGGCTTGAATTGCGGAGTTTCGCGCAAAAAGAGATGCTAGTTCATTTAAGTGTTCTTGTGAAAACGATGGCATGAAGGCTATGTACCAGGAACTTCGGAAAACATCCGTTCATTTTCTCTCGTCCCGCTGCAACAGCATAATGGCAGGTCGCATAAACGTCGTCACGCGGGTTGCAAAACCTCATTACGCGAGCACAGAAATCCCGGTTGCAAAACACTCTCTTGGTGCCTACTTTCCCACCCCTCGAAAAACTCGAACCTCAACAGCCAGATCGATCATGTCCCAACATCGCAGTCTCAAAGGCGCCAGCAAAATTGCGGCGAAGCGTAATGTGCTCAAGCGTTTTGAGCGCGTCGAAGTTCTCAAGAAACGCGGCCAGTTCAACGAAGGCGATCGCGTGATCGGCCTTAAAAAAACCAAACCCGACGAGTAAGATCGGGCGTTCTGTTTGCCCTGCTCTCTCTTGTTACACCGTTTCCTCCGCCTGATTTCCTAAGCCATTCCCGATGCGTCTGAACCGCTATCTGGCGGCAGCCGGCTTTGGCTCCCGTCGCTCCTGCGAATCCCTGATCACCGAAGGCAAGGTCACGATCAACGGCAAGGTTGTTCGCGAACTTGCCACGACGGTTGCCCCGGCGGACCACGTCAAGGTCAACGGTAAACTCGCCCGCGTTGAGCAGCCCGTTTACGTCGCGCTCCACAAGCCGCGCGGCTACGTGACCACGCTCGACGACGAACTCGGGCGGCGGACGATCGAAGACCTGCTTCCACGCAGTCTCCCGCGCCTTTTCCACGTGGGACGTCTGGATAAGGACAGCGAAGGGTTGCTCCTGCTCACCAATGATGGCGAACTCAGCCAACGCCTGACGCATCCCCGGTTCAAAGTCGAAAAAGAATACGAAGTCCTGCTCGACAAACCGTTCGATCCAGCGCTGACAGAAAAATTGAAACGCGGCATTGTCCTCGAACAAGGCAGGGCCCGGATGGAACAGGTCCGCTTTGTGGCGCCCAATCACCTCAAAGTCATCCTGCTTCAGGGCATGAAACGGCAAATTCGCCTCATGTTTTACGATCTCGGCTACGAAGTGAAACGCCTCTGCCGCACGCGCATCGGCCCCGTTTTGCTCGGTCAACTGCCCGCAGGCGGACATCGCCTCCTCACTGAACGGGAAGTCAGCCAACTGCGCCAATTGACGGATGAACGCCCCAGCATTGAACGTATGCGGCATCCGAACATCGAGACCGATTTGAAAACCCGACTCTGAGAGTGGATAATTACTAACCGACAACTAACAACCGATGACCACAATCGACACCGACCGGCTGGAAAAAATCCAGTTTAGCAATGACGAGATCGCCCGTTACTCCCGGCATCTCATCATGCCGGAGGTCACTCTCGAAGGCCAAAAACGGCTTAAAGCGGCCAAAGTGCTGTGTATCGGTACCGGCGGACTCGGCTCGCCCATCGCACTCTATCTCGCCGCAGCAGGCGTCGGCACAATCGGCCTCGTCGATTTTGACGTGGTCGATTTTTCAAACCTCCAGCGCCAGATCTTGCATGGCACCAAGGATGTCGGCCGCAAAAAAATCCTTTCCGCACGCGACCGCATCCGCGACGTAAACCCCAATGTGCAGGTCAATCTACACGAGGCACTTTTCACCTCGGCCAACGCAAAAGAAATCGTCGAGCCCTACGACCTCATTATTGATGGCACGGACAATTTCCCCACTCGCTATCTCTCCAACGACGTCAGCGTCTTTTTGAAAAAGCCGAATATCTACGGCTCCATCTTCCGTTTCGACGGCCAATGCACCGTGTTTGCGCCGCATCTGGGCGGACCGTGCTATCGCTGCATGTTCCCGGAGCCGCCTCCGCCCGGCATGGTGCCAAGTTGCGCGGAAGGCGGAGTTTTGGGCGTTTTGCCCGGAATCATCGGCGTGATGCAGGCCATCGAAGCCGTGAAATTGATCATGGGCATCGGTGAACCGCTCATTGGACGTCTCGTCCATTTCGACGCGTTGAAAATGAAGTTCCGTGAGTTCAAACTTCGGAAAGATCCCAGTTGCCCCGTTTGCGGGCCCAACCCGACCATTACCGAGCTCATCGACTACGACGAATTCTGCGGCGTCCCGCAAGCTGCCGCACAAAACGAGGAGGAAGCCGACGTGCCATCCATCACGGCGACGGAGCTGAAGAAAAAATTCGATGCCGGTGAGAAATTCGTGCTTCTCGACGTCCGAGAAAAATTCGAATGGGACATCGCCCACATCCCAGGCGCAAAATTGATCCCCCTCGGCGAACTCCCTTCACGCATGAGCGAACTGGATTCCGCGGACGAAATCGTTCTTCAGTGCAAGAGCGGCATGCGCAGTGCCAAGGCGCTTCATGTGCTCGAAAACGCCGGCTTCGGCAAGCTTCACAACCTGACCGGCGGCATCACGGCTTGGGCCGACGAAGTCGATCCGACCGTGGCGAAGTATTAAGGCTGGCGGCGTTCTCTAAGCGCCGTACTCCAAAACGGCGGAAGGCCATGCTGGGAACCACCGGGGCACAAACCGCAGCTACAACCAGCGACGGCCTCAAACCGTCGCTACAAACTGATGATCGATCCCGACTTGCTCGTCCTGCTCCGCTGCCCGGAAACCGGACAGCGCGTCCGCGAGATGACCCCTGACGAACTGATAGCGATCAACGCTCAGGTCGCTACTCCAATTCCCGCCGGTCTCCTTCGCGAAGACGGACGTCTCATTTTTCCCGTTTTCGATGGAATCCCGATGATGTTGCTTGCTGAAGCAATCCCGGTCGCATAAAAATGCGAGGACATCCGCCTGCCATGCCTTCAGCCTCCGTCATCGCCAACGTGGCCAAGACAGTCAACCTCGACGATCTCGACCAGAAACAATCCGTCGAACCGGGCGAATACAAAAAAAAGCTGAAGGAATATCAGCTTTCGCTGCTGAACATGCAGCTCAAGATGGCCAAGACGAAACGGACCATCGTTCTGGTCTTCGAAGGCCCGGACGCAGCCGGTAAAGGTGGCGCAATCAAGCGCGTCACGGAGCGCCTCGACCCGCGGTGGTACCGCGTCTATTCAATCATCAAACCCACTGCCGAGGAGTATCAGCACCATTACATGTGGCGGTTCTGGAACAAACTACCGAAATACGGCGAAATCGTCGTTTTCGACCGTTCTTGGTATGGCCGGGTGCTCGTTGAGCGCGTCGAAGGTTTCGCCAAAGTCGACGAATGGCAGCGTGCCTATCGGGAAATCAACGAGTTCGAACGCACTCTCAGCGATGACGGTGCGGTCATCATCAAATTTTACATCCACATTACCAAGGACGAACAGCTGGATCGTTTCAAGAGTCGCGAAGCTGACCCGTACAAGCATTGGAAAATCAGCGACGAAGACTGGCGCAACCGCAACAAGTGGGATGAGCATATTCAGGCCGCCCAGGATGCTTTTGCCAAGACATCCACCAAAATCGCCCCGTGGAATGTCATACCGGGTAATTTCAAATGGCACGCGCGTTTGAAGACCATGAAGACCATCGTCCGCCGCCTCGAAGCGGAAGGTCTAGGCGCGGACTAATAGGGTTCCCTCGCAGACGCTGCGCCTGCCAAAACCTGGCTTGCTGCTTCTCCAGTGGACGACAGCTCATTTTCGCGAGTAGGTATGGCTTATCATGACCACCGCCCCATATGCGTTGATCGTTTCCGTTCACGACGTCTCGCCCATCACTTTCGAAGCGAGCCGGACGATTGTGGACGATTTGCGGGCCGCGGGCGTCCCTCGCGCGTCGCTGCTGGTCGTTCCCAACCACCACCGTCGCGGACACTTTTTGGACGATCCCGCATTGTGTGACTGGATGAAAGCGCGAGCAGCCGACGGATACGAGATGGTTGTGCATGGCTATTTCCACGAGCGCGATTCCAAGACCCGTGAATCGGTGACAGACCGGCTCATTACCGAGGTTTATACGGCAGGCGAAGGCGAATTTTTTGATATCTCCGAAGCGGAAGCCGACGAAAAACTGGGCCTGGCACTTGCCGAGTTTGGTGAACTGGGGCTGTCGCCGACGGGATTTATTGCACCGGCCTGGCTGTTGAGCGTGGAAGCCAAGGAATCCGTGCGCAAAAACGGTTTCCGCTACACGACAACCCTGCGTGGCATCGTCGATCTCCACGCGCAGGCAGTCTATCCGGCACCGTCACTCGTTTACAGCGTCCGCAGTGCGTGGCGCCGCCAAAGCAGCATAGTCTGGAATCCGTTTTTGAAGGGCACCCTCGCAAAAACTCCCGTCATCCGCCTTGGCATCCATCCGCCCGATTGGAAGTTTCCCGCCATCCGCGCGCAAATCCTTCGCTTCGCCGCCAGCCTCGCCCGCGAGCGCGACGTCACCACCTATGGTGCGTGGGTAAGCGCCCAAGCTGAGACTTCCTGGACAGGAAGTGAAGCCAAGCAATAAGGGAATGAAGAAATCAAGAAACTTGCTTTCTTGGCTTCCTGCAGTGAATCCGCTTTGGTCTTGAAGCTGTTGCTATGGCCTCTCGCGTCGATCTGCACGTCCATTCGAAATATTCCAATCGCTCGGCGGAGTGGCTCTTCCGCCGGTTAAATTTTCCCGATTCCTACTCAAAACCGCGCGAGCTCTACGAAAAGCTCAAGGAGCGCGGCATGGATTTCGTAACAATTACCGACCACAACCGCATCGATGGATGCCTCGAGATCGCGGATCTCCCGGGTACCTTCATCAGCGAGGAAGTCACGTCTTACTTTCCGGAGGATCAATGCAAGATTCACCTCCTCGTTTGGGGGATTACCGCGGCACAGCACGCAGCAATCAGCGAGTTGCGGGAGAATGTTTTCGAGCTTCAACCGTATCTGCTGCAAAACGGGATCGCGCACGCGGTGGCGCATCCTTTTTATCGGGTGAACGACCGGCTTGGAGCCTCGCACATCCAGCGTCTGGCCAAGGTCTTCCGGCATTTTGAAGGGATCAACGGTCTGCGTGATGAGTTGCTGAGCCAGACTGCACAATGGGTCTTCGCCCGGCTCCCGAACGATCCGGAGTTGGGGCCGAAATTTGTCCTGACCGGCGGTTCGGACGATCATGGCGGGATTTTTCCGGGCAGCGCCTGGACCGAAACTGCACAAGTCGCCACGTGGCAGGAGTTTCTGATGCTGGTTAAAAACGGCAAATGCATCGCGCGGGGAAAAGCCGGAACACCGCTCGTGCTGTCGCACAGCCTTTACAACACGGCTTTCCAGTTCGCGAAGGATAAGTTCTCATCGAAGGTGGGCCCGCATGGCGCCTTTTTGGAAAAGGTTGTTTCGCGCTTTATGGAGGGCGAGGACCCGACTCGGTTCACGCTGATGGAGAAGATCAACTTTATCGCACAAGGCATTCTTTCGGGGCAAATTTTCGAGCTGGCGCGCCCCGGAAGCGCTTCCATCTGGAAAGAGTACAGCGACTACTTTACGCAACAGAATCTGGGCGAAACGCTCGCCCGCGAAACTGCCGGCGTGGTCGAACCCGAGCGCCGCGCGTTCCTCATCGCGAACCTGTTCGGCAACCAGCTTCTGTATCGGTTTTTTCTGAAACTGGTCCGGCATCTCTCGACTGGCAACCTGCCCGAGAGCGTCGGCAGTATTGCTGGCATGGTGCCGCTCGCACTCCTGTTGAGTCCGTACTGGTATGCCTTCCGCAGCCAGTCCCCCTCGCGCGATTGGCTCCGCCGAACGTGCCGGGAACTCGGCGGCGGGGTCCCGGAGTTTCTGCGCAACCGAAAACGGGGATGGTTTACGGACACCCTGGAAGACGTCAACGGCGTCGCAAATACTATCCGCCGGATGACCGCCGCCGGGGTTGCTAAAGGAGCGGATCTGATCGTCATAACGTCCCGTTCCGAAATCACGATCACAGATATTCCGATCAAGAACTTCGAACCGATCGGCGAGTTCGAACTGCCCGAATACGAGCTCCAGAAACTGAGCTTTCCGCCCATCCTGCACATGCTGGATTTCATTCAGCGGGAAAAATTTACAGAGCTGATTATCTCCACGCCCGGACCGGTCGGCGTCACGGCGATGATCGCAGGCAAAATGCTCGGCTTACGGACCGTGGGTATTTACCACACCGATTTCCCTCAATACATCCGCATCCTTACCGATGACAGTTTTCTGGAGTCGCTGGCCTGGAGTTACATGCAATGGTTCTACACCCAATTCGACGTCATTTTCGTCAACTCCGAACATTATCGGCAGGCCTGGATGGAGCGGGGCATCGAGCCGGACAAACTAAAAATTCTGCCACGCGGACTCGATACTGCGCTCTTCAATCCCTCCCATCGCGACCCCGCTTTCTGGGAAAAGTATGGCCGGCGCAAAGATGAGATCGGCTTGTTATACGTCGGACGGGTTTCTCGGGAGAAAGACCTCGAAATTCTCGTGCGCGCCTGCGAACGGCTCATCGCCGCAGGCGCGAAAATCCGCCCTCTGGTCGTGGGCGACGGTCCGTTCCTGGAGGAAATGAAACGGCTGCTTCCCGATGGCTGTTACACCGGTTACCTGGCAGGGATCGAGCTGGCACGAGCCTACGCATCGGCGGATATTTTCGTTTTCCCGAGCACCACTGACACGTTTGGCAACGTGATTCTCGAAGCGCAGGCAGCCGGGTTGCCATGCGTCGTCTCCGACACGGGTGGCCCCCGCGAATTGGTCCGTGACGGCGTGGATGGGTTCGTCACCAAGTCACTCGACGTCCCCGAGTTCTCCGCCGCTGTCGAAAAACTGATCGCCGATCCCGAGAGGCGCCGCAAGATGGGCATGAATGCACGCGCCCGCGTCGGCGAACGCGACTGGAGCCGGGCCTTTGAGAAGTTCTGGGGGATGAGCGAGGAATGAAATCCAACTCTTTCCCTTTCTCTTACTCTTGCTCTTGCTTTGATCAGGACGCGTTCACCCTCCAGAGTAAAGAAGGAGAAAGAAGTAAGACAAAACGCTCTCGCCTCTACGTATCTTTGTGTTCAGTCCCACATCGCCCGGCCGCCCGCTCCCCATTTCCCGTTTTCCCTCACCCATGATACTGTCGCGCAACTCACCCGTGGCCCCACGATTTGAACAAACCAAAATCCATCCACCGCCCCGGCAGCCGTAAAAACGCTGGCAAACGCTTTTCCTGGCCCCAACTCGGATTCCTCCTCGCAGGCGCCCTCGTCGTCGTTATCGCCATTGGCGTTTGCACGGTTTACGCCATCCGCGCCTCGATGCTCGATATCAAAGACGTCGGCCAGATTCCTCAACGGTCCTTCGTTTTTGACGTCAACGGCAACGCCTACAGCCGACTCTACGGCCAAAACCGTGTCCTGGTGAAAATCGATGACGTCTCGCCCAATTTCATCGACGCCCTCCTGGCCCGTGAGGACGCGCGTTTTTATAAGCACGGCGGCGTCGACATCTTCGGCATCGGCCGCGCCATCGTCCGAAACATCTCTCGCGGGTCCCTCCGTGAAGGCGCCAGCACGATCACCCAGCAGCTCGCACGAAACTCCTTCGACCTCGGTGGACGCACGCTCGACCGCAAAATCCTCGAAGCCTTCGTCGCCTTTCGCATCGAGCACTCATTCACCAAACGGCAGATTCTCGAGCACTACATCAACCGCATTTACTACGGTTCCGGCTATTACGGCCTGGAAATCGCCACGCAGGCCTATTTCGGCAAACCCTGCAAGAATCTCACTCTCGGCGAAGCCGCCATGATGGCTGGCCTGATCCGAAGCCCGAACCGCTTTTCCCCTTTCAAAAACCTTGAGGGCGCAAAAAGCGAGCGCGACACCGTCCTCGCCCGTATGGTCGAGCTCGGTAAAATTTCCCAATCCAACGCAGACGCAGCGCGCAAGGCGCCCATCCATGTCGCGAAAAACCGGCCCGCGGTCGTCCAGGAAAACTACGTCATGGACGCCGTTGACGCGGAACTCCAGAATTTGCTCACGCAGGATCAAATCGACGCCGGCGGGATGAAAATTTACACGACGATCGATCCAAAACTCCAATCCATCGCCGAAAAAGCCCTGGACGCTCATCTCACCAGCATCGAGGCGCGCCCCAACTATCCACATCCCAAGAAAGCAGCAGTCTCCAATGGGCCGAATCAAGGGCAGGCGACCAATTATCTCCAGGGCGCAGTTGTCATCATCGACAATCGCAGCGGCGGTATTTGCGCGCTGGTCGGCGGACGCGACCGCCGATCGCCGAGCGATTTTAACCGCTCCCTTTTCGCCAAACGCCAGGTCGGTTCCGCCATCAAACCCTTCGTTTACGCCGCTGCCTACGCCAACGGTCTGTTTCCAGGTTCCAGTGTCAGCGACGAACCCATCAGCCCTGGCGAAGTGCCCGAAGCACCAAACTGGCGTCCCTCGAACTCCGACGGAACCAATCGTGGCACTCTCCCGGCCAAGGACGGCCTTGTTTTGTCTCGAAACACCATGACCGTTCGCGTCGGCGAATTTGCTTCCGTCAAAAACGTCCGCGAACTCGCCACCAAAATCGGTCTCAGCGATCTCCCAAATTACCCGTCATCCTTTCTCGGCGCGTTCGAAGAAACGCCGCGCGACCTTACAGCCGCCTACACCGTTTTCGCCAACCAGGGCAAACGCCGCCAGAACTACCTCATCGAACGCATCGACGACCGGAACGGCATTCCCATTTATCGCGCCGCCCACATCGAAACGCAGCCGCTCGACCCCGGCGTCGCCTGGCTCACCACCAGCGCCATGCGCGAGGTCTTCACTCGCGGGACCGCCACCAGCGCCAAGTCCCTCGGTTTCACCGGCATCGCCGCCGGCAAAACCGGCACCACCAACGATTTCAAGGATGCCTGGTTCATCGGTTTTACCAAATCGCTCACCTGCGGTGTTTGGGTCGGCATGGATAAACCCGAGCCCATTCTCCGCGGCGGATATGGCGCAACATTGGCCTTGCCCATCTGGACAAAGATCATGAAATCCACAGACGACTCGCAGTATCCCGCGTCGTCATTCGATCCGGGCGTCCCGTTGCGCAAAACCCTCCTGTGCTCCGTCTCCAATGCCCAGGCCACCACGGCCTGTCGGGCCGCCGACACCGCTTACACCATCGATTTGCCCGTCTCGCTCCTGCCAAAAAATCTGTGCCCCATCCATCAAGGCACGCTCGCCGGCCCCGAAACAGCTCCAGACGGACCCGAAGAAGACGACCGTCCCCCACTCCCCGTCCGCGTCTTCGACAGCTTCCTCAACCTCTTCCGAAAAGGGAAATAATCTCACAGCTATCCCATAGCCCGTGAAAACGGGCCTGATGGGGGATGTTGATACGAGGTGTGGAAGCGAGTTTTAAGCGGAGGGGATTGCGACATTTTTCGATTTAGCCCGACTTTCGCAACTGGGGCGTGATTGCATGCGTAAGTGACTGATAATCAGGGGAAGCGCTAAAAAGGTCTCCCCTACAGACCGGAGCTGGATATGACTAGAGATCGATCAGTTTCCTGTCCTGAGTGATGCGCG
>DATDAW010000053.1:0-8468 GCA_036525185.1 Chthoniobacterales bacterium | reverse complement strand
CGCGGTCATAAAGTTCACGGAAACAGTCGCGAATACTGAAACGCTGGCGACTTAAAAGAGCGACAGATTCCTTTTCATCCAGCGTGGCGCCCGTCAGGCGCACCACCAATCCCCTCAAAAGTGCCGCAGTTGGCTGGGTCTCAAAGATGGCCGGCAACGACCCGCGTCGATGCCGGGTTGTGATCATGCCGCCACATTTTTTCGCGGCGTTTTTCAGCGCAAAGAATTGGGCAAGAAGGAGCTGTTCCTCTCCGTCGAGCAGAAGAAAATCGTGGGACCGAAATCCGCGAACGGCTTGAATCAGATCGCGCTTATCCCCCAATGAGCTCGTCGTATTGAGTGTAACCAGGTGCGGCTTGAATCCCAATGTGGCGAGACGAGGGGCTAATTGCTCGAGCAAGGTGGTTTTCCCAGTCCCATGCGGTCCGATAATCGATGCCCTCCAGCCGTGATGGGAAAGCCGGGCGATCAACGCATTCCAGTCGTCACCGTCCGGAAAAACGAATGGTATTGCTTCGATCCGGCTGGATGCGAACGGATTTTCCCGCGCATTCATACCTTCAGAGGTTTCGCAACATCTCCCAGCAGAATCTCCTGGCCCCGGGGCGCGATGATAATCTCGGTGCGTTTGCGAAGCTTTCCGCCATTGAGAACCAGTTCCACGGCCCAAATGAGCGCGATTAGTTTTCCGGAAAAGCTATAAGGTTCGCCGGGAGCGATCCATTCGAAAGTGCGCGTGTCGCTGGCTTCTGGCTGGTCGAATGGAAGCGACAGCACGATTGCCGAATCAACGGTGCCTTTTCCGCGGGTGAACCAGAGCAGATTCACTTCGGCGTGGCGAGGAGCGCGATCGAGCTGCCATAGAACCGCGCCGCGGATCGTGTCGCCCGGCGAAAAGGCGCTCCGATTCTCATGAATGCCGACGAGGAGTTTGCTCATGTGCTTGAGGGAGTGCCAGAAAGAATCGTGATGGGGAAATCATCGTCGATATCCGGCCAGTTCGGAATTTCACCCACAACCCGCAATGTCCAGCGGATCTCGTTATTTCTGGCGGCAAACGAGTGCAGCGTGCCATCCGGAATAAAAAGTGTGGCAGCGCCCGACGTTATGTTCTCTCGTTCGGTAGCGCTCGCGATTTCCAGATTGGCAAAAACGCGGGTGTCGGTGCTGGTGTCCGTCCCTCGCCGGTACGTGGCACGTTCCCGGCCTTCCAGGAAAACCCGCAGTTCGCGGACGCGCCGGATGTCGCCATGGAGCGTCCACTCGACTCGCAGGGTCTCGCCGGGCGCGATTTGCTGACTGTTTACTGCGATGACTGGACGCGGGTTGAAAATGACGAGGAATTGTCGAATCGCGAACACGACGACCAAGAGTCCGATTCCGCCAAAAAGAGCGAATAAGAATACAGGCATGCGGTCTTCGCCCTGAAACCAGACGCCCCAAACGACCCCGTTCCAGACCAATGCGAAAAGCGCTAGAAAAACGAATGCGCCCACTCTTGGTTGGGCGGATTTGAGAACCGATAGACCGTCGGAATTCCGGAATTCCAACGCAACCACCGAAGGCGGCTGCTTTCCAGGACCTTTCTTCCCGGAGAAAACAAGGCCCAGAGTGCCAATGGATAGGAATATGGTAGGAATGATCCCGATCAAAAGGTCGTTTTCCCAACCGCGACTGAGCACGGCTTCAGCAGGATCGAGTGGATTGACATAACAAATCGCCTTTGCGCCTGGTGGATAACGATCCAGAACGGCCTGCTTGGATTTGTAGCCGCTGGACCACACCCCATCGGCAAAGCCGTACCGGCTGCTTTCGAAATCGTTTCGCCCGACGGTATAGCGATACCGGATCGCTACGCGATACGTAATGCCATTCTTGCTTCGGCTGCTCTCGATATCGCTGCTGACGATCGTGCAGGGATGCACTTCCCAGGTTTGGGCGGCCATCATTTTTTTTGCGGGCCGAACAAGAAGCGGATACGCAAGACCGGCACCGACGATCAGAAAAATAAGGAAAAAAACTCGCATTAAAACATGCTTCCCGCCCCCGGATCTCGCGCGTCCCGACATAGACTGATCAAACGCCATCGCTCTTTCTTTTATTCACCGTCCTTCACGGATGAAAAGCGGATTTTTGCCGGGATCGTTCTTATTTTTCTTCATGTCCATTCTCGCTCGTTCATGGTTAACTTTTTTCCAGTATGAAAATCCTCATGGCCTCCAGCGAAATGTCCTCCCTCGCGCGCACCGGCGGGCTGGGTGACATTCTCGAAACCCTCCCTGCCGCCCTTCGTGATAGCAAAGCTGATGTCAGCGTCGTCCTGCCTCTCTACCGATCCATCCGCGAGAATCCCCGGATACGGCTGCGCGACACCGGCGTGGAATTCCGCGTTCAGATCGGTGGAAAATCGGTCGACGCGGGCGTGTTTGAAACCGTCGCACCAAATGGAACACAGGTTTTTTTGATTCGCCGCGACGAATACTTCGATCGAAGCGGCATTTACGGTGTCGACGGACGCGATTACGCCGATAACGCTGAGCGCTTTATCTTCTTTTCCAAAGCCTTCGTCGAACTCAGTCGCCGGATGGAACCGGCTCCGGATATCTTGCACGTGCACGACTGGCAGACGGCACTCGTTCCGGCCCTCGTCCGCGAATGGGGGGTGCCCTTCAAAACAGTGCTCACAATCCATAACCTCGCCTACCAGGGCAACTTTCACAGTTACGATTTCGGCTTCACCAATCTCCCCGGCAGCTATTTTTCAGCGTGGGGATTGGAATTTTTCGGCAACCTGAATTTGCTCAAAGGCGGAATCCTTTTCGCGGATGCCGTCACAACGGTTAGCGAGCCGTACTTCCGGGAAATCCAGACGCCCGAAGCCGGCTGCGGCCTGCACAACGTAGTTCGGGAAAACGCCGGGAAATTCCACGGCATCCTGGATGGAGCGGACTACAGCGTTTGGAATCCGGCGACGGACAACTATTTACCGGAAAAGTTTTCGTCCGATTCCCTGGCAGGCAAACGTATCTGCCGCAACCGGTTGCTCGAACGCGTTGAACTCGACCCCGAACCCAGCGGACCCGTTTTCGGAATGGTCACCCGACTCGCCGAACAAAAGGGATTCGATATTTTGTTGCCCGTCCTAGATCGGATGCTCGCCGATGACGTCCGGCTCATCATCCTGGGCGCGGGTGATCCCGGCTACGAAACCGAGCTCCGGCTGCACTTGATGAAACACCGGGGACGCTTCGCCTATGTTCACGAACATGACGAAGAATTGTCTCACTGGATCGAGGCTGGATCGGATATCGCGCTCATTCCATCGCGATTCGAGCCAAGCGGACTGACAGCGATTTACAGCCTGAAATACGGCACACTGCCCATCGCACGGGCCGTCGGCGGATTAAGCCAGATCATTCGCGATTTCGATCCCGTCACGGATACAGGCTGGGGTTTTCTCTTTTATAATTATTCGGCTGCAGCTTTCTGGGATGCGATCAAGCGGGCCCGCTTTCAATACGTGGATCAAACCGTCTGGCAGGAATTGATGCAACGCGCGATGAGTCAGGACTTTTCCTGGAAAAGTGCCGCTGCGGAATACACGAAGCTCTACCGCAAATTGGCCCCGGAGAAGCCGAAGCCAGCTGCCCTCGAACCGAAGGCCAAGGTCGACGAAGAAGAAGCGGCAGTTGTCACGGCATAGGCAAAAAGACGCCCATTTTCGCCGGGAGGCGCGATTGATTTGTGTGAACTCCGGAGCCGTCACCCGGATGCGGGCGGGTGTTGTTCCGGAGTCATTTAACAAATTGATCCCCGTTGACCTGCAAACTCATCCACCCCCACTGTTATGCCCGAACAACATCCCCCAATGACAGGATTGGAAACCTGTTTCGACGACGAAATCGAAGCAGCGGCCCACACCGCTTCCGGACCCGAAAGCCGACCAGCCACCCCAACGATGCGGGACGAGCGCGAGGCGTCCCTCCCCGAAACGAAACCGGCATCGGCCGACGCGGATAAGCCCACCGAAGAAGTGATGATCCTCGGCCAGTAAGACCGCCGGCAGAGGCCATATTCCAGTTAACGAACGACGGCGAACAGGGGAGTTTCTGTCTCCCCTGTGGCAGGTTCGGGGGGTAATGTTGTCGTCGTTTCCGCGGAAAACCACAGGCGCGAAAAAAATAGCCTGCAGGGCACCTACGTTGCAATTTTCATCGGCGCGGCGACAATCCTCGGCTCAGGAATGAACGGGGATTCACTACAGCCTTACGTTGCAAAAATCGGCGCGGGACTTTTCGCCGCGATGGACGAAATCGGAAGCAGCAATCCGTTTTCGCGCAAGCGGGTTTATAAGCAACTCATGGACTGGTCGATGCGCGACGAACGGTTTAAGACGGAGCTATTCCGGTTCGTCGATGTGCTGCCAACCCTGCGCGACTCGAAGTCCGTGCTCGGGCACCTCCGTGAATACCTCGTCCAACCGGGGCTGCCATTCCAAAAACTGACTTCGCTCGGTCTGAAGGTCGGAGACCTGGCGCCTGCGCTGCCAGCGTGGATCGTACGCAAGAATGTGGAAGGCATTTCCGATCTGTTCATCATCGGGCGCGACGGAAAAGCAGCTCTGCCTGTGTTGCGTCAGTTATGGAAAGAAGACACGCGGTTCACGCTGGATGTGCTCGGCGAAACGGTCGTGAGCGATCGCGAAGCCGACGAATATGCGGGGCGTTACCACGAGCTCCTCGAATCTCTCGCCTCGGAGACAAAATCCTGGACGCCGCGCGGGCACCTCGCTGCCTCGGAGCCTCCGCTGGTGAATCTATCAGTTAAAATTTCCGCCCTCTGTGCGCGTGTGCAGGCTGCCGCTCCCGAGGCCGCGATGGCGACCATCCTTACGCGGCTCCGGCCGATTTGCGAAAAGGCGCGGGACCTTGGGGCATTCATCAACCTCGACATGGAGAGCTACGCGCTGAAGGATCTCACGCTGAAGCTCTTTCGTGAGCTCGTGGAGCACCCATCTATGCCCGCGGTCTATGAGCACCCTGAAGGAAGCGATACGGATAAAATTACAACCGACGGTCACAGACCGCCGGTGCAGATACAACTTGGCTGTGTCGTCCAGGCCTATCTCACCGATTCGGAGCGCGATCTGATCGAGCTGCTGGATTGGGCTGAAGCGCGGGGAAAACGGATTACCATCCGGCTCGTCAAAGGTGCCTATTGGGATTACGAACGCATCGTTGCTGCCCAAAAAAACTGGCCCGTGCCCGTGTATGAGAATAAAGCCGCAACGGACGCCAATTACGAACGCCTCAGCCGCATCTTGCTCGAACGTCGGGCCGTGGTGTATCCGGCATTCGCAGGCCACAACATCCGGAGTATTTCACACGCGATCGCTTATGCAGAAAAGCTTGGCGTCGGGCCGGAGGAATATGAATTCCAGGGACTTTACGGGATGTTTGGCCAGACGCGTAGAGCGCTCGTCCGGCGCGGTCACCGCGTCCGGGAATATTGCCCCGTCGGCGAAATCCTGCCGGGAATGGGCTACCTCGTTCGGCGTCTACTGGAGAATACATCCAACGAAGGCTTTCTGCGTGCTGCTTCGAGCAAAGACGCAGATCGCGGCGCGCTGCTCGCAGCACCCGAAGTTCCTGGAAACGAAGACATTGTGGCAACGGTTAGCCGCCAATTCCAGAATCACCCCCCCGCCGATTTCACTCAGGAACCTGTTCGAGCGGCGTTTCGCCACACTCTGCAAACGATCCGCACGACGCTGGGCGAATCTTTTCAACCGGTCATCGATGGAATTGCCAAACCGACAACCGATTCTTTCCCCTCGTTGAATCCGGGCAAACCCACGGAGATCATCGGACATATCGGCGCAGCGAGTGCCGAACAAGCTGATCTCGCTGTGGCCTCTGTGCGCAAAAGCCTCCCGGCATGGAGCTTGCGTCCCGTGGAAGAACGGGCCGCCTGGCTGCGAAACGTTGCCGATCTAATGGCCAAACGCCGATTCGAGCTCGCGGCATTGCAAGTCCTCGAAGTCGGCAAAACCTGGACGGAGGCGGACGCCGATGTCTGCGAGGCGATCGATTTCTGCCGCTATTACGCCCACGAAGCACCCTCGTGCATCCTACCTCGCCTCACTCAGGATGTCCCGGGCGAAGTCAGCCGGGAAGAGCATTGGCCACGCGGTGCGGGCGTCATCGTCGCACCATGGAATTTCCCGCTCGCCATTCTTTGCGGCATGACCGTTGCGGCGCTCGTCACCGGTAACACGGTGGTCATCAAACCTGCGGAGCAATCCAGCGTCATCGCCGCGCGCTTTCATCAAATCCTCCTCGCAGCGGGCCTTCCACCCGGAGCGGCCGCTTTTCTGCCCGGCCGCGGCGAGGTCGTCGGGGTGCGTCTGACGAGCCATCCGCAAGTGGATTTCATTGCGTTCACCGGATCGAAAGAAGTCGGCCTTCAAATCTGGGAAAACGCGGGACGCACTCCTGCCGGTCAGACGCATCTCAAAAAGGCTGTTGTGGAAATGGGCGGCAAAAACGCGCTCATTGTCGATTCCGACGCGGATCTCGATGAGGCTGTGATCGGCATTTTACATTCCGCATTCGGTTTCCAGGGGCAAAAATGCTCAGCGTTGTCGCGTTTGATCGTGCTCAATCCCATCCATGACACGCTGCTGACCCGGCTCACCGAAGCGGCGGCAGCATTAAGAATGGGTTCTTCCGAGGCCCCGGAAACCGATTTGGGTCCCGTTGTCGATGCGGATGCTTTTGCGAAAATTTCTCGCATGATCGAGCTCGGAAAAGCAGAGGCCCGTCTCGTCTTCGGTGGAACAGTGGCCGCCAATACCGAGAACGAAGGTTATTTCATATCGCCGACGATCTTCACGGACGTGCCGTCGACCGCGAAGATCTTCCGCGAAGAAATCTTCGGACCGGTGCTCGCGATTTCTCGGGCGCGCGACCTGGACCACGCTATTTCCCTCGCAAACGACACGGAGTTTGCCCTCACGGGTGGCATTTTTTCCCGGAGCCCTGGGACGATCGACCGCATCAAACGGGAACTCCGCTGTGGCAATCTCTATATCAACCGCTCCATCACAGGCGCCATCGTCGAGCGCCACCCCTTCGGCGGATTTGGCCTTTCCGGAGGCGGCACGAAAGCCGGCGGCCGCGATTATCTGAAAAACTTCGTTGTGCCCCGTGTCGTCACCGAAAACACGATGCGCCGGGGATTTGCCCCGGAAAATGTCAGCTTTGTGCCACCGGCTCAAATTTAGCCTTCTAATCGTAACGCAGCGTCCTTAGTATGGGAGATTGTCCTCCCATGGAAGCTCCCCCCAAAATTGAGTTCGCCGCCGCCGATCCCATCCCCGAAGCTGTCCAAATCGCGGAAGAATCCCTCGCTCATGCACGCCTTGCCCTGGCCGAAAACGACCCGGAATTGGCTAATCCTCTCATCCGGACTGCCGATGTCTGCCGCCAGTATGGACTAGCTGAGCGCGCCATTCCATTTTACGTGGAAGCGTTGGAGCTCATCGAACAGTACGCCTTCGAAACTCAAGGTTACTATCGGATCGCCCACGAAATAGGCGCCCTTTACGACGAGCTCGGCGATCTCGATAGCGCCAGTTACTACTATGACGCCGCGATCCGGATTGCCGATCAGTCAACGGGTGTGGACACCATCGAAGTGGCTACGATTCTAAACAACCTGGCGTTGGTTTACAAAAAATCGGGCAACCCCGATCTTGCAGAGGCCAACTACCATCGGGCCCTCGAGATGTACGAACGCATTCGCGGTGGCGACCACCCGGACGTGGCGGCCATGCTCAACAATCTGGGCGCCCTTTACATTGCGCAGGGCGATTTTGACATGGCCGAAGTCATGCATACCCGCGCGCTCGGGCTGCGGCAAAAAGCTTACGGCGCCTATCATCCCGACGTCGCCCAATCGCTCAGCAATCTCGCTGTCGTTCAGCACTCGCGAAACAATCTAAAAAAGGCCGCTAGTTTTTATAAGGACGCCCTCGAAGTCCTCACCAAATGCGGCAATACCGATCCCGACGAATATGGCATCGTTGTCGAAAATTACGCCGCGCTCCTGCGCCAAAGCGGCAAATCAAAAAAGGCGGAAGAAATCGAAGCCGCTCTCCATGGGCGGCTGGGAGAAGCAGCCAAATAAGCAGAATGGAATCGGGTCACACCGACGGATTTTGTCCTGCAACAAAACAGCAGACTTTTTGTCGAAACGTCCCAAACTCTTCTGAATTCACATCCTTGGTTACTCGCGTTTTGCGGCTAGTGCTTATAGCTTATAGCAGTAGCAGGACAGCAGACTGGGCTGACAAACAGACCGGCGGGCATGACAGCCAGTTCGCTTAGCGCGCTCGGTGAGCTCGATGACGTTCAGATGCGAGTTACGAGCCTGCTATTATCCGCGTTCGGCAAGTCTATTGAGGC
>DATDAW010000052.1:0-4368 GCA_036525185.1 Chthoniobacterales bacterium | reverse complement strand
AATTTGCTGGGCCAGTGGAGCGACTTCCACAACCAAAGGTCCTGGCCGTTTGTCCGTGGGAACAAATAAGATATCGGCTTGTCCCCCGGGCTTCACGGTTAGGCGAAGTTTGCCAGGCGTTTCTCCGGACGAGGAAGCAATGGCGCCCTTGGGTGTCCATTCCTTCCCATTCAGTACGAAGCCGGGAGTGTAGATGGCCGAAGCATTCCATCGCGCGGCATATTCGCGCTGACGCCGGGTATAGTCCGCAGAGGAAAACGGATCTTTCCAACCGAGGTAATTCCAATAATCCACGTGAAAAGCGATCGGGACGAACTCCTTCCACAGACCTGGTTTTTCTTTGAGGGTGCGAAGCCATGCTTCCGCCGGAGGGCAACTGCTGCACCCTTCCGAAGTGAAAAGCTCCAGAAGAGCGACTCGTTGCTCCGTACTCTCAAGCACAGACTGCGGACCGGCCATGGCTGGAACGGCAAAAAGGTAACAAATTCTCAGCCATGACCACCACGAAAGCTCAGACCAACGCATAGTCCGTGGTCTTGCTGCTTTCTTTCATCGTTTCATTCAACAGCCATCCCGCAAGGAATCTGCATAGCAACCGTTTGGAAGGAAGATGCCTAACCCGTCGGTATTTCTGACAAAAACCATAGCCTCGTCCAAAGGCGCGGCCGTTGGCGACGCACCCATCAAGGCGGTTGTCAGCGATCTGTCGGCTGACTTTGGCAAACCCGCTTTCGATGGTCCCTTCGAGCTCGTATTTCCAGCCGACGATCCGGCTGGCCGGAAACCACGCCCGCATTTTCGATATGAGCTTCGTCGTCGGTTCCAGTGTAAGAGTGAGGCTGCCCTTGCGGCTTGGAATTTTGCCGAATTCCGCGCTTTGTCCGGCGTGGTCGGTCACACCGCACACGCGATAGTCGCAGAGCGCAGCGGCATGGAACACGGCCGCAATCCCGCCCTCTTTTGACAAAGCACCGAGCTGGGCTTCGAGATCGTCATTGGTCGAAAAGGGAATGACAGTCGCTTCGGTGGGGTCGACTGGATAGGTTGCAGCAACCCCTCGCAGGCAGAGGACCTCGAAACCCGTGTCGGCCAGATGATCGGCCAGAAGGACTCCGAGTTCGCCGGTCGAAAAGTTCGTGATTCGCCGAACTTCGTCAATTGGCTCAAAGCTCGGTCCGCAGGTGACGATGACACGCATGGCTAGACTCAAGTTAGTTGTTTGCTTGGCGATTTGTCTATTTGCCCTTCTTTTCCACGATTCCAGGCCAATTGATATCTGCCTTCTCCAAATTGCCTTGGGAGTCCTTGCTGAAATTTTTGCGGACGCTGAGGCTGTATTGGAGCAGGAGACGGCCGTTGACGATCTGGAACGCATTAGGATCGATTGGTGCCGTATAACCCTGGGACACAGCCCACGCGCAGAAACCTCCGAACTGGGGTTCATACTTGGCGGGGTTCGCGTCAAAGGCTGTCTTGTGATCGGCGGATGCGAATTGATAGGTTACGCCATTAAAGCTGCTTTGGAACTGCGGACTGCCTTTGACGGCTTTGCTGTCCGTAAAGTAGGCCACGGGATCGTAGCCTTTGATGCCAACGCCCTGGCGATCCACGTTCAGGAGTGTTTTCGCCGAAGCGATCCCGGAAAATGCCAGAAAGGCGACAAGAGTGAGGAATATGTTTTTCATATTTTCTTGAGTCGCGCGGAATACGAATTCCTTACAAGGAGCGGTGGTTTTTTGATCTGTGATTGTAATGGAGGCGGTTACAAATCGCCCTTCGGTGAATTCACAAGGAGCGCGTGACCGTCGGGATCGCGGAGCAGAACGGCTTCGCCGCTCCAGGGGAGGGATTGTGGCAGGGTGACGACGTCGATGGAAATCCAGCGGGAACGATTGCCGGAGAGCGCGGCAGCAACAGGGCCGAGCTGCGAAAAGCGAACGCCAATCTGCCAATGCACGATATCGCTTGGCCGCGTATCGTTCGGAAACGGCCGGCCCGGGTTAGGCTTTTCGTATTCGAGGAATTCAATGCCGGGGCCGCTTCCGGCGCGGAGTCCGGTGATTCGCAGGCGTGCTCCTTCGATGTGGTTGAGGTATTCCTGCTCGATGCCCCAGTTACGGCTTTCTCCCGCTACGCGAAATCCAAGGGTGTCGCGATAAAAACGAAGGCTGCGGTCTGTGTCCGTAACGACAATAGCGGTGTGATCTATCCCGAGGAACGGGCTTTGGCCGGTTCCTGTTCGAACGGTTTGCCAGCGGGGATCGCCTTTGCCCGGTGGAAAATAAATAACCTCCAGATTGTGGTTATCCGGGTCCCGGAAATAGAAGGCGCGGATGCCTCCGGCATTGGGATTCCAGTCGGGCAATTTCTGAGCAGCGACCGAAGTCGGCTTGACGCGGTGTGCTTCCAGGCGTCTCACCGCTGCGTCCATGTCATTGACGACGATAGCGATGTGCTGGAACCACTGATCATTGCTTTGAGAGTCTATGGGAACCGGTCTGCCCGGGAAATTGCGAAATTCCATCAGCTCCAACTCTTCGTCGCCCAGGCGGAGCTTCACGACGTGCACACGCGCGCCGAACAACCCAAAGAGTTTGTCCATGGCGGGGTTATGAAGGTCCCGGTCGGCGATTTTCCGAAACGTCAAAACGTTCGTATAGAACGCGACGGACTGTTCCATGTCGGAAACGGTTATCGAAATCGGACCGACAGCGAGCGGTCCGGCACCGCGGATCAAAACCGCCGATAAGAGCAGAGCCGCCGCGATCAGAAGACAAAGAGGAGAACGGACTTTCCAGCTCGTTAGAACGGACACAAATGCCCGTTCTCCTTGTAAAAGAATATCGCTCATGCCATCCGCTCCAAAAGGTGATCGCCGACGCGCAGCGCGTTTGCAACGATGGTTAGCGCGGGATTCACCGCGCCGCTGGACGGAAAGAAACTGCCATCCACGACATAGAGATTGTCGACCTCATGGGCTTTGCAACGGGTATCCAGGGCGCTGGTTTGCGGGTCGGTCCCGAAACGAATCGTTCCGTTCTGGTGGGCGACCCCGGCGAGGGGGATGCGTTGGCCAAGAAACAGATTGCGGGCAAACAACCCCTGATGGCAGTCATGACCGTGATGCGGGCACTTCGTCTGCCCCTGCATCAGCTGTTCAAGTTTTTTGATGAGTCGCTTGTGACCCTCTTCGTTGTTCGGCTTGTATTGAAGGACAATATTACCCTCGCGATCCAGGGTCACGCGATTGTTGGGATCCGGCAAATCTTCTGAGGTTAGCCAGAAATCGAGCGAGTGCTGTCCCATCAATTCGAGTGTCCAGCCGGGCGCGAGGGGAGGGGCACCCGCCTTCAATGTGTCCCCATCGAGCTTGCCGACGAACGAGATGTGTCCCATCGGGTATTCCCATTCCTTCGTGCCAAAGTAAAAATCATTTACCGAAAGTGTCTTTTGGAAAACGGTCGCGTTGGGACATTTGGAGAGGGCCATATGGACGGAATTGACGTGTCCCATATAGTGGCGCCCGACGACGTCCGATCCATTTGCCAGGCCGTTGGGATGTTTGTCGTTTGCCGAACGGAGGAGCAGCGCGGCGGAGTTGATGGCGCCTGCGGAAACGATCACGATGTTAGCGGTATAACGTTCCATTTCTCCTTCACGTTCGACGTGCACGGCAGAAATTTCCCGGCCCGTTCCATTGGTTTCGAGACGGGTCACCCTGGCTTCGGTAAGGAGTGTGACGTTGGGATGTTCCAACGCAGGATTAACGCAGCAGACATGCGCATCGGCTTTGGCATTGACGAGACAGGGGTGTCCATCGCATGTGCTGCAACGGATGCACGGACTGGTGTGCGGGTTCCTTTCATCCAGCATGATGCCGAGCGGTGTGTGAAACGGACGCAGCCCTTGCAACGCGAAATCGTCGCCGAGAACTTCGAGACGCCGTTCGTGGCTGACGGCACGAAATGGAAATGGTTCGCTGCGCCACGGCTCAGTCGGGTCTTCACCCGCTTCGCCGTGGACATGATAGAGACGTTCCGCCTGGCAATAGTAAGGCTCAAATTCATCGTACGAAACGGGCCACGCCGGTGAAACGCCGCCGCTGTGCCGGATCGCGCCGAAGTCCTGTTCACGCAGACGAAAGAGTGCCGCTCCATAAAACTTGGTATTGCCGCCGACGTAATAGTTAGTGTGCGGATGGAGTGGCTTAGCGTTGGCGTCGCGCCACGACTCTTTCGTGTTGTAGCGTCCGTCCAGATTGACCGCCCGCGTGCTCCAGTTTTCCTTTTCGCGTCGCACATAAGGCCCGCGTTCGATGATCAGGATGCGTTTGCCCGAAGGCGCCAATTTCCACGCGAGCGTTCCGCC
>DATDAW010000051.1:0-25691 GCA_036525185.1 Chthoniobacterales bacterium | reverse complement strand
AACCTTTGCTCCAGTCGAAGGTGTTCGGTTCGTGAACATAGCATCCGCGCATTTCGAAGCACGAACTCCAGCGTGGCCATACGCCGAAGGTGCCCCAGTTTTTGACTTCCACATTTTTAAGCCAGAAGGCGTACGTGGCACTCAGAAGGAGGCCGGCGCTGTCCGAACCGCTGAAGTTGAGAGTTAAATCTTCGATGCCCGACCAGCGTGGGCCGCGGACGCCGAATTCACTGATTTGCGGCGAACGGTTCGCGGGCAATGCAAAAGGGAGCGCCGGCCAAAAGGTCAGATTGTTCCCGTTTTTCGCAGTGATCTCGACGACGTGCAGCTGGACGCGGTTGCCGTCCCGATTTTTTCCCGCTGAATCGTTGTTGTCCGTCGCCTGGGTTCCGCCGCCGGTCCCATAACCGACGATCCAGCCGGAGTTGGCCAAGTCGATGACGCACATATCACCTACAGAATAGCCGCCGGCGTTGGAAACGGAGATGGTCCTTGAACCTTGGGTGCCGCCTGCTGTGACACCGGTGGTGTTCAGCCACGGACCACCCCAGGGCGGATAGTCACCTGCGTTAATATTCGCGTATCCTCCGCTCATATTAAGAATAGTCTTACCCATTCCAGCGCCGCGTAATACCCAGTTGCCGCGGGATCCGATCCGGATATTGCTAATAGTGTATGTTCCGGCACTCAATTTAATGACCTGTCCGCTGGGGCAGCTATCGATTGCGCTTTGGATCTGTAAGGCCGTTACGCCAGGGCTAAAGGTTTTGTAAGCAACGGTCCGGTTGGGAATGCCGCCGGGGATGCCTGCTGTTTTCCATACGGAGGCTGGCGCGTTTGCTGCAGGAATTATTTCGCCATGTGTGGACAGAAACGGCAGAAGATACACAACAACGAGTAGGATTGCGCTCACGGATATCTTACGTAAGGGATGGTGTGTGATCATAGGGGCGGTGGATGGGTTAACAACCCACCTTGGCACCCGTTAACAGAATACTACTGTGTTAGTGGATGCATATTTATTACGACTCGTCGTTACAGAAGTGAGATAAGCTCGACAGCTGGGGCGGGGGCGGGTTGTGGGCCGCCAGAGTAGCACTAATTGAGCGATGCCAAAAGCGGAAAAGTCCCTTCAACCACAAGAAGGCGTGTTGAAACAGTGGCTAGGCGTGTAATTAGACAGCAGGGTCGGAACTATCATGAGATATCTCGCATTTTACCCCTTCGGGGACTCTCATATCAGATGTTAGCGCGGAAGATGGCGAATTGTTAATGAACTCCCACGCCTGCGAGACGGGCAGAATTTTGGCGCCCGAAGCGGCGGCACGGCGCACGATTCGTTCAAAAAAATGAGGCGTGCATCCGTACTGAGATGGAGAAGGACCGACATCGTGGGTGGCAAAGATCAGCCACCCGTAAACACGCGAATTTTCATCAATCAGACCATCCAGTTTTCCGTAATTGTCTTTGTGTTTTTCGAGAAATACGGCGGAAAGGCTGTTGGCGTCGGTGGCTCCAAAATTGAACGACTCGCCCCAACACCGGCAGCAATCGAAGTATTTACTGGCGCGTCGTTTTGTCGCGGCGCGTGGAAATCCAATGGGATAGGACAACGTTTTGAGGAACGTGCCCGGGATGATTTTGCAGAGTGCCTGCTGGTTTTCAATGATGGAATGTTCGAAAGCATCGGGAGGCGTTTCCCACGCATGACAGTGCGCAAACGTGTGGCAGCCCAGTTCGTGGCCTTTGGATAATACGGTTTCGAGATCGTTCGAGAGGAAAGCCGCCCCAGCGGGCAGCTTTTTCCCCATAAGTCCCAGGGAGACGTAGTAGGTTCCGCGAGCGCCATACTGAGCGAGAATCATCCCGCCTGTTTGGAGCGCGGACCGCGGGAAATCGTCGAACGTGAACGAGACGACCGGCACTTTTGGTCGAATGGCGGTCATTCGCCGGCCAAAATGAGCCGAAAGGATATGCCGATAGCGGGTTTGAATTCTGGTGAATGTGCGGAAGGAATTCATAAACGTCAGAGGTCTGCACGCGTCTGGGGCCGTTCGAGCGTCACCAGCAAGAGGGTGAACCACAGGACGTCCAGACGAAAAAAGCTCGATTCGGAAAAGTTATAAACGATAGAGAGGAGCCAAAAAACCAGGCCCATGCGACCCAAAGCATGCCCATCGAACAGACGGTTGATGACGCGCCAGCCGCTCACCAGCAGGAAAAATCCCAGCAGAATGCAACCAGCAAGACCTCCATCGAGATACATTTCCAGAAAGCCGTTGTGCGCGCTGTTTATTTGCATGAACGCATCCTTCACCTCTGTTCCATGCTCGCTGTCCCAAAAAACATAGTAGCCGAAGCCGGTGAGGGGACTTTGTTGTTGTTCGAGGACGAGCCGCCAGATGTCGGTCCTGCCGGTGAAAGTCGCGTCGCGTCCCATTGCCGGGAGAGCCTTAATGGACAGATCGAATGCCTGGCCCGTCCCGAAAAGAAAGGCGGCAGCGATCAAAGCCGAAAAAAGGAGCCCTTTCCCGTGCTGCAATCGCGTCAGGAAGTTACAACTCCAGAAAATGACAGCGCCGAGTATCAAGCACAGGAGCGACGTTTGGCTGTCGCATGTCAGGAGGAGCCAGAGGCCTATGAAAAGCATTCCCACGCGGATATAGATCGGCAATTTTTTTTCCCTCCAGTCCCCTTCCTTGCAGATTTCGGTGAGATCCCAAATGAGCATAAGGGAAAAAACGAACACCGTTTCGCCCAGAGTATTTTTCTGCGTCGTCACGCCCGTGAACATATTTTCTCCTGCGCGTGACGAGTTTCGGCCGATCTCTGGAAAATATTTGATGAACACGACCGAGAGCGGGAAAAGCAAATAGGAAACCCTTACGTAGATCGCCCGAATGGCTTCTGCGAAATTTGTTTCCGTAAGAAAAATTAGAGCAACAACAACACACCCGAAGTCTTTGAACAGCCGTTTTATCGAGACCAGTGGCTCGTCCGACCAGAAAGCGCTCATTAGCAGATATCCATAGATGAGAAACAGGATCATGTTCCAACTGACCAGACGGCCCCAGTCCAGGCCCCTGTTGAGCAGGACAGCGACCGAGACGACAAAAAAGGCGGCAAACGCCAATGTGTTGATCGGGTTCGGCTCGTCGCCACTCCCCCCGCCGAACCAGTAAGACAGCGGTCGGGACCCTTGGATGGCGATCCACGCCCCCGGAATTAAAAGCGCCCGCAGATCCAACCGGCGCCACGCAATATCCTTCCGGAACAGCCAAATGATGAACCCGTAGCATGCGTAAAGTATGATTTGCCCCGACATCGATCGCCTCAGCGTCTAAAATTATCTACGTACGGCTCGGCGGATCATTCCATTAGCGGGATGGGGCCGGCCAGCAGGCGTGTTAAAACGCATGGTCCGAAGACGTGCTCAGTTTTGCTCAATCAGCCGTCGCATGATGATTTCGCTGGTTAGCAGCTTGTGGATTTCACGCGTATAATTTCCCCTGCGAGTCACATGGGCGGTGACGATTTCTTCGACGCGTGGGCGGTTAAGATAAGCTCGCGACAATGTGCGTGGATCGAGGAGCACGTCCTTCACGTGTTGTGCCAGTTCGTCACGATACCAGATTCGAAAATGATAAAATTTCTGCCTGCCAAGGAACAACTGCTCGACATGAAGCGGCGCGATAAATCGGTCCAGTCTTGCCAGCCACTGCGGCATGCCGTAATCGAAAATATACTCCGCTCGTGGCATAAACTCCTGCCGGAAAACAGCCAGTTTTCCTCCTGACGAGCCATCACGACCGACGACGCCACGGTCGGTGGGAATCGCTGCCAGGGCAGGCTGCCGATCGGCAATGTAACGATGGGCGAGAGTTTTGTTTACTGCCAGGCTTGAGGGCGCTTGGTAAGCGAGGGCGACCAGTTCGTTATCGAGAAAGGGCGAGCGAACAGTCAGCTGCGATTGTTCGATCGCCAGCCGAGCGTAGTGGTGCCAGGGCAACTGCTGTGAAACGATGAAGGACGTTCGGCCCATTTTTTTTTGTTCATGAGCAAAGGTTACAGCCGCCCGGTCCATGGCCGGCAGAAACGCCGCATCGAACAGGGGTCGGTCGAGTGGATCGACTTTGAGCACGACATTTCCCCGCAAAATCTCGCTCCCATAATTACCGGTCATCCGTACAGGTGCGACTTGCCGTGCCTGGCAGTTTACACACAGTTCGACCGCCCCCGACACATCCATTGCGCCGTCCGTCTCATAGACACTTCGTTCAGACAGCACCGGGAACTGCGCGAAAAAATCCTGCGTTAATGGAATAACACGATGCGACTGCTGACATATATGTACAGCACGCCTGGCGAGGCGTACGTCGGCGCAATCGCGATACATGCCACCAAACGTGTAGCACGGTAGCGACCCGGGCGAAGGCATTGCGGCTGCCAGAATCATCCGACTGTCCAGACCTCCTGTCAGTGACAGCGCGACTGGTTGTTGCCCTCGAAAATATCTCGGGACAACGCGAGTGAAAGTCCCCTTCACTCTTTCATAGTATTCTGGTACCGACAACGCGGGCTGATTCTCCCACACTCCCCGTTCGAAATAGCTCGTCTTCCTGACAGCCTCATTCCTTGAGAAAGCCCACGCAGAGCCTGCGGGCAACAGCCGGACACCCGAAAAAAGCGAACGATTCTTAAGCGCGCAGCCAAAAGAAAAGAACTCGCCAAAGCTCATCATGTCCAATTGCCTCAATTGAGGCAGAACTTTCAGAAGAGCCTTCGCCTCAGACCCAAAGTAGAAACCATCGGTGTTTTCGTGAAAATAAATCCGACTGAGTCCATAGCGATCATTGAAGAGCACGGCCTTGCCTACCCGCAGATCCAGCAGCACGCCGCTGAAACTGCCATTCAACATTTCGAAAAAGCGCATCCCGCGCTCCTCGTAAGCATGCACCAGGTAACTCGCGTTCTCTTGGGCGCAGTCATGGCCTGCCGCCCTAAGTTGATAAATCTCCGAGGGATCGCAAAAGTGTTCACCCGAAAAAATCAGGCAAATATCGCGCGCCTCATTCCAGACAGGCATGCAATCGGAAAAAGAACCGGCGTGGCAGGCCCAGCCGATCCAGACCCCAAGTTTTTCGAGTTGCACGGTCCCCGATTTGTAGCCGGGGTCATGCATCAAGCTGTCCACCATCTTTTGAAGCAAGTGGGAATTCTCCCCGGAGCCGCGGCCACCAATAATTCCTACGATTCCTGGCATAGTTGGGTTGCTTCTTTTTGGAACTGTCCTGATACAGGATTAACGGAGGAGGAACCCTCTCTACAGATTGGAAATCAGGGGATTTAGCATCGAGCTAAGCCCTCATTCTTAAATAACTGCTCACGACCTATCCAAAATGAAATGCGCCGTCTCATTGCGCTGTATTTCAACGCTGTGAAACAGCAACGGTCCTTTTGGGGCCGAACAAGCCAATATACTTGCTGCGCAAGTTTGTGAGTCTGGCAATCAGACCCGGCGGCAATGAATCCCTCAAGCCCTGATGGAGCCGGAGCTTCAGCCCGAGTTCCCCTTTCCATGTCAGGGGGACATAATAGCGCGGATACTGCATTTTCTCGAAACCGTTGCGTCGCTTAAATTCTGTCAGTGCGCTGTAAACACTGCCGTAGGTGAATTTTCTATACACCAGGTATCGACTTCCTCTCTTCTCGGAGAGTTCGACCGCCCTGGCAAGCAAGGCGTTCATCGGCTTCTTGTCCAGATGTTCGTTCTTGGACAGGAATTGCATGATGCTGGCAATCTCGTTGACGTAGACCAGTTTTATGAAACCTATGAGCTCATTCTCGTGGTATGCGCCTAGGAATTGGCTGCGCTCAAGATAAGTTCCATTCTCCATCCTTACCGTTTCAACGTCCTTTCCATAGTGGCAAAATGGCCTCCCTTGCCGTATGGGCGTTTCGTTGTAAATGCCTGCGATGCCGCGAACTAAATCGTCGTTGAATTCAGCAACATCGACGACCACTCCGCGCTTGCCGGCTATTCGTACGTTTCTCCGCGACTCCTGCGGCAAACGCTTTTCCCACCATTCGGCGTACGTCGTGATTGGAACCACTGCAAAGTTATCCCATTCGCAATGGTACGCGTATTTTCGCTTCGTCTCCGGAAATTTTTGCCCAAACGTAAAAACGTCCGCCTTGAAATTCTCTCTCTTCAACCCGGAGATAAACTGATCAGGATTATCAACTGCTTCACCCTCGAGCCAGATTTCGTCATGAACAGCTGCAATCTTTATTATTTTCCCCGTAACAATCAATGCCCGGTCGCAAACGCAAGTCTTTGGGGGCATGCACTTCACTTTCTCAACGCTGACTCTAGTGGCGTTTTTCTCCATAAGTTGAGCCTTCGCTCTCGTTCAGTTCCTTTGAAGTCTGGAATGAGGTCAATTCGCCAAATTCTTCCGTAAGCATTGCCGCGAGGTCACCTACCAGCAAATCCCGTGGTATTCACATCCATTCAAACAACTGCGATCAGAAATCCTTACAAGATCCATAATTACCTGATCATGTCTTAAGAACTTGAGGGCAGGCTTAAACCCATCGTCGCGGTGGCTGATAACGATGACATCGCTTTGTTCAACCAATTCTCGTGCCGAGCCACACATCAGTCTCGACAAATGCGGAATTTCGTTCTCGATGTAGTCCTTGTTTGCCCCGATAAGACGCGCCAGTGAAACGTGCTGATCATAAATCTTGATCCGGTAGCCTTTGCCTAGCATCGATTCAACAACCTCAACAATGGGGCTGGTTCGAAGATCGTCAGTCCCTCCCTTGAAACTCAGGCCAAGGAAGCCAAGTGAGCGTCCCTTAAAAACTAACAGCGAATTGATAAAGTCATTGATCTGGTGGCTGTTGCTCTCGAGAACAGCGCTAAGCATCGGTATATCCAGGTCGGTCGCTCTGGCCTCGTGGATGATAGCACGGAGGTCCTTTGGCAGGCACGAGCCACCAAAGGCAAAGCCCGGTTTGAGATAGTAAGACGAAAGATTCAGCTTCGTGTCCTTGCAAAATATTTCCATCACCCGATGGCTGTCGATATTGATTCTTTTGCAAATGTTCCCGATTTCATTGGCGAACGTAACTTTCACGGCATGAAAACAATTATCCGCGTACTTCACCATTTCGGCGATCCTTAGTTCGGTTCGGAGCACCCCTGGGATGCCCTTGTAGAGTTCGGCTAATGCTTGCCCTGAAGCTTCGTCATATTGGCCGATGACGATTTTCGGCGGGTTGTAAAAATCGTGAATGGACGTTCCTTCGCGCAAGAACTCCGGATGCATACAAACGCCAAAGTCCTGCCCCGCATGCTTTCCCGAAGCCCTTTCAATAGTAGGAATTACAAGCCTTTCAATTGTGCCCGGCATTACGGTGCTTCGGATGACAACGGTCACCCGTCGTTGGAGTCCGGCGAGGGCGGTGCCGATCTGCTCACACACGCGCTGCACGAAACGCAAATCAATGCTCCCATTCGGCAGGCTAGGCGTGCCTACACAAACCAGAGCGAGATCGGATTCATTCACGGCTTTCGACCAATCATCCGTCGCAGTAAAGGCGCCGTTCCGGACTACTTTTGCAATCAGAGTATCAAGACCCTTTTCAACAACCGGGCTTTTACCTGCGTTAATGAGAGTGACCTTGGCCGGATTGGGCTCAACCCCGACAACCTGATGGCCCATTGCGGCAAAGCAGGCGCCCGAGACGCAACCGACATAGCCCATGCCAAAAATACAAATTCGCATACCTAAACTCCTTCTCAGTCAGCAGTTAGTTCCACGGCGGGACGCGCCGTCTCCGGTTTGGACTGGTTCGCATAGGCGAACTCTACGGCATTGCAGAAACCCGAAAACATGCCTTCGATGGATGCGTCGCGAAGAATATCGCCGCGGGCATTGCGCGAAAACCGACTGCGCACGGCGTCGTTATCCAGAAGGTAAAGTAGTTTCTCCTTTAGCTCGTCGAGATTGTCTTCGGCAACGATAAAACCGTTGCGCCCGGATTTGAGATACTGAATCTCTGGAGGCTGATCGCCGCTTTCGGTGACCACTGGCAATCCCCAATAAAGAGCCTGATTTAGCGCGAGTCCCAGATGCCCAGGCACTGAGAAGATATCCGCCTGTTTGAATAGCTTGCTGATTTTGAGATTTCCGGCGTCGTGGACAGGTCCCAAGTACCGGGTATTTTTAGGATTGATCATCTTTTGTTGCTCCATAGTAAGCCCTTCGCCGACCAGCACTAAACCAACGTCGCGCCGATCTATTTGGGCGAATATGCGGATGAGGTGGTTTACTTTCTTTCTTTCGCCATTTACGCCCATGGTTCCTGCGAACAGGACGACCTTTTCAAACGGAATTCCAAACTCGGCTCTGATCTGGACCTTGCTTTCCGGGACATCCGGATAGTCTTCAAAATTAACCGTGTTATTGGCAGTGAAGATCTTGTGACGGCTCCGAGCCGCTATGCAGGCAGTCTGGTTGCTGGAATAGAGAATCAACGCATCGCTCAAAAAATGGGAATAGTTAAATAGGTAATAGCGAGTCTGACTTTCAAGCTTATCGAGGTTCGCGCCCTTCGTCCAGCTAACAATAGGAATTCGATGCATTTTCAGCCAGTGAATCAGCGACCAGAAAGAGCCAAGTTTTAGATGCAAATGAAGGATGACAACGTCCGGTTTGATGTCGCCGATGAGCCGGCGATACTCTGAGAAACGGAAGTCGATTCTTCTGAAATCGAATTTTATATCGAGTCTGTTATCATCTGCAACGCCGTTGCTGGCTACTTTCAAGTCCCATCCCGTTTCGAGGAAACGCCGGCGTAGGTAATTGTAAACGGATACCCGATAGTGCGGTATCTTGTTACAAATTAACAAGACTGTTTTCATGCCATGCGAAGTTTAACTTCTCCGTTCCGGCCGCCTGCGCCAGCGGTTCGCAGAACAGTCAGATGCTGGTCGAGCAATGCGAGGGCGGCCAACATGGTCCCCTGACCCCAATGCAATGTCGGAGTTTTGTTCGTGCACAACGGATATTTGCGATAGTAGAAGTAGCCGGTCTTATCCTGCATGTTGGCAATGGTCCATGCGGCAACTCTCAGGGCCGTTGCCACGCTTTCTGGCGCCAATTCGCGAAGGTTGACGAGGGTGGAGATGGCCTGCGACGCGCATTGGATGTCGATGGGCGTTGTCTTCCTGTCGTAATAGCGGGGTGTGCCATCCTGGAGAAAAAAGGTGTTAACAAAATAGCGGTATCCCTTTTTCAGCGCCTCGTCGTATCCAATGGCGCCCGTATACCGAATGAAGGCGTCCAGCGCTTCCAGAACATAACCTGTATGGAACGAATCGATCCAGCTCCATTTGTCGCCGACGCCGTAGTACCATGCGCCCGTGTCGGTTTGATGGTGGACCGTATACTGGATGGCGCGTTCGGACATTTCGCGGTACCGACTGTTGGGCTGGAAAGAGTGGATCCGTGCGAGCAGGCCGGCGCCGATCATGCTTGCATTATGAACCAGTATGTCAGCAGAGGGATAGTAGCGAAACAGAATGCCTTCATCGAACTCCTGCCAGCCCAATTCCTCGATGATGAAATCGCAGGCGCTTTTTGCGACATCCAGGTATTCGCTAAATCCGAGGCTTTCGTAAGCATCGAGGAAGGCATGTGCAATGAGACCCGTCCATACAATCGTCGGCGTATCTTTGGGGATGGTTCCGCCTCGGGACTGATAGTCGAAATGGTTTCCCCAGCAATATCCACGAAAAGCCTTGCAGTTTGCCTGCATTAGCCAATCCAGGCAGAATTTGGTCTTTTCAAGATGGACGGGATGGCCGTGGGTGAGATAGAGGCGGAGGTAACCCTGGGCGAAGAATCCCATTGCCTTCGTACTCATGCTGGGACGGATGCCAAGCATCGGACGGAGATTGATGACACAGCGTCGCACGCCCTGTTGCCAGATCTGTTTGAGGAGTGGATGATTGAATGTGCAGATGCGTGCGTAGGGAGAGGATAAACCGTCGAAGGTATCGTAGGCCTGCCAGCGGGCCTGTTCCACCCACCGGTCCAATCTCATCAACGAGTCGTGAATGATAGTCGTCATCCGAAAGTTATGGTTTTTGGCAAAGGGAGGCATAGGCGGTGAGCAGGTTTTTACCGACGATGGACCACTGTAATTCTTTCTCCACGCGTTGGCGGCCGAGGCGTCCCATTCGATCCCGCAAAGGCGCGTCGTCAGCCAGCTTTGCGATCGCACGGGCGAATGCAGGCTCGTCGTTGCAGGGGACAAAGAGTGCGGCGTCTCCTGCGGAGTAACGTGTTTCTTTCAGATCAAAGGAAACGATGGGTTTGGCGGCCGCCATGTATTCCATGATCTTGATCCACGTTGAAACGTCGTTCAGAGGACTCGAAGGATCCGGGTCAACGCAGATATCTGCTGCCGCGAGATTCTGGCGAAGTTCGTCCTCCGATACATAGCCTGTTAGTTCGACATAATCGTTGAGCTGCAGTTTTCTGGAAAGAGAGCAAAGATCGTCGAAGGAGTCGCCGTCTCCCATGATCACACAATGGAAATCGTGACGTTTTAAATCCTCGACCAGGTAGTGGAGAGAGCGGAGCAAGTAGTCCACTCCGTCCTGCGGATTCAAACTGCCGATATAACAGAGAATTGTTTTTCCTGTGCCGCGCAAACGAGGGTTAGGGGATGGGAGCTCCATCCGGTTGCCATTGGGACCGTTGCGGACCACAAAGATCGTGTCTGGTCTTCTTCCGCTTCGTTGGACTTCGATTTGCTTGTATGACTCGTTGGTGGCGATGACGGCATTTGCAAGCGTCAGGTTGCCGCGTTCCACCGTTTGGAGAATGCCTGTGAGCAGATCGCGCCTTACTTTGTAGCGTGACCGATAAAGTTCCGGGCAAAGATCGTGATGATCGAAGACGTACTTCTTTCCAAATAGCTTCCAGGGCAATGCAACCAGCCAGAGCGTATCCGGAGGGTTATGAGCATGGATGATGTCGAAACCGTCTTTGAGCGCCACATAAAGGCTCATGGCAGAACACGCTGTGGTGAAGTAAGCGTATTCAGCTACGTAACCAATCAACGTTTTCATGCGAATGAGCAACTTTTGTATGGCTGTCGGATGCTCACGCGGCGTTTTTTGGAATAATTCGAGCCGGGGAATCCGATACACGGTGACACCGTCGACCGTGTCGGTGCGTGGCTGGCCTTTCTTACCCAAGGCTATGACGGTCACCTTGTAGCCAGCCTGGGAAAGCAAAGTAGCTTCGTTGCGAACTCGCGTGTCCTGCGGGTAAGCGTTCTCGACAAACATTAGTACTCTATTTTTGGTCATGTTCTAGACACCGGCTTGAAGCCATTTTGCGCTGTACGAGTGGACGCGATTGAAGATCACCGAGACATTGGCGCGGCAGGCGATGAGCTCTTCGTAGGTGCGTTTAACGAAATCGCGATTGTTTTTTTCGGAGTCAATAATTAGCAGTACCTTGTCCATAAGCCCCGACAAGGTCAGGCTTGGACTGATGGGACTAAGAGGCGGCATATCAAAGATGATGTAGTCGTAATCGCTGGCCTTTAGATCAGGAAGCAAATCGTGAAGTCGCTTCAGGCTGAGCGGCGATCCTTCTTCACCAGGGGATGCGACTGTTGCGAGGAACAAGTTGTTAGTGGCCATGGACATGGATCTCCGCTGGGCGGGATGCAGGGCAGCGGCCAGAGAGGCCGCGGGCTTTCCGTTGAAGTAGGAGTTAAATCCTGGATGGCCGGGATTAATGTCGACAAAGAGAACTTTGCCGGCAACGGTCCTGGAAAATGCGGCGGCCAGAGCGGCCCCAAGTGTGGAGGTTCCGGCACCGCTTGAGAAACTGGCGACGCCAAGCAGTTTGGGCCTGCGAGTCATGCCACTTAACTCGAAGTAGAGTATCAAGCGGTCGCGGATGGCGTCGGAGTAGGGGCCAATGAAGTGGCCGGGTTCCCAAGGTGGGGTCTGATTGCTCTGACCCGAATCGGGGATTGACAAAAGCGGCGGCATGCCGAGTAGAGACTCGACCTCACTTGGGCGTTTGACTGTCCGATTGAAAAGGAGTTCGATAAGGAAGGATACGGAAAGGCCTAACGCCGTTCCACCGCCGATTAGTGCAATAACAATCTTCTTCAACCCGGCGCTGGCCTTTACGGCAGGCGAGGGAGTTTGAACGGCGCTAATGTTGGGAATTTTGGCCGGATCAAGCGCTTCGTCCACACGGGCCTTTTCGAGACTGGCGTTAAAGTATTTGTAATTAGCTTCCTCCATTTCCTTCGTGCGTTCCAGTTGCTCAATTTGAGGCGCGATGTCCGAGAAAATCCTAGCCTGCTCCTGCAGTTGATCGAAGCGGGTTCTCAGGGCGTTGGTCTTTGCGTCCAATCCGGCAAGACGCGCTCGCTCCCCCAGGAGATCGAGCTGTTGACTCCGAGGAGATGCCTCCGGAAGCATTGTTGTGAGCGCCGGGAATTTCGATTCCAGCTGGGCGCGCTGTTTTTCCAGATCTGCGATTTGATTCTGATTGAGGGTTACAAGGGGGTTCTGCGGGGTGTATTTGGCCAGAAGCTCCAGATTTTTCTGCCTTAACTTATCCAGACGGCCAAGCAAGGCGCGATACTGTTGGGACTCTTCAGCGTAGGGAGGCGGGGCCGCTATTTGGGCTGGATCCGAAACTTTCCCAGCCAACGAGGTTTTGAGTTCCTCAACGCGCGCTTGCTGTTCGGCTTGTTCCGCTGATGCGATCTGAAGGGCCTGGGACGTTTTTGCCAGGTCCGCATTAAGATTATCCCTCCCGTCCTTGAGAGATGTAATGCCGGCATCACTTTTCAGGCGCTTTAAGAGGGTTTCCGTTGTGTCGAGCCGTGAGCGGGCACGATCCGCCTGTTGTGATACGAATTCAAAGGCGTTCGCGGAACGGTGAACTTCCAGGTGCTTGATAAAATAGAGGCTGATTAGCTGCTCGAGCACTCTGGTAGCGAGTTCGGGGTCCTTGTTCTTGAAAGAAACGAAAATGACATTGCTTCCTTTGCGGGCACTTACAGTCAATCCGTTGCTTACAATGCGTGCTGCGGGCTTTAAGAGATCACCTTTGGCGCCGGGCAGGAGTTTTTCAGGGCCGATTGCCTTAACGACTTGCTCAGCGATATCCCAGCTGGTCAGAATTTCCACCTCCGAGTTGATAAGGCTTTCCGTCAAGGGCTCAGATTGCATGCCGTTTCCGTCTTCGACCGGGTCGATCGCGCTTCGATCCAAAACGTAACGCATGAGAAGTTTCGCCTCGGAGACATAAAGACGGGGGTAGAAAAGAATGACGCCCAGCGCACTCACAACACCTAGCAACATGCATAGCAAGATTTTGTATTTGTGCTTAAAGAGTACGAAAAGGACCTCCTGGAGATTCAATGTGGACGCGGGGGAGGAGACTCTCGGGGGAGGCATAGGTCTGAGGGAGTTCACGCCGTCACCAAATTGACGACGAGTTCTTTGACTTTTTCAGCAACCATTTCCACTTGCGGCGGGCTCAGCTCTGGAAACATCGGCAACGAGAGGAATTCGTTGGCTGCCCGCTCAGAAACTGGAAACGCGCCTTGTTCATAACCCAAGTGGCGATATGCGCCCTGCAGGTGAATGGGAACCGGGTAATGGATTCCACAGGTGATTCCCATGTCCTCCAGGAAATGCATCGCATCGTCGCGATCGGCAATGCGGATGGCGTAGAGGTGGTAAACGTGACGGGCGTAATCAGCTTCGACGGGGGGTATTACTTCGTCCAGGCCATTCAGCGCGTGCGCATAGCGGGCTGCGTGGGAGCGTCGGAGTTCATTTCGAGCATGCAGGTGGCGCAGCTTCACGCGCAGAACCGCTGCTTGAATGCCGTCCATCCGCCCGTTCCAGCCAATCATAGAATGGTGGTACTTTCGGGTCTGACCGTGATCGCGAAGAATTCGGATCCTTTCCGCCAATTGATGATCGTTAGTCGTAATAGCGCCTGCTTCCCCGAGCGCTCCCAGATTCTTCCCGGGATAGAAGCTGAAGCAGCCCGCATCGCCGAGCGACCCGACTCGATGTCCTTTGTATTCCGCGCCATGCGCCTGGGCCGCGTCCTCGATGACAGTCAAGCCGTGTTCGTGGGCGATTCCCAGGATGGGTTCCATGTCCGCTGGCTGGCCAAATAGATGAACGGGAATGATAGCCTTCGTGCGGGCGGTGATCGCCGTCCGAAGGTAGCCGGGAGCCATGGTATACGTGCGTGGATCTACATCGACGAACACCGGCTTTGCGCCGCAATAGCTGATCGCCTCTGCTGTCGCCATGAAAGAGTTTGGGACAGTGATCACTTCATCCCCGGGACCGATACCGGAGGCCAGCAAAGCCAGCCAGAGCGCATCCGTTCCGCTGCCGACGCCGATCGCATAGCGACTCTCGCAGAAGGCTGCGAAGTCGTCTTCGAAAGCTGTCACAAACGGACCTCCTGCGAACGAGCAACTATCAATGACTTCACCGATCGCGGCGTTGATCTCGGCGCGAAGCCGGATGTGTTGAGTGGCTAAATCAAGAAACGGTATCTTCATGGGCGACTTGTTCAATTTTTCAAAATTCGCGCGGGATTTCCCGCCACCGTGGTGTTCGGTGGCACGTCTTTTGTGACCACACTTCCGGCACCGACGACTGCGTTTTCACCGATGGTTATGCCACCGAGGAGAGTTGTGCCGGATCCGATGGAGGCGCCACGCCTTACGACCGTGCTCTGGCAGGTCCAATCTGCTGTGGTCTGCAATGCGCCAGTCGCTGTAGTCGCCCGGGGATAGCGGTCGTTGATAAATGTGACACCGTGGCCAATAAAGACCTCGGATTCGATGGTGACACCCTCGCAAACAAAAGTGTGACTGGAGATCTTGCAGCGTTCGCCGATCTTCGCGCCTTTCTGCACCTCGACGAACGTACCAATTTTTGTGCCGTCGCCGATATCGCACCCATACAGATTTACAAACGCGCATAGAACGACATCCCGACCCAGTTTCACATCGGGAGCAACGCGGCGGAGAACATCAATCTGGCTGTTCATACAGATACGGATACCCCTTCAACGCAATCGTTTGGGATGTGGCGATTGATGGACGGATGTCTTGCGTGTGGTTGTGAGAGCCTGACGGGCGTGCCATGGGTCTCAAGCGACTGATTGGCGGCTTCAAGAATACTAACCAATTCGAGACCCTGTTGGCCGCCGGTTAGCGGTTGTGAGCCTGTCGCGATGCAATCGAGGAAATGCTGGCATTCCTGCCTCAGCGGTTCCTCCTGTTTGAGATGAGGGATGTAGCTGTCTCCGTAATGATAGGAATAGTGAAACTCCGCGAAGGTGTCGTAGTGGGGTGGACATTCAACGCGAACGTCGTAAATGCGGATTTTTTCGAGCGTCTGCAAATCGTCGTAAACAATCATACGATGTGAGCCCACTATCGTCATTTCGCGCACTTTCCTTGGCTCCAGCCAGCTGCTCTGAATCGTGGCAAACCGTTTGTGACGGAAGTAAAGCGACATGTTAGTGACGTCGGCAATCTTCGATGTTACGTGGGCGTTTCCCTGGCAATTAACCTCCAACGGAAATTCGTCCAGAATATGGAGAATGATCGAGATGTCGTGCGGGGCGAGATCCCACGCCACGTTGATGTCCTTTTGAAATAGACCCAGGTTTAGCCTTCGCGAATTGATATAGCGGATGTCGCCAATATCCCCGGCTTGCACGATCTCGACGATTTTACGAACAGGAGCGGAGTAAAGGAATGTGTGACCAACCATCAGCACGAGACCTTTTCGGGCAGCGATGTCTATCAACTCCTCGCATTCGGCAGAACTGGCTGCCATGGGTTTTTCAATGAGCGTATGTTTGCCTGCGAGAAGGCTGGCTTTGGCGAGGGGGAAGTGATGTTTTACGGAGGTGGCGATGACGGTTGCGTCAAGGCCGACTCCGTTGAGCAGATGGCCGAAGTCAGTGACACCTTCGACAGTCGAATAGAGTGTTCGCAGGTGTTTCAGACGCGTTTCGTCCGTGTCACATATTGCCTTGAGTGTGCACCCCGGCAGACTCTGGAAATTACGGATGAGGTTTGGCCCCCAATAGCCGCATCCGACAACACCTATGGAGATTGGTTTTTTCATATTTGCCTTCCGATACGTTGCGCGCTGGAGAGTTTGAAGCGGGATTCCAAGACCTGCGTGGCGATAGCGGGCAACGTTTTGAGCAGAATGATGAGGTCGAGCGAGATCGACATGCGACTGCTGTATTCAAGGTCAAGCCGGATCATCTCGTCGAAGGTCGTTTTGTTCTTGCCACTAACCTGCCAAAGCCCCGTGAGTCCCGGGGGCACCTGGACGCGGCGCCGGGCAAGGGAGTTATAACAATGGTATTCGTATGGCGTGCAGGGTCTGGGGCCGACGAGACTCATGTCTCCGCGGAGGATGTTGAAGATCTGAGGGAGTTCGTCGAGACCCAAGGCGCGAAGAATGCGGCCGCCTGGAATCAGCCGCGCATCGCCACGGGCATCGAGTTTAGTCATTGGACAGTCATTGTGGATGAGTCGGGCCAAGTAGCCTTCGTGCGTCTTGGTTTCGGCATTAACGCGCATGCTGCGGAACTTGAGAATTACGAAACGTTTTGCACGGTAGCCAACGCGCTCCTGGTTATAGAACAGAGGTCCTGGAGAAACGAACATGATCCACAGCGCCACGCCAGCCATCATGATAAGGGAAACGGGCAATGTGATTAGTATGCAGGTTATATCCAGGATACGCTTCCAACAGGGAAACTGAGGTGCCGCTATTGGACCGCCCAAGGAGCCTGATGATTGAATGTCCGGGCAGGCATCATGCTCCGCTGGAGAATGGTTCGTTATACAAGGCTTGGTTGAATGCCGGGTTTCGTTCCCGAGCGTGACAAAACCAGTGTGAGATGGGCTCTCCATCATAAGATTGTTGTACTAATAAACGTTTTTGTGTTCAGGCGTGGAGAAGAGCGAAAAACCGTTTCCCGGGAGATTTTGGACGACGGTTGGCAATAAGCTTCCGCTCTTGGTCGTTCGCCGCGTTCAGCTGCGAGACACACACTTTCTTTCCGCTAAAAATATACGTACCCTGACAGTCGATGGAATCGACCGGCCATCCCTTGGTTGATGGGGATAGCATGGTCGCTTTTGAATAAAAATAGGGATTATCCCAATCCGTCTAACGACGCTCCGAATCCGTCGCGAACGGGTGGCGGAGGCGATCTGAAACGGGTCTTGCGTGGGTATCGATATGGGTGTAGAAAGCACCAACATTAGCAGCGATACGTGGCGTTCTCCCGTGCGACGTATCCGTTTGGAAAGTTAGTTATGATGCATCTGGATTACGACGGGAAAAGGCACTGGTTCTGTATCAAGAGCCAGCCGAAACATGAACACATAGCAGCTGCGCATTTGGGGCGGATGGAGGGAGTGGAGGTCTTCTGCCCGAGATTGCGTTTTCAAAGAAAGACGGTACGCGGAGTGAAGTGGTTTCACGAGGCGATGTTTCCAGGATACCTATTTGCGCGCTTCGAATTCGGGCGGAAGCTCAGGGACGTGCGGTATGCGTGCGGGGTTAGTTCCGTTCTGCAGTTTGGTGGAAGATATTCTACGCTGGATGAGCAAATTATTAATAATCTTCGCTGCCGAACCGATGAAGGGCAGATAGCGGTGATGAATGATGCGATCAAGCCTGGCGACAGCGTGGAGATTGTCGAGGGTGCGCTGCAAGGTTTGGAGGCGGTTGTTACCGAAGTATTGCCAGGATCGGATCGGGTGCGGATTCTGCTTAATTTTCTGGGAAGGGAAATTGAAGCGGAAACCTATTCGCCGCGATTACTGCCGCCGAAGCATCATCCGATGGCTGTTTAAGTGCGCGAACAAATGGCGGAAGGGGTGGGATTCGAACCCACGGTGCCTTTTACAGCACGCTCGATTTCGAGTCGAGTGCCTTAGACCGGACTCAGCCACCCTTCCGAGCGAGAGAGGGGCGAACTATGTCGCGGCTTCCAGGCGAGTGCAACCGGGAATTATAGGGAGGACGGATAAGGAGCTGTGCAGCAATGGATGTGGCGGATCCGCCCGCGAAGGGGGTCGGAGGGCGACTTGGCGTATTTGACGGAGTCCTTTTGCCTAAGAGAAAGGACGCCTTGAAAAGGGCGAGCCGATTGGATGAATGACCTTGGAAGAGGGTCAGTCTGGGATGCGCTTCGGTTGAAGGTCGGCATGATGAACCGCAGGGTACGGGAACACCGAGGAAAGATGGGCCAAAGTGGCAATGTACCCATACACCCCTCAAGATCAGCGATACCGTCGCAGCGGGCCATAGAGGAAATGAAATGAGAGGCAAAGGCTGTGACGTTTATGATCGGTCGGGCAATCGGCGTTGAGGTTTGACGAGACCCTGAAAAGGGCGACCCGGCCGGGGCAAAAACGGGTCGGCAAAGGGGCGCAGAAGGTGCCGATTTCGAGGTGCGGATCGGGCGGGGGAGGATTGTATTGACGCCTTTGCGTGCGCCTCCCTACAAACTGTCGCCACCGATATTGTAGATGGCAATCCGTTGTCTGTGTGCTTTCGTGACGACCGTGACCGCCCCCTTCACGAGACGGACCATCCGCACTGATACGCAAATCTTAACAACAGACCTTTTTAATGTTTAACGGACTCTTGGGACTTTTTTCAAACGACGTCGGCATTGATCTTGGGACTGCAAATACGCTGGTTTATGTGCGCGATCACGGCATTGTGCTCCGGGAGCCGTCTGTTGTTGCCGTTCAGGCGGGTACGAACAAAGTGCTTTCCGTGGGTGACGAGGCAAAGCGGATGCTGGGTCGGACGCCGGGAAATATTGTTGCCATCCGGCCTTTGAAAGACGGTGTGATTGCCGATTTTGAGATCACGGAGGCGATGTTGCGGCATTTTATCCAGAAAAGCCAACACCGGCGGGCGTGGGTTCGCCCTCGGGTCGTCATCGCGGTTCCATCGGGAATCACTGAAGTGGAAAAACGCGCGGTAAAAGATTCGGCCACGCATGCCGGTGCGCGCGAGGTTTATCTGATTGAGGAGCCGATGGCTGCGGCGATCGGCGTTGGACTTCCCGTGCAGGACGCTGCTGGCAACATGATCGTTGATATCGGTGGCGGCACAACGGAAGTGGCGCTGATTTCGCTGTCGGGCATCGTCTTTAGCCGGAGCGTGCGTGTTGCTGGCGACGAACTCGATGAGGCTATCATTCAATATATGAAGCGGGCCTACAATTTGATGATTGGCGAGCGAACGGCTGAGGAGATCAAGATTAAGATCGGTTCTGCGTATCCGCTGGAAAAGGAGACTTCGATGGAGGTCAAAGGGCGTGATTTGGTTGCGGGATTGCCGAAGACTTTGTCGATTACGTCCCAGGAAGTGCGTGAGGCGTTGGTGGAGCCGATTTCGACGATCACCAATTCCGTTCGGGTGACCCTGGAGCGTTGTCCGCCGGAACTGTCGGCCGACCTGGTTGATCGCGGGTTGGTCCTTGCGGGTGGCGGCGCCCTGTTGCGTGGACTTGACAAGCTTCTGATGGAGGAAACGGGCCTGCCGGTGCATATCGCGGAGGATCCACTCAGTGCCGTGGCTGAGGGAACTGGCCGGGCGCTGAACGAACTGAAATTCCTGCGGCAAGTCGCTACCAACGAACGTTCGTGGCGTTGATCTGACCCCGTGCCCGGAGTAGCGCGTTGAAGAGAATCAATCTCGTCGTCGTGACGGTCCTCCTCGTGGTGACTGTCGCTTTGCTGAGCCTGAAACCGCAGAATATCCAGGCGATGAAGTCTGCGTTTTTGCAGGTCATCTCGCCGTTTCTGAAAACGGGGAACGCAGCACAACGTCAGATTACGTCCGTGACCAAGGGCTTGAAGACGCTCGAGCAGCTGGAGGCGGAGAACCAGCGATTGGTAATCGAGAACAAAAACCTGAAAGCATTCAACCAGACGCTGCGTAATCTCGAAGAGGACAACAATCGTCTGCGCCGAGCGCTCCAATATAAAGAGCGTGCTGTTTTTCAGTTGATCCCGGCGAGGATCGTTTCGCGAGAGACTGGGACGTGGTGGAACACGGTCACGATCAATTGCGGTTCGGACAAGGGCCTGGCGCCCGATATGCCGGTGGTGACGGAGGATGGCCTGGTGGGCAAAACGACAACGGTTTCAAAAGCGATTTCGGAAGTGGTTCTTGTGACCGATGAACGGCTGCAGGTGGCTGTCGACGTCGAGGGGACTCAAGAGCAGGGGATTGTACAGGGAGCGCGGGTTTCCAGTGTGCCAGTGCCGTTGTTGACGCTGAATTTTCTGTCGAAGGACGCCAAGCTGGAGCCCGGGCAAAAAGTTTTCAGTTCCGGCATTCAGGGGGGTGTTTTTCCGGCAGGATTACTGATAGGCACGATTGTTTCCACGACGAAACGCGCTCTGGATACGCAGGCTCAGGTCGCGCCGGCGGTCAATTTTGGGGATGTCGAAGACGTTTTCGTCATCATTGGCGGCAGGCGAAATTGAGTAACGTTCAAGCGCGAACATGCTCTTCCTATTGCTCCTCATCCTGTGCAGTTTTGCGGCGCTTATCCTTCAAACGTTTATTCCGCCGCTGCCGTGGCTGCACGGAGCTCACGTGCATTTGATGCCCATTGTAATGTTTTACGGATGCTTCGCCTTGCCGTATCCGGCGGCAATGACGCTTACGTTTTGTTGCGGACTGATGTGGGACTTGATGACGGTGCAGGTGGTGGACTCGTCGGTTGAAATATCACTTGGCTGGTCGATAATCTCCTACTCGATTTTGGGATCTATGATGCACGGTTTCAGGCCTCTTTATTTGGAAGGACGCTGGGAGGTCCACACCTTGCTCACCGGTGTGTTTACGTCACTCGCGTTGTTGGTGGAATATCTCGACATCACCTTTCGCCGGCAGGGTCTTCATTTTCCAGCCCAAGTGTGGTGGCTCATTGGAGGGACAGGGCTGGTTGCGACAATTCTTTCCCCTTTTTTTTATTGGTTGCTCGAGCGTCTGGCGGCCTGGGTGCGTTACGAACCGGAACCGCTGCCGCAGGAGTGACCGATGGGTGAACCACGTACTGATTTCCGCATTCATGTGATCGGGGTCCTGACGCTAGCTGCGTTGGGTGGTCTCGCGGCGCAGCTCTGGAATGTGACGGTCCGGAAGCATCAGTACTACGCCAGTCAGATTCTAAACAGCTCACAAGTCACCGTCCGAATCCCGTCTGTGCGCGGTGAAATTAAGGATCGCAACGGCCTCACCCTCGTTCGCAATCGCGCCAGCTACGAAGTCGATTTTCTGCTTCCAGCGATGGTACAGAGCTATCGGAAAGAATTCGGGTCACTGCCGACTACGCAAACCGTCCGCGCCAATGCCCGCGGTATGGCTGAGGAGAAAGTCGAAACGGACATCGTCACTGTCGTCAATTCCGCGATCGTTCCGAAGTTGAGTAAGATGGACCTTGCGGAGCCATATAATTCGAGCAAGCTCGCCGCTCATTTCAAAACCAAACCGCTGGTCCCGTTTACGTATCGCGAGGACATCGATTTCAATACGCTGGCCAAATTTGCAGAACGCGATCTTGGCCTGCCAGGCATCAAAGTCGGGCAAAAACCCGTGCGTGAATACGTCTACGGCGCGCTCGCCGCTCAAATTTTAGGCTACGTGGGGGAGCCACGTGACGTCAACGAACTGGCGGACATCGACGATTACACGTATTACGAAGCGGACGTTCAGGGCAAAGTGAACCTGGAACTGACTCTCGATGAATCTCTCAAGGGAAAACCTGGCGCTCGCGTTCTCAAGAAGAACGTCAAAGGCCAGATCGAAGGCGAAATCCGTGAAGACCCGCCTCAACGCGGCTCGGATGTCTACCTAACCATTGACGCACGCATCCAGTACATTGCCGAGGAAGCCATGCGCTCCGTCGGCCGCGGCGCTGCGGTTGTTGTCGATCCAAACAATGGCGAAGTTCTCGCCATGGTCTCCGTCCCTTCCTACGATCCGAATACGTTCATCCCCAGCATTTCGGTCAAGGAATGGACCACCCTCAAAAACGCGGACGCCGATCCCCTCACGAACCGGGCCATCAGCGCATACGCCCCCGGTTCCACCTACAAAATCCCCATTGCGCTCGCCGGTCTCAAAGCCGGTGAAGGCAACGACAAATTCTATTGCTCGGGTGGCGTCACCTACGGCAACACGTACATGAAATGCTGGATCGCCGAAAAAGGCGGTTCCCACGGTATGCAGGATCTTTCCACCGCGCTGAAAAACTCCTGCAACGCCTACTTTTATCAATACGGCAACGCGACCGGCATCGATGAGATCGACGCAGTGGGCGTTGCCCTGGGTCTGGGCCAAAGAACTGGTATCGAGCTCTCTTACGAAAACGGCGGCATTCTGCCCGGCAAAGATTGGCTCGCGCAAAATTACCCGCGCGAACGCTGGAGCAATGGGTATACCGCAAATACCTCGATCGGCCAGGGATTCGTTCTCGCCAGCCCGCTGCAAATGACCATGATTGCCGCGACGGTTGCCAACGGTGGCATCTCTTATTATCCCACCCTCATTCACAAAATCGTTCACCCGGACGGTAGCGAAATCCGCAAAGCAGGACGGATCCATGCGGACCTCCGGAAGGAAGGCCTCACTGAGGATCAGATTGAAAAAGTTCGCAAAGGCATGTGGCGCGTCGTCAATGAAGACGGCGGTACGGCGAGAGCCGCCCGGGTGCCTGGCACCGTTGTTGCCGGGAAAACCGGCACGGCACAGTTTTTCCGTGATGGAAAGAAAGACAACCACACGTGGTTTATCAGTTTCGCCCCATACGACAAGCCGACGCTTGCCGTTTGCGTATTTATCCAGGGCGCAAAATCCGGGGGCGGCACGGCTGCTCCTATCGCTGCGAAAATCATCAAGGACACGATGGCTCTCCAGACCGGGTACGATCCCGGCCTGAAATCGCTCAAACCGGCGCCGGGCAGCTTCGCGTTCATTGAAAGCATCAACTTCGAGCGTGACGTCCCCGCGGCCGCAGCAGCCGCGAGCGACGAAGAGACCGCCGACCACACTGCGGGCGCATCCGATCAACGTGTCGCTTCCCGCGGAAAGTCGAAACGGTCCGACAACGACGCTCCAGACATTAAACAAGAGGCGGATTCACGGCCGCAAAGGGTTCGCAAGGCTGAGCCCGTGGCAACACCGCGCAAAAGAAGTTTTTGGGACTTCTTTCGCGGCAAGCCCAAGCCGACGCCCGCACCAGCCAAACCGCGTAACGCGCGCGGTTGATCCGAGGTTATGGATAACATACCGGCGGACGTTGGACCCGTCTCGCAACCACCCCCGAAAGGACTTCGACGAATGATCGAAAAAGTGAAACAAATGCTCGGCATTGGGCCGCGCAAGACCGGCAACAAATTAATAATCAACAGCGAACGACTTGAAACCCGCGTTGCGCTCATCGAGGACGGACGTCTCGAGGAGTACAACATCGAACGCGCCACCGACCGCAACATCGTCGGCAGCATTTTCAAAGGAAAAGTCAAAAACATCGAACACGGCCTCAAAGCCATGTTCGTCGACATCGGCTTTGAAAAAAACGCTTTCCTCCATTTCTGGGACGCCCTGCCAGCCGCTCTTGACTCGGGCGTCGAGGAGGTCGCAAGGAATTCCTCCAAGACCCGGCGGAACCTGACTTCGAAAGACATACCCAGCATTTATCCAGTCGGTTCGGATGTCATCGTTCAGGTCACCAAAGGCCCCATCTCCAGCAAAGGCCCCCGTATTACGACGAACATCTCGCTGGCGGGACGTTACCTCGTTCTCATGCCCTTCAACGACCAGAGCGGCATCTCGCGAAAAGTCGATGATCCCAAGGAACGCGAACGCCTCCGGAAGATCCTCCAGGAACTTGATGTGCCGGAGGGCATGGGCGTCATCATGCGAACCGTCGGCGAAGGTCAGCGCGCGCGTTATTTCGTCCGCGACCTGAGCCTTCTCGTCGAGCAATGGCGCCAAATTGAGAAGGCCATGCAGGAACAGCCTGCGGCCACGTGCCTTTTCCACGAGCCCGACCTCATCGAACGCACGGTTCGCGATTTTCTCACGGACGAAATCGATTCCGTCGTTTGCGACGACCTCGCCGCGACCAACCGGATGAAGGATCTCGTTGGCCAGATTTCCCGCCGGGCTCGCAACCGGATTGAACATTATGCGGAGCCCTATCCGATTTTTGACCGTTTCGGCGTTCAGAAACAAATTGACGATGCGTTTCATCGTCAGGTCTGGCTCAAGTGCGGCGGCTATATCGTCATCGACGAAACCGAGGCTCTCATCGCCATCGACGTCAATACCGGTCGCAACAAGGGCTCGAAAGAGATGGAAAAGACCATACTGACGACTAACCTCGAGGCTGCCGATGAGATCGCCCGCCAGCTGCGCCTCCGCAACATCGGCGGTCTTATCATTGGCGATTTCATCGACATGAAGAGCCGGAAGGATCAGCAGCTCGTTCATCAACGGATGAAGGACCGGTTGCGGCGCGACAAAGCGAAGACGCACGTGCTGCCCATTTCCCCGCTCGGACTCATGGAAATGACGCGTCAACGCGCCCAGGAAAGCCTCAGCGGCAGTGTTTTCATCAGCTGCCCGTACTGCTCCGGCCGCGGCAAAGTCAAGAGTGCCATGACCATGAGCGTCGAACTCCAGCGCCAGCTTCATCTGGTCATGCGGAAATATCAGGACACCGTTCACGATGTTCGGATCACGGTGAACCCGGAGGTTTTGAAACGTCTGCGAACTGAGGACGAAGATCTGCTCATCGATATCGAGCGCAAATACGCCGGCCGATTGACCTTTCGTGGCGACCCGACCTATCACCACGAGCAATTCCTAATCGCCGACGCCAACACGAACGCCGAACTGAAGGTGTAAACCTGTTTCACAAAAAATGTGGAATGCCGCCTGGCCGGTATCCCATACGAGGTGTGGGTGCGATTTTGCCCCAGCTCGTTTCGCATTACCGAGGCATGGTGGAGTGATCCTGTGAGGTCTATCGCACTGAGTGCCGTCAGACTTGCAATTGCTCCACCACCTTCAAGGCTTCAAGGAGCGGTCACGATCTCTCGATCGGACAACCCGTTAAGCAAGTTCCGCTTCGGGTCAAATTCCATATTCCGGTCGTTCGGCACCGGATTGAGGTAGTAAGTGAAACGGATCAGCTCGTTGCCCCAAAACTCGATATCACGATCGATCTTGCCGTAGTTGGCGCTGACAATTTTTCCTTCTTTCTTGACCGTACGAATCCGGAAGAAGTAATTCTGATCATCCCGATAATCTCGCTGGATCATGGCGTTGGTTGCCTTGCGTGAAGTCGACTTGACCAACTTGGATTGATAGCCACTCTCCGGCGAATACCTGGGTAAGCGCAACTCGCTGCCCACATTGATTGGAGCGAGCACGGACTGGATGCCGTCGCCCTCGTTTTTGAAGCGGATTGTCAGAACCACATTAAAAGGTTGAGCTACCGATGTGTATTGCTTTT